>NZ_JBIVHY010000009.1:0-225757 GCF_044749445.1 Pseudomonas sp. NPDC089408
ATCAAGATCAAGATCAAGATCAAGATCAAGATCAAGATCAAGATCAAGATCAAGATCAAGATCAAGATCAAGATCAAGATCAAGATCAAGATCAATAGCCAGATCAACAGCAGATGAGGGCTGGGCTGATCTTCGTCATTCCAATACAGCACCATATCGCCTATTGTCGATATTCCCTTCCCAAAACGAATGGCACATTCATGGAGAACGTCATCGTCATCACCGGCGGCACCCGGGGCATCGGCGCCGCCACAGCGCTGCTGGCCGCCCGCCAGGGCTATCGCATCTGCATTAACTACCACGCCGACGACCAGGCCGCCGAAGCCGTCCTCAGCCAGGTCCGCGACCTTGGTGCCGAGGCCATCGCCGTACGCGCCGACGCCAGTGTCGAAGATGAAATCATCCAACTGTTCCAGCGCATTGACGAAGAACTCGGCCCGGTCACCGCACTGGTCAACAATGCCGGCACCATCGGCCAGCAAAGCTGTGTCGAGGCCATGTCCGAGTTCCGCCTGCTGAAGATCATGAAGACCAACGTCGTCGGCCCCATGCTCTGCGCCAAACACGCCCTGCTACGCATGGCTCATCGGCATGGCGGGCAGGGCGGGGCCATCGTCAACGTCTCATCGATGGCTGCACGCCTCGGCTCGCCCAACGAATATGTCGACTACGCCGCCTCCAAGGGCGCGCTCGATACCTTCACCATCGGCCTTGCCAAAGAAGTGGCAGGCGAGGGCGTGCGGGTCAATGGCGTACGCCCAGGCTACATCCATACCGGCTTTCATGCCCTGTCCGGCGACCCCGACCGCGTCAGCAAGCTCGAGCCCGGCTTGCCCATGGGCCGTGGCGGGCGCCCCGAAGAAGTAGCCGAAGCCATTCTCTGGCTGCTCTCGGACAAAGCCTCCTATTCGACCGGCAGTTTCATCGACCTGAGTGGCGGGCGCTAGGTTTTCAAACCTAGGCGCCTGCCGCTTCACTTTTCAAGCATCTCGCTGACGCGCTGAATCAGTGCCGGCAAGGTAAACGGCTTGGTCAGTACGCTCATGCCTTCATCCAAGGTGCCATCGGCAAGTACCGCGTGCTCATCGTAGCCGGTGACAAACAAGACCTTCAGGCCAGGGTAAGTCACACGTAACCTGTCGGCCAACTGCCGCCCGTTGAGCCCGCCCGGCAACCCGACGTCGCTGATCAGCAAGTCGGGCTGCGGGCAGCCTGCCAGCCGGGCGAGTGCGCCCGGCCCGTCCTCGAACACCCTGGCCTCATGGCCAAGGTCATGCATCGCTTCTGCAATGACCATGCGCATTGCACTTTCGTCTTCAACCACAACGATGTCACGCATGCCCTGTGCAGGCAGTGGCGCCGGTAGGCCCGGCGCCTCAACGCGTCGAGGGG
Organism: Pseudomonas sp. NPDC089408; assembly: GCF_044749445.1. Taxonomy (NCBI): domain Bacteria; kingdom Pseudomonadati; phylum Pseudomonadota; class Gammaproteobacteria; order Pseudomonadales; family Pseudomonadaceae; genus Pseudomonas; species Pseudomonas sp. NPDC089408. Next base: position 1,393 of record NZ_JBIVHY010000009.1, read on the forward strand.
CAGGGCGGGCATGGTGCCGCGGTAGCAACAGGCTTACCTGGGTGCCTTCACCCAGCACCGACTCGATACGCAGTTGCCCCCCGGACTGGCGGACGAAGCCGTAAACCATCGACAGACCCAGCCCGGTGCCACGCCCCAGCGGTTTGGTGGTGAAAAACGGGTCGACGGCACGCGCCCGAATATCGCCGCTCATGCCGCGACCGTCGTCCTCGACACTCAGGCAAAGGTATTCGCCTGGTTCCAGTTGCAGTGGCTGCGCAACTTCTACGGGGAGTACCACGTTGTCCAGCACGATGCGGATCCGCCCGCCGCCAGGCATCGCGTCGCGCGCGTTGATACACAGGTTAAGCAGCGCGCTTTCTAGCTGCGGTGGGTCGACGCGCACTACCCAGGCAGCCGCATTGCCGTGGTAATCAACTGTGATGTGAGGGCCGATACTGCGGGCGATGAGTTCCAGCATGCTACTGACCAGCTCGGCAACATCCGTTGGGCACGGCTGCAAGGTCTGCTGCCGAGAGAAAGCCAGCAAGCGATGGATCAGCGCGGCGGCCCGTTGCGCAGCGCCATGGGCGCTCTCCAGCAGCGGGGAAATTGTGGCCTGTTGCTGTTCATCATCCAGTCTGAGCCTGGCCAGATCGAGCGCACCGAGAATGCCACCAAGCAAGTTGTTGAAGTCGTGGGCAAGGCCACCCGTCAACTGGCCAACGGCTTCTATCTTTTGCGCCTGGTGCAGTGCTGCTTCGGCGTCCTGGCTCTTGGCCACGGCCTGCTTCACACGTTCTTCGAGTTCTTCGTTCAGGGTGCGCAGTGCGTTCTCGGCCCGTTTACGCGCCGTTACGTCACGGAAGATCACTGCCACCAGATGGTCTTCAGCCGGTTCGATGCGAATCGCCGCTAATCCCAGGCACCGGTCGGTGGCGAGCAGTTCGTGCTCGAAGTACAGGGGGGCACCGGTACGCTCAACGGTGCCAAAGTAACCCAGCCACACATGCGCTTCGTCCGGGAGCACTTCACGCAAGGTCCGCCCTACCACATTGAGCAGTCCTGCATGGCGGCAGTACGCGGAGTTGGCTACCAGGTGGATGTAGTCACTCAATGGCCCCATGGGGCCATCGATGAACTGGATGATGCAGAAGCCTTCTTCCATGTTTTCGAACAGGAACCGGTAACGTTCGGCCTGCTTCACGCGTTGATCCATCTCGCGCAGTTGGAGTTGCAGCTGGCTGTTTTGCTGCTCGAGCCGGGCGATGCGATCGTGCAGGCTTTGTTCTTGTTCAACCGGGCTCTGTATGAAATGACTGGCCATCCATCGCACTCCACTCCGTTATCGAAACTGCGTCAGCATTTTCGCGACCCTGTCGCTCAGGGTACTCAGGTCAAAAGGTGGGGAAGGCTGGTTGCCTCACCCTTTGGCAGGTAGATATCGATACAGGTCCCTTGCCCTGGCACACTGTTGATGTGCAGTTGCCCGCCGGACTGACGGATGAAGCCATACACGATCGATAACCCCAGCCCCGAGCCCTGGCCCAACGGTTTGGTGGTGTAGAACGGCTCTATCGCTCGCTGCAGCACGTTGCCGGGCATGCCCATGCCACTGTCACTGACGCTGATGAGCACGTAGTCGCCTGCCGGCAAATCCAGGGTGCGCGCTTGCTCCAGGCCCAACGCTTTGTTGGCGCTGCGAATGCACAGGGTGCCACCCGCTGGCATGGCGTCGCGAGCATTGATGCACAGGTTGAGCAGGCCGCTTTCCAGCTGCGGCGGGTCGATTTGTATCAGCCATTGGCCGGCCTGTGTCCTGTCTATGAAGTCGATTCCCGGATGCAGCGAACTCCTGATCAGTTCATGCATGCCGGCTACCAGCTGCTGCACATCCACCGTCTGCGGCATCAGGGTCTGCTGGCGAGAGAATGCCAACAGGCGTTGCACCAGCGAGGCTGCCCGCTGGGCTTCTTGGCGGGCCATGCCAATCAGCCGGGCAGCGTCCGGGTAGCGTTGCTCGGCCTGGCGCTGGGCAGACATTTCCAGCGCCGCCAGGATGCTGCCCAACAGGTTGTTGAAATCGTGTGAAATACCACTGGTCAGCTGGCCAACCGCTTCCATTTTCTGTGACTGGCGCAAGGACTCTTCGATTTCGCGCAGGCGCTCCTGTTCGGCGACACGCTCCGTGACATCGTAAGCAAACAGGTAGCCACCCTGGATTCGGTGCTGGACGTCACGCAACGGGCTGTAGCGGATCTCGTAATGGCGCAAGTCGCCTTCAAGGCCCAAGGCTATAGTGTCGACGAACGCCTCACCCGCGAGCACGCGAGGCCATACTGGCTCGAGTTGGCTCATGATGTCTGGCTGGCGCGACAGAAATTGCGGAATATAGTCTCCCACCTTGGGCACGAAGCCGCGATGGCGCTTGAAGGTCTCCTGAGCGGTGCGGTTGATCGCCAACAACCTGAAGTTGCGGTCGGCAGCGAACACGTTGGTCACGCTGTTGTCGACCAGTTCGCCAAGCAGTTTGTTGCTGGCCTGTTCCTTGCCAACTCTGGCTTCCAGCTCCTGATTGAGCGCTTGCAGCCTGTCGAGGGTCACTTGCTCACCCGGCACCCCGGTAAAGATCACCGCCACACGCATGTCGCTGGCGGGCTCAAGGCGGTGCACCGACAGGCTGAGCCAGCGGTCGCTCACAGCAAGGCGTTCTTCGAATTGCAACGATTGGCCGGAGCGGGCGACCTGGGCAAAGCGCGGTAGCCAGCTGTCGACTTCGTCAGGAATGGTTTGGCGAGCGGTCTGGCCCAGTTGCTTGGTGCAGGCGGTGTGCTTCAGACAGTTGTCATTGGCCATGATGTAGCGGTAGTCGTGCAGCTCGCCGGCATTGTTTTCGAGCAGTTCGAGTACGCAGATGCCTTCGTGCATATTGGCAGCCATGACGTCGTAGCAGGCCGCCTTGAGGCGCAGAGCGCTATTCTGCGCCTCCAGTTCAAGCAGCTTTTCTTGTAGTTGTTTTATGCAAACGGGTGCGTCATCAGGTGGCATGTTGGCTTTCCGAGCTGCAGGCCCGACAAATATAGCTGGCGCCGGGCAATCTTTACTCAGAAAGATCGAACTATCCGCGCCAGGGTTTCCATGGCCCGTTCAGCACCCTCATGCCAGGGGCTGCCGTAGTTCAGGCGGATGCAGTTGCCGAAGCGTCGGGTGGGCGAGAAGATCGGCCCGGGGGCGATGCTGATGCCTTGCGCCAGGGCCATGTGGAACAGCTTGAGGGCGTCCATCTGCTCGGGCAGCTCCAGCCACAGGAAGTAACCCCCCGAGGGTTGGCTGACCCGTGTCTGCGCCGGAAAGTGGCGGGCAATGGCCGCCAGCATGTTGGCCTGCTGGCCTTCCAGGGCGTAGCGCAACTTGCGCAGGTGGCGGTCGTAGCCACCGTGCTGCAGGTAGTCGGCGATGGCCGCCTGGGCCGGCATCGAGGCGCACAGCGAGGTCATCAGTTTCAGCCGCTCGATTTTCTGCGCAAACCGCCCGGCCGCCACCCAGCCGATGCGGTAGCCCGGTGCCAGGCTCTTGGCGAACGAGCCGCAGTGCATCACCAGGCCTTGGGTATCGAAGGCCTTGGCTGGCTTGGGCGCCTGCTGCGAGTAGTACAGCTCGGCATACACGTCATCTTCAATCAGCGGCACTTGATGGCGGGCGAGCAACTCCACCAGGGCCTGCTTTTTCGCCTCGGGCATGCTCGCGCCCACCGGGTTCTGGAAGTTGGTCATGCACCACACGGCTTTTACCGGGTGTTTTTCCAGCGTCTGAGCCAGTACGCTCAGGTCCATGCCCTCCCGCGGGTGCACCGGGATCTCCACCGCCTTCAGCTTAAGGCGCTCTAGCACCTGCAGGCAGGCATAGAAGGCCGGGGCCTCGATGGCTACCAGGTCACCGGGCTGGGTTACCGCCTGCAGGCACAGGTTCAGCGCCTCCAGGGCACCGTTGGTGATCAGCAGTTCTTCCATTGGCAGCATCAGGCCGCCGACCATGTAGCGCAGGGCAATCTGCCGGCGTAGCTGCGGATTGCCGGGCGACAGGTCAGTTACCACCATGCGCGGGTCCATGCTGCGGCTGGCGCTGGCCAGCGAGCGTGACAGCCGTTGCAGCGGGAACAGTTCGGGGCTGGGGAAGGCTGAACCGAACGGTACGGTGTTGGGGTCCTTCATCGAGTCGAGGATCGAGAACACCAGTGCGCTGACGTCGACGTCGGTCGACTCGCTGACCGGCTGCAGCGCCTGCGGCTCGCTGAACTGGCGCGGGGCATGGGCGTTGACAAAATACCCCGAGCGCGGCCGGGCACGGATCAGCCCGCGCCGCTCCAGCAGGTAGTAGGCCTGGAACACCGTGGATGGGCTCACCCCGTGGGTCTGGCTGGCGTAGCGCACCGAAGGCACGCGCTGGCCGGGGCCCAGCACCCCGGAGCGGATCAGTTCGGCAATGTCGTCGGCGAAGCGTTCGTAGCGTTTCATTCTGGCCTTCTGTCAAAGCCTGGCAGGCAAGGTGGTGTCAGTGTAAGGGATCAACGGTTCATCGGTGCGACGAAGCGGCTGTGGGCCACGCTGCGAATGGCGGGGTCGGCAAGCTCGCTGATTTCGAAGCTCAGGGTTTGCGAGCTGCTGGTCGGGCGCTCGGCGAGCATCGCCACCGACACTGGCAGTTCGGTCATTTCGCCTGCGGGGATGACCAGTGTGGTGTTGCCCTGCAAGGTGAAACCTTCGGCATCCAGCAGGCGCAGTTGGTAGTCCTGGGTGCGTTCGGTCTTGTTGATGATCTTGAGCAGGTAGATGTTCTCGATCTGGCCCAAGGCATTTTCGCGGAACAGGCCGCGGTCCTTGATCACATCCATCGACACCATCGGGCGCAGCTGCAGGGCCACTCCCAGCGCCGCGATCATGACGACCAGTGCTACGGCATAACCCAGCAGGCGCGGGCGTAGCCAGTGGGTGGTGCCGCCTTGCAGGCTGTGTTCGGACTTGTAGCCGATCAGGCCGCGGGCATAGCCCATTTTGTCCATGACCCCGTCACAGGCGTCGATGCATGCAGCGCAACCGATACAGGCCATTTGCAGGCCGTCGCGAATGTCGATGCCGGTAGGGCACACCTGCACGCACAGGGTGCAGTCGATGCAGTCGCCCAGGCCCTGGGCGTGAACGTCGCTGCCTTTCTTGCGCGGGCCACGGGTTTCACCACGGCGCGGGTCATAGGCGACGGCCAGGGTGTCTTTGTCGAACATCACACTCTGGAAGCGCGCATAGGGGCACATGTGCAGGCACACTGCTTCGCGCAGCAGGCCGGCATTGATGTAGGTGGCAGCGGTGAAGAACAGCACCCAGAACAGCGCCACGCCGCCCAGTTGCAAGGTGAACAGCTCTGCCGCCAGTGGCCGGATCGGGGTGAAGTAGCCGACGAAGGTCAACCCGGTCAGCACGCCGATGATGACCCACAAGCTGTGCTTGAGCGTGCGGCGCGCCAGTTTGGTCAGGCTCCAGGGCGCGGCGGCCAGCTTGATGCGCTGGTTGCGGTCACCCTCGGTCACCTTCTCGCACCACATGAACAGCCAGGTCCAGGTACTTTGCGGGCAGCTGTAGCCGCACCACACACGGCCGGCGTAAACGGTGATGGCGAACAGACCAAAGGCGCAGATGATCAGCAGCGCCGACAGCAGGATGAAGTCCTGCGGCCAGAAGGTGGCACCGAAGATGTGGAATTTGCTGTTGGCCAGGTCCCACAGCACGGCCTGGCGACCGTTCCAGTTCAGCCAGGCGGTGCCGAAGAACAGCACGAACAGGGCGCCGGCAAAGCCGATGCGCAGGTTACGGAACAGCCCGGTAAAGCTGCGGGTGTGGATGCCGCTGTCGATGCGTCGCGGTTGGGGGCTGGCTGGGGCGGTGGCGATCTCTGTAAAAAGAATTTTATCGTTCATGGCTCGGTGCTCATCAGGCCTCGATCAGGCATGAGCACTATGGCGCCGAAGCTGTTATCAGCACAGGTTCAGATTTTACGATAAAAACCATATCAGATTTGCCGCCTGACCCCGCCAGGCCTCAGATTACCGAGCCTGGCGCGCTGGCCTTCAGGTGCCTGCGGCTATCGACCGCACCTGCCACGGTCAGTGCATCGGCTTCGGCCTCTGTAATCGGCACGCGTTGGCCGGCGAGCAGCGCCACGGACATGCGCAGCTGTTCGTCAGTGATGATTTCGATATCCGGGCCATCGCCCTCGATGCGCAGGTCTTCGCCGATCAAGGTGCAGCGGCGGGTGGTTTCGTCGATTTCAACAGGCATGGTGTGATCCTCCAGAGGTGGTACAGGGTGGACCGCAGCGAGGGGCGGGTTGCTGCAATCGGCGGGCTGGGCGGCACTTGTGTTGTGTGTGGAGGTCAGTTTTTGTAGAGGGCAGGGCCGGCCTCTTCGCGGGTAAACCCGCTCCTACAAGCCTTATGCAATCCCTGTAGGAGCGGGTTTACCCGCGAAGAGGCCTGACCTGCCAACACAATCCCCAGCAAGGGAACAAGGCAATGGACCTCATCTGGCAAACAATCCAGGCCGAATTCGCCGATATCACAGACCTGCGCGAGGTCATCAAGGTTGTTGTACGCCTGTTGATGGCAGCCGTACTCGGTGCCGTGCTGGGCTTTGAGCGCGAACACAAAGGCAAGTCCGCCGGCGTGCGCACGCACATGCTGGTCTCGCTGGGCGCCGCGCTGTTCGTGCTGGCCCCCAGCATGGCCGGCGCCGACGAACAGGCGCTAAGCCGGGTTATCCAGGGTATTGTCGCCGGCATCGGCTTTCTCGGTGCGGGCACCATACTCAAGGGTAACGGCAAGGACACCAGCCACGTGAAAGGCCTGACTACCGCTGCCGGGTTATGGATGACCGCCGCCATCGGCACGGCAGCTGGCATGGGCCGCGAAGCCACGGCGCTGATCAGTACGGTACTGGCCCTGCTGGTGCTGGGCACGATGCCGTTGCTGGTAGAGAAGGTGGAAGCGCAAGACGAGGAAAAGCAGGAGGAGGAAGAGGGCAGGAAGCACTGAGGGGAGCCGAAGCTCCCCTCAAAGCGTTGTTGCCTGCTCTTTTTTTATTATTGGGACTGGCCTGTTGTTGTTTTTGGCAGCCTGTCCTGGTGTTGCGGGCGACCCCCATGCGGGGTCAAGAGCAAACGTATTTTTTTGAGCGCTGACCTGCCTTCATCATTGCTGATCCGAACCTGGCTGCTGCTACCTGGAGGTAGTTTTATTGTTCTGTGCCAGACCGCGGGGCGTACCCCTGAAAAGCGTGTCGACTTCAAAAAGATCTGCTTGCTACGCCTCTGCCGTGTTGTTCTTGTTATGTCAGAGCCGTTACCTGTTGTTTTTATTGGGTGTCACATTTTTTTGTTCTTGTACCAAAGATATAGCAGGGTGCGTGCCAACTTTTCCAAATCCTTTAAAATCAAGCGCTTAGCGGTTTTCGTCGAAAACCTTTGGCCTGAAATTCTGTCGATTTGTTTCCCTGTTACCCGATTTTTTGCTGTGAAATGTGGGGGAGGTAACACTTCACCCACACCTGTGTGACACCTGTATGACTTATTGCGCGCTACGTGCCCGCGCTACCCGCGACCCGTTGTCGCGGCCCAGCACGTCGCTTATGCGCTGGCCGGCGGCAATCAGCCGATCAAGATCGATGCCGGTTTCAATGCCCAACCCTTGCAGCAGGTACACCACGTCTTCGCTGGCGATGTTGCCGGTGGCACCTTTGGCGTAGGGGCAGCCGCCCAGGCCGGCGACCGAGCCGTCAAACACGCTGATGCCTTCGAGCAGGCTGGCATAAACGTTGGCCAGGGCCTGGCCGTAGGTGTCGTGGAAGTGCCCGGCCAGTTGCTCGCGTGGCACGTGCGCCGCGACCACGTCGAACAGGCGCCGGGTGTCACCAGCGGTGCCGGTGCCGATGGTGTCGCCCAACGAGACTTCGTAGCAGCCCATGTCATGCAGGGCACGGGCCACCGGAGCCACCTGCTCGGCGCTGACCTTGCCTTCGTAGGGGCAACCTAGCACACACGATACATAGCCACGCACCCGCACGCCGTGGCTGCGTGCAGCTTCCATGATCGGCTCAAAGCGCTGGAGGCTGTCACTGATCGAGCAGTTGATATTGCGCTGCGAGAACGCTTCGGAGGCAGCAGCGAACACCGCCACTTCCTTCACACCTGCCGCCAGCGCGTCCTCGAAGCCGCGCAGGTTGGGTGCCAGCGCCGCATAGGTAACACCGGGGCGCTGTTGGATGCCGGCGAACACTTCGGCCGAGCCGGCCATCTGCGGTACCCACTTGGGCGAAACGAAACTGCCCACCTCTATATAGGCCAGGCCCGCTTCGGTAAGGTCGTTTACCAGGCGCACCTTGTCGGCAACGCTGATGGGCTGGGCTTCGTTCTGCAGGCCGTCGCGGGGGCCGACTTCGACCAGGCGGACGTGTTTGGGCAAGGACATGGCGGGTTTCCTGTGGCGTTCAGCGGTTGTCTTTGTTGTTCAGTGTGGCGGCCAGGGCTTGTTCGCAGCGCTCCTGGGCAGTGTCCAGTTCCAGTTGCATCTGGTGGATGTCGAGCATCTGCTGCTCCAGCTGGGCGCGGCGCTCGGCGATTTTCGCCAGCATGCTATTGAGCTGCTTGAGGTTGCCGCTGGTGGGGTCGTACAGCTCGATCAGTTCGCGGCACTCGGCCAGGGAGAAGCCGATGCGCTTGCCACGCAGGATGAGCTTCAGGCTGACCTTGTCGCGCGGCGAGTAGATACGTTCCAGGCCACGGCGCTCGGGGGTCAGCAGGCCCTGTTCCTCGTAGAAGCGGATCGCGCGGGTGGTGATGTCCAACTCGCGGGACAGGTCGGAGATGCTGTAGGTCTGGGTGCTCATGCTGGGGCTCGGCGTGGGTATGCGGGTATCCTGAGGGTAGGTTTACGTTTACGTCAAGCAAGGGATGAAGATGTGTGGTGCCTGTGCGGGCCTCTTCGCGGGTGAACCCGCTCCTACAAGGACAGCGCCGACCTTGGGGTTGCGCAGGCCCTTGTAGGAGCGGGTTCACCCGCGAAGAGGCCCGCACAGGCATGCACAAATCACTCAGGCTGCACCGCCCGCCGATACCCATTCGGCGTCTGCCCACTCAACCGCTTGAACCACCGCGCAAAATACGTGGGGTCGCTGAACCCCAGGCTATCGGACAACTGCCCAATGCTCATCCGTGTATAAATCAGGCTGCGACGCGCCTCCAGCAGCAACCGCTGGTGCACCACCTGCAGCGCCGTCTGCCCACTCAAGGCCCGGCATAGCTGGTTCAATTGCAAGCTTGGAACATTCAACCGCGCAGCAAAATCATCCACCGACAGGTGCTCGCGATAATGCGCTTCGACCAGGCGCAAATACTGCCCCAGCAAATGGCGGTCACGCTCATCACGGTTGCGCGGCGCCTGCCCCAGTTGCTGGCGGCGGCTGATCCACACCATCAGCGCTGTCACCAGCGCCTCGAGCATTGGCGCGCGCGCCGGGGCATTGCCCTGGTATTCCTGCTGCAGGGTATCGATCAGGCTGCGCAGGTGCACGCGGTCGTGGTCCAGCGGGTAACACGCCGGTTTCGCCAGCACCGTCAGCGGCATGCCCAGGCGCTGTTCCAGGTTCGCCACCAGCGCGGTGCCGAAGGTGAGCACATAGCCCTGGATATCCGCACTGAAGCGAAAACCATGCACGGTCATCGGTGGCACCACCTGGATCGCCGCCTCGCCGATGGCACTGCGCACGCCCTCGATCTCCACCTGGGCCTGCCCGCGCTGCACATATAGCAACTGGAACAGCTCGGCATGCTGGTGCGGTTTGATCTCCCAGTGGTGCAGGCGGCTGCGGGCCGGGATCGACTCACAGTGCAGCAGGTCGGTCCCGGGCCAGGCCTGGTTTTCGCCATACAGCTTGAACAGCGGGACGCCGGGGAGGGTGGGCTTCATCTGGGTTGGCCTGTCCGTTAATCGAACGATTTTTATAAAAGTGCAGTTTTTGCATCGAATAGCACAGCTCAGCGGCTGTTTTTGCCAGTAAAAATGCAAGGGCAAACCCTAACAGCAGATGCCGCCCCACTGCCAGTCCTGGGCCGGTATCGTCCGAACAGAGACAACAACAATGAAAACTCAGGTTGCAATTATTGGTGCAGGTCCGTCTGGCCTGTTGCTGGGCCAACTGCTGCACAAGGCCGGTATCGACAATGTCATCGTCGAGCGCCAGACAGTCGAGTATGTGCTTGGCCGCATTCGCGCCGGGGTGCTTGAGCAAGGCACGGTCGACCTGCTGCGCGAAGCCGGCGTGGCCGAGCGCATGGACCGCGAAGGCCTGGTTCACGAAGGTGTCGAGTTGCTGGTGGGTGGTCGCCGCCAACGCCTGGACCTCAAGGCCCTGACCGGCGGCAAGACGGTCATGGTCTACGGCCAGACCGAAGTCACCCGTGATCTGATGCAGGCCCGAGAAGCCAGCGCCGCGCCGATCATCTATTCAGCCAGCAACGTTCAGCCGCATGAACTGAAGGGCGAAAAGCCCTACCTGACTTTCGAGAAAGACGGCCAGGTGCAGCGCCTGGACTGCGACTATATTGCCGGTTGTGATGGTTTTCATGGCGTTTCGCGGCAGAGCATTCCCGAAGGCGTGCTGAAGCAGTATGAGCGGGTTTACCCGTTTGGCTGGCTGGGCCTTTTGTCGGATACGCCGCCGGTCAACCACGAGCTGATCTACGCCCACCACGAGCGCGGCTTTGCGCTGTGCAGCCAACGCTCGCAAACCCGCAGCCGCTACTACCTGCAGGTGCCGTTGCAGGACCGCGTCGAGGAATGGTCCGACGCGCGCTTCTGGGAAGAACTGAAAGCCCGTTTGCCTGCCGATGTGGCAGCCGACCTGGTGACTGGCCCGGCCCTGGAGAAAAGCATCGCGCCGCTACGCAGCCTGGTGGTGGAGCCCATGCAGTATGGCCACTTGTTCCTGGTGGGCGACGCCGCGCACATCGTCCCGCCGACCGGCGCCAAGGGCCTGAACCTGGCGGCCTCGGATGTCAATTACCTGTACCGGATCCTGGTCAAGGTATACCGCGAAGGGCGTATCGACCTGCTGCAGCAATACTCGCCGCTGGCCCTGCGCCGGGTGTGGAAAGGGGAGCGTTTCAGCTGGTTCATGACCCAGTTGCTGCATGACTTTGGCAGCCACAAGGATGCCTGGGACCAGAAGATGCAAGAGGCCGACCGCGAGTACTACCTGACGTCGCCGGCGGGGCTGGTGAACATTGCCGAGAACTATGTGGGCCTGCCGTACGAAGAAGTGGTCTGAGGGTCAGCCACGGAACATTTGTAGGAGCGGCCTTGTGTCGCGATCGGGCCGCAAAGCGGCCCCGGCAATGTCTGCTGCGAAGCTGAAAACCCTGGGGCCGCTTTGCGGCCCGATCGCGACACAAGGCCGCTCCTACACAAGGTTCGCGTGTAGCCCGGAATTAGTGAGACAGCAACGCTTCCATCTCCCTGTACCCCCGCTGCCGCGCATGCTGCAACGCCGTTACCCCGTCCTTGTCGGCAATCTGCCGATCCGCCCCGGCCGCCAGCAGCCGGCGCACAATGTCCACATGTCCCGGCCCGCCATCACCCAGCACCACTGCCTCCATCAGCGCAGTCCAATGCAGCCGGTTCAGGTGGTTCACGTCCACCCCGGCATCAATCAGCATCTGTACGGTCTCGACATGCCCGCGCTCGGCGGCAGGGATCAATGCAGTGCCGCCATAACGGTTGGTACTCTTGAGGTCTGCCCCGTGGCTCAGGGTTAGCCGCAGGATGTCATTCAGCCCCCGGGCACCGGCATACAGGTACGGGCTGTCAGCAATGTTGTCCTTGGCATTCACATCGGCACCGGCTTCGATCAGTGCTTTTGCTGCGGCCACCCTGTTGTCGTGGGTGGCCACCAGCAGGGCAGTGCGCCCCTGTTCATCCCGGCTGTCCAGCTGTGCACCCTGTGCCAGCAATTGTTGCAAGGTGCGAACGTCATCCTGGCGGGCGGCGGTGTGCAGGCGGTTGTCCATGGTGCGGGTCTCGGCGTGGGCGGCAAGGCTGGCGGACAGGGCAAACAGCATGGCCGTGAGTGATAAACGCATGGTGCGGGCTCCTCGGTAACTTGCCTGCATCCTAGAAAAAACGCACCAAGGCTTGAAGTTAAGTTTGCGCATGACCCACAGTGCCCCGGTTAATAGGTATGAGGCCGGAAGCAAACGATGAAACTCTCCACCCCGCTGATGAGCGCCCTGTGCCTGCTGGGCAGTGGCTGGGCCTGCGCCGATCAGGTGCTGCCCGCGCCGCCAGAGCTGGCCTCCGGTTACCGCAGTGGCCTGCACCCGGTGCATGCCAGCAGGCACATGGCCGCTGCCGCCAACCCGCTGGCCAGCGAAGCGGGGCGGGCGATGTTGCGCGCGGGTGGCAGCGCCATCGATGCTGCCATTGCCATGCAGATGGTGCTGACCCTGGTCGAACCGCAGTCCAGTGGCATTGGTGGCGGGGCGTTCATCCTGTATTGGGATGGCAAGCGCGTGCAGGCATTCGATGGCCGCGAAGCAGCACCGGCAGCGGTGACGGAAAAACTGTTCCTGCAAGCCGATGGCTCCCCGATGCCGTTCCGGGCGGCGCAGATGGGTGGGCGCTCGGTCGGCGTGCCGGGTGTGCTGCGGGCCTTGAAGCTGGCTCACGAACAACACGGCAAGCTGCCCTGGGGCGACCTGTTCGCCCCGGCGATCGAGCTGGCGCGCAACGGTTTCCCGGTTTCGGCACGCCTTCACACCTTGATTGCTGGTGACCCCTTCATTGCCCGCTCGCCGGCCATGGCGCGCTATTTCCTGGATGAGCAGGGCCGGCCCATGGCGGTCGGGACGCTGCTACGCAACCCGGCGCTTGCACACACCTTCGAGCAGATCGCTGCACAAGGCCCTGAGGTGTTCTACCGCGGCGAAATCGGCGAAGCCATCGTGGCCGAGGTGCGCAGCCATGCCAATGCCGGCTACCTGTCGCTGCAGGATTTGCAGCAGTACCAGGCCAAGCAGCGCGAGCCGGTGTGCGGCCCTTACAAAGCCTGGCAAATTTGCGGCATGCCGCCGCCGTCGTCGGGTGGCGTAGCAGTGCTGCAGACCTTGGGCATTCTCGAAGCCGTTCAGCGCGCTTCGCCGCAGCGCGACCTGGCAGCACTACGGCAAGTGACCCATGCATCGCCGGCCGGCCTGGAGGCGCCGCCGCTGGCCGTACACCTGGTTGCCGAAGCCGAGCGCCTGGCCTTTGCCGACCGCGCCCAGTACCTGGCAGATAGCGACTTTGTGCCGGTGCCACTGAAGGCGCTGACCGACACCGGCTACCTGGCCAGCCGCGCAAAGCAAGTGGGCGAGTACAGCATGAAGCGCGCCCGCCCGGGCCAGCCGCAAGGTGCAAACCTGGCCCTGGCACCTGATCGCTCACCGCTGCGTATTTCCACCTCACACCTCAGTGCGGTGGATGACAGTGGCCAGGCGCTGGCCATGACCACGTCGGTGGAGGCCGCGTTCGGCTCGCACCTTATGGTCAAGGGTTTCTTGCTCAACAACACCCTGACCGATTTCTCGTTCATTCCCCAGGCGCACGGCAAACCCGTGGCCAACCGGGTACAGCCAGGCAAGCGACCATTGTCGGCCATGGCGCCGACGCTGGTGTTTTCGCGTGCGTCTGGCGAACTGGTGGCCAGCCTCGGCTCGCCGGGTGGTTCACAGATCATCGGTTACGTGAGCAAGGCATTAGTCGGCCTGCTGGATTGGCAGCTCGACCCGCAGCAGGCCGCCGGCCTGCCTAACTTTGGCAGCCGCAATGCCGGAACGGAAGTGGAGGCGGGGTTGGCCAGCCCGGCGCTGATCCGCCAACTGGCAGCCTGGGGCCATGAGATAACGCCCATGACCATGACCAGCGGCATGCAGATTATCCAGCGCATTGGCGAGGGCTGGTCAGGGGGCGCCGACCCCCGACGCGAAGGCGTCGCCCTCGGCGACTAGCGCTGCAGGGGGTGGCGTGATAGAAACCTATCTTGCCATTCAGTAGTTGAATACCAAGATGACTGTCAGCGTGAAATCGAATAGAGCTCTGTTCGACCTTGACCTGTTGCGCGCCATTGTCGTGGTGGCCGATTGCGGCAGCTTCACCACCGCTGCCGCGCGCCTGCATTCCACTCAGTCGACCATCAGCCAGAAGGTGCGCCGCCTGGAGGACATGGTCGGCCACCGCTTGCTGGTACGCGGTAACCGCGACGTGCTACCGACCGATGCCGGGCAGACCCTGCTCGGCTATGCCCGGCACATGCTGGCGCTGAACGACCAGATGCTCGAAGCCCTGGCTGGGGCCATGGTGGGCACCACCGTGCGCCTTGGTGTGCCCGAAGACTTTGTTGGCGGGCGTACCACCAATGCGCTGTCGGCATTCAGCCGGCTGCACCCGCAGGTGAAACTGGAAGTAACCAGCGGCCTGTGCCGAGACCTCAGCCAGGCCTACGACAATGGCGAACTCGACCTGGTGCTGCTCAAGCAGCGGCGCAATACCCGCGAAGGCGTGGCGTGCTGGCCAGAACGCCTGCAGTGGATCGACAGCGCGCGCACGCCCGCCTTCGAACTCGACCCGATCCCGCTGGTAACCTTCCCGCCGCGCGGGTTGTACCGTGAAGACATGATCAACGCCATCGAAGGTATGGGCCGGCGCTGGCGCATCAGCTTCACCAGTTCCAGCCTCAGCGGTATCCAGGCCGCGGTGGCCGATGGCATGGGCATCAGCCTGCTGCCGCCAAGGGCGGCAACGGGCGAGCACCGGGTGTTGGGGGGAGGGCAAGGGCTGCCGGAGGTCGACAGCTATGAAATTGTCATCGTCCATCGGCCCACGGCGGATGTGATGGTCAAGGCGTTGGCCGAGGTGATGACGCAATTGCTGGCGGGTGGCGGGATATAGTGCGCCTTAAGACTTGACGCGGTCGATGTAGGAGCGGCCTTGCGTCGCGATCGGGTCGCGCAACGGACCCAGATTTTCAGCTTCGCAGCAAAAAATGCCGGGGCCGCCTTGCGGCCCGATCGCGACACAAGGCCGCTCCTACATCAACCGCGCTAGCCAGTCAGGCCGCAGCCATGCGCGGCGACAGGTGAATCCCGGCAATCATGCAGCGCACCGAGCCCCCGGCCATCTCGATGGTCGGCACATCCAGCGGCACCAGCCGCGCCGAGCGTTCGATACGCTGGCGCTGCTCCGCACTCAGGCTGTCGAAAGCCTTGCGTGACAACGCCAGGATGCGCCCGTCACGCCCCGACAGTTCGATCGCATTGCCGGCAAACTGGCTGATCTGCTGGTTGCTCAGGTCGATCACATCGCGCCCCGACTCCATCAGGCGCATGCGCACTTCCTCGGCCCGCGCCCGGTTGGTGAAGGTGTCGAAACCCACCAGGGCAAACTCGGTCGCCACGCACATCAGCACGTTGGTGTGGTAGATCGGCGTGCCTTGCTCATCGGCAGTGTCAAACACCATCGGCTCGAAGTTGAAGTGCGTGCTGAAGCGCTCCAGGGCAATCGGGTCGGCGCGGTTGGAGCGTGCGGTATAGGCCACCCGCGACAGGTGGTCGAAGACCATGGCGCCGGTGCCTTCAAGGAACAGTTCGTCCTGCTCCAGCCCCGAATAGTCGATCACATCCTGCACGCGGTACTCATGCTTGAGCATCTCGATCACATCGGCGCGGCGTTCGCGGCGGCGGTTGCGCGAGTACATCGAGTAGATCGCGATATGCCCGCCGGGGTGGGTGGAGAACCAGTTGTTGGGGAATACCGAATCCGGGGTGTTGTGCTCGCCGAAGTCGTCGAACAGGTGCACGCGTACACCTTCGGCTTCCAGCCTGCCGGCGGCCTGGGTGACCTCATCCCGGGCCACCTCGGCCACGGTCTGGGCGGCAAGCGCCGGGTGGCTGCGCTGGAACGAGTTGTCGGCTGCGGTTTCCGGGTTGGGGGTGAAGGCGTGTGGCCGGACCATGACCACGGCTGCCGGTGCTTGAATCGAACGCGTTGGAAATGCCATGTGCAAATACTCGGGTTGGCAGCGGGTCAGGCAACACGTCGGATGCGGTTTTTGGCAGCGCGGCCGCGGGTGTGGCTGAACAGGTCTTTCGGGTCGTCTTCCACCCAGGGAACCAGGTCGATCTTGCTGCCCAAGCCGCGTTTCTCTGCTTGCTGTAGTACATACCGTAGTACGGTGTAGTCTTCCAGGGCGAAGCCCACCGAGTCGAACACGGTGACCTGGCTGTCGCTCTGACGGCCTTCGCTTTCGCCGCGCAGCACACGCCACAGGTCGACCACCGGGAAGTCCGCCGGCAGTTGCTGGATGTCACCCTCAATGCGGGTTTGCGGCTCGTACTCGACAAATACCCGGGCGTTGCGCAGTACATCGGCATGCAACTCGGTCTTGCCTGGGCAGTCACCGCCCACGGCGTTCAAATGCATGCCGGGTTCGAGCATGTCGGGGGTGATGATGGTGGCGTAGGCCTTGTCGGCGGTTACCGTGGTGATGATGTCCACGCCTTTCACCGCTTCGGCCACCGAGCCGGCCCGGCGGATGGTCAGGCCGCTGTATTCCTTGAGGTTGGCGATCAGCTTGGCGGTGGCCAGCGGGTCGGTGTCGTAGGCGACGATCTCTTCGATACCCAGGTGCTTGTGGAAGGCGAGTGCCTGGAATTCGCTTTGCGCGCCGTTGCCGATCAGCGCCATCTTGCGCGCATTTGGCCGGGCCAGTGCCTGGGCCGCCATCAGCGAGGTGGCGGCAGTGCGCAGGGCAGTGGCAATGGTCAGTTCAGACAGCAGCACCGGGTAACCGGTGTCGACATCGGCCAGCACGCCGAAGGCCATGACCGTGTGCAAGTCGCGGGCGGTGTTGGCCGGGTGGCCGTTGACGTATTTGAAGGCATAGCGGCTGTTGTCGGCGACCGGCATCAGTTCAATCACGCCGACTTCCGAATGGCTGGCCACGCGTGCAGATTTATCAAACTCCTGCCAGCGCGTGAAGTCTTCGCGAATGGCCGCTGCCAGTTCGCCAATGAACGGCGCTACGCCAATGTCATGCACCAAGTCCGACATGGTTGGAACATCAATGAAATACGTCATGCTCTTGCACCTTGTTATTGCGTTGTCGCCCCCGCTACTGCAGGCTGCACGCTCGTGATTGTTGAAGTGGCGTGAACAGTTTGCTTAAAGGTTGCGTCAAGATGAAGAGAGCAGGTTGCCAGTTTCATCAACTTTCTAGACAATCTGCCACCCCAAAATAGCAATCTGATTATTTGGCAGGCATCCATGGATACTATCGATCGGGAACTGATTGCGCTGTTGCGGGACAATGCGCGTACTCCCGTGCTGACCCTGGCGAAGAAGCTCAAGGTGGCCCGCGCCACCGTGCAAAACCGCATTACCCGGTTAGAAGAGCAGGGCGTGATCATCGGCTACACGGTGCGCCTGCGCTCCGATGCACTGGACCAGGGCGTGCGCGCCATCACCAGCATCGGCATCAGCGGCCACCACGCCGCCGAGGTCAAGCACGCGCTACGCGGGCACCCCAACGTGGTGGCCATCCATACCACCAACGGCCGCTGGGACCTCATGGCCGAGCTGCGCGCCGACACCCTCGAGGCCTTCGACCGGGCGTTGAACGCCATTCGCTCGATACCGCACATCGAAAACACCGAGACCAGTATCCTGCTCTCGACCTACAAGATGTGACCGCTGGGTCAAGCCTTCTGTCAGGTGCATTGCGCAAACTGCCACTTGGGCTTTTCACACTGCACAAAATCCGTTTGGCCCTGTGCATTCTGTAGCGTTCCGCTTGAGCCGGGCCGCTGTCAGAATGAAACGGCTTTCGCGGGACTGTATCGGGCGCGCCATTCGGGTGCGTATCAAAAGAATAACCAAGCCCGCTGCGAAGTTGCGCCGGGCACTGTTTTTTCATCTGTGTTAATACCCACGCTTCGACGGTCATGCCTGACTGCAACCTGCACTTCAGTACCAACTTAATGGTGCGGCGCGGGGCGCCGGGGTTTTACCAAAAAAGAATAAGAGGTCAACTATGCAGCAAACGTGCAATGCGCAAAGCGCAGTTCCGGAAGAAGGCCGCGTGCTCAAGCGACGGTTGGAAAACCGGCACATTCAGCTTATTTCGATCAGTGGCGCGATCGGTACCGGGCTGTTCATGGGCTCGGGCAAGATCATTGCGCTGTCCGGCACCTCGATCATTCTGGTCTACGCCATCATCGGCTTTTTCGTGTTCTGCATCATGCGCGCCATGGGTGAGATGCTGCTAGCCAACTTGCAGATGGAGTCGTTCGCCGAGCTGGTCCACAACTACCTGGGGCCACGGGCCGGCTATATTCTCAGTTGGTCATACTGGCTCAGCTGGGTGGTGGCGGCGGTGGGTGACGTAGTGGTGGTGGCAGGGTTCGTGCAGTACTGGTACCCCGATGTGCCCACCTGGCTACCGGCGTTTGCCACCACGTTCCTGCTGCTGGGGCTGAACATGCTGGCGGTGAAGGCGTTTGGTGAAGTGGAGTTCTGGTTTGGCCTGATCAAGATCGTCGCCATCGTGCTGCTGGTGGTGACCGGCCTGGTGATGGTTGCCACTTCGTATACATCACCAGGCGGGGTAACTGCTTCGTTCAGTCATCTGGTAGCGCCTGGGGTGGTGATGCCGCATGGCATCCTCGGCTTCCTGGCCGGGTTCCAGATCGCCATCTTCTCTTTTGTCGGCACCGAACTGATCGGTACCGCTGCGGCTGAAGCCAAAGACCCGGAGAAGACCTTGCCCAAGGCCATCAACACCATTCCGGTGCGCATCCTGTTGTTCTATATCTGTTCGCTGGTGTGCATCATCAGCGTCACTTCCTGGGCCAATGTGCCCGCCAACCGCAGCCCGTTCGTCGAGCTGTTCCTGCTGGGCGGGCTACCGGCTGCCGCGGGCATCATCAACTTCGTGGTACTGACCTCGGCGGCGTCGTCGGCCAACAGTGGCGTGTACTCGGGTTCGCGCATGCTCTATGGCCTGTCGCACCAGCAGCAGGCGCCGGTGGCGTTCGGGCGGCTGTCCGGTTCAGGTACACCGGTGCGGGCGCTGGTGTTCTCGGGGGTGTGCATGGCGATTGCACTGACGCTGCTGTTCGTGATCCCCGAGGTGATGACCGTGTTCACCTTGGTATCGACCATTTCGGCAGTGATGATCATCGTGACCTGGTCGCTGATCCTGCTGTCGTACTTCGCTTACCGACGGCAGAATCCGCTGGCGCATCAACAGTCCAAGTTCAAGCTGCCGGGTGGCAAGGTCACTGCGGCGCTGGCGCAGTTGTTCCTGGTCTTCGTGTTGTGCCTGCTGGCGCTGGAGCCGGACACCCGTACCGCGTTGTACGTGATGCCGTTGTGGTATGCGGGCCTGCTGCTGGCCTATCGGCGCAGGGCCAAGGCCTGTGTCCAGCCACAGATAGTTACCGCTGCCTGAATCGTTTGGCCTGCACTGCCCTATCGCGACACAAGGCCGC
Source organism: Pseudomonas sp. NPDC089408 (assembly GCF_044749445.1). Taxonomy (NCBI): domain Bacteria; kingdom Pseudomonadati; phylum Pseudomonadota; class Gammaproteobacteria; order Pseudomonadales; family Pseudomonadaceae; genus Pseudomonas; species Pseudomonas sp. NPDC089408. The sequence continues at coordinate 20,995 of NZ_JBIVHY010000009.1, forward strand.
TCCCACAATTGATCGCGCTAACCGATCATGTGGCGGGAAAAGTGTCGCGCAACCAGTCCACCAGTCCCAGAATGGTCGGGGTGGTAGTCCGCCCATGGGGCACCACCAGGTAATACGCCTCACGCGGGCGCACCACCAGGTCGGTCAGGCGCACCAGCTCGCCGGAAGCCAGCAGGTGGTCGAGCATGCGCCCCCAACCCAATGCCACCCCATGCCCATGCAATGCGCCCTGAATGGTGTCGGTGTACAGCTGGCACCGCAGGTTGTAACTCAGTTTCGGCGGGTTGCCCCCCAGTTCGCGGAACCAGGTGGGCCAGGTCATCCAGCCTTCGGTGGTGGCGTCGGCATCCAGCAGGTCGGCGCGGTACAGCGCCTCCAGTGACTCCGGCAGCGGGTTGCGGGCCAGCCACGCTGGTGAGCAGACCGGGAAAATCTCTTCATCGAAAAGGTGCAAGGCGATGCCGTCTTCCCAACGACCATTGCCATAACGCACCAGCAAGTCGACGTCGTGGTTGCGCAAGTCGCCGGTGAACATCTGCGTGGCCAGGCGCAGGCGTACCTGGGGCAGGGCGCTGCGCAGGCTGCCCAGGCGCGGCATCACCCGTAACTGGGAAAAGGTGGCGGTGCTGCTGAGCACCAGTTCCTGCTCGCTGTCGCCTTCGCTGAGGCGATCGAACACCGAGGCAATTTTTTGCATGGAGTCGGATAGCACCGCGTACAGCGCCTGGCCCTCGCTGGTCAGGCGCACGCCGCGATGCAGGCGCTGAAACAGCTGGCAAGCGAGGTTTTCTTCAAGCTGTCGGATCTGTTTGCTGACGGCTGCCTGAGTCACGCCCAGTTCCTGGGCCGCCAAGGTGAAACTGTTGTGACGGGCTACCGCTTCGAATTCGAGCAGGGCAGTCATCGACGGGATGATGCGTCGATAGCCTTTGTGCGTGTTGCTGTTTTCTTGTTTTTTCATGCGCTGTCCTGGCAAGGCGCGCAGGTCCGCGCCGCGGGGGCACAGTGGCAGAAAACTGCCCAAGGGGATAGGGCCAGCGCTCGATCAGCCGAGGCTCTGCTGCCTTGATGTTTCCCACAAGGCAGACATGGGTTTCCGACCAGCCCGCGAGCTATTGGCTAAAGCCACTTGGTAGGGCGGGGCATAGGATCTGTCGTGCAAGTCCATTAACTTAGCTTCAGGAAACCGATATGAAAAAGATTGCCTTTATTACGCTGCTGGCCGCCGCAGGTCTGGCTCAGGTCGCTCATGGTGACGGTGCCGTCTTCAATAAACTGCAACACGCTGATCGCGGGATAATCACTGGCATTGGCGTACCTCCCGTCGATTGCGAGGACGGTTACGTCCCGACTCCAATCGGCGACTGCCAGCCGGACTTTGATTTTGGGTGATACCAAGGCGCTCTGATGGATACCCCCTCAGGGCTGACGCTCGGCTACGGCCCTTAAGGTTCTGAGGGTCACCACCGGCGCATCTACCACAAAACGATTGGCAAGCCAGCCCGGCACATCCCCGGCCGGGTCGGCTTGCAACTGATACGTCACCTCGGTTTTACGCTCACCCAGCGGCTTCATCCGCCACTCACCATTCAGGTGCTGCACGCGGATCAGCCCGTCCACCTTGGGGATCCTGTCCGGTGCGGCGCTCAAGTGCCGCAGCAGGGTGCCATCCTCCAGCCGCTCACTGGTCACCTTCAGCACGATGTCCCGCGGCAGGGTCGGCCACGGCAGGTTGGTGGTCAGGTAAACCCAGGTGCTGTCACCGTCTACTTCCAGCAAACGCATCTGTTCGCAGGCATACAGCCACTTGCAGGCCACCCGCAGGTTTTCCTGCAGGTCGGTGAGCGTGCGCACGCTGGCTTTCATGGTGCTGACACCACGGAACTGCTGGTAGGGTGAGCCGGTTGAAGCGCTCAGGTACACGCGGATGCCCTCGCGGTCATAGGCCAGGTTCCAGTCATCGGCGGCCGGGGCAGGAGTGCACAGCAGCAGGGCGGCGAGCAGCAGGCAGCGGTTCATGGCTGGTACCGCGCGGGGGAGGAGTGTTTCAGTATGTGCCGCAAACAGAAAGCCCGCCAGGTTGGCGGGCTTGCGGGTATTGCCAGCGCTTAGCGCTGAGGGTTCAGCGTCAGGTGCACGTGACGGTTCACGTCCTTGTACAGCAGGTAGCTGAAGTTGCCTGGGCCGCCCGCGTAGCAGGCTTGCGGGCAGAAGGCGCGCAGCCACATGAAGTCGCCGGCTTCCACTTCGACCCAGTCCTGGTTCAGGCGATAGACAGCCTTGCCTTCCAGCACGTACAGGCCGTGCTCCATGACGTGGGTTTCGGCGAACGGGATGACGCCGCCTGGCTGGAAGGTGACGATATTCACATGCATGTCGTGGCGCATGTCGGCCATGTCGACGAAGCGGGTGGTTTTCCAGCGGCCTTCGGTGCCCGGCATTTCGATAACGGTGGCGTTGTCGCGGTGGGTAACGAAGGACTCAGGGATGTCCAGGCCTTCAACCTTCTGGTAGTGCTTGCGCAGCCAGTGGAAGGTGACGTTGGACTTGCTATTGTTGCGCAGGCTCCACTCGGCGCCCGGGGCCAGGAAGGCATAGCCGCCCGGTACCAGGGTGTGGTGCTTGCCTTCGACGGTGATGTCCAGCTCGCCTTCGACGATGAACACCACGGCTTCGGCGTTAGGGTCCAGTTCAGGGCGCTCGCTGCCGCCTTCCGGGGCCAGCTCGACGATGTACTGGGAGAAGGTTTCGGCAAAGCCGGTCAGCGGGCGGGCAATGACCCACATGCGCATCTTGTCCCAGAACGGCAGGTGGCTGGTGACGATGTCACGCATCACGCCTTTCGGGATGACGGCATAGGCTTCGGTGAACATGGCACGGTCAGTCAGCAGCTCGGTTTGAGCCGGGTGCCCACCGTGGGGGGCGAAGTACGAAGGGTTCGACATGGACAATCTCGACTTGTTGTTCTCTCCCCATGCCGTGAACCGCACCGGCCGGTGCGGCGCAGGGGATGTGGCGACAGAATAGGGTCGAGTGCGTGCCATCCACAAATTAAATGTTGGAATACCCGGTATTTGCCTGCTGAATGTCGACCAGGCGTCCAGCATGTTGTTCCGGCAGCCGGTCACCTTGGCCGAACAGCTTGTGGCGCAAGCTGCCCTCGGCGTAGCTCGATGGATAGCGGCCACGGCGTTGCAACTCGGGGACCAGCAGCTCGACCACATGGGTCAGGTCGTCCGGTTGCACCGCGTAGGTCAGGTTGAAACCGTCGATGCCGGTCTGGTCCAGCCAGCGTTCCAGCTGGTCGGCGATGGTGCTGGCATCACCCACCAGCACCGGGCCGCGGCCGCCCAGACCAACAAACTCGGCGGCCTCACGCACGGTCCAGCGACGGTTTGGGTCGGCGGCGGTAAAGGCCGCCAGGGCAGCGCGGCCAGCATCGTTTTCGACGTATTCAATGGGCGCATCGGGGTCGAGGCCGGCAAAGTCGATGCCGGTCCAGCCCGACAGCAGTGCCAGTGCGGCATCCAGGTCGACATAGCGGCGGTATTCGGCAAAGCGCGCTTCGGCCTCTGCCTGCGTGGGTGCGACGATCAGCAGCGCCTGGGCATAGATCAGCACTTCGTCACGGCCGCGCCCGGCGGCTTCGCTGGCCTGGCGGATACCGTCGGCGTAGCGGCGCAGCACCGTTGGCGTTGGCCCACTGATGAACACACATTCGGCGTGTCGCGCGGCAAACTGCTGGCCGCGTGCCGAAGCGCCGGCCTGGAACAGCACCGGGGTGCGTTGCGGCGAGGGTTGGCACAGGTGCATGCCGGGCACCTGGAAGTGCTCACCCACATGGTTGATCGGGTGCACCCGCGAAGGCTCGATGTAGCGCCCGCTGTTACGCTCCAGCAGCACGGCATCGTCTTCCCAGCTTTTTTCCCACAGCTTGTACAGCACCTGCAGGTATTCCTCGGCCAGGTCGTAGCGTTGGTCGTGGCCCAGCTGACGCGCCAGGCCCAGGTTGCGCGCCGCGCTGTCGAGGTAACCGGTGACGATGTTCCAGCCGACCCGGCCATTGCTCAGGTGGTCGAGCGTGGACATGCGCCGGGCAAAGGGGTAGGGGTGTTCGTAGGTCAGCGAGAAGGTCACGCCGAAGCCCAGGTGCCGGGTGACCCCGGCCATCGCCGGCACCAGCAGCAGCGGGTCGTTCACCGGCACCTGCACACCGCCACGCAAGGCGGCTTCGGGGCCGCCCTGGTAGACATCGTAGATACCCAGCACATCGGCGATGAACAGGGCGTCGAACAGGCCACGCTCAAGCAGGCGGGCCAGGTCGGTCCAGTAGTCCAGGCGGTTGAACGCCACGCTGGTGTTGCGCGGGTGGCGCCACAGCCCAGGGGACTGGTGGCTGGCGGCGTTCATGCTGAAGGCGTTGAAGCGGATCGGGCGTGGCATGGTCGTCACGCTCCGCTCAAGGCAACACGGAAGCCGGGTAGACCGCGTCGGCCACCTGCAGCTTGTGTGGAATCAGGCCCAGGCCCTGGAAGGTGTCGGCCAGCTTCTGTTGCTCGGCAACGATTTGTGGGGTGATGGCCACGGCGTTGTAGTTGCGCCGCTCGCTGGCCACCTCCAGCACGTTGGCGCTGATCCCCAGCTGCGGGGCCAGCAATGCGGCCACTTCGGCCGGCTGAGCGTTGGCCCACTGGCTGACCTTGCCCAGTTCGGTGAAGAAGGTTTTCAGCAGTGCACGGTGCTGGTCGGCATAGCTGGCAGTGGACAGGTAGAAGGTGCGGTTGTTGGACAGGCCGCTGCCGTCACGCAGGTTCTTCAGCCCTGGCTGGCTTTCCGCGGCGGCAAGGAACGGGTCCCACAAGGTCACGGCCTGGACGCTGCCTGATTGCAGCGCGGCCACGGCATCGGCGGCATTGTTGACGTAGGCGGGGGTAATGTCCTGATAGCTCAGGCCAGCCTGCTCCAAGGCGACGGCCAGCAGGTACTGGGCATTCCAGCCGCGGCCGGTCGCCACGCGCTTGCCTTTGAGGTCCTGCACGTTGGCCAGGTGGTCCTGTTCACGGACTACCAGGCCGATACCACGCGGGTAGGGTTGTTCGGCGGCCAGGTATACCACCGGTTTGCCAGCGGCCTGGGCGAACACCGACGGGGCATCGGCGGCATGCCCCAGGTCGATGGCGCCCGTGCTCAGCGCCTCGAGCAGCTGCGGGCCGGCAGCGAACTCATGCCAGCTGACTTTCACACCTTGTGGCGCCAATGCCTTTTCCAGCGCGCCGCTGCCTTTGAGGATGTTGATGCTGTTGAATTTCTGGTAACCGATACGCAGGGTTTTGCCGTCATCGGCAAGCGCTGCGGACCCGGGCAGCAGGGCACTGGCGAGACTGGCCAGCAGGCCGCCGATCAGTAGGCGACGCAAGGGGGAAAAGGCACTGGCGGGCATGGGTATTGTTCCTTGAACCGGGTAAGAGACGATGCACCCAGCCTAATGAGATGGCGTATGGCTTTCAATTTTTATATTCCTGTTTGTTAGATTGTTTTGTTATTTTTATATCCTTTTGTTTTGTAACGATGCTGTCCGTTTCGACATTTTTTTCACATTCGCTTGTTAGGATCCCCGGCATTCCTCAGGAGCCCCTACATGCCGCACATCCTGCGCCAGCGCCGCACCCGCCTCGCGTTGACTGCCACCACCGGCCTGCTTGCAGCTGCCTTGAGCTTCTTTGCCTGGCAAAGTTTCTACCCGGTCCAGGCAGCCTCCGGTTGGGACGTTGAGGTGCTGCACCGCGACGTGGCCAAGGCCGCTTCGCTGTTGCCCCAAGCCGATGGCAGCCTGCTGGTCAGCCGCGAGCTGGACGATGGCCGAGGCAGCATCCTCAAGATCACTGCCAGCGGCGACCGCGTGGTGGTCATCGACAACCTGTCCAAGCCCGACGGCATGGTCGCGGCGCAAGGTGGCTGGGTGTTCAGCCAGGAAGGCGGTTCGGCCCCGGTCAGCCTGTCCCGCGATGGCCAGGTGACCCGGCTGTTCGACGGTGAAAGCGTGCAAGGCCTGTGGAACGAGGGCGACCACCTGTATGCCATCGAAGACCGCAAGGGCAATGGCCGCCTGATGCGCTATGACTGGAACAGCGGTCAGCTCGAGGTGCTGCGTTCCGGCCTGACCGAAACCGAAGGTCTCACCCGTTGCGAAGGCCGTTTGCTGTACACCGAAAAGGCCAACGGCAAGGTCCGCGCACTGGCTGACGATGGCAGCGACCCGGTGGTCGTCGACGGCCTGCGCAACCCCACTTTCCTGTACTGCGACCAGCGTGGCCTGTGGATCAGCGAGGACAACACACACCGCGCGCGCCTGCTACGCATCGCTGCCGATGGCAGCCAGCACACCGTGCTGACCTTCCTCAAGGCGCCCCAGTCGATCATCGCCGATGGCAAAGGCGGCTACCTGCTGGCCGAAGGCGGGCGCAACCGTGTACTGCACCTGACGCCACCGCCGGAGCCGGTTACCGCCCAGCGTGACTGAGGCCGCACGGCAACATGGCTACCCGACCAACAGCGTGCTTCCCTGCACAGCCGTGCTAACGGATAATCCCCGCATTCCAATAAACAGCCTGTGAGTGGGTATGAGTGATTCCGTAGTCGGCCTTGGCCAGCCTGAAACCGAAGGGGTGCGCAGAACGCGCAAGAACAACCCCGAGAAAACCCGCGAGGACATCCTCCAGGCCGCCATCAACGAGTTCGTCCAGCAAGGGCTGGCCGGCGCCCGCGTCGACGCCATTGCCGAACGTACCGCCACCTCCAAGCGCATGATCTACTACTACTTCGGCAGCAAGGAGCAGCTCTACTGCGAGTGCCTGATCAAGCTGTACGGCGACATCCGCAAGACCGAGCAGAGCCTGGATCTGGAGTCGCTGCCGGCCGAGCAGGCGATTCGCCGGCTGGTGGAGTTCACCTTCGACCACCACGACCGCAACGTCGATTTTGTACGGATCATCTGCACTGAGAACATCCACTATGGCGAGTACGTCAAGCAGTCGCCGGCCATTCGTGAAATGAGCAGCCTGGTGCTTGAGGCCTTGGGCAACACCCTGCGCCGCGGTGTCGAGGAAGGGGTGTTCCGAGCCGGGATCGAGGTTATCGACCTGCACATGCTGATGAGTGCGTTCTGCTTCTATCGGGTATCCAACCGGCACACGTTTGGCGAGATTTTCCAGATCGACCTGTCGGATGACGAGGTCAAGCTGCGGCATAAGGCGATGATCTGTGATGCGGTGTTGCGGTATATCCAGGTTGAGCGTCGCACCTGACCAATCTCTGGCGCTTGGGCCGGCCTCTTCGCGGGTAAACCCGCTCCTACAACAGACGCAGTCCCATGTAGGAGCGGGTTTACCCGCGAAGAGGCCCGCCCAGACAACATCAATGCAAAACCAAACTACTCCCCCAACCGCTGCTCTCGCGACGGCGGGTAACCAAAGTACGCCGCATAGCACTTGCTGAAGTGCGACACCGAAACAAACCCGCAGGCCACCGCCACTTCCATCACTGACAGGTCGGAATACTGCAGCAGCCTGCGGCTTTTGGTGATGCGCAGTTCCATGTAGTAACGCCGTGGCGAAGTACCCAGCTGGGCCTGGAACAACCGGTCTATCTGCCGTCGCGAGCGCCCGCTGTAGGCTGCCAGCTGGTCGAGGCTAAGGGTTTCCTCAAGGTTGTTCTCCATCAGTTCGACAATGGTGCGCAGGTGCAGGCTCATGGACTTCTTCGCCCCGGGGCCTACCTGGCGATAACGCGCGCCGGAGAACGACAGGATTTCTTCCACGCCCTCGGCCAGGCCATCGCCATACAGCCGGCGCACCAGGCCCAGCATCAGCTCCATCGCACCGTTGGGGCTGGCCGCGCTGAGCCGGTCGCGGTCGAGGGTGAAACTGGCCGGGGTAATGCGGGTTTGCGGGCTACGCTCGGACAAGCTGGCGCGTTGCTCGGGGTGGATGCTGCAGCCGTAGTCGTCCAGCACCCCGGCGCGGCCCAGGAACCAGGCACCGTTCCACAGGCCACCCAAGGCCATGCCGTGGGCGCTGCAGTCGCCCAGCAGGCGGTCGAGTTCCGGGTACTTCAGGGGGGTACGCAAACCACCGCAGACCACCAGCAGGTCCAGTTCCTTCAAGGCTTCGGCCGACAGCTCGGTGGCCACCAGCTCCAGCCCCAGGTCACTGAGCACCCGATCGCCATCCAGCGACAACGGGGTGAACTGGAAACTGTCGGCACGCAGCAGGTTGGCCGTGACCAGCACGTCCATGGCCACGGTGAAACTGGCCATCGAGAAATGTTCCAGCAAAACGAAATCGACCCGGTAAGGGGCCTGGGCAGTGGCGCTGCTGGTTTTGAGCCGCAGCATGTTGCTGGTGCTAGTCTTCTTGCTGAACTGGCGTGGCGTGGGCACTCTGGACTCCGCTTCCTGGCTGGCCTGCAGAGTGTGGCCGGTGGCAGTGGGAAAGACAATCTCCCGGGTGGCCGTGTCGTATAGCAGGTCGTGTTCAGGCAACCGGGTGCTGCTTGCCAAATCAATCTGAACCCTCAGCGCCCGCTGCAACCCAAGCCATTACATGCCAATGGGAGAGCGTTCATGGAAATCGGTACGATCTGGATCATCATCGCGGCCTTGGTCATCCTCATGGAAATCTGGGCCATCTGGCACATCATCGGCAGCGAGCGGCGCGCAGAGCGCAAGATGCTGTGGATCGTCTTCGTGGTCTACGCGCCAATTCCCGGCTTGCTGTTTTGGGCATGGCGTGGGCCGCGGGCGGTGAAGGGCAGGGCGGTTCTACAGGAAAAATGACGGTGTACAGCCTCAGGTGCGGGGGCACCTGAGGCTGTCGAAGATCATTTGGGCAGGATGTCGAAGCGTATGGCCGGGCCCAGGCCATCCACCATCAGGCAGCCGTAGAACTTCACGGTAGACAGTACGCGCAGCTCCTTGAGCGCGTCATGAATGTAATCGTGAACCAGCTTTTCAGCCTCCCGCTTGCGGTCTGCAAGGGTGCTGTTGTTGAGCGTGATGCTGCCAAGCAGGGTAGTTTCTATATGCTCGACGGTGTCCAGGCCAAGCTTTTCACGCAGGTGCTGGCGCGTTAGTGCCGCATCCGTTTCATCGCGTTCCGGTTTGTGCGGCTTGACGGTGTAGGCCAGCTGAAATTCAAAGTTGCTCATGGGTTTTTCCTTGTTGCGAACAGGCCTCCATGCCGGGCCTTGCAATCTACTGGTTCACGGCGGCCGCGCAAACAGACGCTTGGTTCAAGCATGACGGGGTCTTGTGGGAAGTGCCCTACATTGCGCTTGACCTCGAGTTAACTTCAGGTCCGATACTGCGCCGCTCTTCCATCAGAACGAGGGCTTGTCGTGACCCAACCAAGCGCATTTCAGCTAAGCAACCCCGAAGGCTTGTACGACCCCAGTGGTAACGCTTATTCCCATGTCGCCGAAGTACGCGCCGGCAGCCGCCTGCTGTACGTTGCCGGCCAAGGCGGCGAGGACAGCAACGGGGCGTTGTCGCCGTTGTTCGCCGAACAGGCCCGCCAGGCGCTGGCCAACCTTGAGCTGGCACTGGCATCGAAAGGCGCCAGCCTGGCCCAGGTGTTCAAGCTGACCCTGCTGATTGTCGACCATAGCGAAATGCGCCTACGCCAGTGGGTAGCGGAAGCCGACAGGGCCTGGGGCCCACACATGAAACCGGCCTGCACGCTGATTCCGGTTCCACGGCTGGCGCTGGACGGCATGCTGGTGGAAATCGACGCCATAGCCGCCGTGCAATAACGCAATTGCAGCCGTTGTGTGCGGTTTAAGCCGCGAACATCGCGGTATCGCCCTGGCGCTGCTACCGCGTCGTTAAAAGAAACTGCGCTGCGCCTTGAGCGTGACGACGCTGTCGCAATAGGTGTTGATGCCCGAGTACGCATCGCAGCCACCGCCACTGAGGCTGGAGTTGCTGTAGATCAGGTTCAGGTCGATGCCCAGCCAAGGCCGCGACAGTTCCAGCGACCAATCTGAAAAGCCACTGACCTGGCTGCCATCGCCAATGGTGAACGGCGTGCCCAGGCGGTGGTGGGCGAGCTTGACGGTGAAGTCGACGTCGAACAGCGGAAGTTGGCCGAAGTCGGCGAACAGCGTACCGGTGCGGTTATCGGGGTTGTCACGCAGCGCCCCGCCGAAGCGGCTGCCGAGCACAGAGATACCACCGTACAGGGCAAAACTGTCGGGGCCTGCGATGTTGGGCTGGCTATAGTGGATCAACCCCACCTCATAGCCCAAGCTGCTGTCGAAATGCTGCTTGTAGCCCAGGTAGCTGTCCAGGCGCAGGGTCGAATTGTGGGTCACGCCCATGCTCGGGGCGTACTGGCCGAGGTACCAGCCGCTGGAGTGACTAAGGTCCAGTCCACCATGGAACGCACCCACTGCAGTGGGTGATATCAGCCCTTGGGCCATGCTGCGCGAGGGTGTGGTGCCAAGTGTGAAGTCGAAATCGCCCAGTTGGCGTTTCATTTGCTGGGCCAGCAACATGGGGCTGAACAGCAGGGCAGCACTCAGCAACAGAAGGGGCCTGATCATGGTCTCCGTCCTGGAAGGCTTGCGGTAGAGCGCTAAAGGATACCTGTGCAGGTGGCGCGAGGGAACCTTGGATCAGCCCGTTCAGCCTTTGGTCGAACGGTCGGTGTCAGCGGCTTCGGTTACCACCGGCAGGTTGCCGGCACGCTGGATCACCCGCCGTTGCAGTTCGTAGTCGTCCAGCGACAGGCCACGGCGCTGCAAGGCTTCCAGCTGCAGCTGGCGGGTTTCGTCGGCGCTGTACGGGCGCAGCTCCGGGTGGCTGGCACAGCCGCTGCTGATGGTGATGGCAAGTACGGCGAGGGTGGCGGACAGCAAGCGGGCCAGGGTATTCATCAGGTAGCTCCAGGGGCCGGGGTCGTAGGCGGCGAGTCGATGGAGCTAGGTTATTAGGCTGCGTCATTCGGTAGAAATTGCCATTCTCGATAGTGACTATCGATGGTTCCTGCAGGGCCATTACCGCTCCCACATGAAATGAGTTGGCCTGCCAGTCTTCTATTCGGTTTCAAGGCGCTAGAACCCTTGCCCCCTTGGAGCGCGAAAAGATTGCGCCCCCGCAGGTGGCCAAACCTACCGCCGTTGCTACCCTTATTCCACGCCGTCTGACCTCATGGGGATAAGCGATGCGCATGCCATTGTTTGCTGTCCTGTCAGCACTCCTGTGCCTGAGCGCTGCGCCTGGCCTGGCGCTGGCCGAAGACGTACCCGCGCCAGATCCGGCGCCACCGGCCGCCAGCAAGGACCCGGTCTTCACCCAGGAACAACTGGACCAGATGACTGCGCCCATCGCCCTGTATCCAGACCCGTTGCTGGCCCAGGTGTTGATGGCATCGACCTATCCGGGGCAGGTGAGCGAAGCCGTGACCTGGTCCAAGGCCAACCCCAAGGCCACCGGTGACGACGCGGTCAAGCTGGTGGCCAAGCAGCCTTGGGACCCAAGTGTGCAGGCACTGGTGGCCTTTCCGCAGGTGCTGGCAACCCTTGGCCAGGACCCGGTCTGGGTACAGCGCCTGGGTGATGCCTTCCTCGCCCAGCCCGACGATGTCATGGGCAGCGTGCAGCGCTTGCGCCACCAGGCCCAGGCCGCCGGAAACCTGCAAAGCAACCAGTACCAGAACGTGACCGTGCAGAACTCCATCGCCCCTGCCACGGCACCTGCACCGGCACCCAGCGGCGGTAGCACTCAGGTGATCACCGCCAGCGCGCCACCCACCACCATTGTCATCGAGCCGGCCAACCCGCAAGTGGTGTACGTGCCCACCTACAATCCGACCACCACTTATGGCACCTGGGCTTACCCGGCCTCGCCGCCGGCCTATTACCCGCCACCGCCGATGTATTACCCCGGTTCCGCGCTGGTAGCCGGCTTGGCCTTCGGCACCGGTGTGGCAATCGTTGCCTCGCTATGGGGGGACTGTGACTGGGGCAACAATGACATCGACATCGACGTCAACCGCTACAACAATATCAACGGTAACAACCGTATCACCAACAACAAATGGCAGCACAACGCCGCAAACCGCGACGGCGTGCCTTATCGTGACGCCCGCAGCCGCCAGCAATATGGCCGCCAGCTGGACGGTGCCTCGCAGCGCACCGCGTTCCGTGGCGATGACGCTCAACGTGCCCAGGCGCGGGACAAGGCGCGGGCGTCGATGGACCGCGCCGGTATCGAGCGGCCGGCGACCAGCAACAATCAGGCACGCCAGCAAATGCGCGAAGCGAGGGCAGACAGCACGGTGGGCAACCGCACGCAGCCCCGTGGCGACAACCCAAGGGTTGCGGACCGCCAACAGCCAGCACGCCACGGCCAGGAGCGGCAGCAGAACAGCCAGTTGAACCAACGTCGGCAAGGCGAAGGCCAGGCGCGCCAGGTGGCGCAGAACCGCCCGGCGAATACCGCAGGCCGGGCTCGCAATAATGCGTTCGATGGCGTGCGCTCGCCGTCGCGTACCAGCGCTCAGGCCTCCCGCGGCCGCACCAGCCAGTCGTTTGCCCAGCGGCCCAATGCATCACGTGCCACCGGTCACCAGATTTCCCGGCCCAGTGCACCGGCACGTCGCGGCGGAGGTGGCCGTCGATGAACCGTTCAACAATAGCGGCATTGCTACTGGCTGCTGGCCTGGCCTGGCCCTCCCTGGCCGCTGCGCAGGAAGCCTTCCCGGCGCCGGACAAGGCAGTGGAAGCATTGGTAGCGGCACTGGGCCAGGACAAACCAGATGAAGCCCGCCTGGCACAGTTACTGGGCGATGACTGGCGTACCTACATACCGCGCGGTGGTGTGCAACGCAGCGATGTGGACGCTTTCCTGCAGGCCTATGCTGCGCAGCACAGCATCGACATGGCAAGCGAGGGCAAGGCCATTCTGGCGGTCGGCAGTGATCACTGGACGTTGCCCATACCGCTGACCAAAAGCAGCCAGGGCTGGCGCTTCGACCTCAAGGCCGGCAGTGCCGAAATCCGTGCCAGGCGCATCGGCCGCAACGAGCTGGGCGTGCTGCAGTCGTTGTTGGCCTATCACGATGCGCAAATGGACTACGCCACCCAGGACCACAACGGCAATGGCGCGCTGGAATATGCACAGAAAATCTTCAGCGAACCCGGCAAGCATGACGGGTTGTACTGGGACGATGACGGCGACGGCGACGGCGACAAAGCGATCAGCCCACTCGGCCCGCTGTTCGGCCAGGAACAGCTCGGCGATGCCTGGTACGGCTACCACTTCCGCATCCTCGACGCCCAAGGCCCCTCCGCCCCTGGCGGTGCCTACAGCTACCTGATCGGCAACCAGATGAGCCGCGGCTTCGCCATGGTCGCCTGGCCGGCCAGGTACGACGACACCGGGGTGATGAGCTTCATGATCAGCCATGACGGCCAGATATTCGAGAAAGACCTCGGCCCGCACGGCGACAGGCTGGCCAAGGAAATGAAACGCTTCGACCCGGATGACAGTTGGAAGGTGGTGGACGTGACGGCGGGAGATTGAATTGCAATCACCTGTGAAGGGCTCCCGCGATCCTTGTAGGAGCGGGTTCACCCGCGAACACGGGCGACGCCCGTGCCATCCAACGCGTCGCCTGCTTCGCGGGTAAACCCGCTCCTACATTGGCTGTGCATGTTTCTGTGGGAGCGGCTTTAGCCGCGAACACCGGCGCAGCCGGTGCCATCCACACCCTCAGTGGATACGCGCCGCCCGCACTTCCCGCGCCGTGCATCCATAGTGCTGACGAAAAGCCCGGGCAAATTGCGCCTGGTCGGCAAAACCCCAGCGGAACGCGAGTTCGCCAATCGCCTGGTGGCAATGCGGGTCGCGCAATTGCCGGTGCACGGCCTCCAGGCGCTGCTGGCGTACCCACTCATTCAGGGTATAGGAGGTGATCGCAAACAACTTGTGCAAGTAGCGCAACGACAGCCCACAGGCGTTGGCAATGGCCTGGGGCGACAGCTCGGGGTCACCCAGGTGTTGCTGCACATACTGCTCGACCCGTGTCAGGTGCAGGGTACTGAGGTTGCTGCCTTCGCTGCCCAGCACCCGTTCGTCCTGCTGCAGGGCCAGCAGCAGGGTGGCTGACGCTTGTTCCAGCAGCAAATGGCGGGCGGCCGCAGGGCTGGCGTCGAAGTGGCGGGCACACAGGTCTAGCTGCTCGACGAAGATTCGCCCCAGGCCCTGGCTGGCATCGAAGCAATGCCGGGTGTAGCGCTTGTGCCCCAGCAGGTTGGCCTTGAGCGCGCGCTCGGGCAATTTGAGCACCCACAAGTCGTTCTGCGCGCCGTAATGGAAGCGGTACGGCGCATCGCCGCGTTCGACAATGAAACCGCCTGGGCTGCAATTGAGCGGGTGGCCGTCCTGCTCGAAGTGCACCTCGCTGCTGCGCGGCACGGTCACCAGGTAGAACGCTTCATGGTCCTGGCCAATGTGCGCCTTGCTGCGCGAATAACCCAGCTGGCTGGAGCGCAGGCGTGACAGGCTAAGCGGGGTGCTGGGCGTGCTCCAGCGTTGCAGGTGGCCATCGAATGGCTGGCCGCTGGCAAATTCCAGGCTGAGCGGGAAATAGGTATCACTGATGGCTTCGGCCCAGCGCGCCTGGCGCTCCGGCTGTGGCCAGCCGTGGGTCGAGAGTTCTGTGGGCATGGGGTGTCCTTTTTCAAAGAGGGCAGCATTGAAAAAAGGAACTGCAGGCAAGCTACTCAAGCAGCTCTTGTTATTGTGCAAACCGCCCGGTAGCACAAACTACCAGGCGGTTGTCAGGCCCATGATCGGCGCACGCCGACCTTTTGATCAAGCCCCGCGTGTCACCCTGTACGTGGCCGAGGGCTCAAGGCATGCCTGCCAGCCGGGCGGCAGGACGATGTTGGTGGTGTCTTCTTCGATCACGCATGGGCCGTGCACGACTTGCCTGGGCAGCAGGCGGTTGCCCTTGAACACAGGCGTGGGCTGCCACGCACCGTCGGCGCTGAACAGCATCGGTCGCACGCTTTGCGGGGTGGGCGCCTGCGGCTCTGCCGGGCCTTGCAGTTCGGGTTGCGGCGGGCGCGGCAGGTGGCCGATTACCGAGCATTCCAGGTTCACCAGCTCGATCGGGCTACCGGGCTCGCTGTACGAGTACAGGGTCTGGTGGCGGCTGTGGAAGCGGCTGATCAGTGCGGCCAGGCCGGCGTCATCCAGGGTGTGCTGCTGCAGTTCCACGCTGCACTCGTGAATTTGCCCCAGGTAGCGCATTTCCAGGGTGTAGTGGCAACTGCTGGCCTGGTCGCCAAAGCCGTCTTCGCGCAGGTTGGCCAAGCCTTGCTGACGCACTTCGGCGAGGGCCTGGTTGAGTTGCGCCAGGTCCACGTGGCCGCTGTCCAACCGCATCGACAGGCTGGTGAGCTGGTCGTAGCGCACGTCGGAGAGAATCTGGCCGAAGGCGCACAAGCCCGAGGCCACCTTGGGGATCAGCACCGTGTGCATGCCGATTTCCTCGGCCAGGCGCACCACGTGCATGCCTGCGGCTCCGCCCGCGCCGATCAGCGCGAAGTCGCGCGGGTCATGGCCGCGCTCGATCGACACCCGGCGGATGCCGTTGACCATGTTCAGGTTGACCAGGGTGGTGATGCCGAAGGCGGCGCGCTCCACGCTGATGCCCAGCGGTTCGGCGATATTGCTGCGAATAGCGTCCAGCGCCGCCTGGCGGTTCAGGCGGATGCTGCCCCCCAGCAGCGCACCGTCGGGCAGGTAGCCCAAGGCCAGGTTGGCGTCGGTCACGGTGGGCTCGCTGCCGCCTTTGCCGTAGCACACCGGCCCTGGCATGGCTCCGGCGCTGCGCGGGCCAACCTGGAGCATGCCGAACTCGTCCAGGTGGGCAATGGAGCCGCCGCCGGCACCGAGGGTTTCCACCTGGATCATCGGCACGCCGATGCGCTGGCGCAGGAAGTCCACGTCCTTGCTGAAATTGGTGCGCCCGGCGTTGGTCAAGGTGATGTCGAACGAGGTGCCGCCCATGTCCACGGTGATCACGTTGTCGATACCGAACGGCCGCGCCACCGCCAACCCGGCCTGCGGTGCCGAGGCCGGGCCGGAGTTGATCGCGTTGACCGCACGCTCGCGCATCAGGTGCCCGGGGGCCAGGCCGCCGTTGGACTGGAAGTAACGCACCGGCTGTTGCGCGCCCAGCTCCTGGAACAGGCTGTCGATGCGCGCTACATAGCGCGCCATCACCGGGCTGAGGTAGGCGTTGACCACCGTGGTGGAGGTGCGGGTGTATTCGCGAATCTGCGGGAACACCTCACAGCCGGTGCAGACGAACACCCCGGGCAGGGCCGCCCGTACCAGTTCGGCGGCACGCTGCTCGTGGCGGGGGTTGCGCACCGACCACAGGAAGGAAATGGCCACGGCTTGCACGCCTTCGGCCCGGAAGTAGTCGATGGCCGCATGGATGGCGCGCTCATCCAGCGGGCTGTGCTCACGGCCATCGCCGAGGATACGCCCAGCGATCGGGCGGCGCAGGTGGCGTGGGGCGAGCATGTGTGCTGGCGGGTAATGGGCGTCGTAGCGGTGGCCTTCTTCCTTGTGGCCCAGGCGGATCTCCAGGCTGTCCTCGTGGCCCTCGGTACACAGCAGGCCCACCTTGACCCCGGTGCGCTCGATCAGCGCATTAAGGGCTACGGTGGTGCCGTTGATGCACAAGTCGCAGTTGGCGATCAGCTCGGCCGGGCTGCGCCCGGTGGCGTCGGCGATCTGTGCCAGGCCGGCGCGAATGGCCAGGGTACCATCCTGTGGGGTGGAAGGCGCCTTGAACAGCTGCACGCCGCCGTCGCGGTCGGCCAGGATAAAGTCGGTGAAGGTGCCGCCGGCATCGATGCCCAGGCGATATTGGTTACGCATGATGGTTCTCCGGTCAGCGCGGGGCGCGGGCAAGGCGGGTGGCGGGTTCATCCAGCTGGCCGTCGGCATCGACGACCACACCGTACTCCAGGGCCGCGCCCTGGGGCGATACCAGGCCGTTGCGCAGGTCTTGCAGCACGGCGGCAATCGGCCGCCGCAGCGGGTCGCCGTAGCCACCGCCACCGGGGTTGATGTTGATGATCCGCTCGCCGGGCTGCAGGGTCAGCATCGGGTTTTGCGTGTAATGGTCTTCGCTGCCGTCGGCGTGGCGGTGGATCAGCCGGCCCAGCTTGGGTTCGAGCAAGGCATTGCGCGCCCCGGCGGCCCCGGCCGTGGGTAACTGGCGACCTTCGCCGAAGCCGACCACGGTCATGGCGTGCGCCAGCGGTTCGATTTCCAGGCGGGTGCCCGAGCCACCGCGAAACTCGCCAGCACCGCCGCTATCGGCCATCAGGCTGTAGCGGTGGATCAGCACGGGGTAGGCGTGCTCCAGCAGTTCGATGTCGCCGCTCATCAGTGCGCCGAAACAGCACAGCGGGCCGCAGGCGTGCCAACCGTCCATCACCTTGTTGGCGCCGGCACCGGAAATGATCGAAGCCAATACCATGGTCACGTATTCGCTGTTACCGTTGCGCGGGTCGTGGCCGGCGATATTGATCCCGCTGGTGTGCCCCCACGAGGCCGTTACCCGCTGTGGCGAGGCCTGCTCCAGTGCCGTGCGCACGGCATCGGCCAGGGTTTCCATCGGTGTGGTGGTGCAGTTGACGTGGGGCGCCGGTTCCTCGGCGTTGCACAACGTGCCTTTGGGCCCGA
Source organism: Pseudomonas sp. NPDC089408 (assembly GCF_044749445.1). Lineage (NCBI taxonomy): Bacteria > Pseudomonadati > Pseudomonadota > Gammaproteobacteria > Pseudomonadales > Pseudomonadaceae > Pseudomonas > Pseudomonas sp. NPDC089408. The sequence continues at coordinate 38,768 of NZ_JBIVHY010000009.1, forward strand.
CATCGACCGTGACGCAGCGGTACAGCCCTTCGTTATAGGGCGGCGCCACCTGGGCGAACATCATCAACCCCAGGTACACGCCAGACACCGAATTGCCCTCGTAGGAGTTGATGAAATAGGGCACCTGCGGCGGGCTGTCGATGCACACGTGGGCCTGGTCGCCACGGATCCGCACATGCGCGGTAATGGCCAGCTCGCCCAGGCCATGGCCGGAATCCTCCAGCACGGCGGTGCCGCTGTAGTCACCATCCGGCACATCTCGCAGTAGTGCACGCATGTGGCGGTCGGCCATGTTCTTCAGCTCGGCGATGCAGGCCCGCACCTGCGCCACGCCGTATTTGTCCAGCAGCTCCAGCAAGTGCCGCTCACCGACCTTGCACGCGCCGTACTGGGCGTTGAGGTCGCCCTCCTGATAGGGTCGGGCGCGCATGTTGGTGAGCATGAAGTTGATTACGTCTTCGCGGCGCTTGCCCTTTTCCCACAGCTTGACCGGCGGGATGCGCAGGCCCTCGGCGTAGATCTCCTTGGCATCGGGGTTGTAACCGGCTGGCACCGGGCCGCCTATGTCGGTCAGGTGGCCCTTGCACACGGTCCAGAACACCAGCTCGCCCTGGTAGTACACCGGCTTGTACATGCAGCAGTCGAGAATATGGCTGCCCTTGTAGGCCGGGTCGTTGTGGTAGATCACATCACCTTCGGCGATGTCGTCGCCGAAGAATTCGGCCACGCACTTCATGGCCGGGATCAGCGAGCCCAGGTGGATGGGGATGTCCTGGCCTTGCAGGATCATCTCCGGCAAGTGGTCGAACAGCGAGTTGGAATAGTCGTGGGCCAGGTTGAACACACTGGAGCGCCCGGTTTTTTCCAGGGTCAGGGTCATTTCGCGTTGCGCTGTCTCCAGCGCACCCCGCACCACCGCAAGTGTGATCGGATCTACTGTCTGCATAGGTCACCAAGGTTTGTTCTTGTGCTTTGGCTGCGTGCCGCGACAGGGCGGCGCGTGGTGACAGGCTACGGGGCAGGGCGGGGGCAAGGCTTGTCGCTGGGTGTACTGATTGTTGCGTCTGGGCGCACTGCTGCGCTCGGCTGGAGAGTCCGGGGGCGCGTTGCGCCCCTTTCGCGACACAAGGCCGCTCCTACAGGACCGCGTGATTCAGCAGGCAGCGCGGTCCCTGTAGGAGCGGCCTTGTGTCGCGATGCGCTGCAAAGCAGCCCCCGGATCTGGCAGATGAGATTGGCCTACTGCCCCAACATCTGCCGCACCAACCACTGCCCCGCCGGCCCCAGCGCGCGCCGGCTGGACCAGACCACATCCATATCTACCCGGCGCGGATAACCCGCCACCTGCAGCTCAGCCAACCCACTGCCAAACCGCGCCACCAGCGCCCTGGGCAGTTCGGCCCAGCCAAATCCGCGCACGGCAAACTCCAGCAGGGTGAGGTAATCCGGTGCCGACCAGGCCTGGCCGCGGCCGTGGTGCAGGCTGGGGGCGTAGGTCTTGATATACAGCTGCCGGGAGCTTTCCAGATGCTGCGCCTGCACGTGTTCAAGGCCCGCCAACGGATGCCCGCTGGCCACGTACACAGCAAACTCCGCCTGCTCGGGCAGGCGCGCCACGGCCACATCGGCGGGGTAGCTGGGCTGAGTGGCCAGAATGCCGATATGCACCAGACCCTGCTGGATCAGCTCGATCACATCGGCATCTTCCGACGGGCCGCAGCGCAGCTCGGTATGCGGGTAATGCTCGGCAAAGCGGGCCATGACCGCGCCCTGAAAGGTGACGCTGTAGCTGTCGGACATCACTACCGACACCAGCGCCTCGACATTCTCCGCCAGCCGCACCGCTAGCGCATCGAGCTGGGCGCTGGCGTCGAGTATCGCCTCGACATGGCTCAGCACTTGCCGCCCAGCCTCATTCAGCGTGGGGTGGCGGCCGCCACGGTCGAACAGCGGGCAGCCGATATCGGCTTCGAAATTGGCGATCGCGATGCTGATGGTGGACTGGCTTTTGCGCAGTTTGCGCGCCGCGGCAGAGAACGAACCCAGCGATGCGGCTTCGACAAAGGCAACCAGAGCTTCAGGGGAGTAGCGCATGGTATTGATAAAACCGATGGTAGCTATGTCGCGAGTATCAGTTCTGTCAAAGAAAATAGGAAGCACGACTCCCGCAATGGATGGAATTTGCAATGAAAAACGTGTCTTTCACCGAACGCCTGGTACACGCCGTCGGTTACGAAGTGTTCGCCGTGCTGCTGTGTGCACCGCTGTTGTCCTGGATCATGGGCAAGTCGCTGGCGACGGCCGGCGCGCTGGCGGTGACCCTGTCGGTGATCGCCATGCTGTGGAACATGGTCTACAACGCGCTGATCGACCGGTATGTGCAGACTGAGCGTATCCACTGGAAGGCCCGCGCGCGTTTTGTGCACGGTCTGGGCTTTGAGGCAGGGCTGGTGGTGTGGTGCTTGCCGGTGGCGGCGTGGATGCTGGATATTTCGCTGCTGCAAGCGTTTATGGTGGAACTGGGCTTCTTCGTGATCATTTTGCCCTACACCGTGCTGTACAACTGGGCGTTCGACAAAGCCCGGCACCTGCTGATGCAGCGCCGCAGTGCTGAAATGTCGCGATGACCTCAAGCATTGTGCGGTCCCTGTGGGAGCGGGTTCACCCGCGAAGCAGGCACCGCGGTGGATGGCACGGGCTTCGCCCGTGTTCGCGGGTAAACCCCACAGGACCGCGTGACTCCGCAGGCAGCGTGGTCCCTGTAGGCGCGGCCTTGCCGGGGCGCCGGACCGGTCGGGTGGGCTTCATAGCAGCCCCCATCATTTTTGACAGTTGCTTAACCCGCTGCAGCGCGAAAGGATTAGCTCCCCACAGACTTGAACCAGAGTGCGAGCAGATCCATGACTACCACGCGCTTTTTCATGCAGCAGGATAGATTTCATATAGCCTTGAGCGTTACTTCTACCGTGGTATGCGTTAGGGCGCAGTCAGGCGTACTGGCAGAAACCAGGCTGGAGCAAGCATCAAGTCGTACAGCATTATTGGCCACAGACGGCGGTGATTCGGTGGTAGGCGTCAAGTCTCAGGCGCAGGCTGAGTCGGTTACTTACAATGTTTATGGCTTTCATAATCCTAATGATATTCCTGCGCAGCGGCCAGCATTCAATGGGCATTTGCTGGCGGGCTTTCTGTATCTACTGGGTAATGGCTATCGCGGCTATAATCCTGTTTTGATGCGTTTCCAAAGTCCCGACAGCCTCACCCCCTTTAGCGTAGGTGGTTTGAACTGTTACGTCTACTGTGAGGGGGATTCGGTCAATTTCAGTGATCCCAGTGGGCACATGATGCGTGCGAGGTCACGCAGTCCAAGAGGGAGAAGACTGTCGTCGACGACTGAGGACCAAATAGTATTGGACGTATTGAACTCCCAGCCTGGTTGGGACGCCGCTGGTGGAAGTAAGCGAAGTATGTCGCCAGCGACTGTGGATCGCATAGTGCAGGATGCTTTAAATACTCAGCCGGGCTGGATAGCCTTTGGCGCTCCTACACAAACCGGTCGGCAGAGTGGCCAGGCTTTAAGTCCTGCTGAAGCGCTGCGGTTGCTTGGTGAAGGTGCTGGTCAGGTAACGCCATCTGTGTTGGAAGCGATATTGGTGAGGTCGGGCAATAATAAACACAACCCTATAACAGACTTCGAATATAAGCTACTTCTAATGAAAAATGCCGTCAATGCGCGCACATTTTCAAGATTTGATCTAAATGAGACTCAGAGACTGCGCCTGATTACAATCGTTAGTCATGCTAATGGGCTTGATGTAAGCGCAGCGCTTCGAGAGGCCCGTCCAGACATTCAAATGAAAGAAATTGATGATATTCAGAGGGGCGTGAGGTCTTCGCTAGCAAGTATTAGGAGAAGCAGGTGATAGAAAAACCTAACTCCAGTGTCGCGAGCGCTAACATTTTGTAAGGTTTGCAGCCATCTGTAGAAAGGAATCTGGTGATGGCAAAGCTCTACTTCATTTCGGATGAAGCATGGGATGTGGTCGCGGATCTCTTAAACCCAAAGTGTTTGCCGTGCTGCCGTGCTGCCGTGCTGCCGTGCTTCTGTGTGCGCCACTGTTGTCCTGGATCATGGGCAAGTCGCTAGCGACGGCAGGGGCGCTGGCGGTGACCCTGTCGGTAATCGCCATGCTCTGGAACATGGTCTACAACGCGCTGGTCGATCGGTATGTGCAGACTGAGCGTATCCACTGGAAGGCCCGCGCGCGTTTTGTGCACGGTCTGGGCTTTGAGGCAGGGCTGGTGGTGTGGTGCTTGCCGGTGGCGGCGTGGATGCTGGAAATTTCACTGCTGCAAGCGCTTATGGTGGAACTGGGCTTCTTCGTGATCATTTTGCCCTACACCGTGTTGTACAACTGGGCGTTCGACAAAGCCCGGGCCTGCTAATGCAGCGCCGCCTGGCGTAACCCTCCCGTCCGACGCGGTCCCTTGTAGGAGCGGGTTTACCCGCGAATAGGCCAGACCTGCCAGCCAGTAACTCCTGAGGGTTCACCGGAGTCGGCGCCACCGCATTCGCGAGTAAACCCGCTCCTACAAGGGACCGTGTAGGCCCATGAAAAACGGGGCATGCCTTCGCTGGCATGCCCCGTTTTCATACCGCCAAAGCGCCTCAGGCGACTTTGACGATCCAGCCTGCCGGTGCTTCGACATCACCGCTCTGGATGCCGGTCAGCTCGTTGTAGAGCTTCTGGGTAACCGGGCCGACTTTTTCCAGGTCGTGGAACACGTGCAGCTTGCCGTTGTACTCGATGCCGCCGATCGGGGTGATCACCGCAGCGGTACCGCAAGCGCCGGCTTCGATGAAGCGGTCCAGCTTGCTGATTTCCACGTCGCCTTCGACCACGGTCAGGCCCAGGCGCGATTGTGCCAGTTCCATCAGCGACAGGCGGGTAATGCCTGGCAGCACCGACGCCGATTTCGGGGTGACGAATTCATGGTTGGCGGTGATGCCGAAGAAGTTGGCCGAACCGACTTCTTCGATCTTGGTGTGGGTCAGCGGGTCGAGGTAGATGGCGTCGGCGAAGTTGGCTTTCTTCGCTTCAGCGCCCGGCTGCAGGCTGGCGGCGTAGTTGCCACCGACCTTGGCCGCGCCGGTGCCTTGTGGGGCGGCGCGGTCGAAGCTGGAAATCTGGAAGTTGTGCGGCTTCATGCCGCCCTTGAAGTACGAGCCAACCGGGATGGCGAATACCGAGAAGATGAACTCGGGGGCGGTGCGCACGCCAATGTTGTCACCGGTGCCGATCACGAACGGGCGCAGGTACAGGGCGCCTTTGCCGTGCGGTGGCACGAACTTTTCGTTGGCCTTGACCACTTGCTTGCACGCCTCAATGAACACATCGGTCGGCACGTGCGGCATCAGCAGGCGGGCGCAGCTGCGCTGCATGCGGGCGGCGTTCTGGTCTGGGCGGAACAGGTTGATCGAGCCGTCCTTGCAACGGTAGGCCTTCAGGCCTTCGAAGCACTGCTGGCCGTAGTGCAGGGCCGTGGAGCCTTCACTGATGTGCAGCACGTTGTCTTCGGTCAGGGTGCCCTTGTCCCACTCGCTATTGCGCCATACGGACAGGTAGCGTTTGTCGGTCTTGATGTAGTCGAAACCCAGCTTGTCCCAGTTAATGCTTTCGTTGCTCATGACACCCTCATTGTCTTGCAAGTGCCCGATCGCTCGGGCTGCTGTTATATGCGCACCATGCCACCTTAATACATCCTTGGCGGATCGGGAACGGCCAGTCACGAATTGATAGCCTGCGATGCATTTTTTTCATTTCCTACAGCTGCAGGTAGGCGTCAAGCGCAAGGTTTTGCAGCAGTACCGTGTCGTGCGAGGCCACCACCAGCGCCCCGCGAAACTGCCCGAGCATGCGCTCCAGTGCTGCCAGCGATGGCAAGTCCAGGTGGTTGCCGGGTTCGTCCAGCAGCAACAGGTCGAGCGGCCGCTCGCGGTACAGAACAGCGGCCAGCGCTGCTTTCATCCGCTCACCGCCGCTGAGCAGGCTGCTGGGCAGCTCGATACGCGCCGCATCCAGGCCCAATTGCGCCAGGCGGCTGCGTAATTCGCCCTGGGCCAGTGACGGGTTGGCCTGGCGCAGGTGCTCGAGCACGCTGGTGTCGCCCGGCAAGCTGCTGCAATGCTGGTCGAGCAGGGCGGTTTCGCCGCTCAGGCGCAGGCACTCGGCGGGTGCCGGCAACTCGCCGTTCACCAGTTTGAGCAACGTGGACTTGCCACTGCCATTGGCACCGACCAGGCCCACCCGCTGGCCCAGGCACACGCGCAGGTCAAGTGGCTTGCGGGTGCCATGGGGCAGGCGCAGTGCCTGCAGGGCCAATACTTCGCGCCCCGCATGGCGCTGCGGCGTAGGTGCATGCAGGGTAATGGCAATGTCCTGCTCCACTTCGCGGCTGGCGTCACGCACTTTGCCCTGCAGCGCCTGCTGGGCGTCGCGGTGGTCGCGGCGTTGCTTGCCTGCCGTGGCCTGGCTGCGCTGCTGCTGGCGGTCGAGCAGGATCCTGGCCTGATTGGCGTGCCTGGCCTGGCGCCCGGCTCGCGCTTGATGCCGCTCCAGGTCTTCGCGCTGACGCTGGCGTTCATGGGCCTGGCGTTGTTGCTCCTGTTTCAGCCGGGCAAGGTGCTGTTGGGCCTGCTCCGTCTGGCTGGCCTTCAGTGCCGAATAAAAGCTGTAGTTGCCGCCGAAAGCCTGCAAACCCAGGCTGGACAACTCGACGATGCGCTCCATGTGCGCCAGCAGGCTGCGGTCGTGGCTGATCACCAGCAGGCCGCGGTCCCAGGCCTGGATCGTACCCAGCAACTGGGCGCGGGCGTCGCTGTCCAGGTGATTGCTGGGTTCGTCGAGAATCAGGTAGTCGGCATCGCTGAGCCAGGCGCCGATCAGCGCCACGCGCATGGCCTGGCCGCCGCTGAGGCTATGGGCGGGCTGGCGCCAGTCGAGTTGGCCCAGGCCATGGCGTTGCAGTTGCGCTTGCAGTTGCTCGCGGATATCCCAGCGTTCGCCAACGGCGTCGAAATCGCCCGGTTCGACGCTGCCTTGCTCGATGCGCTCAAGCGCCGCAATCACGCTGCTTACTTGAGCCAGGTCGGCAAGTGTGGCGCTTTGCTCGATCACTTGCTGGTTCAGCAGGTGGACAGGCCCAAGCCGCCGGCACTGGCCGCTGCTCGGTTCGCGCTGGCCGGCGAGTATCTGCCCGAGCAGGCTCTTGCCCACGCCATTGCGCCCGACCAGGCCGGTGCGGCGGTGGTCGAAAGTTTCGTTGAGGTCGGTAAATAGCAGCCTGCCATCAGGCAGGGCCAGGGCGACGCTGTCCAGCGCCAGGATCGACGTGTTCGTCATGTGCAACTCCACAAATGCCGCGACATCTCCGGAGCGAACCGGAGGCTGAAGACTGGCCGTCGAAGGGACGGCGGCATTAATGGCGCATTGGACGAATACCTCTTTGTGGGGGAGTGAGGAGCGTAGCGGACTGACCGGGGAGGGTAAAGTCTTGCCGGCTGTGTGGTTGGGTGAGGGCTGCAAGGGGTTCGCCGCAACATTTTCAGCGCCTGTGAGATCGAGCGCCGCCCGCGCGGCGCTTCGCGGCACAAGGCCGCTCCCACATCTGTTTCGGGCCAGTTACTCCTGTGCCACAGGCGCGCGCACCCTTGGTGCATGGCAGGACATCGATGAAAAGCAGAGGCGTCACCTTCAATGTTGAACGGGACAATCAAGGCGGACAGAGGAGGCCTCACAGGAGTGACTGGCCCGAAACAGATGTGGGAGCGGCCTTGTGCCGCGAAGCGCCGCGCGGGCGGCGCTCGATCTCGTAGGCGCTGAAAATGTTGCGGTGAACACCTGGCGGCCGCCAGGCCCCCGGGCTCAGCGCCCCATCAAGCGCTTGGCCCAATCGCCGCCGTGGCTCTTCTTGCAGGCTTCTTCACTGTCAAACCTTACATGCCAGGCCGGATGGTCCAGCGCAATGCCGGCCTGCTCCAGCGCCAGGCCGGTCAGCGCCAGCATGCGCCCCTTCGCGTCACCCGCCACGGCAACGGCCTTGTCGGCCTCGTGCTCGAACACCCAGGTAATACGCAGGCTGGCCGGAAAATGGTCGGGATCAAGGCGATGGGTAAGCCAACTGAACCCGACGATTTCCCCCTTGGCGGTTTCGCAGGCCTCTGTCAGGCACACCACCAGTTCCCGCTCCAGCCGGGCCATTTCGCGTTTGCCCATAGCCTTCACGGGTTGGTCTCGTCATCTATTTGCTGGCAAAAGCGCAGGCGGTTGCCGAACGGGTCATACACCTGCATCTGCAAGCCCCAGTCCAGGCGCTCAGCCTCAGGCCGGGCATAGCCGTACTGTTTGGCCTGCAGCTCACGCTCCAGCGCGCGCAAATCGTCGATGCGGGCGAACACGGTAGAGCCTGGGCAAGCATCGCCATGGTGCTCGGACAGGTGCAAGATCAGGCCGTCGCGGTGAATCTGCAGGTACAACGGCAGGTCCGGGCTGAAGCGGTGCTCCCAGTCGACGCTGAAGCCCAGGAAGTCGAGGTAGAACTCGCGGGCCTTGTCGACCGAGAAAATGCGCAGTACCGGTATGGCGGGGGCGAGGTGCATGAGGGCGTCCTTGACCGTGGGGAAAGGCGCCACTGTAACCCAGTTGCCCTGTCAGGGGCGCTCAGCCCGGCAGCAATGGTTGACCACCCGCCAACCACTGCGTAGCCTTGCCACTTCGAGGTTCTTCGGCCAGGCCGAAGCTAAGACGGGAACGCGGTACAAGCCGCGGCTGCCCCCGCAACTGTAAGCACCGACAACGGATCGACACAGCCACTGCGCCAGCGCGCGGGAAGGCGTCATCCCGCCAGCCCACTGTTTAACAGCATGGGCAACTGGAACGGTGCGAGCCAGGAGACCTGCCTCGTGACGTTTTCGACTTTCAACCGGGCGGGGTGATCCGGTGGCGAACAAGCCCGGCCGGCCTGGCCCGTGGCTGTCGTCCTGCATGCCCGCGCCATACTGCCAAGGGCAATGCGACATGAAAACACTGGCCAAGCTCCCCGTCACCATCGTTACTGGCTTCCTCGGCTCGGGCAAGACCACCTTGCTGCGCCACATGCTCGACAACGCCCAGGGCCGCCGCATTGCGGTCATCGTCAACGAGTTCGGCGAACTGGGTATCGATGGCGAAATCCTCAAGCAATGCAGCATCGGTTGCACGGAAGAAGAGGCCACTGGCCGCGTCTACGAGCTGGCCAACGGCTGCCTGTGCTGCACCGTGCAGGAAGAATTCTTCCCGGTGATGCGCGAACTGGTGGCACGCCGTGGCGACCTCGACCACATTCTGATCGAAACCAGCGGCCTGGCCCTGCCCAAGCCATTGGTGCAAGCCTTCCAGTGGCCGGAAATCCGTAACGCCTGCACCGTCGACGCGGTCATTACCGTCGTCGACAGCCCGGCCGTGGCCGCCGGCACCTTTGCCGCCTACCCGGACCAGGTTGATGCGCAGCGCAAGCTCGACCCGAACCTGGACCACGAATCGCCACTGCACGAGCTGTTCGCCGACCAACTGGCCAGTGCCGACCTGGTGGTATTGAACAAGGCCGACCTGATCGACGCCGAAGGCCTGGCCAAGGTCCGCGCCGAAGTCGCCGAAGAACTGCCGCCAGCGGTGAAGGTGGTCGAGGCCAGCAGCGGTAAGCTGCCATTGGAAGTGCTGCTGGGCGTGGGCGCCGAATCCGAGGCGCACATCGATGGCCGCCGTACCCACCACGACTCGCACCACGACGGTGACGACCATGACGATCATGACCACGACGCCTTTGATTCCATCTCCATCGACCTGCCGGAAGCCGACGAAAGCCTGCTGCTCGACGCCCTGACCCAGCTGGTGGTGGAGTTCGGCATCTTGCGTGCCAAAGGCTTCGCTGCCATCCCGGGCAAGCCCATGCGCCTGCTGGTGCAAGGCGTGGGCACCCGTTTCGACAAGCACTTCGACCGTGCCTGGCGCGCCGACGAGCCGCGCATCACCCGCTTGGTGCTGATCGGCCAGGACCTCGATGCAGCCCAGCTGGAAGCGCGCCTGCGCCAGGCCCTGGGCGCCTGACCCATGCACCTGCTGCGGACCCAGCCCGGCGGCTTCGTGCCGGATGACAGCATTGCCGACCTCGGTCAGACACCCGCCGAACTGGTGATTCTCTGCAGCGGCGATTCACACCTGGCATTGCTCGCCGACACCGCCGAGCAATTGCCCGAAGACTTCCCCAGCCTGCGCCTGGCCAACCCGATGCAGGTGCAGAACCATGCCTCGGTGGACTTGTATGTCGACGAGGTGCTGCGCCATGCCAAGGTCATCCTGGTGTCGCTGCACGGTGGCGTCGGCTACTGGCGCTATGGCGTCGAGCAACTGGTCGAACTGGCTGCCCGTGGCGTGCAGCTGATCCTGGTGCCGGGCGACGACCGCCCGGACCCGGAGCTTACCCGCCTGGGCAGCGTCACCGGCGCGCAGGCCGAACGCCTCTGGCACTACCTGCGCCAGGGCGGCAAGGCCAACGCCATCAACCTGTTCAACTGCCTGGCCAGCCAGTGGCTGGGCCGCGACTATGCCTGGGACGAGCCCCAGCCGTTGCCGCGCACGGCGGTGTACCACCCGCAGAAGGGCAGCGCGGCGCTGGAGGACTGGTACCCGCAGTGGCACCCCGAACAGCCGGTGGCGCCGCTGCTGTTCTACCGTTCGCACCTACAAGCTGCCAACACCGCGTTCATCGACGTGTTCTGCCAGCGCTTGCAGGCGGCCGGGTTGAATCCGCTGCCGATCGCTGTGGCCAGCCTCAAGGAAAGCGCCTGCCTGGAGCAGGTCGAAGCCTGGCTGGACGAGGTCGGGGCCGAGGTGCTGGTCAATACCACCGGTTTCGCCCTGTCCAGCCCCGAACGCTCCAACCTGCGCCCGTTCCGCCGCGATATCCCGGTGTTGCAGGCCATTTGCGCGCAGGACAACCAGCCCGGCTGGGAAGCCAGCGAGCAGGGCCTTGGCGCGCGTGACCTGGCCATGCACATTGCCTTGCCAGAGCTGGACGGGCGCATCATCACCCGCCCGGTCAGTTTCAAGGACATGGCCTGGCGCAGCGAGCGCAGCCAGTCCGACGTGGTGTGCTACCGCGCCCACCCCGAGCGCATGGACTTCGTTGCCGAACTGGCGCGGCGCTGGGTCGAATTGGCGCGCCTGCCCAATGCACAGAAGCGCGTGGCCCTGGTGCTGGCCAACTACCCGACCCGCGATGGCCGCATTGGCAATGGCGTGGGCCTGGACACACCGGCAGCCGCGCTGAACATCCTCAAGGCGTTGCAGGCCGCAGGCTACCCGCTGGCCGAGTTGCCGGGCAGCGGCACACAACTGATTCATCAGTTGCTGGGCGGCGTGACCAACGACCTCGACCACCTCGACCAGCGCCCCTGTGCCCAGAGCCTGAGCCTGGCCGACTACCATGCCGCGTTCGAGCGCTTGCCCGAGGCTAACCGCCAGGCAGTACTGGAACGCTGGGGGGCGCCCGAACAGGACCCGATGTACCGCAGTGGCCGGCTGATGGTCGCCGGCCTGCGCTTTGGCCTGACTTTCGTCGGTATCCAGCCGGCACGCGGCTACCAGGTGGACCCCAGCGCGGTGTACCACGACCCCGACCTGGTGCCGCCGCACGGTTACCTGGCGTTCCATTTCTGGCTGCGCCATGCCTTTGCCGCCGACGCGGTGATTCACGTTGGCAAGCACGGCAACCTCGAGTGGCTGCCCGGCAAGGGCGTCGGGCTGTCGGCGCAGTGCTGGCCGGACGCCTTGCTCGGCCCGCTGCCGAACATCTACCCGTTCATCGTCAACGACCCGGGCGAGGGTGCCCAGGCCAAGCGCCGCACCCAGGCAGTAATCATCGACCACCTGATGCCGCCGCTGACCCGCGCCGAAACCTACGGCCCGTTGCGCCACCTGGAGCAACTGGCCGACGAGTTCTACGAAGCGCAACTGCTTGACCCGCGGCGTGCCCGCGAGTTGCAACGCGACATCCTCGAGCTGGTCAAGGCCAACCACATCGACCGTGAGCTGCAACTGGAAGGCCAGCTGGACGATGCCGCCGTGTGGCTGCCACGGCTGGACACCTACCTGTGCGACCTCAAGGAGTCGCAGATACGCGATGGTCTGCATGTGTTCGGCGAGTCGCCCACGGGCCGGCTGCGCCTGGATACCTTGTTGGCGTTGCTCAGGGTCGAGCGTGGCGACGGTCGCGGCGGCAATGCCAGCCTGCTGCGGGCCTTGGCCAAGGCGTTGGTACCGGGCTTCGACCCGCTCGATTGCGAACTCGGCCAGCCGTGGCGGGGCGCCCACCCCGAGCAGTTACAGGCGGTGAGCAGCGAGCCATGGCGAACCTGTGGCGATACCCGCGAGCGCCTCGAACTGTTGGCGCTGCAGGTGATCGAGCAGGCGTTGGGCGACACGGCAGTATTGCCGGCCCTTGCCCCATGGCAGCCGGTACAGGATGTGGTGCAGGCCCTGCGCGAAGCGGTGGCACCCGGCCTGGATGCCTGCGGCGCTGCCGAAATGAATGGCCTGCTGGCGGCGCTGGCCGGGCGCTTCGTGCCCGCTGGCCCCAGTGGGGCGCCCAGCCGTGGCCGCCTCGACGTGCTGCCCACTGGCCGTAACTTCTATACCGTGGACGTGCGCAACCTGCCCACCACCACGGCCTGGCGCCTGGGCTTTGCCTCGGCCAACCTGATTCTTGAGCGCCACCTGCAGGACCACGGCGATCACCTGCGTCAGCTGGGCTTGTCGGTGTGGGGCACGGCGACCATGCGCACCGGTGGCGACGATATCGCCCAGGCGATGGCGCTGATGGGCGTGCGGCCGGTATGGGCCACGGGCAGCCAGCGCGTTGACGACTTTGAAATCCTGCCGCTGAGCCTGCTTGACCGCCCGCGGGTGGACGTGACCCTGCGTGTCTCCGGGTTCTTTCGTGATGCCTTCGGCAACCTCATCCGCCTGTTCGACGCGGCGGTGCAGGCGGTGGCCGCACTGGACGAGCCCGACGACCTCAACCCCTTGGCTGCCCGCGTGCGCAGCGAGCGCGCCGTGTTGCAGGCACAAGGCGTGGACGCCGAGCAAGCTGCGCGCCAGGCCGGCTGGCGGGTGTTCGGTGCCAAACCCGGGGCCTACGGTGCCGGGGTGCAGAACGCCATCGACGGGCGGCTGTGGCACAGCCGCGACGACCTGGCCGAGGTGTACCTCAACCACGGCGGCTACGCCTACGGCGCCAGCGACGACGGCACCCCGGCCCGCGCCCAGTTCGCCCAGCGCCTGGCCAAGGTACAGGCGGTGCTGCAGAACCAGGACAACCACGAGCACGACCTGCTCGATTCCAATGACTATTACCAGTTCCAGGGCGGCATGCTGGCCGCGTCGGAAACCTTGAGCGGGGCTGGCGTGGCCAGCTACCACGGTGACCATAGCCAGGCCGACCGGCCGCGCATCCGTACCTTGAAGGAAGAACTGAACCGGGTGATCCGCGCCCGTGCGCTCAACCCTAAGTGGCTCGACGGGGTCAAGCGCCACGGCTACAAGGGCGCCTTCGAGATGGCGGCGACGGTCGACAACCTGTTTGCCTTCGACGCCACCACCCACCTGATCGACGACCATCATTACCAGGGGCTGGCCGATGCCTATGTGCTCGACCCGGCAACCCGCGATTTCATGCGCGAGCACAACCCCGAGGCCCTGCGCGACCTCACCGAGCGCTTGCTGGAGGCCCAGCAGCGTGGCCTGTGGCAAGCGCCGGGCGACTACCGCGAAGCCCTTGAGGAACAACTGCTCGACGGCGAGGAACAGGCTTGAAATGAGTGAACCCGTGCAATTTCCACTGGCCGCCGTGGTCGGTGCCGACGACCTGAAGCTGGCGCTGTGCCTGACCGCCATCGACCCGAAAATCGGCGGCGTGCTGATTGAAGGGCCGCGCGGCATGGCCAAGAGCACCTTGGCCCGTGGCCTGGCCGACCTGCTTGGCGAAGGCCCATTCGTCACCTTGCCGCTGGGCGCCAGTGAAGAGCGGCTGGTCGGCACCCTCGACCTGGATGCCGCCTTGGGGCAGGGCAAGGCACAGTTCTCGCCGGGCGTGTTGGCCCAGGCTGACGGTGGCGTGCTGTATGTCGATGAAGTCAACCTGCTGCCCGATACCCTGGTCGACCTGTTGCTCGACGTGGCCGCCAGCGGTACTAACCGCATCGAGCGCGACGGTATTTCACACCGGCACAGTGCCCGTTTCGTGCTGATCGGCACCATGAACCCGGAAGAAGGCGAGCTGCGCCCGCAACTGCTCGACCGTTTCGGCCTGAACGTGGTGCTGGAGGGGTTGCCCGAGCCCGAGGCACGGCAGCAGATCATTCGCCGGCGCCTGGCGTTTGACAGCGACCCGCAAGCGTTCTGCGCGCAATGGGTTACGGCCCAGGCGCAACTGCGTGAGCGTTGCCAAGCGGCACGTCACGCGCTGGCCGGTATTGCCCTGGACGACCAGGCGCTGGCCTGGATTACCGAGCGCTGCTACGCCGCTGGCGTCGATGGCCTGCGAGCCGACCTGGTGTGGCTGCGTGCAGCGCGTGCCCACTGCGCCTGGCGCGGTGCTGCCGCCATCACCGAAGCGGATGTCGAGGCCGTGGCCGAGTTCGCCTTGCGCCATCGCCGCCGTGTCAGGCCCCAGGCCAACCCGCCGTCGCCGCCGGAACAGCAGGCCGGTCAGCAGGGGGGCGCAAACGCTGGCGGACAGGGCGGGCAGGGCGACTGGGGGGCATTGCCGGCACAGCCGGTAGTCAGCGGCGCCCGCCGTGAGGTGCCGAACTGGGCAAAAAAGCCCTGAGCATCCCCCAGCCACCTGCCACAGGGGCGGATGCCAAAGCGGGTGCAGGCAAGCAGTACGGTGTCAGCCGTGGCCGCGTGCGTAATGCGGCGGCCGGCCGGGTAGCCTGGCTGCCGACCTTGCTGAAGGGGCGACCACGCCAGCGGCAGGACTTGTGTTGGCAACAGCGCCAAGGCAAACCCGCAGAGTTGTGGCTGGTGATTGTCGATGCGTCGGCCTCGACGCGTCGGCATCAGGCCCTGTCTCAAACCAAAGGGTTGCTGGCGGCACTGTTCGACCAAGCCTATCGCCAGCGTGCCCGGCTGGCCTTGCTGACCGCCAGTGGGCGCACGCCGCAATGGCAGCGCCACGGCTTGAAGGCTTCGGCCGCGTTGCAGCCCTGGTTACAGGCTTTAGGGGCTGGAGGTGGGACGCCATTGATCGCGGCCTTGGAGCAGGCCCGGCAGTGGCTACTGGCGCGGCAACAGGCGCATCCGCAAGAAGCCGTGCGCTGCCTTGTATTTACCGACGGTCGCCTGCAAAACGGGAACACGGTGCAGCCGATGCCCTGTGCCACGTTATTGGTGGATATGGAACTGGCGCCGGTGCGCCTGGGGCGTGCACAGCGGCTGGCTGAACAATTGCGGGCGGATTACCAGCATGTGCAGCAGTTCAAGGTCGTGGAATGAACAGTGCCTGCGCGGCATTATGTCGCAATAACAAAAGTTGCCAACGCTGCGCCAAGGAAGTTGCACAAGTGCGTGGCGCTGCACGCACTTGTTTTACCGGTCGCAATTATTTTGGCATCGACCAGGGTTGCAGGTCGTAACCTTTTTCGCACAGTTCGGCGCGCACTTCTTCGATCAGACTGGCCCACTGGGCCGGGTCGGAATAGATACGCGAAGACACTTGCTTGGCGCCGATGCGGGTGCTGGTCCGGTCGATCACTGCCAGGCTTAGTTCACCAGTACCGTTGGGTGCATCCCAGGCTACGCACTGGAAAGGTTCGAAGGCGTGGTCGGCAATCAGCAGTGCTTCGTTGACACGGAGCGGGGCATTCATGGTTCGGTCTCTCTATGGTCCCAAACAGCGAAGTTAAGTCCGCGTTGCTTAAAAGTCGCCTCAATCATCGCGAAGTGCAGCGCGGGGTTATGTGTACTGATGCTCGTTGTCCAGGGGTAAGTCACACAGGGGTTGTAAATTTTTTTGTCAGGGGCAAATCCGTTGTTCCCTGCGCCGCCATGTGATGTCGATAAAATGCGAAAATTCCCGTGGAGGATTGTAAAAAAATGCGTCGGCAGACAGACGGTACTAGGAACCGTCAACTTCATTGCTACTGTTAATCGGGCGCCACAACTTGCTGTTTTACTTCAAAAAACCAAAAACTGGCGCCAAGGATCGGTCATGCAACAGCCTGCCGCCCAACGTCGTTTGCTTATCGTCGACCCCTGCGACGACTGCCATCGTCTATTGCCTGGCCTGCACAACGCGGGCTGGGATGTGGACAGCTGTATGCTCGCCTCTGCCCTGGATCACCCTTGCGATGTAGGCCTGTTGCGCTTGCAGGCGTCGCACCTGCGCCACCCGGACGCGGTCAAGGACATGATCAAGCGCAGCAACACCGAATGGATCGCCGTGCTCAGCGCCGAGCAGCTGCGCATGCCGGCTTTCGGCGATTTTGTCTGTGAATGGTTTTTCGACTTCCACACCTTGCCGTTCGATGTATCCCGGGTGCAGGTCACGCTGGGCCGGGCGTTCGGCATGGCGCGGTTGCGCGGCAAAGGGGCGGTCAAGGTCGATGAGGCCACCCACGAGTTGCTGGGCGAAAGCCGGCCGATCCGCGAGTTGCGCAAGTTGCTGGGCAAACTGGCGCCGACTGAGTCACCGGTACTGATCCGCGGTGAAAGCGGTACCGGCAAGGAGCTGGTGGCGCGTACCCTGCACCGCCAGTCGCAGCGCAGCGAGCAGCCGTTCATCGCCATCAACTGTGGGGCAATCCCCGAACATTTGATTCAGTCCGAACTGTTTGGCCATGAGAAGGGCGCCTTCACCGGGGCGCATCAACGCAAGGCCGGGCGCATCGAAGCCGCGCATGGCGGCACGTTGTTCCTTGATGAAATTGGCGACCTGCCGCTGGAATTACAGGCCAACTTGCTGCGCTTCCTGCAGGAAAAGCATATCGAGCGGGTGGGCGGCAGCCAGCCGATTCCGGTGGATGTGCGGGTGTTGGCGGCAACCCACGTGGACCTGGAGCGGGCCATCGAGCAAGGGCGTTTTCGTGAAGACCTGTATTACCGCCTGAACGTGTTGCAGGTGGTCACTGCACCGCTGCGCGACCGGCATGGCGACTTGTCGATGCTGGCCAGCCACTTTGCCCATTTCTACAGCCTGGAAACCGGCCGCCGGCCACGTTCATTCAGCGACCACGCCTTGGCGGCGATGGGCCGGCATGACTGGCCCGGCAATGTCCGCGAACTGGCCAACCGCGTACGGCGTGGGCTGGTGCTGGCCGAAGGGCGGCAGATCGAGGCGCAGGACCTGGGTTTGCAGTTGCTCGACCAGGAGCAACAACCACTGGGTACGCTGGAAGAGTACAAACACCGCGCCGAGCGACAGGCGCTGTGCGATGTGCTCAACCGGCACAGTGACAACCTGAGTGTCGCGGCCAAGGTGCTGGGTATTTCGCGGCCGACGTTTTACCGGTTGTTGCACAAGCACCAGATTCGTTGACCCCCTCTGGCAGAGCCCGACGCTGTCTGTGTAGGAGCGGCCTTGTGTCGCGATCGGGCGCGCAGCGGCCGCAATTCCTGCATCCCCAATATCCCTGGCAGACCGCGTCGCCTGAATTGCGGCCGCTGCGCGCCCGATCGCGACACACGGCCGCTCCTACACCGGCCGGCTAACGGCAGATCACTTCACAATTATTAACAAAGTATCAAATGAGACAAAATTGACTCATTTCATCTCCGATAATATCATTCGGGCCGTTTTTCCATCTCAAGCTCGGGTGAATCATGAGCAACTTGCGTGCAATAGGAATGGCCAGCTGCCTGCTGGCGGCCGTCGCTTTGGCCGGTTGCGGCGAAGCAGAAGCGCCGCCGTCTGCGGCCCAAAGCGCCTTTCCGGTGCAGACCGTGACGGTCGCCAGCGAACCCCTGACCCTGGCGGCCACCCTGCCGGGCCGGGTCGAGCCCATGCGCGTCGCCGAGGTGCGCGCGCGGGTGGCTGGCATCGTTCTGCACAAGCGCTTCGAAGAGGGTGCCGACGTCAAGGCCGGTGAGGTGCTGTTCCAGATCGACCCGGCGCCGTTCAAGGCCGCATTGGCACGCACCGAGGCCGACCTGGCCCGGGCCCGGTCGGTCATGCTCGAAGCCCAGGCACGCGTGCGTCGCTATGAACCCTTGGTGAAGATCGAAGCCGTCAGCCAGCAGGACTTCGACACTGCCAGCGCCGACCTGCGCAGTGGCCAGGCCGCTGTACGTTCAGCCCAGGCTGATGTCGAGACCGCGCGCCTGAACCTGGGCTATGCCACCGTCAAGGCGCCGATCTCTGGCCGTATCGGCCGTGCACTGGTCACCGAAGGCGCGCTGGTGGGGCAGGGTGACGCCACGCTGATGGCGCGTGTCCAGCAACTCGACCCGATCTACGTCGACTTCACCCAGTCCGCGGCCGACGCCCTGCGCCTGCGCCAGGCCTTGAAGGATGGCGCACTGGCCGCGGGCGACCAGCAGGCCCTGACCGCCCAGGTCGAAGGCACTGACTACCAGCGCCAAGGTGCGCTGATGTTCACCGACATCGCGGTTGACCGCGGCACCGGCCAGGTCACCCTGCGCGGTCGCTTCGACAACGCCGACGGCATCCTGCTGCCAGGCATGTATGTGCGCGTGCGCACCCCGCAGGGCACCGACAACCAGGCCATCCTGGTCCCGCAGCGCGCCATCCAGCGCGGCAGCGACGGTGAGGCGCGGGTGATGCTGGTTGGTATTGACGGCATGGCCGAGGCCCGCAGCGTACGCACCGGTGCCATGCACGGCGCCCGCTGGCAGGTCACCGAAGGCTTGCGACCAGGTGACCAGGTGATCGTTGGTAGCCCGGCTGGCCTGGCCCCTGGCATGCCGGTGGCCCCGGCCCCGGCGCAACAAGCCGCTGCGCGCTAAGGCGAGGGTAACGCGATGTCCAAGTTCTTCATCAAACGGCCGAACTTCGCCTGGGTCGTGGCGCTGTTCATTTCCCTGGCCGGGCTGCTGGTCATTCCTTCACTGCCGGTAGCCCAGTATCCCAACGTGGCACCGCCACAAATCACCATCACCGCAACCTACCCGGGGGCCTCGGCCAAGGTGCTGGTGGAATCGGTCACCAGCATCATCGAAGAGTCGCTGAACGGCGCCAAGAACCTGCTGTACTTCGAGTCGACCAATAACTCCAACGGCATGGCCGAAGTGGTGGTCACCTTCGAGCCGGGCACCGACCCGGAACTGGCCCAGGTCGATGTGCAGAACCGCCTGAAAAAGGCCGAAGCCCGCATGCCGCAGGCGGTGACCACCCAAGGCATCGAGGTTGAGCAGACCAGCGCCGGCTTTTTGCTGATCTACGCCCTCAGTTACAAGGAAGGCGCCGGCCAGGCCGACACCACGGCGCTGGGCGACTACGCTGCGCGCAACATCAACAACGAACTGCGCCGGGTACCGGGCGTGGGCAAGTTGCAGTTCTTCTCCTCGGAAGCCGCCATGCGCGTGTGGGTCGACCCGCAGAAGCTGGTCGGCTTCGGGTTGTCGATCGATGACGTGAGCACTGCCATCCGCGGCCAGAACGTGCAGGTGCCGGCGGGCAGCTTCGGCAGCGCGCCGGGTAGCAGCCAACAGGAGCTGACTGCCACCCTGGCGGTGCAAGGCACCCTGGACGACCCGCAGGCGTTCGGCCGCGTGGTGCTGCGCGCCAACCCGGACGGCTCGCTGGTGCGCCTGGCCGATGTCGCCCGCCTGGAAGTGGGCATGGAAAGCTACAACTTCGCCTCGCGCCTGAACGGCAAACCCGCCGTGGCCGGTGCGGTGCAGCTGGCACCGGGTGCCAATGCCCTGAAAACCGCCGACCTGGTCAAGGAGCGCCTGGCCGAACTGAGCGCGTTCTTCCCCGAAGGCGTCGAGTACTCGGTGCCGTACGACACCTCGCGCTTTGTCGACGTGGCCATCGAGAAGGTCATCCACACCCTGCTCGAAGCCATGGTGCTGGTGTTTCTGGTGATGTTCCTGTTCCTGCAGAATTTTCGCTATACGCTGATCCCGTCGATCGTGGTGCCGGTGTGCCTGCTGGGTACGTTGATGGTGATGAAGCTGATGGGCTTCTCGGTGAACATGATGACCATGTTCGGCATGGTGCTGGCTATCGGCATCCTGGTCGACGACGCCATCGTGGTGGTGGAAAACGTCGAGCGGATCATGGCCGAGGAGGGGCTGACACCGGTCGACGCGACCATCAAGGCCATGGGCCAGGTATCTGGCGCCATCATCGGCATTACCCTGGTGCTGTCGGCGGTGTTCATGCCGCTGGCGTTCATGTCCGGCTCGGTGGGGGTGATCTACCAGCAGTTCTCGCTGTCGCTGGCCGTGTCGATCTTGTTCTCGGGCTTCCTTGCGCTTACCTTCACCCCGGCGTTGTGCGCCACGCTGCTGAAGCCGGTGGGTCCCGGGCACCATGAAAAGCGCGGTTTCTTTGGTGCCTTCAACCGTGGCTTTGCGCGGCTCACCGAGCGCTATTCGGTATTGAACAAGGCCCTGGTGCGGCGTGCCGGCCGCTACATGCTGGTGTATGCGGGGATCCTGGCCATGCTGGGCTATTTCTACCTGCGTTTACCCGAGTCGTTCGTGCCGGTAGAAGACCAGGGCTATGCCATTGTCGACGTGCAGCTGCCGCCTGGCGCCAGCCGAATGCGTACCGACGCCACCGGGCAGGCCCTGGAGCAATTTCTGATGTCGCGTGAGGCACTGGCGTCCGCGTTCATGGTCAGTGGTTTCAGCTTCTCTGGCATGGGCGAGAACGCTGCGCTGGCGTTCCCCACCTACAAGGATTGGTCGCTACGTGGTGCCGAGCAATCGGTGGACGCCGAAACCCAGGCGATCAATGCACAGTTCGCCGGCTACGGCGATGGCGCGATCATGGCGGTCAACCCACCGCCGATCGACGGCCTGGGCAATGCCGGTGGTTTTGCCCTGCGCCTGCTCGACCGCGGCGGCCTGGGCCGTGAAGCCTTGCTGGCGGCGCGTGACCAGATTCTTGGCGAGGCCAACGGCAACCCGGTCATCCTCTACGCGATGATGGAAGGCCTGGCCGAAGCGCCGCAGCTGCGGGTCGACATCGACCGGGAAAAAGCCCGCGCCCTTGGCGTAACCTTCGAAACCATCAACAACACCCTGGCCACTGCCTTTGGTTCGGCGGTAATCAACGACTTCACCAACGCCGGCCGGCAACAGCGGGTGGTGGTGCAGGCCGAGCAGGGCGAGCGCATGACCCCGGAAAGCGTATTGCGCCTGTATGTGCCGAATGCCGATGGCCAGCAGGTGCCGTTCAGCAGTTTCGTCAGCACCCGCTGGGAAGAAGGGCCGGTGCAGATCGTGCGTTACAACGGCTACCCGTCGATCCGCATTTCCGGCGACGCGGCCCCTGGCTACAGCACCGGCCAGGCGATGGCCGAGATGGAGCGCCTGGTCAGCGAACTGCCGCCGGGTATCGGTTACGCCTGGACTGGCCTGTCGTACCAGGAAAAGGTCTCCAGCGGCCAGGCCAGCAGCCTGTTCGCCCTGGCCATCCTGGTGGTGTTCCTGCTGCTGGTGGCGCTGTACGAGAGCTGGGCGATCCCGCTGACGGTGATGCTCATCGTGCCGATCGGTGCGCTGGGGGCGGTGCTGGCAGTCATGGTCACCGGCATGCCCAACGACGTGTACTTCAAGGTAGGCCTGATCACCATCATTGGCTTGGCGGCGAAGAACGCCATCCTCATCGTCGAATTTGCCAAAGAATTGTGGGAGAAGGGTTACAGCCTGCGTGACGCTGCCATCGAGGCCGCACGTTTGCGCTTCCGGCCCATCGTGATGACCTCGATGGCGTTCATCCTCGGCGTGGTGCCCCTGGCCATCGCCAGCGGCGCCGGCGCCGCGAGCCAGCGGGCAATCGGTACTGGGGTGATCGGCGGCATGCTCAGCGCCACCCTGCTCGGTGTGCTGTTCGTACCGATCTGTTTTGTCTGGGTGTTGTCGCTGCTCAAGC
The DNA here is from genome assembly GCF_044749445.1 of Pseudomonas sp. NPDC089408. Classification (NCBI taxonomy): domain Bacteria; kingdom Pseudomonadati; phylum Pseudomonadota; class Gammaproteobacteria; order Pseudomonadales; family Pseudomonadaceae; genus Pseudomonas; species Pseudomonas sp. NPDC089408. The sequence goes on from NZ_JBIVHY010000009.1 coordinate 60,932, forward strand.
GCAAGCCAGCGCCGCAGGCCCAACCTGCCGAGGTGCTGGAGTAATGGATATGTGTGGCTGAGAAAGGCTCCTTTGGTTGGATGATCCAACCGTCTTGGCCCTTGGGACTTGTGCCCAAGGGCCTTTTTTTTCCTGATGTCTACACCGTCATTGTAGGAGCGGCCTCGTGTCGCGATGGGCCGCAACGCGGCCCCGGCAATTCATGCTGCGAAGCTGAGAAACTGGGGGCGCTGCGCACCCCATCGCGACACAAGGCCGCTCCTACAGGGGACCGTATCAACTTGGCTATCAGGGTCTGGCTTGGGCGCCATGCAGGAACAGCTGTTCCAGCGCCTGCGCCGAGTTGGCACTGGCCGCGCGCCCGCGCCGTTCGGCATCGACCATGCCGTAGATCTGGGTAATGAACATCTCGGTAAACACCGCCGCGCTGATGTCGATGCGCAACACGCCCAGCTGTTGCGCCCGCAAAAAGAACGCATCCATCGCCTGGGTATAGGCCAGCCAGCGGCGGTCTTCGCTGTCGCCCAGGAGGGTGTCCGGGCGGTACTGGAACATCAGGAATACCAGCATTTCACGGTGCTTGAGGTGTTCGGCAATCAGGTGGCGCACCGCAGCCAGGGGGGCGGCGTTGTGCAAATCGGCATTGTCGATCACCTGGTTGAGTACCTGCTCACCATGGTTTTCCAGCATGGCAACCAGGTTGTCACGGGTGCCGCAGAAGCGGTGCAAGGTGGCTTTGCTGACGCCAGCGGTTTCGGCCAGCTCCTTGAGGGTGGCGCGGGGGTGGACCACGATGGCGTGGGCCAGGGCCTTGAGCAGGCGTTCATCGTGGGGGGTAGGATGCATCTAAGTGCCTCGCGTGGGTTGCATGGCAATTATTGTGCAGAGAATAGGCGGGGGATCAAGCTTTTGGGTCTCAGATGAGACTTCTTTGTGCCTTTGCGGGCCTCTTCGCGGCTAAAGCCGCTCCTACAACGACCGCGTCGCCCGTGAGGGCCGCGCGGTTACACGCGCGGTCATACGCGGTCAATTGTAGGAGCGGCTTTAGCCGCGAAAGGGCCCTAACAGGCTAATAAAGATCAATGCGCCCCACGCGGAATCGTCTTCAGCAGGTCTTCCGGGCTGATATGCCCAACCACCTGTGCCACCGCACTGCCCGGGGTCGGCAGGTCGATGATGTGGTTTTTCATCTTGCCGATTACATGCATCTCGCACGGTTTGCAGTCGAACTTCAGGGTCAGCACTTCGTCCCCCTGAATCAGCTGCATCGGTGCCACCTTGGTGCGCACGCCGGTCACGCCCTTGGCCTGCTTGGGGCACAGGTTGAAGGAGAAGCGCAGGCAGTGCTTGGTAATCATCACCGGCACTTCGCCGTGCTCTTCATGGGCCTCGTAAGCCGCGTCGATCAGCTGCACGCCATGGCGGTGGTAGAAGTCGCGGGCCTTCTGGTTGTACACGTTGGCCAGGAACGACAGGTGCGACTCGGGGTACACTGGCGGCGGCGTGGTTTCGGCCTTGCGCCCGCCACGCGGGTGCGCCTGCACACGTGCGGCAGTCAGCGCCTCGATGGCTTCGCGGCGCAGGGCCTTGAGCTGCGAGTTGGGGATGAAGTACGCCTGCGGGGCATCCAGCTCGATGCTGTCGGCGTGGTACATCGTGGTGCCCAGTTGGCCGAGCAGGTCGTGCAATTGCTCCAGTGCCTGCTGCGGCTTGTTGGCTGCGCCGAACGGGCCTTCCAGGGCTACCTGCACGCTGACGCCTTCTTCGCTGCTGAGGGTCAGCATCAGGCGTTGCTCACGCAGTACCGCGTGCCATTCAACGGCAACCCGGCGCTCGGACGAGGTCCGTTGCAGGGCCTGCTGCCAGTTGTGGTCGAGGTTGCGTGACAGCGGGTGGTTGGGCCGCAGTTTGTACAGGCCCTCGGGCATTTCGTTGGGCTCGACACGGTAGCGGTAGCGCTTGTTGCCGTCTTCCTCGAACTCGCCACGCGGTTCGGCGATATTGGCGCGGAAACCCACCACTTCGCGCTTTACCAGCACATTCAGGCCATCGCCGTTGGTCAATGGCACGTCAGTGACCACTTGCATGTCGCGTTTGCCGACCTTTTCCACCACACCCACTGGCAGGCCGGTGAAGGTTGGCGAGTCGAAGGCGCCGATATCGACCTTACGGTCGGTGACGAAGTAGTCGGTGCTGCCGCGGTGGAAGGTCTTGTCCGGGTCGGGCAGGAAGAAGTGCTCGGTACGGCCACTGGACGCACGGGCATACGCCGGGCGGCCTTCGAGGATGGCGTCGAGCTCTTTGCGGTAGTGGGCGGTGATGTTCTTCACATAGCCCATGTCCTTGTAGCGGCCCTCGATCTTGAACGAGCGCACGCCGGCATCGACCAGGTCGGCCAGGTTGGCGGTCTGGTTGTTGTCCTTCATCGACAGCAGGTGCTTTTCAAACGCTACCACGCGGCCCTGGTCATCCTTCAGGGTGTAGGGCAGGCGGCAGGCTTGCGAGCAGTCGCCGCGGTTGGCACTGCGGCCAGTCTGCGCGTGGGAGATGTTGCACTGGCCAGAGAAGGCCACGCACAGCGCACCGTGGATGAAGAACTCGATGGCGGCATCGGTTTCGGCGGCGATGGTGCGGATTTGCTGCAAGTTCAGCTCGCGCGCCAGAACCAGCTGCGAGAACCCGGCCTGGTCGAGGAACTTGGCCCGCTCCAGGGTGCGGATGTCGGTCTGGGTGCTGGCGTGCAGCTCGATGGGCGGGATGTCCAGCTCCATCACCCCCAGGTCCTGCACGATCAGCGCATCGACGCCAGCATCATACAGCTGGTGGATCAGCTTGCGTGCCGGCTCCAGCTCGTTGTCGTGGAGGATGGTGTTGATGGTGGTGAACACGCGTGCGTGGTAGCGACGTGCGAACTCGACCAGTTCGGCGATATCGCCAACTTCGTTGCAGGCGTTGTGGCGCGCGCCGAAGCTTGGGCCGCCGATATAGATGGCATCAGCGCCGTGCAGGATCGCCTCACGGGCGATGGCCACGTCACGGGCAGGGCTGAGCAGTTCCAGGTGATTCTTTGGAAGGGACATGTCGTTATATTTTCGGGCTGTCACGGTTTAGGCGGGCATTGTAGCGGTGAAACGGACCGGGGGCATCATTGGGGTGCTTGTAGGAGCGGCCTTGCGTCGCGAAAGGGCCGCAAAGCGGCCCCGGCAATATTTGCGGCGAAGCTGAAACTCTGGGGGCGCTGCGCACCCCGATCGCGACGCAAGGCCGCTCCTACAGGGATTGCGGATTACGCGAAAGTTAGCGCTTGGCAGCCATCGCAGTCACTTCAACGCGCATGCCGTCGAATGCCAGCGAGGCCACGCCCACTGCAGCACGCACCGGCCAAGGTTTGCTGAAGAAGCGCTGGTACACCTCGTTGAACGCCGCGCGGTCGGCCATGTCGGTCAGGTAGATGGTCAGGTGCAACACCCGGTCCATGCCGCTGCCGGCCTTCTCCAGTGCCACCTTCAGCGCCTGCAGGGTGCACTCGCTTTGCTCGACGATGCCGCCCAGCTCCAGGCTGCCGTCGGCGTGGGTCGGGATTTGCGTGGTGACCAGCACGCCGTTGTACTCGGCGACGTCGGAGGAAATCGACTCGGTGTCCGGGTCCGGGGTGTAGATGATGTCTGCATTTGCCATGGTGTGTGTTGCCTTGCACGGAAGGAAAACGGCAAGCCTACGCGAGCACACGGGGCGGGTCGAGGGTGCCCCGGTGTTTGAAATGCGCGGCATTCGCCGTCAGAATCGCGGCCGATTGCAAAACCAGGGGTTTACGTTGAACGAACAGACTTTGTCCAGGCGCCTGGAGCGCGTGGCCGCCCATGTGCCACAGGGCGCGCGCCTGGCCGACATTGGCTCGGACCATGGCTTTCTGCCGGTGGCCTTGATGTTACGCGGCGTAATTGAGGCCGGGGTGGCAGGTGAGGTGGCGCAGACGCCGTTCGCTTCGGCCCAGCGCACTGTGCGCAGGAACGGGCTGGAGGACCGCGTCACCGTGCGCCTGGCCGATGGGCTGGCAGCGGTCGAGCCGCACGACCGTATCTCGGTGGTGAGCCTGTGCGGCATGGGCGGCGAAACCATGTGCGAGATCCTGGAGGCCGGCAAGCAGCGCCTGGCCGGCGTTATGCGCCTGGTGCTCCAGCCCAATGGCGCCGAGCGCGATTTGCGCCAGTGGCTGGCGGGCAATGGCTACCGGATCGTCAGTGAAGAATTGCTGCGGGAAAACCGCTTCGACTACGAAATCATCGTTGCCGAGCCGGGCGTGGCGGTGTACACCGCTGAACAGCTGTACTTTGGCCCGGTGCTAATGCAGGAAAAAAGCCAGGCGTTCCTGGTCAAATGGCGGCGCATGCTGCGGCAGAAGCAACAGACCTTGGCCAATTTCCAGCGGGCCCGGGACGCTGTGCCTCAGGCAAAGATTGACGACTTCAACCAGCAGGTGGGCTGGATCACCCAGGTACTGGGCTGACTTACTGTTGCGAGCAGTTGCCCATTTCCCGGTAAGCGACTTCGCGCTTCTGGCCCTGGTGGTCGACGTACACCATGTGTGCGGTGCCCACCTGGCAGTCGGCGGCGTTGCTGGCCGGGGTGATGGAGATGACTTTGGCCACATCCAGCGGCATGCCGTATTCGTAGTTGCTGCTGCTGACCGCCTGGTTGCTACCGGTATCGGCAAAAGCACCCCACGAAGCAAGGGCAGCGGCAACGGCAAGGACAGCGATCGAACGTTTCATGGCAGGCTCCTTTTTTCAATGTATGACTAATGATGTATTCATTGGTCATGCACAATAAAGGGGCTATTTCGTGATAGATTCCTGCGAGTAACGCAAGAATAAGACCGAACAAGGAGCACACCTTCATGGACATGCTGCATGCCATGCGTACCTTCGCCCGTGTGGTGGAATGTGGCAGCTTCGCTGCGGCCGCCAACGCCCTGGATATTTCTGCGGCGCAGGTGTCGCGCATCGTTGCGGAGCTGGAAAACCAGCTGCAGACCCGCTTGCTGCACCGCACCACACGGCGCTTGCGCATGAGCGAGGCGGGCGAGCGGTTTCTTGAGCGGGCGCGGCAGATCATGCTGTTGACCGAAGAGGCGGTAGGCGAAGCCCGAGGCGCACACCTGACCCCACGTGGCCACCTGCGTTTACACTGCCCGCACGGCCTGGGGCTGTTACTGATGCCGCTGGTAGCGGGTTATAACGCGCTGTTTCCGGACGTGGTGATCGAACTGACCCTGTCGCAGCGCAACCCCGACCCGCTGGCTGAAGGGCATGATGTGGTGATTACCGTCGACGGCGCGCTGCCGGATTCGCAGTTGATCGCGGTGCCGCTGGGTAACATTTTCAGCATTCCCTGCGCAGCGCCCGCTTATCTGGAAGCCCACGGTATACCCGAGCGCCCCGAAGACTTGCACAACCACCGCTGCCTGCGCATGGCTTACCCCATGTATGAAGGCGACTGGGTATTCCCGCAAGGGGTTGACCAGTGCGTGATTGCGCCGAACGACAGCTTTTCGACCAATGTTGCCGACGCCATGCTGGTGGCCAGCGAGCTGGGCATGGGCATTGGCCTGCTGCCGTTCTATACCGCCAGCGAGGCGATCGGGCAGGGGCGCTTGTGCCGGTTGTTGGCGCCGTACCGGTTGAGGGAGAGTGCGCTGTACGCGATGTACCCGTCCCGGCATTACCTGGATGCCAAGGTGCGTACCTGGATCGACTACCTCAAGGAGCAACTGCCGGCGTTGTTCGAGGGGCATGCCAGGGTGGTGGATGATGTGCGGTATTGGCGATAGGCGAGTGACGCTTTCGCAAGCATCTCACCCAACCCTGTGGGAGCGGGTTTACCCGCGAAGAATGCGACACGGTGGATGGCACCGGCTTCGCCGGTGTTCGCGGGTGAACCCGCTCCCACAAGGGCCGCATTCTCGGCGAGATTGTGTTTACAGCGGATAGTGCCTCAACTCCCGCGCAATCAGCATGCGCTGGATCTCGCTCGACCCTTCATAAATCTGGGTAATCCGCGCATCGCGGTAATAGCGCTCCACCGGGTAATCCTCCAGGTAGCCATAGCCGCCGTGCACCTGGATCGCCATCGAGCACACCCGCTCGGCCATTTCCGAGGCGAACAGCTTGGCCTGTGACGCCTCTGACAGGCACGGCTTGCCGGCGCTGCGCAGGCGCGCAGCATGCAGGATCAGCAAACGTGCAGCATTCACCTGCACCTGCATATCGGCCAACAGGTTGGCGATGCTCTGGTGTTCGTTGATCGGCTTGCCAAACTGCACGCGGTCACGCGAGTAGACCAGCGCCGCTTCGAACGCGGCGCGGGCAATGCCCAACGCCTGGGCAGCAATGCCGATACGGCCGCCTTCAAGGTTGGACAAGGCGATCGCAAGGCCCTTGCCACGCTCGCCGAGCATGTTGGCGGCCGGAATGCGGCAGTTGTCGAAGGTGACCGCGCAGGTGTCGGACGCGCGGATGCCCATCTTGTGCTCGCTGCGGTCAACCTTGAAGCCCGGGTTGTCGGTGGGCACCAGGAACGCCGACAGGCCTTTTTTGCCCAGCTCCGGGTCGGTCACCGCGAACACGATGGCCAAACCGGCACGCCGGGCATTGCTGACAAACTGTTTGGCGCCATTGATCACCCAGTGCCCTTCCACCCGCTCGGCACGGGTGCGCAGGTTGTGTGCCTCGGAGCCGGCCTGCGGCTCGGTCAGGCAGAAGCAGCCAATCACTTCGCCCGTGGCCAGGCGCGGCAGCCACTGCTGCTGTTGCTCGGCAGTGCCGTAGGCCAGCAGCGGGCCACAGCCCACCGAGTTGTGGATGCTCATCATCGCCCCGGTGGCACCGCAACCAGCGGCGATTTCTTCCACCGCCAGGGCGTAGGCAACGTAGTCGGTGTAGCTGCCGCCGAAGTCCTCCGGCACCACCATGCCCAGCAGGCCCAGTTCGCCCATTTTGCGCACCACGCCGTCATCGATCCAGCCGGCCTTTTCCCAGGCCTGGGCATGCGGGGCGATCTCGCCACGGGCAAAGTCCCGGGCCATGTCGCGGATCATGATCTGTTCTTCGCTCAGTTCCAGGTCTTGCATCTGTGTACTCCCGGGCTCACAGGCCTTCGAAGAATTGCTCGACCCGCTGGCGCTGCAGTGCAGCCAAGGTCGGCGGGTTCCAGCGCGGTTGCTTGTCCTTGTCGATGATCAGCGCACGCACGCCCTCGATGATATCGCCATGCCGGAACCACTGGCGGTCCAGGTGCAGCTCCATGGCAAAGCAGTCGTCCAGGCCCAGCTGGCGCCCGCGGCGCAGCATCTCCAGGGTAACCGCCATGGCCAGCGGCGAGCGGCTTTCCAGCTGGTCGGCGGTGGCAACGGCCCAGGCATGGCTGTCGCCAATGTTCACCGCGCGCAGTTGCTCAACGATGGCCGGCAGGTCAGGCAGGGCAAAGAAGTGGTCGATGACCGGGCGCAGTTTTTCCAGCGGTGCGTCGCCCAGTACCTGGGTGCCGAGCTTGGCCAGCAGGTTTTGCAGGTCTTTCAGCGGGTTGTCGCCGAACGCCAGTTGGTCGAGGCCTTGGTCCAGAGCCGTGATCTGCTCGCTGGCCAGGTACCAGTCGGCCAGGCCGCAGTACAAGGCGTCGGCCGCCTGGATCTGCGCGCCGCTGACACCCAGGTAGATGCCCAGCTCGCCCGGGAGGCGCGACAGGAAATAGCTGCCGCCCACGTCCGGGAAGTAGCCGATGCCGACTTCGGGCATGCCCAGCCGGCTGCGTTCGGTTACCACGCGCAAATCGCAGCCTTGGGCCAGGCCCATGCCGCCACCGAGGGTGAAGCCGTCCATCAGCACCAGCACCGGCTTACGGTAGCGGTGGATGACCAGGTCGAGGGCGTATTCCTCGACGAAGAAGGTTTCGTGCAGCGTGTCGCCGGCCTTGAAGCTGTCGTGCAGCGAGCGGATATCGCCGCCGGCACAAAAGCCCTTGGGGCCTTCGCCGCGCAACACTACCGCGCGCACGTGTGGGTCTTCGGCCCACTGGTCCAGGTGCTGGCGCAGGCTGCGGACCATGTCCAGGGTCAGGGCATTGAGGCCAGCGGGGCGGTTCAGGGTCAGGTGGGCGACCTGGTTGCGAACCTCGGCCAATACGTGGTCGGTTGCCGAGGGGTGAGCGTGCGCAGTCATTGCGTTCTCCCTGCTTTGTTATTGATTTTCCAAGTGAAGTCTGGAGTTCGCTGGTGGATCGCAGGATCCTGTCATGCGAATTTGCCTTGCACAATCGACAATTCTGCAGGGGGATTCTGCATTTTTGTCCGGTCCTGTTTGAGCATTGTAGAGTTTGGCTTGGGTTTTGTGGTGTTGCTGAGATCGAGCGCCGCCCGCGCGGCGCTTCGCGGGGCAAGCCCGCTCCCACATCTGTTTCGGGCCAGTACCTCCTGTGAGGTCACCTTTGGCCGCCTTGTTTGGCCGACTCGATATTGAGGAAGGCGCCAAGGGGCCGCGCGCCAATGCCACAGGAATAATTGGCCCGAAACAGATGTGGGAGCGGGCTTGCCCCGCGAAGCGCCGCGCGGGCGGCGCTCGATCTGATAGGCGCCACAATCTTTAACCTGATCGTAACGATTCGCGATCGAGCTTGATTGATACCCCAACCACCCCCGCCCTAAGGTAACTCCCACGACAGCGAACCCGTGGAGTCACCCATGACAACAACGCAGAATCCACCGCCGCAATGGTCGCGGCGGCGTGCAGAAAAGCAGCGCCGCCTTGACCGGGTCCGCCACCTCGCCGATGGCGTGGTGCTGCCTACCGAGCGTATCGTCGAAGCCCTGGAGCTGTTGCTGGCCCCAGGCGACCGCGTGGTGCTTGAAGGCAACAACCAGAAGCAGGCCGACTTCCTCTCGCGTTCGCTGGCCAAGGTCGACCCTGGACGCTTGCACGACCTGCACATGATCATGCCCAGCGTCAGCCGCGCCGAGCACCTGGACCTGTTCGAACGCGGCATCGCCCGCAAGCTCGACTTCTCCTTCGCCGGCCCGCAAAGCCTGCGCATCGGCCAGCTGCTGGAAGACGGCCTGCTCGAAGTCGGCGCCATCCATACCTATATCGAGCTGTATTCGCGGCTGCTGGTCGACCTGATCCCCAACGTCACCCTGGTGGCCGGCTTCATGGCCGACCGCGACGGCAACCTGTTCACCGGCCCCAGCACCGAGGACACCCCGGCCCTGGTGGAGCCGGCCGCGTTCAGCGACGGCATCGTCATTGCCCAGGTCAACCAGTTGGTGGACCACGTCGACGACCTGCCACGGGTCGATATTCCGGCGTCGTGGGTGGATTTCGTGGTGGTCGCCGACCAACCCTTCTATATAGAACCGCTGTTCACCCGCGACCCGCGCCATATCAAGCCGGTGCATGTACTGATGGCGATGATGGCCATTCGCGGCATTTACGAAAAACATCAGGTGCAGTCGCTGAACCATGGCATTGGCTTCAATACTGCGGCCATCGAGCTGATCCTGCCCACCTACGGCGAATCGCTGGGCTTGAAAGGCAAGATCTGCCGCAACTGGACGCTCAACCCGCACCCGACGCTGATCCCGGCCATCGAGACTGGCTGGGTCCAGAGCGTGCATTGCTTTGGTACCGAGCTGGGCATGGAGGACTATATCGCCCAGCGCCCGGACGTGTTCTTCACCGGCCGCGACGGCTCGCTGCGCTCGAACCGCATGATGTGCCAGTTGGCCGGACAGTACGCTGTCGACCTGTTCATTGGTGCGACCTTGCAGGTAGATGGCGATGGCCACTCCTCGACCGTGACCCGTGGCCGCCTGGCCGGCTTTGGCGGAGCGCCGAACATGGGCCACGACCCGCGTGGCCGGCGCCATGCGACCCCGGCCTGGCTGGACATGACCGTGCCGGAAACCCTGCTTGAACGCGGCCGCAAGCTGGTGGTGCAGATGGTCGAGACCTACCAGGAAGGCGGCAAGCCGACCTTCGTGGAAACCCTTGATGCCGTGGAAGTGGCGAAAAAGGCCGGCATGCCGCTGGCACCGGTGATGATCTACGGCGACGATGTTACCCACCTGCTGACCGAAGAAGGCATTGCCTACCTGTACAAGGCGCGCAGCCTGGAAGAGCGCCAGCAGATGATCGCCGCCGTGGCCGGGGTCACCGCCATCGGCCTGCGCCACGACCCCAAAGACACCGTGCGCCTGCGTCAACAGGGTCTGGTGGCCTTGCCCGAAGACCTCGGCATCCGCCGCACCGACGCCAGCCGCGAGCTGCTGGCCGCGCGCAGCATTGCCGACCTGGTCGAATGGTCCGGCGGCCTGTACAACCCGCCTGCACGGTTCAGGAGCTGGTGATGAAAGCACTCGACTTGCAACCGCACGGGCCTCTTCGCGGGCACGCCTACTCCCACAGGCCCCCCACCACCCTAGAAACCGGCGCGGCCTTTGTAGGAGCGGGTTCACCCGCGAAGAGGCCAGCCCAGACAACCCAAATCCAACTGCCAGACCACCTCGCCGACCTTGCCATAGAAGCCCTGATCGACGAAGCCGACCTGTCCCCCAAACCCGGGCTGGTCGACCGCCGCAGCAACGGCGCCCACCCCGACATGTCCTTGGCCCTGATGCACGCCTCGGCCCTGGCCCTATGGCCCTGCCTGCGCAACATGGCCGAAGCCGCCCAGGCCATCGGCACCATCAACCAACCGCTGCGCGCCACATTGGGCCAGCTCGGCCGCGAAGGCGAAACCGCAATGCTCGGCGCCACCCACGGCATCAACACCCACCGTGGTGCAATCTGGGCCCTGGGCCTGCTGGTAGCTGCCAAGGCCCTCGACCCCAATGTTGACGCCGGCACCCTGGCCGCCCGCGCCGGGCGTATCGCCCTGTTCGACGACCCGGCCATGCCGCAGCAGCACAGCCATGGCCAGGCGGTGCGCCAGCGCTATGGCACCAGCGGTGCCCGCGAACAGGCGCAACAAGGCTTCCCAGCGGTCATCAATCACGGCCTGCCACAACTGCTGCGCAGCCGCGCCGCTGGCGCCAGCGAGCCACATGCGCGGCTCGACGCCTTGCTGGCAATCATGGCCGTGCTCAGCGACACCTGCGTGCTTTGGCGTAGCGGCCCAGCCGGCTTGGCCACCGTACAGCAAGGCGCGCGCGCCGTACTCGCTGCAGGCGGCAGCGCCAGCCTGGCCGGGCGCCGGCACTTGCGCGCGCTCGACCAGCAACTGCTGCACCTGAACGCCTCACCGGGCGGCGCCGCCGATCTGCTGGCCGCCTGCCTGTTCCTCGACAAAGCCGGGAGCCTGTGACATGGAAACCCTGACCTTCAATTTCCCCGCCGCCGAGCCGGGGCGCGGCCGCACGCTGGTGGGCTGTGTCAGCTCCGGCGACCTCGAAGTGCTGATCGAACCCGGCACTGCCGGTAGCCTGCAAATCCAGGTGGTGACCTCGGTCAACGGCAGTGGTGCGCGCTGGGCACAACTGTTCCAGCGCCTGTTCGAAGGCCGTGCCTGGCCGGCTGTGAACATTGACATCCATGACTTCGGCGCCACCCCTGGCGTGGTGCGCCTGCGCCTGGAGCAAGGCTTCGAGGAGATCGCCCATGACTGATACCGCACGCTTGCTGCGCAGCCGCAGTTTTGTCGAACTGGGCGCGCGCCAGCGCGCCCGCGCCGTGCTCGACCCGGGCAGCTTCCACGAACTGCTCGGCCCCTTCGACCGCCTGATGTCGCCGTGGCTGCCACGCCAGGGCATCGTGCCCCAGGCCGATGATGGCGTGGTCATCGCCAAGGGCCTGCTGAACGGGCGCAACGCCGTGGTCGCCGCCATTGAAGGCGGTTTTCAGGGTGGCAGCATGGGCGAAGTGGGCGGCGCCAAAATTGCCGGCGCCCTGGAACTGGCCATTGAAGACAACCGCAACGGCATCCCCACGTGTGCGGTGTTGCTGCTGGAAACCGGTGGGGTGCGTTTACAGGAGGCCAACCTGGGCCTGGCGGCGATTGCTGAAATCCAGGCGGCGATTGTCGAGCTGCGCAGCTGGCAGCCGGTGATCGGGCTGATTGCCGGTTCGGTCGGTTGCTTTGGTGGCATGTCCATCGCCGCAGGGCTGTGCAGCCACCTGCTGGTCACCCGTGAAGCGCGCCTGGGCCTGAACGGGCCCCAAGTGATCGAACAGGAAGCCGGTATTGCCGAGTACGACGCCAAGGACCGCCCCTTTATCTGGAGCCTGAGCGGCGGCGAACAGCGCCATGCCAGCGGGCTGGTCGATAGCTATGTGGCCGACGACATCGATGCCCTGCGCGAACGCCTGTTGCAACTGCTCGACACGCCTTCCACGGAGCGCGCCAGCCAGCACGCCTGGTTCCTCGAACGCCTGGCCCGGCTGGGGGCTGATTGCCCGCAACTGGACGCCGCCGCCGTGCGTGGCCTTTACCAAGGAGAAGCCAAATGAACCGTGCCTTGAACTGGCTGACAGGCCTGGCCGGCGGGCGAGCCTTGCCGGGCTACCCAGCATCGTTGCAGGTCATCGACGGCGAACTGGACAACCGCCTGGCGCGCTTCATTGCCGTGGTACCGGATGCCGACAACCCGTTCCCTCGGGCGCGTTCGGGGGAAGTCGGCCTGCTGGAAGGCTGGGGGCTGGCCAAGGCTGTGAATGACGCGGTAGAGGCTGACCGCGAGGGCCAGAAGCGTGCGATTGTCGCGGTCATCGATGTGCCCAGCCAGGCTTATGGTCGTCGCGAGGAAGCCTTGGGGATTCATCAGGCCTTGGCCGGCGCCGTGCAGGCTTATGCCCGGGCACGCCTGGCTGGGCACCCGGTGGTCGGCCTGCTGGTCGGCAAGGCCATGTCCGGCGCCTTCCTGGCCCATGGCTACCAGGCTCAGCGGCTGATAGCCCTGGACGATGCCGGGGTGATGGTGCACGCCATGGGCAAGGCGGCAGCAGCGCGGATCACCCTGCGCAGTGTCGAACAACTGGAAGCCCTGGCCGCCGAAGTACCGCCAATGGCCTACGACCTGGCCAGCTATGCCTCGCTGGGGTTGCTGTGGCGCCGGCTGACGGTAGGCAATGCCGAGGCGCCAAGCAGCGCTGACGTCGCCCAGGTACGTGCCTGCCTGGCCGACGCCGTACGTGATATCGGCAGCTCGACAGACCTCTCGTCGCGGTTGGCCGGTGAACACCGTAGTGCCTCGCGGCAAGTGCGTGAACAGCTGCGCCGCCAGTGGCAGGGGGCTTGAGATGAACGCGCCACGGCCGCACGACCTGCTGTGGGGGATGCCGGTGTCGGGCTTGCCTGCCGAGGCGCCACAGTGGGCGCGGGACGTATTGGCCAGCGGCCAGCCGGTAGTGGTGCGCCGTGCCATGTGCGAGGCCGGCTGGGTGGCGGTGGGCGTGCGTGGCCAAGGCCGGGCGCAGCGCCTGGGTGCCTTCATGCGGGCCGCCGATATCCAGCGACAGCAAGCCCCCGAAACGCTGCGCTGGCAAACCCAAAGCCCGTGGCCTGCACTGCAAGCCTTGGCCTCGGTTACTCCAGTGTTGAATGGCAGCGGCCTGGCCTGGGGGCCGACGGGGGGTGTGGGCTACCAGACTGCTACCGGCATCGAAGTGCTCCACGCCGGCAGCGACCTGGACCTGCTGCTGCGCACACCACAACCGCTGGACCGTGCACAAGCGCGGGAGCTGCTGGATATCCTCGACTGTGCGCCATGCCGTATCGACGTGCAGCTGGAAACCCCGGAAGGTGCGGTCGCTTTGCGTGAGTGGGCCGGTTTCGCGCGCCGGGTGCTGCTCAAGTCGGCCCATGGGCCGCGCCTGGTCGGCGACCCGTGGGCAGCCTTGGCGCGTGCGGCATGAGCAGCCTGTTCGCCTTCCCCGGTCAAGGCGCCCAGCAGGCCGGCATGCTGCAGTGTCTGCCGCAGGGAAGTGCGCAGTTGCTGGAAGAGGCGAGTGATGTTGTCGGCCAACAAGCCTCGGCGCTGGACAGCCAGCAAGCCTTGCAATCTACCCGCGCCGTGCAGCTGTGCCTGCTGCTGAGCGGCGTGGCCTGGGCGCGCTGGCTGATGCAGCGCAGCCCCGCGCCGGACTACGTGGCGGGCTTGTCGATCGGGGCCTACCCGGCTGCGGTCGTGGCTGGCGCCCTGGGTTTCGCCGACGCGGTGCGCCTGGTGGCCCTGCGTGGCGAGCTGATGCAGCGCGCCTGGCCGCAAGGCTATGGCATGACTGCACTCAGCGGCCTGGACCTGGCCAGTGTCGAGCGCTTGCTGGGCGAGGTGGGCGGCGAGGTGTATGTCGCCAACCTCAACAGCGACAACCAGATTGTCATTGCTGGTAGCGATGCGGCGATGGCTGCAGTCGCGGCCAGGGCGCGCAGCCTGGGCCGCGGTGTAGCACGGCGGCTGGCGGTCAGCGTGCCGTCGCATTGCCCGTTACTCGATGGCCCGGCAGCGGAGTTGGCCAGTGCGTTCGCCACGGTCGAACTGCAACGGCCCAGCATCACGTACCTCAGTGGCAGCAGCGCGCGGCCGATCTTCGACCCCCAGCGCCTGCGTGACGACCTAGCCGGCAACATGGCGCGGGTGGTGGATTGGCGTGCGACGTTGCGCAACGCCTATGAACGCGGGGTGCGCCTGCACCTGGAAATGCCGCCGGGCAGCGTGCTCTGTGGCCTGGCCCGGCCGGTGTTCGAACAGGGCAGGGTGGTGGCGGTGGAAAGTACCCGCTGGGACAGCCTGGATGCGCTGCTGCGCCAGGAGGTGGCCCAGAGCCGATGATGCCAACTGCTTCCGACTAGCAGGATTACGCGGTCATTGTAGGAGCGGCCTTGCGTCGCGATAGGGCCGCAAAGCGGCCCCGGCATTCTGAGCAGCGAAGCTGAAATCTTGGGGCCGCTGCGCAGCCCTATCGCGACACAAGGCCGCTCCTACAGGTCTGTAGCGACGGCACAAGTGTGTGTTTACAAGAACAACAACAAGCAACTTCGACACTACCCGAGGACAACAACAATGATCATCTATGGTGTGGCACTGCTGGCGGTCTGCACGCTTGCCGGCGTTATCGTCGGCGACTTCCTGGGCGTGCTGCTGGGCGTCAAATCCAATGTGGGCGGGGTGGGCATTGCCATGATCCTGCTGATCTGCGCACGCCTTTACATGCACCGCAACGGCGGCATGAGCAAGGAATGCGAATTCGGCGTCGGGTTCTGGGGGGCCATGTACATCCCGGTGGTGGTGGCCATGGCCGCGCAGCAGAACGTGGTCACCGCCCTGCACGGTGGGCCGGTAGCGCTGCTGGCGGCGATAGGCGCGGTGCTGGTGTGCGGTGTCACCATCGCCCTGATCAGCCGCAGCCATCGCGGCGAGCCTTTGCCTGCCCTTGAACCCACCCCGCAAGCCAATGCGCAGGTTGCCCCTGCAGGAGGTCGTTGAACATGTGGCCACTTATTGACAATGCCCTGGAACACAACGGCCTGATCACTGCGTTTGCGGTGGTCGGCGGGATCATGTGGCTGTCGGTGCTGCTGTCGAAGTACCTGACCTTCGGCCGCGTGCACGGCTCGGCCATCGCCATCGTCATCGGCCTGGTGCTGGCCTGGGTTGGCGGGACCCTTACCGGTGGCCAGAAGGGCCTGGCCGACATGGCGCTGTTCTCCGGTATCGGCCTGATGGGCGGGGCCATGCTACGCGACTTCGCCATCGTCGCCACGGCGTTCGAGGTGCAGGCCACCGAAGCGCGCCGGGCCGGCATGATCGGCGCGGTGGCGCTGCTGCTGGGCACGGTGCTGCCGTTCATTGTCGGTGCGGCGGTGGCGTATGCCTTTGGTTACCGCGATGCAGTGAGCATGACCACCATCGGTGCGGGTGCGGTGACCTATATCGTCGGGCCGGTGACCGGGGCGGCGTTGGGTGCCAGCTCGGATGTGATGGCCCTGTCGATTGCCACCGGGCTGATCAAGGCGATCCTGGTGATGGTGTTCACCCCGGTGTCGGCGCGGCTGCTGGCGCTGGACAACCCACGATCGGCGATGGTGTTCGGCGGGTTGGCGGGCACGGTGTCGGGGGTGACGGCCGGGTTGGCCGCGACGGACCGGCGGCTGGTGCCGTATGGGGCGCTGACGGCTACCTTCCATACCGGGTTGGGCTGCCTGATGGGGCCGTCGGTTCTGTATTTCTGTGTACGGGGCCTGGTTGGCTGACAGCAAATGCAAACCCTAAGGCCCTGCCCAGATCCCCGTAGGAGCGGCTTTAGCCGCGAACACCGGCGTAGCCGGTGCCATCTTGTGGGGCGTAGGGCAGGGAATTGGATCAGGGCAGCCATGTGTTCGGCACCCCATTTTTTGCGCCTGTGAAATCGAGCGCCGCCCGCGCGGCGCTCGATTTCACAGGCGCAAAAAATGCGATGCCGAACACCTAAAACCCCACCCCCAATTCGGGGAATACCACTGGGGATTGCTCCCCAATCTGTTTCGCTTGTCAGCGTAACCAATTGATATAAAACACAATTCATACCTGGCATACACCTTGCTCCAGCTCCCCACAGAGTTCCTGTGCCCCGGAGGTGTAGCATGCCCACGCCACGCAAAGGCCCCATCCTGTCATCACTCGTTCTGGCCCTGCTGGGCTGGGAGTCGACCAGCGAGGCGGCCGTGCAGTGCCAGCGCACCCTGGTCGCCAACGTGGTGGCGCTGGACCAGCCACTGATGTTCAACCGCCTTGGCGCGCAAAACGCCAACGGCATGATGTTCGCCCTGCGCGAGGATGTGGTAGACGACAAGAACGTCCCCCTCAGCATGGGTGGGGCCGCCGTGCCGGGCAAGGTCACCCTGCGCCCGGACAAGCGCCCGCGGCCGATTGTGCTGCGGGTAGCCGCCGGTGAATGCCTTACCGTCAACCTGACCAACCTGCTCGACTATCGCGCCAACCCTAACAAGCATGGCATCGAAGCCGAGGGGCCTGAAGGGGAGGAACTGGAAAACCACGCCGCCGAAGGCTTCGTTGCCGATGAACAGGTCGCCGAGCGCATGGTCGGTTTCCAGGTCAACGGCATGCAGGCGGTCAACAGCATCGCCGATATTTCTGCCTACACCGGGCGTAACGGCAATTTCTTCGTCAGCCCTGGCAGCACCCGCAGCTACACCCTGTACGCCGAGCGTGAAGGTGCATTCGCCGCCACCAGCAAGGCCGCCACCTTCGGCGGCGAAGGCGCTGCTGGCAACGTTGCAAACGGCTTGTTCGGCCAGGTGGTGGTGGTGCCAAAACTGGGCCGCACCTACCGCAATACCCTTACCGAAGAAGAAATGCGCCTGGCCACCACCGGCCGTACCGCCACCGGCCAGCCGGTGATCGACTACGAAGCCCGCTATCCGCAAGCTCAACCCTGGCTCGCCGAAGGCAAGGCCGGCAAGCCGATCATTGCCATGGTCAACGGCAACGAGATCATCAACAGCGAAACCGACGCCATCGTCATGGGGCCCAACCCGGACGGCAGCTTCCCCAAGTCCACCTACCCGCTGGAAAGCCTGGGCAAGCGCAACCCGGCACTGCCCAACCGGCTTGAAGCGTTCCGCGACTTCGCTTCGCAGTTCGCAGACGAAGTTGCCGGCACCCAAGCCTTCCCCGGCTACTGGGCCGACCCGGTCATGGGCCATGTGCTGGAACCGACCCGCGACGCGTTCATGATCAACTATGGCTCCGGTGGCATGGGCGCTGAAGTGGTCGCCAACCGCCTGGGCGTGGGCCCGATGCACGATTGCCTGTCGTGTGCCTATGAAGAGTTCTTCCTCAGCGCCCATACCGTGGGCGACGTCGGTACCTTGGTGGATGTGCCGGCCAACGTCGGCCTCGAGCACATTCGCCCCGGCGAAGTTCCACCGGCCAGCGCTGTCGGGGTCAAGGCCAGCATGGCCCTGTACCCGGCCGAGCCGGCCAACGTGCACCACAGCTACATCGGCGACTTCACCAAGTTCCGCAATACCCACAACGGCCACGAGCAGCACATTTTCCACCTGCATGGCCACCAGTGGCTGTTCAACCCCAATGACGACAACTCCGACTACATTGATGCTCAGGGTATCGGCGCTGGCGTCGGCTACACCTACGAAATCGCCAACGGTGGCTCTGGCAACCGCAACCGGGTGGCCGGCGATGCGATCTACCACTGCCACTTCTACCCGCACTTTGCCCAAGGCATGTGGGCCATGTGGCGGGTACACGACGTGTTTGAGGAAGGCACCCGCCTGGAGGTCAGCGGGCAGGGCGAGAATGGTTTCCACAGTACGCCGTTCGCCCTGCGTAGCGGCAAGCCAGCGGTAGGCGCCCGGGCGCTGCCCGATGGCGAAATCGTCGCTGGCACGCCTATCCCGGCCATCGTGCCGCTGCCCGGCAAGGCCATGGCCCCGATGCCAGGCAAGGTTGTGGTAGTGCCGAAACTTTCCGAAGCGCTCGTTGCCGCCAATGACGACGATCACGACGACGATGATGAAGAAGAGGGCGATGACGACCACGCCAACCAGGCCCCCGTGCGCAAGGCTATCGGCTCCCTGGCCCTGGTCGATCGCACCGAAGCCAACCGTAACGCCGACGGCACCCTGAAAAACCCAGGCTACCCGTTCTGGATCGGTGGCATGGAAAGCAGCGTCGGCAACCGCCCACCCACCCCGCCGCTGGACATGCTCGACCCCGCCTTGGCCCGGCAGCTGAAAGACAGCGGCAAAGCGCTGTGGGCCAACCTGGACGCAAACCAGGTCGATGGCTGGGACGGTGGCCTTGGCCGCCACGCGCTAGACGGTGTATCCGCCGGCGGCGAAGCTGAAACGGTGACCACCAAGCTGGACTTCACCAAGGTGGTGCACAAAGCCAAGCCCATCTACCTGCCAGAAGAGGGCACTGATGTCGAGCAGGCGGCCATGCAGTTCCACGCCATGGCCGAGCACCCCAGCTATGCGCTGATCCCTGGCAGCCAGCCGGTGGCCAAGGCGTTCCGCACCAACGGCGCCTTGCCAACGGCCGGCGCGCCGTTCTACGAGCCGTGCATGGATGACCGTGGCAAGCGCCTGACCCAGTCTTCGGGTGTGGGCGAGTTTGTCAGCGGCGAAAGCCTGACCGGCATGAACTTCCGTGGCGCCTCTACCTTTACCGCCGACCGCCCGCGCATCTACAAAGGCGCCAACATTCAGTTCGACGCGGTGTACAACAAGGTCGGCTACCACTTCCCGCAAGCGCGCATCATCGCCCTGTGGGAAGATGCCTGGCCGGTGATCACCAAGCAGCGCCCGCCAGAGCCGCTGGTGATGCGCATGAACACCTTCGACTGCACCATGTACCAGCACACCAACCTGATCCCCAACGTCTATGAAATGGACGACTACCAGGTGCGCACCCCGACCGACGTGATCGGCCAGCATATTCACCTGCCCAAGTGGGACCTGACTGCCGCCGACGGCTCGGCCAACGGCTGGAACTACGAAGACGGCATTCTCTCGCCCGGCAGCGTGGTAGAGCGCGTGCAGGCCATTCGTGCCTTCAATGGCTGCACCGAAGGTGATACCCGTGACGGCACTGCCGCCTGCCCGAAAGCCAAGCAGCACCCGTACTTTGGCCGCTTTGGCCGGGCCGACTGGCTGGGCGCACGCACGGCCATGCAACGCTGGTTCGCCGACCCGCTGGTGAACGTGTACAACGTGGACCGTGGCCTGGGCACCATCTTTACCCACGACCACCTCGGCCCATCGACGCACCAGCAGCTTGGCTTGTATGCCACCGTACTGGCCGAACCTGCCGGCTCTACCTGGTACCACGCCGAAACCGGCGAACAGTTGTACAACCCGGGCACGCGGCAGGACGGCGGGCCGACCTCGTGGCAGGCGGTGATCCAGACCGGCGACCACGATGGCGATGGCAAAAACGACAGCTACCGTGAGTTTTTCCTGGAGTACAGCGACTTCCAGCATGCCTATGAAGCCGGCGTGTACGTGGGAGCAGGGCCGGATGGCATCCCCAATGCACAGTCTTACCCGGCCACTGCCGACAGCTTCCGCTACGCCATCAACCCACCGGTGCGTGGCAAGGCGTCGAACTTGCTGGAAGCCATTGTCGAAGAGCGCGGCGGTATCAACCCGGGCTGCCCCAGCCGGCCATGTCCGCAGGCGATCTCGGTGGATGACCCGGGCATGTTCGTCGTCAACTACCGTAACGAACCACTGGCCCTGCGTGTCTACGACCCGAACAAGGTCGGCCCCGACGGCAAGCGCGGCATGCAGGCCGACGGCCTCGCCGGCGACCTCAGCTATGCGCTGCAAACCCGCACCGACCGCGCCATTCCGGCGATGAACCTGGCACCGTCGGCGATCACCTCGGCAGTCGGCCCAACCGGTGGCACAACGCTGTTCCCGCCGCACATCAACCAGGCCGGCGGCGAGCCGGGTGACCCGTTCACGCCAATGCTGCGTACCTACTCCGGTGACAACGTGCGCCTGCGCATGCATGCCGGTGGCCATGAAGAAGAGCACAACGTAACCCTGCATGGCGTGAAGTGGCTGCAGAACGGGACCGGCTACGGCAACAGCTCCAACTCGGGCTGGAAGTCGTCGCAGATGATCGGTATTTCCGAGCAGCTGGGCTTCATGGCGCCGGTGTCGATGATCTCCAGCTCAGCCGCTACCAACGGCGACTACCTGTACTCGCTGGACGCCGCCCTGGAAGGCTACTGGAACGGTATCTGGGGCATCATGCGCAACTACACCACGCAGCGTGCCGACCTGTTCCCGCTGACCAACAACCCGCAGCCGGTGGCCATGCGCAACACCGTGAACTTTGACGGCATCTGCCCGAAAACCACGGCCAACCCCAACGGCATCGGCACCCGCACCACGGTCAAGCGCAACTACGAGATTGTTGCGGCACTGGCCAACGACATCCTCGAGAACCGCAACGGCGTCAGCATCAACGACCCAGCCGGTATCGGCCAGCATGTCGGCGGTGTACTCAAGGCCAACGGCGGCACCCTGGTGTTCAACAGCCGCAAAACTGCCATTCCGCTGGTGAGTGGGGTAGACCCCGAAGATGGGGAACCCTTCACCATCGGCGGCCACAGCGCGCCGCTGCACGACCCGACCGCGATCCTGTATGTGCGCAAGGCCGACCTGGACGCTACCACCGGCAAGCTCAAGGCGGGTGTACCGGTAGAGCCGCTGGTGCTGCGCGCCAACGCGGGCGACTGCATCAGCGTCACCCTGGAGAACCGCCTGCCACTGGTCATGCCGGACCTGCCGAGTACTGCAGTGATGCACAACGTGGTCAAGCGTGACCGCTTCGGCAGCGAAGGCTCCACTGCCTTTGCCAACAACCTGATGCGGCCGTCCAGCCATGTTGGCCTGCATGCGCAACTGCTGGCCTACGACATCACCAAGTCCGATGGTGCCAACGTCGGCCTGAACCCGGTGCAGACCGTGCCGCCACGGGCCGGCACCAGCGGCGCCTACCCGACCAAGGTGTACCAGTACTACGCCGGGCACCTGGAGCGTGAAGGCAAGCCTGTGTCGCAACTCGGCCGCACGGTAGACAACATCAACACCACCGCGATCGAGTTTGGCGGCCTTAACCTGACCCCGTCGGACTTCATCAAGCAGCCGCAGAAAGGCCTGGTGGGTGCCATGAGCATCCTGCCGCAAACCGCCACCTGGACCGAGGATGGCGCTACCCGTACCCAGGCCACGGTGAAGGTCAGCGGGCAGCCGGACTACCGCGACTTCGTCACGGTCTGGCAGCGGGCCTTGAACATGCGCTGGGCCGACGGCCGCCCGGTAGAAGGCATCAACACCGAAGGCAACGGCGCCGCCGGTGACCCGCAGGACAACGGCAACATGGCTGTCAACTACAAGACCGAGCCGTTGTGGCTGCGCTTCGGCATGGCGCCGGACTCGCCATTTGGCCGCGCCAACGGCCTTGGCTTTGGCGATGTGCCCAACGCCCACATGGCCTATGCCAACGCCCTGGTCGGTAGCGACCCGCAAACCCCAGTGCTGTACGCCAAGCCTGGCCAGCCCGTGCGCAACCATATCGTGATGCCCAGTGGCGGCAGCCGCGGCATGGTGTACCAGCTGGACGGCCACGTCTGGCCGCTGCACAACTACCAGGCCGAGAAGAATGATGTGGATGGCTACCCGATGAGCCTGCCGGGCATCGGTTCGGTGCGCTTCGGCTACAACCCCATGGCCATGTACATCGGTGCCCAGGAAAGCGTGCTGCCAGCGGCGCACTTCAGCTTCATGCTGCCGAGTGCCGGCGGGGCCAACGCGGTGGCGGGTGACTACCTGTTCCGCGACTACGCCGCCTACGGCAACCTCTCGGGGCTGTGGGGGATCTTGCGGGTGACCAACGAAGCGCCGCCGGCAACGGCCCCGGCGCAGTAACAGAAGGGGAGCGCGAGCATGAACAAGAAGACTCGCCCTGCTTACCTGGGGGTAATATTGGGGGCAGCGCTGATCGGCCTGGGCGTGGCGTATGAAAAGCTCTGGTGCGACCCCCGTGAGCTGTTGCAGGAGCCTGCCGACCCGCAGGCCTTGCACCGGCTCAGCCGGGACGGCGTGACCGTGGAATTCGAGGCCCGGCCGCTGGCCGGGGGCTCGTTGCAGGAAGGCGGTTTCGCCAATATCCGTTTCAAGGTCAGCGATCAGGCCAGCGGCCAGCCGCTGTCAGGCATGGCCCCGGGGGCGTGGATCGACCCGGCGCAGTCGGCCCCGCTGGGCGACCGCGCACACAGCTGCAAATCGCGGGTCGCGCTGTTTCTCAAGAGCAGCATCGGCGCCAGGCCGCTGCTCGACCTGAACAGCTACTTCCTGCTGGTGCTGAACAACGATGCTAGCCTGACGGTGATCGACCCGACCGTGTCGGTGGGCGGCGTGACCAGCACCATGGCGCGCATCGACCTGCCCGGGCGGCCGATGGACTGGGTGGCCACCACCGACGACAAACAGGTGTTCGTGTCGATTCCCGAGCGCGGCAAGGTGGCGCTGATCGACACCGAAACCTTCACCCGGGTGGCCGACATGGATGCTGGCGAGCAGCCCTTGCGCGTGGCCCTGCAGCCCGACCAGTTGCGCTTGTGGGTGGGCAACAACAGCAGCGATGCGGCCAAGGGTGGGGTTACCGTCATCGATGTGCCCAGCCGCAGCATGCTGAAAACATTCAATACTGGCAGCGGGCACCACGAAATCGCCTTCAGCGCTGACTCGCGCTATGCCTACGTCAGCAACCGCGACAGCGGCACCCTGAGCGTCATCGACATCCCTGAACTGCGTCTGGTCAAGACCCTCAAGGTTGGCCCGCACCCGCTGTCGGTCAGCTATTCGGCGTTGTCCCAGGCGGTGTACGTGGTGGATGGCGAAGAGGGCAACGTGCGCGTGTTCGATGCCCGTAGCCAGCAGTTGCGCCACACGGTCAAGGCCACGCAGGGCCTGGGGCCGATGCGCTTCAGCAGCGATGGGCGCTACGGTGTCGTGCTCAACACCCTGGAAAACCAGGCCCTGGTGATCGACGCCAGCACCGACAAGCTGATCCACACCATTGCGGTGGCGGCCGAACCCTACCAGCTGACCTTTACCAAAGGCTACGCCTACATCCGTGGCCTGGCTTCGCCGAAGGTCAGCATGATCAACCTGGCCAGCCTGGGTGAAGGGCGTACACCTATCGTGCAAAGTTTCGAGGCAGGCCCGGCGGCACCGCGCCAGGCCGGTAACCTGCCGCTGGCCCAGGGCCTGTCGGTGTCGCGTGATGACAATTCGGTGTTCGTGGTCAACCCGGTGGACAACACCACTTACTTCTACGCCGAAGGCATGAACGCGCCGATGTCCGGTTACAACAACCGCGGCCACCAGGCCCGTGCCGCCATTGTCGTCGACCGCAGCCTGCGTGAGGTGGCCCCCGGGGTGTACGGCTCGACGGTGAAGCTGCCCGCCGCCGGCAAGTTCGACGTGGCCTTCCTGCTCAACCAGCCACAGATCATCCACTGCTTCAGCACCGAGGTGGCAGAAGCGCCCAACGCCAGCAAGCGCAAAGGCGCACATGCCGAGTTCATCGGCCTTGACCAGCCACTGCCGCAGCACAGCAACCTCACTGCACGGGTGCGGATTGTCGGTGACGACGGCCAGCCACGCCTGGGCCTGAACGACCTGAGCCTGCGCTACTTCCTGGCACCCTCGTCGATGCCGCGCAACCTGCAGCTGCAGGAAGTGGGCGAGGGCGTGTACCAGGCGGCGCTGACCCTGCCCGAGGCCGGCGCCTGGTACCTGCATGTGCAGTCGCCCTCGTTGGGGCACAGGTTTTCCGAAGAAAACTATACCAGCCTGCGCGTCCTGCCGGCCGCAGCTAGCAACGCTTCCCAGACTGACGTGAGGAATGTGCGATGAACGCCAAGCATGCTTTCACACTGTTGGCCCTGAGCCTGGTACTGCCCAGCAGCCTGACCCTGGCCCACTCCGGCCACGACCACAGCGGCCATGCCGAGCAACCGCCAGCAGCGCATCAGGAAAAGGCCAGCGTGCGCTTTGCCGATGTGTCGTTGCTGAACCAGGACGGCATGCCGGTGCGCCTGGAGAAAGACCTGGTTGGCGACCACCTGGTGGTCATGGGCTTTATCTACACCAGCTGCACCACCGTGTGCCCAGTGGTGTCTTCGATCATGGGCAAGGTCCAGCAGCAACTGGGTGGCCGGGTGGGCGAGGAAATCCGCCTGGTGTCGATCAGCGTCGATCCGCAGCGTGACGACGCCAAGCGCCTGCTGAACTACGCCAAGGCCTTCCAGAAGGGGCCAGGCTGGAGCTGGCTGACCGGCACCCCATACGCCATCACCGAAACCCTCAAGGGCCTGGGCAGCTTCAGCGCCGACCTCAGCCAGCACCCGCCGCTGATCC
This sequence comes from Pseudomonas sp. NPDC089408, assembly GCF_044749445.1. Lineage (NCBI taxonomy): Bacteria > Pseudomonadati > Pseudomonadota > Gammaproteobacteria > Pseudomonadales > Pseudomonadaceae > Pseudomonas > Pseudomonas sp. NPDC089408. The sequence goes on from NZ_JBIVHY010000009.1 coordinate 85,880, forward strand.
TGGTGGGTGACGGGCGCAGCGGGCACTGGACGCGCTACTACGGCTTCACCGACCCCGGGGTACTGATCGAGGAAATCAACCGCCTCAGCGCCCGCCGGGTACATGCCAAGAGCACGGCAATTGCCGACCACCATGAGGTGCAACCATGAGCACAGCAAGCGCTCGTCGCGCGGGCATGCGGGGTTTCGACTGGCTAGTACTGGGCGGCTGCCTGTGGATTCTTGCGTCGGTGGCGTTTGCCCACGAAGGGCATGGCCAGCAGGCGCCTGCGCCGCAGCCGGCGCCGCAGGCGATGACCAGTGGCGGCGGTACCCGCGATGCCCAGACCTGGTTCACCGACACCGTGCTGAAAGACCAGAACGGCCGCGAGCTGCGCTTTTACAGCGACGTGCTCAAGGACAAGGTGGTGATGCTCAACGTGATCTTCACCCACTGCACCGACGCCTGCCCGTTGATTACCCGCAAGCTGCGCGAAGTACGCGAAGCCATGGGGCCGGAGTTGGCTGGCCAGGTGACCTTCGTGTCGATCAGCAGCGACCCGCTGAACGATACCCCTGAGGCGCTCAAGGCGTTTGCGCAAAAGCAGGGAGTGGATGGCCCGAACTGGCTGTTCCTGACGGGTAACAAGGCCAGCGTCGACCTGGTGCTTGGCCGCATTGGGCAGTTCCTGCCCAGCCCCGAGCAGCATTCGACGCAGCTGATTGCCGGTGATGTGGCCGGCAAGCGCTGGAGCAAGATCCGCCCGGATGCACCGCCTGCTGCGATTGCCCAGCGCATGCAGCTGCTGACCCAGCCATTGGCGGGTCGGTGAGTATCATGCGCACTGCGTCGGCACTGTCGGCACAAATCCCTGTAGGAGCGGCCTTGTGTCGCGATCGGGCGCGAAGCGGCCGCAGCACAGGCGAATGCGTTTCATCAGGTAATCCGCATGTGCTGGATTTACGGCCGCTTCGCGCCCGATCGCGACACAAGGCCGCTCCTACAGGGATTTGCGCCAGCTTTGCAGATGCAGTGCGCTATCTGGTATTCGCATTAGGCTTTGCCATGTGCAGCGGTGCATTCGCTTTGGAACTCACCGACCACGAACAAGCCGGCAAGCGCCTCTACCGCGAAGGCCTTTCCAACAGCGACGCACAACTGCAGGCCCGGGTCGGCGCCAGCGACATGAGCGTCCCCGCCAGCGTACTGCCCTGTGCCAGCTGCCACGGCAGCGATGGCCGCGGCCGGGCCGAGGGCGGCGTGCGCCCGCCCAGCCTCGACTGGCAACGCCTGGCAATCGGCCAGGGCAAACGCGAGGTCAATGGGCGTCGTTACCCGGCCTACACCGACAGCAGCCTGGCCCGGGCCGTCCAGCAGGGCGTCGATCCTGCCGGCAACCGCCTGGATCCGGCCATGCCACGCTTCGAGCTGACCCTGGCCGACCAGCGCAATCTCACCGCCTACCTCAAGCGTCTGGCCCAGGAACGCGACCCCGGCGTAGAGGAAGGCGTGCTGCGCCTGGGCACGTTGATCCCCGCCAGCGGCCCGCTTGCCGAAGCCGGGCAGGTGATCCGTGCGGTACTGGAAGATGGCCTGGCGCAACTCAACCAGCAAGGCGGGATCCACGGCCGGCGCCTGGAGCTGGTGGTGCTCGACCCAGGTCCCGACCCGGCCAGCGCCGAACGCGCCATGCAGCAGTTACTGGAGCAGCAGCGGGTATTCGCCCTGATCGCGCCACTGGCGCCGATGCTCGACCAGCGCCTGGCCGCCTTGCTGGCGCCGCAGAACGTACCGCTGATTGGCAGCACACCGCGCAGTGGCGGCAGTGCGCAGATCTTCGACCCGCTACCCGGCCTGCCCGAGCAGTTGCTGAGCCTGGCCGGCCATGCTCGCACGGCGTTGAGCCTGGCCCCCGGCGACCTGCGCGTGGTGTATGCCGGCAATGAACAAGCAGCTTTGGCCGAGCAGCTGCGCGAACGTTTGCTGCAGCAGGGGTGGACGCCGCCCGCGATCCAGGCCTTCGACGGCCAGGCCGTGGACGGGCAGGGTATTGTCTTCCTTGGCCGTGCCCAGGCCTTTGCCGAGCTGGCCGCCGCGTTGCAGGTGGCGGGCCGCCAACCTTACCTGTTCGCCGCCTCCAGCCAGGTGGCCGGGGCCGTGGCGCGGCTGCCGGAACAGTGGTCGCAACGGCTGTTCCTGGCTTACCCCTATGTGCCGGAAGACTGGACCGCGCAAGGCCTGGCGACCCTGGCCGGGCTGCAACAGCGTCAGGGCCTTGACCCACGCCAGGCGTCGCTGCAGGTCAATACCCTGTGCGCGCTGCGGCTGTTGAGCGAAGCACTGAAACAGATTGGCCGCGACGCCAGCCGCGAGCAGCTGATAGCCGCACTGGAAGGCTTGCACGATGTGTCCACCGGCCTGACCCCGGCACTGGGCTTCGGCCCCGGTCGCCGCCAGGGCATGGCCGGGGCGCATGTGGTGGCGGTGGCCCTGCCGGGGCCGCGGTTCACCTCGGTTACCCCCTACCGGCCAGTAGCGGACAGCCCTTGAACGGAGGTTGCCATGCGTATTGTATTGTTGTGCCTGTTGCTGGTGATGGCGCGGGTAAGCTGGGCCGACGTGCCTGCCGCCCGGGTCAATGGCGTTGAGATCGAGCTGATGCGCCTGGAGCGCTATTTTGCCGAGTACCTGAATGCCCAGGGCCGTGCGCTGACCAGCATCCGCAATCCCAGCTTGTACAAGCGCCTGCGCGATCAGGCGCTGAACGAGCTGATCGACAAGGAACTGCTGTGGCAGGAAGCGCAACGCCAAGGCATCGCCATCAGCGATGAGCAGGTAGCGGCGCACGTCGGTGAGGTGGAATCCGCCTTTGGCAGCCCGGCCATTTTCGAGCAGCGTCTGGCAGAGGCGGGCTTCGATCGGGCGCAGTACACTGAATACACCCGCCACGAGATGGCGGCACAGCAGGTGTATGCCCGGCTCAGCGCAGTCGACGCGCCGAGCCAGGCCCAGGTGGAGGCATTTTATGATGCCAACCGAGTAAGGCTGCAGGGAGCGCAGAACCAAAGTGATAACCCTTCGGTCATACGCGAACAGGGCCTGGTGTTGGCCAGGGCCTTGCTCATCAGTCAAACACAAGCGCAGGCGCGTCAATCCGTGCGCCAACGTTTGCGCGAATCCGCTACAGTGGAGGTCGCTGACTGAAGCACCTGATGGGGTTGCCCCCAAAGCTGGGGAATCAGCTTTTGGCAGTGTGCCATCATTTTCCCCGCATGTGGGGAACCGGCGGGGTGTGCCTGCCCAACAATTTTCCGGTGCTGGCCGTCACCCCAATAAAATCAGTGAGTTACAGTGGTGCAACATGACTATTCACGCCTGGCACGAAGCCTGCTCAAGCCTGTACAAGGGCGCACTTCGCAGACCGGGTAACCGGGCAGTTCTAGGGAGTCGACCTTGGTGAACAGAGTATTGGTAGTCGATGACGAACAGACTCTTGCGCAGAACCTGCAAGCGTACCTGCAGGCGCAAGGCCTGGAAGTTCATGTTGCCCACGACGGTGCCAGTGGTATCGAACAGGCTGTAAGCCTGGCACCGCAAGTAGTCGTGCTGGATTACCGCTTGCCCGACATGGAAGGTTTTCAGGTGCTGGAGGCTGTACGCAAGAACAGGCAGTGCCACTTCGTGCTGATTACCGCCCACCCCACCGTCGAGGTGCGTGAGCGGGCCGCCGAACTGGGTGTGAGCCATGTCCTGTTCAAGCCGTTCCCGTTGGCGGAACTGGCCCGTGCAATCTTCGACCTGATGGGCATCGAGCGCCGGCGCAGGGCCACGGACAACCCGGCAGAAGGGTTCGTCGAACGACGCCAGAACAGGAACGAATCGTTCCCCCTGCAGTTGTACGATGGAAGCTGGGTGTTGGCCGACCGCCGCCGTAATGGCGCCAAGCCGCCAGGGCCCGACGACGATCAACTGCTCACAGGGGAATAGCGGCGCCCGCACCCCTGGCCGAGCCAGCCTGCGACGCGCCCCTGAGCGGAGTCGCAGGCCATGCCAGAAGCATTCGATGCAAACCGGGAAGCTTTACAGCCTGCACCGGCCCATTCGCGGGTAAACCCGCTCCTACATGATTTCGCTGAACCTGTAGGAGCGGGTTCACCCGCGAAAGGGCCGGACCAGGAAAAGCATTTCCAGGCCTACCCCCGCGACCTCTTGGCCCAAGCCCGCCTGCAAGCCAGCGACGAGCGCCTGCTCAACTGCCTGGAACGCCTGGCCTGTGACACCCCGGCCACCTTCACCCAGCGCCTGGGCCTGACCCTGCACTACCCGGTGCTGGACAGCCACACCCTGCTGGCCAGCAGCCCACGCTTCGACAAGGTCAGCCTGGCCATGTGCCTGAAGCGCGAATTCGTGCTGATCGAGCAGGGCGGCCAACTGCTCGGGGTATTCGCCGACCCGTTCGACCATGCCCGCCTGGCCTGGATCGACGACGTGCTGCAAGGCGCGCCGCTGTACCTGGCCCACGCCGCCGAACTGGCCACCTTCCTGGCCCGCCACGAAGAAAGCTTCCACGCCGTCGACGCCCTTGACCACGACGCCGAGGCCAGCAGCGAAAGCGACCCGCTGCAACGCCTGTCGCTGGCCAGCATCAGCGAAGACCAGAGCCGGGTGGTCAAGTTGGTCAACTCCACCCTGTACGACGCCCTCAAGCTGCACGCCAGCGACATTCACCTGGGCATGACCGGCCAGGGCCTGACCATCAAGTACCGCATCGACGGTGTGCTCAACGGCGCCGGCAAGGCCAGCGGCAGCGCCTTCGCCGACCAGGTGATCTCGCGCATCAAGGTCATGGCCGAGCTGGACATCGGCGAAAAACGCGTACCCCAGGACGGCCGCTTCAAGGTCGCCGTGGGCGACCGGCAAATCGACTTTCGCGTGTCGATCATGCCCAGCATCTTCGGTGAAGACGCGGTGCTGCGCGTGCTCGACAAGCAGGACCTGTCCGACCGGGTCAGCGGCGTGCAGCTGCAGGCCCTGGGCTTTGCCGACGAGACCCTGCGCGCCCTGCGCCGGCTGGCCGCCGAGCCCTACGGCATGATCCTGGTCACCGGCCCCACCGGCAGCGGCAAGACCACCACCCTGTACGCCATGATCAGCGAGATCAACCACGGCGTGGACAAGATCATCACCATCGAAGACCCGGTCGAGTACCAGCTACCCGGCGTGCTGCAAATCCCGGTCAACGAGAAGAAGGGCCTGACCTTCGCCCGCGGCCTGCGTTCGATCCTGCGCCATGACCCGGACAAGATCCTGGTCGGTGAGATCCGCGACCCGGACACCGCGCAGATTGCCGTGCAGTCGGCGCTTACCGGCCACCTGGTGTTCACCACCATCCACGCCAACAACGTGTTCGATGTAATCGGCCGCTTCAGCCAGATGCAGGTCGACCCCTACAGCTTCGTTTCTGCCCTGAACGCGGTGCTGGCCCAGCGCTTGATTCGCCTGGCCTGCCCGCACTGCGCCACGCCTTGCGAACACGACGACGACACCCTGTTCGGCTCGGGCCTGACCCGCGAAGGCGTGGCGGGCTGGAAGTTCGTCCGCGCCCAGGGTTGCGGCCAGTGCCGGGGCAGCGGCTACCGCGGGCGCAGTGCCATCGCCGAACTGCTGCACCTGGACGACGACCTGCGGCAGATGATCGTCGAGCGCCGCCCCCTGTCGCAGATCAAGACAACCGCCTGCCAGCGCGGCCTGCGCCTGCTGCGGGCCTCGGCCCTGGACCTGGTCCGTGATGGTCGCACCACCCTTGAGGAGATCAACCGTGTCACATTCATCTGACCGCTACTGCGCGGTACTCGGCGCCGAAGGTGTCGGCCTGGGTCGCTGGCACAAGAACAACCACCAATGGCTGGGCAGCCGCGCGTTCAGCTGCGATGCCGCACAACCGGCCTGGGAAGCCGCCGTGGATGCACTGGCCGCATTGCTGGCCGAGCATGCCGTACGCGGTGCCCAGTTGCGCGTGCTGCTGTCGGCCCGTTACAGCCGCTTCTGCCTGGTGCCCTGGAGCGATGCCATCGGCCACCCGCGTGAGCTGGATGCCTACGCCCGGGCCTGCTTCGAAAACCTCTACGGGCAGCCGCTGGACGACTGGCGCATCGTGCTCTCGCCAGAGCCTGCCGGCGCCGCACGCATCGCCACGGCGCTGCCCGAAGCGCTGCTGCAACGGCTGCAGGCACTGGGCCGGGAAAGCCGCCTGAACCTGCGTTCGGTGCAGCCGTACCTGATGGCCGCCTACAACCGCTGCTCGGCCCAGCTGGAGCAGGGCGACTTCCTGTTCGTGCTGGCCGAGCCACGCCGCAGCGTGTTGCTGCTGGCCGCCGGTGGCGCCTGGCAGCAAGTGCTGGCGCAAGGCTGCGCCGACAGCGACCAGGCCCTGCAGGCCTTGATCGAGCGCACCTGCGAGCTGTACGGCGAGCACCTGCCACGGGTCTACCTGCATGCCCCGGGCCGGGGCGACGTGCCGCAACTGGCGGCGGTGCAGCTGTGCCAGCCGGCCAGCGAAGCCGACCCGCTGTGCGCCATGTGGCGGGCGGTGGCCTGACATGCGCCGCCTCGACCTGGAATTCCAGCCCCGGCGCAGCAGCCCGTTGGCCTGGTCGCTGCTCGCCCTGGGCAGCGCCGTGGTCGCCGGCCTGGTGCTGCTGCAACACCGCTTGCAGGCCGAGCAGGTCGACCTGGAGGCCAGCGTACATACCCTGGAGCTGCAACTGGGCCGCCGCCCGGCCACTGCAGCGCCGCTGAGCAGCGCCGCCAGCCGCGAACAGGCCGAGCGCCTGGCACAGATGAAAAACGTTTCGCAGCAGTTGCAACGGCCTTGGCAACAGCTGTTCGCCATGCTCGAAGCCATGCCTCAGGACGACGTTGCGCTGCTTGGCCTGACCCCGGACGCGCGCAAGGGCCAGGTCCGCATTACCGCCGAGGCGCGCAACCTGGAAGCGATGCTGCAGTACCACCAGCGGCTGGACGCCAGTGACGAGCTCAGCGATGTGTCGCTGCTCAACCACGAGGTGCTGGCGGCGCAGCCCGAGCACCCGGTGCGCTTTACCCTCACTGCGACCTGGGAGACCGGCCATGCGCGCCCTTGAATCGCTGAACAGCCTGATCCTTCAGGAACGCCTGCGCCGTGTCGGCCCGGTCGGCCTGGCGGCAGTCGCCGTCGGTTTGCTGGCAATGGGCATGATGGCTGCCGGGGTGCTGCCGCAGTGGCAGAACGTGCGTGAGCTACGTGCCACCGAAGCGGACGCCAGCGTGCAGGTGCAGCGGGTCAAGCGCGGCGAGCTGAAGATTGCCGTCAAACCCGAGCAACAGGCGCTGGACAGCCTGCGCCAGCAACTGCCGGGGCAGCCCCAGGCCAGCGCGCTGATCGAACGCCTGTATCACCTGGCCAGCGCCGAGCACATCAGCCTGGCCCGTGGCGAGTATGCCCTGGGCGTCGATCCCAAGACCCAGCTGGCGCGCTACCAGATCGTGCTGCCGGTACGCGGCAGCTATCCGCAGATTCGCGGCTTCCTCAAGGGCCTGCTCAAGCAACTGCCGACCCTGGTGCTGGAAGACCTTGAGCTGCAACGCAAACGCATCGGCGACAGCGAGCTGAACGCCCGCCTGCGCATGACCCTTTATCTGTCGAGGTCATGATGAACAGACAACGTGCAGTGATCTGGGTTGGTTTTCTTGGCGTGAGCGCGGCGCTGGCCTGGGCGCCTGATCATTGGTTTGGGCAGGATGATGGCGTGGTGGCCTTCGCGGGTAAACCCGCTCCTACAACGACCGTGAACACCACACAACCTGGTGTAGGAGCGGGTTCACCCGCGAAAGGGCCGGAACAGGCCTCCCGCGACCTGTTCCCAACCCAGCAATGGGCCAAACCCAAAGCCCTGGCCACCGTCACCGAACAACCCGTTGTCACCGCCCCGGTCGCAGCCCCGGTACCCACCGCCCCTGCCTTGCCGTTCCAGTTCATCGGCCGCATGGGCGAACGCGACGACCTGCAGATCTTTCTGCAGAACGGCGAAAAGCTCTACGTCGTGCGCCAGGGCGACGTCATCGAAGACACCTATCGCCTCGACCATGTCTCGGCCAGCGAGTTGAACCTGGTCTACCTGCCTTTGCATCAGTCGCAGACTTTGTCTGTAGGGAGCGCACCATGAAGTCGTCAAAGCTGTGCAAACCTGCTCCGTTCCTGCTGGTGGCGCTGTGCGTGGCCATCGCCGGTTGCGGCTCCAGTGCGGTACGCGAAGACAGCGACCAGCTGATGAAGGAAGGCCAGTACGAGGCCGGCATCGCCCGCCTGGAAGAGGCCCTGCGCGATGACCCGCGCGACACCGAACTGAACATCGCCCTGGCCCACAGCCGCCAGGCCGCCGTGGAGGCGCTGATCAGCCAGGCCGATGCCGACCGCGTCCGCCATGACTTCGCCAGCGCCCGCATGGGCTATGGCCGGGTGCTGACCCTGGAGCCGAACAACCGCCGCGCCCAGGAGGGTATCCGCCAGCTGGAACTGATCCGCACCCTCGACGAGCGCGTGGCCCTGGGCCAGGCGGCGCTGCGCCAGGGCGACCTGTTCGGTGCCGAGCGCTACATGCGCGAAGTGCTGCGCCTGGACCCGCAGAACCAGAAAGGCATGACCCTGCGCAGCGACATCGAAAACGTCCAGGCGCGCACCGCGCAGCCATTCCCGCAGTTGCGCAGCAAGCTGGAGCGGCCGGTGACCCTGGAGTTTCGCGACGCCAACCTGAAGACCATCTTCGAAGTGCTGTCGCAGGTGGCCGGCATCAACTTCATTTTCGACAAGGACCTGCGCCCGGACATGAAGGCCACCATCTTCGTGCGTGAGGTGCGCATCGAGGACGCCGTGGCGCTGCTGCTGGAGCAGAACCAGCTGCGCCAGAAGATCGTCAACGACAATACCCTGATGATCTACCCTGACTCGCCGCAAAAGACCAAGGACTACCAGGAACTGGTCATGCGCACCTTCTACCTGACCAGCATCGACGCCAACACCGCGCTGAACATGGTCAAGACCATGCTCAAGACCCGCGACGTGTTCGTTGACGAGCGCCTCAACACCCTGACCATGCGCGACACCCCGGATGCCGTGCGCATGGCCGAGAAGCTGCTGCAGTCTCAAGACCAGTCCAACCCCGAGGTGGTGCTGGAAGTGGAGGTGATGGAAGTGGCCACCTCGCGCATTCTCGACCTGGGCCTGCAATGGCCCAACACCTTCAGTGTGCTGACCTCCGACGGCAAACCGGTGAGCGTGCTCGACCAGCTCAAGGGCATCGACTCCAGCCGTATCGGCATTTCGCCGGCGCCGCAGGCCAAGATCAACGCCTCGGACAAAGACATCAATACCCTGGCCAGCCCGGTGATCCGCGTCAGCAACCGTGAGCAGGCGCGGATCCACATCGGCCAGCGGGTACCCATCATCAGTGCCACCTCGGTGCCGTCCACCCAAGGCCCGGTGATCACCGAAAGCGTCACTTACCTGGACGTCGGCTTGAAGCTTGAAGTGCAACCGACCGTGCACCTGAACAACGAAGTGGCGATCAAGGTGGCGCTCGAGGTCAGTAACGCCACGCCGCTGGAAGCCACCCGCCAGGGGACCATCCCGGTTCAGGTCGACACCCGCAACGCGCAGACCAGCCTGCGCCTGCACGATGGCGAAACCCAGGTGCTGGCCGGCCTGGTGCGTAACGACCACAACGCCAGCGGCAACAAGATTCCCGGCCTTGGCGACATCCCCGGCCTGGGCCGGCTGTTTGGCAGCAACCGGGACGACATGAGCAAGAGTGAGCTGGTGCTGGCGATTACCCCGCGTATTGTGCGCAACCTGCCGTACCAGAGCCCGTCGGACATGGAGTTCTCTACTGGCACCGAGTCGGCCATGCAGGTACGGCAGATGGCGCCGCTGCCACCGATGGATGTACCCGGCAATGCGCCAACCACCGATGCCCCGGTCGTCAACAGCCAGGTGGTGGTCGCCCCGGTCAACGGGAGCCCACGGCCATGAAAGCCCGGCGCCACATGCACGGCTTCAGCCTGATCGAGGTGGTGCTGACCCTGGCATTGCTCGGCCTGCTGGCCAGCATGGCCGCGCCGCTGACCGAAACCGTGGTACGCCGCGGCAAGGAGCAGCAGTTGCGCGAGGCGCTGTACCAGATCCGCGACGCCATCGACGCCTACAAGCGCGCCTTCGACGCCGGCTACATCGAGAAGCGCCTGGATGCCAGCGGCTACCCGCCGAACCTGCAGGTGCTGGTGGATGGCGTGCGCGATGTGCGCAGTGCCAAAGGCGCCAAGTTCTACTTCCTGCGGCGCATCCCGCACGACCCGCTGCTGGCGGCCAAAGACGAGGACCAGGGTGGCTGGGGCCTGCGCGCCTACGACAGCAGCCCCGACAGCCCGCGTGAAGGCGAGGACGTATTCGACGTGTATTCCAAGGCCCGCGGCAAAGGCCTGAACAACATCCCCTACGGGCAATGGTGACAGCCATGAAACGCAGCAAAGGCTTCACCCTGATCGAACTGCTGGTGGTGATGGCGATCATCGCCACGCTGATGACCATTGCCATGCCGCGCTACTTCAACAGCCTGGAAAGCTCCCGCGAAGCCACCTTGCGCCAGAGCCTGGCAGTGCTGCGCGAGTCGCTGGACCACTTCTACGGCGACACCGGGCGTTACCCCGACTCGTTGGAACAGCTGGTCGAGTTGCGTTACCTGCGCAATACCCCGATCGACCCGATCACCGAGCGCAGCGATGCCTGGCAGTTGGTGCCACCGCCAGAAGGCGTGGCAGGCGGCGTGGCCGATATCAAGAGCGGTGCTACAGGGAGGGCGCGTGATGGCAGCCTCTTCGCTGAATGGTAAGGCCGACGGCGGCTTCACCTACCTGGGCGTGCTGCTGCTGATAGCGGTCAGCAGCGTGGCCCTGGCTGCCACCGGCACGATCTGGGCCAGCGCCGCCCAGCGCGACCGTGAACGCCAGCTGCTGTGGGTGGGCAGCCAGTATGCCCAGGCCCTGCGCAGCTATTACCGCGCCTCGCCGGGGCTGGCCCAGTACCCGCAGGAGCTGGCCGACCTGCTGCAGGACAACCGCTTCCCGCAGGCCCGGCGGCACATTCGCCGGCTGTACCCCGACCCGATCAGCAACAGCGACGAGTGGGGCCTGCTGCGCTCGATCGACGGCCGCATCACCGGCGTGCACAGCCGCTCGGACCAAACCCCGTTCAAGCGCAGTGGCTTTCGCACCGAATGGAGCGGTTTCGAAGGGCTTGAGCACTACAGCGACTGGCAGTTCGTCGCCGAACAGGCGTTTACCGAAAGCGCCGCCGGCGCACAGACCCACAGCGGCCCGGGAGATACGCCATGAACCGCCTGGCCGCGCTGTACCTGGGCCTGCTGTTGCTGGCCGTGCTGGCCACGTCGGCCAAGGCCGGTGAGGAAGACGAGATGCAGGGTTTTATCGTCGACAACACCATCTCGCACATCGGTCACGACTTTTACTACTACTTCGCCGACCGCCTGCGCGCCACCAGCCGCCTGGACTTCAACTTGGTGGTGCGCGAGCGCCCGGATGCCCGCTGGGGCAGCCTGGTCACGGTGGAGTTCGACCGCGAGGTGGTGTACCGGCGCTTCCTGCCACCGAACACCACCGAACTCAAAGACGAGGCCGTCGCAGCGGCGGACCTGGTCAAGCAGCAAATCATTCAACGCAAGCTGCAACGCCTGCTGCAGGACACCACCGACTTGGAGAGGGACGAGCTATGAACCACCGCATTCCACGTTGCATTGCCGCCTGCCTGCTGGCCAGCGCCTGCGCTGCCCAGGCCACCGAGCTGGTGTACACCCCGGTCAACCCGGCGTTTGGCGGCAACCCGTTGAACGGCACCTGGCTGCTGAACAACGCCCAGGCGCAGAACGACTACGACGACCCCGACCTCAAGGACCGCACCTCGGCTTTTTCCGGCACCTCGGCCCTGGAGCGCTTCAGCAACCAGTTGCAGTCTCGGATGTTGTCGCAGTTGCTGGACAACATCAGCAATGGCCAGACCGGCAGCATGGCCACCGACACTTTCCTGATTGACGTGATCGACGACTCCGGGGCCTTGAGCATCAAGGTCACCGATCGCGCCACAGGAGAAACTTCGATCATTGAGGTCAGCGGCCTGAACCCCTGAGAGGGAAGGGCTTTTATGTTGGGGAGAAAACACCATGAAACGTCTGCTGAGCACGCTGCTGATCCTTACCGCCCTGGGCCTGCAAGGGTGTGGCCTGCGCGAACCGATGCCCGCCGAACAGGATTCGGAAACCCCGACCCTGACCCCGCGCGCGTCGACTTACTACGACCTGATCAACATGCCTCGGCCCAAGGGCCGGCTGATGGCGGTGGTCTACGGCTTCCGCGACCAGACCGGGCAGTACAAGCCAACCCCGGCCAGCTCGTTTTCCACCAGCGTTACCCAGGGCGCGGCCAGCATGTTGATGGACGCCCTGAGCGCCAGTGGCTGGTTCGTGGTGCTGGAGCGCGAAGGCCTGCAGAACCTGCTGACCGAGCGCAAGATCATCCGTGCTTCGCAGAAAAAGCCTGATGTGGCGGAAAACATCATGGGCGAGTTGCCCCCGCTGCAGGCTGCCAACCTGATGCTGGAGGGCGGCATCATCGCCTACGACACCAACGTGCGCAGCGGCGGCGAAGGCGCCCGTTACTTAGGCATCGACATCTCCCGCGAATACCGCGTCGATCAGGTAACCGTAAACCTGCGCGCCGTGGACGTGCGCACCGGGCAGGTGCTGGCCAACGTGATGACCAGCAAGACCATCTACTCGGTCGGCCGCAGTGCCGGGGTGTTCAAGTTCATCGAGTTCAAGAAGCTGCTGGAGGCTGAAGTGGGGTACACCACCAATGAACCGGCGCAGCTGTGCGTGCTGTCGGCGATCGAGTCGGCGGTGGGGCATTTGTTGGCGCAGGGGATTGAACGGCGGTTGTGGCAGGTGGCGGGGGATGCGGGGGCGGGGCAGGCTGCGGTGGACAAGTATTTGAGCCAGAATCGGCAGCCTTGATGGAAACTCTCGAGGCCCCTGCCACCTCAGGATGTGTGCTGAGGTGGCAGGTACGTAGGTAATAAGTAAGCGTTTGTTTTTAGTAATGGGTTACGCTCCTATCTTTAAGAGGTTAACATTTTTCTTTTTGCCCATCCTGAAAATTCAGCTCCTATATTTGGCTGATCTGCATAGACGTATTTAATTGACATTGAGTGTGTGATGGCGCTTATGGGGTTGTTTGTGTATCTGCTATATATAAAAGCTTGTCGAATCCTTTGGGTTTCAGATGACTGGGTTTTCAAGTTTTCCATGCTTAAACTTACAGCTTGATTTAGTGATAATGTGAGTGTGCCAGTCTGTCTGGGTTGATGCTTTCTAGGCAGTTTTTCAAAAAACCTCGTCATGGCATCCCGGTCGCCATTCCCTGGAACGTCTGGATATTGTGGCGAAATCAATGTTTCAGGAGCGGGGGCGGGAGCAGACGGGTAATGTGATATAGGCGCAGTGATGGGGGATGTAGAACGGCTGCGCTCTGCTGCCGTCACGGCAGTGATGGGAGATCGAGAACGGCTGCGTTCAGACGTAAAATCAGAAACGGTGCCCCAGTCAGGCGTATATATTGGCGACTGGGAGCGGCCACGAGTAGTAAGAGGGCTCGAAGGTGGAGTGTTCAACGGAGAGGAAGACCGGCTTCTAACATGGCCAGAAGGATCTGTAAAATTTATGGGGTCGTTGTTGCAGTAGGCATAAGCGTTAATGCCGCCTGCGTCGAAAGGGCTATAAGCGTCCACCTGGCAGAAACGCATGAGTGTGGGGCTGTAGATGCGGGTGCCGTTGCCTAGATGGTATAGCGAACGGGCGATATTTTTCAGCTGCCCATTGAAAGCTTGCTGTAGAGGCAGCAGGGCACCGTCGAGCCCATACGCGGTGTAGTTAATTTCACTAGAAGAGTTTGAGTCTACACCTTGCCGATTTAATACTGAGTGGTTGCAGTCGGTGGTCAGTAGTGTGGCGTGAGTTTGCACACTTTTATGTTCTGCTTCCGCCAGTGGCAACGAACCTACAAGGAAAAAGCGCGTTATCAGTCCGGGGCGCGATGCGACGTTGGGTTGTGATCTCTGATAGAAATACCGGGTATCGATAGCCATGTGCCTAAGCCCTGAGTCGACGTGACATGCGTAGTTTAAGGTGCTGAGGCAGTATGGGAGAACTGGCAGATTTATCAGTGGGAATGCCGTAAATGAATGCGTTGAGAGGTATCGAGGCGTCCAGCTTGTGGGAGCGAGTGAACTCGGTCGAGCGCAGTGCCGGGGTATTCGAGTTCATCGAGCTCAAGAAGCTGCTGGAAGCCGAGGTGGGGTACACCACCAAGAACTAGCGCAGCTGTGCGTGCTATCGGTGATCGAAGCGGCGGTAGGGCATTTGCTGGCGCAGGGGATTGAGCGGCGGTTGTGGCAGGGGGCTGGTACTGGCGACATATTATTTTCACCACTGCGCTGCAACGACTTGGACTTGGCGCAAGAGTGAACCCAAGACCCAAGGAAGCTGCTGCGGGTGGGGGCTGTACACGGGAGGTAATCGTCAGTGAGTCGGCGGTCACCGACGGTGGCGACCACGTCAGCCAAGGAACACATCCGGGTTCACACAAAAGCGGTCGGCCAGCGCCCGGAACTGGCGAACGTTGAGTTTACGCTTGCCCGACAACAGCTGGGAGACGGTCGACTGGCTGCCGATCTCGGGAAGGTCGCGCTGGCTGACCCCGTGCTCCTCCATCAGGGAACGTAGCACTTCGACGCCGGTGGCTTCGGGTATGGGAAAGTGCTTTATATCAAAGTTGCTGATCAGGTTAGATGACGACTGGTCGCTACCAATCCGAGCTCGTCGAGCGCCCGCAGCGCTGCAAAAGGTTGATCGCCGACAAGGGCTAGAGTGATTGGGGTTGAGGGCCTCTTCGCGGGTAAACCCGCTCCTACATGGATCGCATTACCCTTGTAGGAGCGGGTTTACCCGCGAAGAGGCCGGTGCAGGCGACACAATAATTTGATTGATGCTGACCCCCTTGGGGCCGCTTCGCAGCCCTATCGCGACACAAGGCCGCTCCTATATCGACCGCGTCAGCGGGTGTGGAAGTGGAGGCCGGCGGGAGAAGTGTTACTGCGCATGCCCTTCGCTTGAAACGCCTCCCCGACACCGGTAGTCTTTGCCCGCTGCTGTAAGTCCAGCAGCCGGGTTTGGTAGCCCGCGATCAATCAAGGCGCACAAGCGCCCGCTCTGCGATACAGTTGGCGCTTTTTTGTGCCCGGCTGTTTCGTTTTATGGCGGCTGTGCGTAGGGCGCCTCCGTGCGCGCCGGTTTCCTTGATTCCCGGTCTACCAACCTGCGTACAGCCGTCACCCTTTCGTTTGGTAGCGATTTGTGGCGGCTCCCGTGAATCAAGGAGCGACACAATGACAAAAGGCTTACCTGATCCTCCCGTACGCGCCACCACGGCGGCCTCCAGTTTCTCTACCTGTGAATGCAGCCATCCGCCGTTGTTTGCCGTGCGCTCGGGGGTGGATTACGAAGATGCGCTGGTGCATTTGTCGACGCTGCTGAAAGGGGCGTTTGCGACCAATCTCAAGGCGCTGGAGCTGGCCAAAGGGACCTGCCGTGATCTGTTGTTGAGCAATGACCATGGGCTGGATTCGGCCAAGGCGGTGGTGGAGGCGCTGTTGGATGGGGTTGAACGGCTGCAACTGGCCGGGCGGGGGAAGGTGGTGTCGGTCTAAGCGCCTGGCGATAGAGATACGGCGCCTGTGAGATCGAGCGCCGCCCGCGCGGCGCTTCGCGGGGCAAGCCCGCTCCCACATTTGTTTCGGGCCAATTATGCCTGTGCCTCTGGCGCGCGCACCCTGGGTGTATGGCTGGAAATTGATGAAAAGCAGGGGCGCAGCCGATATCGAATGGAATAAACAGGGCGGGCAGCGGTGAACTCACAGAAGTGATTGGCCCGAAACAGATGTGGGAGCGGGCTTGCCCCGCGAAGCGCCGCGCGGGCGGCGCTCGATGTCAGCCCCACCCAAAACCCAAGCCATACACCCCCAGCCACTACGCGATCCATCAACCAGATGACGCCCAGCCATTTCTCCCGCACACTGCGGAAAATTCCCAAGCCCGTACCCCGCCACCTTGCAGGGCACAGCCGGAGTAGCAAATGGCGCGACAACTAATAACAAACGCCCACGACCCGCTGCACGAATCCCGCCAGGCCCGCCTCAAGCTGGCCAGCGAAGGCGAGCTGCCGCTGGGCATGCTGCGCGACGAGATCGACGCTTCCTGGCGCCGTAGCCTGGGCCATGGTCTGGACTGCCTGCAAGGCGAACAGGTTGGCCTGGGCCTGGAGCAGGGCCAGGACCTGCGCATGCTGCTGGAGCGCAACCGCCTGCTGGTCGATGCCGTTACCCCGGAGCTGGACTACCTGGTCGCACGCCAGGGCAAGGCCGGTATCGTCATCCTCGGCGATGCCCAGGCCAACGTGTTGGCCATCGAAGGCCAGACGCATGTCCTCAGCCGCGAGGGCCTGCGCGACCTGCACCCGGGCAGTTGCTGGAGCGAATCGCTGCGCGGCACCAATGCCATCGGCACCGCTGTGGTGGAAGGCCGGCCGACGCTGATCAATTGCGGCGAACACTACCTTGACCGGCTCAGCCCGTTCTCCTGTACCTCCGTCCCTCTGCGCGACCCGCGTGGCGAGGTGATCGGCGTGCTCGACATCACCCGCGAAGGGGTGATGGCGCAACCGCAAGACAGCTTGTCGACACTGATGCTGGCCGCCGGCAACATTGAAAGCCGCATGTTCGGCCTGTGCCACCCGGAGCACCTGGTGCTGGCCTTTCACAACCGCCCGCAATACCTCAACAGCGCCTGGCATGGCTTGCTGGCGCTGAGCCTGGACGGTGAAGTGCTGGCCGCCAACGACAGCGCCTGCCAGTTACTGCAGGTGCCGCGCCATGAGCTGATCGGCCGGCGTAGCAGCGACCTGTTGGGCGAACGTTCGCCGGCCTTTATCGCCCGCCTGTGGCAGGGCGGGGTGAGCAGTGTGCAAACGGCCAAGGGCGAGTTCTACTTCCGCGTCTTGCAGCTGCCGCGCCATGGCCGGGTCAACGGCAGCACGCCGGTGAGCAAACCGGCGCTGAGCAAGCAATCGCCCGCACTGGACGCGCTGGCCGGTGGCGACCCACGCCTGGCGCGCAACCTGCGCATGGCCCGCCAAGGGCTGGGCAATGGCTTGCCAGTGCTGCTGCTGGGTGAGACCGGCACTGGCAAGGAAGTTGTCGCCCGTGCCCTGCACCAGGCCAGCCCGCGTGCCGACAAGCCATTTGTGGCAGTCAACTGCGCGGCTATCCCCGAAGGGCTGATCGAGTCCGAGCTGTTCGGCTACCGCGAGGGTGCCTTCACCGGTTCGCGCCGGGGCGGCATGGTCGGCCGGTTGATGCAGGCCCACGGCGGCACGCTGTTCCTCGACGAGATCGGCGACATGCCGCTGGCCTTGCAGGCGCGCCTGTTGCGGGTATTGCAGGAGCGTCGCGTAGCGCCATTGGGCGCAGGTGACGAACAAGACATCGACGTGGCGCTGATCTGCGCCACCCACCGTGACCTCAAGCGCCTCGTGCAGGAACAACACTTCCGTGAAGACCTGTACTACCGGGTCAACGGCGTGTCGCTGCGCCTGCCGGCATTGCGCGAGCGCGATGATCTGGCTGCGATCATCCAGGGCCTGTTGGACAAGTCCGATGCCCGCGGCGTTACCCTCGACCCGGCGCTGAGCGCATTACTCGAAGGCTTCGACTGGCCGGGCAACATCCGTCAGCTGGAAATGGTGGTGCGCACCGCACTGGCCATGCGTGAGGACGGCGAGCAGGTACTGACCCTCGACCACCTCACCGACTGCCTGCTGGACGAACTGGCCAGCAGCACGGCGCCTTCCGGCAGCCTCAAGGACACCGAACTGGAACAGATCCGCGGTGCGCTGGCGCGCCACCAAGGCAACGTTTCTGCCGCTGCCGAGGCACTGGGTATCAGCCGCGCCACGCTGTACCGCAAGCTCAAACAGTTGCGCGGCTGACGTGGGCGGCCTGTTCGCAAGGCTGGTGGACTCCAGCGACCCTGTACTCATGCGCCAGGCGTTGGCCTGGCTGTATGGTTTCGTGCGCCCGCACCGGCGCGCCATCGGCCTGTTGCTCGGCTTGTCGCTGGGGGCCTCGCTGCTGGCGCTGGCGCAACCCTGGCTGGTCAAGACCCTGATCGACGAGGGGCTGCTGGCCAAGAACTACCAGACCCTCTGGCACATGGCGGCGATCATGATTGGCGCCGGCCTGCTGGGTACCGTGCTGGCCGGGGTCAACCGCTACCTGCATACACGCTTGTCGGGGCGCATTTTGTTTGCCCTGCGCGACGACCTGTACCGCCACCTGCAGCAGTTGTCGCCGACCTTCTACGGCCGGCGGCGTATCGGCGACATTCTTTCGCGGCTGGACGGCGATGTGGCGGAGATCCAGCGCTTTGCCGTGGACTCGCTGTTTTCTGCGGTGTCGGCGGTCATTGGCCTGGTGGGGGCAGTGGCATTGATGCTGATGCTGTCGTGGCAACTGTCGTTGCTGCTGGCGCTGCTGGTGCCGATCGAGGTGTTGTGGCTGCGCTGGATGCGGCGCAAGGTCGAGCGCGAAGTGCGCAACCTGCGCGAGCGCTCGGCGGATGTGTCGTCGTTCCTGGTCGAGACCCTGCCGGCGATGAAATTCATCCAGGCGGCTGGCCAGCAACACCGCGAGGCGGGGCGGCTGGACCAACTTGGCCAAGGTTACATGCGCCAGTTGCTGAAGGTGCAGGTGACCGAATTCTTTACCCAGGCGATCCCCGGTACGCTGACCTCGTGGTGCCGTGCCTGTGCATTTCTGGTCGGTGGCTGGGGGGTGATCCAAGGCACCTGGCAACTGGGCGCGCTGATTGCGTTCTCCACCTACATGGGCATGGCGGTCGGGCCGGTGCAGAGCCTGTTGGGCCTGTATGTGGCGGTGCAGCGTATGGCAGTGAGCCTGGGGCGGGTGATGGAACTGAAGCAGGAGGCGGTAGCGGTGCGCCCGGCAGCCAACCCGCAACCCATGCCCGATGGCCCGGGCGAATTGCGCCTGGAGGCGCTGAGCTTTGCCCACGAGGGGCGCCAGGGCGCAGTGCTGAATAATGTGCAGGTGTGTGTGCCGGGGGGCCTGAAGGTGGCCATCAGCGGCGCATCAGGGGTGGGCAAGTCGACCCTGATCGACCTGTTGCAGCGCTTCTACGACCCGGACGCCGGGCGCATTCTGCTGGACGGTACCGACCTGCGCGACCTGGACCTTGCTGCGTTGCGCCGGCGTATCGCGGTGGTCAGCCAGGACATTGTGTTATTCCGTGGCACCTTGGCGCAGAACCTTGCCTATGGTGTGCCCGAGGCCACGCGTGAAGCGTTGGAGCGGGTAGTGCGCCTGGCGCGCCTGGATAGCCTGGTCGAGAGCTTGCCGCTGGGCCTGGACGGCCTGCTGGGCGAGCGGGGCCAGCAGCTGTCCGGGGGCCAGAAGCAACGCATCGCCATTGCCCGCGCGGTGTTGCAGGCACCGGCGATTCTGGTGCTGGACGAAGCCACGTCGGCAGTGGACGAAGCTACCGAGCGCGAGGTGATCGCGGCTATCGACCAACTGTTCGCCGGCCGTACGCGCATCCTGATCAGCCACCGCGCTTCGACTTTGGCCGATGCCGACCTGCACTTGCAGTTGCATGATGGCACATTGCAGGTGCTGGCGCAGGAGGTGATCAAGCATGGGCACTGACCTGCGCGTTGGCGTCATCGACAGTGGCTGCTCGCTGGAGCAGGCCCGTGATTTGCTGGGTGCCCGTCGTTTCTGGCTGGAAGACGGCCAGTTGCGCGAAGGTGCAATGCTGCGCGACCAGCTTGGCCACGGCAGTGCGGTGCTTGCTGGCTTGCAGCGTGAGGCCGGGCCGGTGCCAGTGTTGGTGGCCCAGGTATTCAGCGCCCAGGCCAGCACCAGTGCCTTGCAGGTGGCAGCCGCGCTGCTGTGGCTGGTGGAGGCGGGGGCGACGTTGGTCAACCTCAGCCTTGGCTTGCAGCAGGATCGGCCGGTGTTGCACCAGGCTTGCGCCGAGGCGTTGGCCGCCGGTGTGCTGTTGTGCGCTTCCAGCCCTGCGCAGGGTGGGCCGGTGTACCCGGCCAGCTACCCCGGGGTCATCCGGGTTACCGGCGATGCCCGCTGTGCACCGGGCCAGTGGTCGTGGCTGGGTACACGGCAAGCGGATTTTGGCAGTTACGTGGGCGAGGGCGGCAGGGCGGGGGCGAGCCTCGGCTGTGCGGCCTTGAGCGGCAGGATTGCGGCCTTGCTGCATGATCAACCGGGCATGAACCGCCAGCACGTGCATGACTGGTTGCGTGACCATGCGGCCTTCAAAGGCCCTGAGCGACGGGGTGCCAGCCATGGCTGAACCGCGCATTGTGGTGTTGGGTGCAGGGCCTGCCGGTGCGGCGACAGCCATTGGCCTGCGACGGCTGGGATACGCGGTAACGGTGGTGTCGGATTGGCGGCGCTTTGCGGCCGTCGAAGGGGTTTCCCTGCGGGTGCTTGAAGGGCTGCGCCACGCTGGCCTTGGCGGAGCCTTGAGCCAGGCCGCGATGCCGGCCAGCCGTCAAGTGCGCTGGAATGGCCAGCACCTGCAAATGAATCAGGAGTTTCTGATCGACCGGCAACGCTTTGACCGGGCGTTGCGCGACGATCTTCAGCGTGCAGCTGTGAGCATAGTCGAGGGGCGGGTGCGTGAGGTCGTTCACGAGGGTGGTCATCGTGTTCGTCTGGAGGATGGGCAGGTATTGGCTGCCGACTTCCTGGTCGAGGCCCGGGGCCGCCAGGCACCGCTGGCTGCAGACCGCCTTCGTGGGCCGGAGACGGTCAGCCTGCTCAATGTCTGGCAGGGTAGCCCCGGTGTGCCGGCGTCGGCGGTGGAGAGCCTGGAAGATGGCTGGGCGTGGATGGCGCGGCTGGAAGATGGCCGCTGTTACTGGCAGGTCACCGTCGACGCCGCCGGGCTGCCGGGCAAGGCCGGGTTGGCGGATTACTGCGCGCAGCGGCGTGCCCGCAGTGCGCAGGTGGCTGAGTTGTTCGATGAGCAGGCGTTAGAGCCTGCACAGGTACATGCCCGCAGCAGTACTGCGATTCTGGCCGGGGAGTGTATCGGGCACGACTGGATTCGGGTGGGTGATGCCGCAATGGCGGTTGACCCGCTGTCGGGCAACGGGATCTTCCAGTCGCTGTCTTCGGCGTTGCAGGCGCCGGTGGTGATCAATACGTTGCTGCGCAGGCCCGAGCGGGCAGCGTTGGCGCGGCAATTCCATCAGCAGCGGGTTGAGCAGCTGTTCTTGCGCTTTGCCAGGATTGGGCGGGACTTCTATGGCCAGGAGCAGGGCCGCGTGGGTCAACCTTTCTGGGATCAGCGCCAAGGCTGGCCGGATGTGCAGCCATTACATCTGGCGGCTGATTGGCATGCGGTACGGGTAGAGCGGCGGCCTGTACTGCGTGATGGTCTGGTGGATGAGGCCGAGGTGGTGGTGACGGCGGACCAGCCGTTGGGGGTGTGGCATTTGCAGGGGGTGGAATTGGCGCCGGTGGTGCGGGAAATTCGCAGTGGCCGACCGGTTGAGGCAGTGTTGGCGGGCCTGGCGGGTGACCCGCAGCAGATGATGGTGCGGCGTTGGTTGGACGAGCAGGGGTTGGTTTGAGAGTGCCGGGGCCGCTGTGCGGCCCTTTCGCGACACAAGGCCGCTCCTACACGTACAGCGCCGCCCGTGAGCTTGCGCGGTCCTTGTAGGAGCGGCCTTGCGTCGCGATGGGCTGCAACGCAGCCCCAAAATCTCGAATCAGAAGAAAGTCCCGACCACCAGTTGCAAATAGGTCCCGGTGTCCGTCCCCCCCAACTGCGTCCCTCCATTCGCCGCGCTGCGCTCCGGCTTGTAGAACCCCACCACCGGGCTGATCAGCAGGTGATCGTTGACCATCCATTCCACATACAGGTCCAGCTCCCGCCCGCCTAGGTTGCCCTGATCGGTGTCCAGCGTATCGAAGTCGAAGTACAGCGCGCCCACGGTCAGATCGTCCCGTGGTTTGCCCTTCAGCGCCACGTGGTGCACCTGGCTGTTCTTGTTGAACGGCCCGGCATAGTTGGCCGCCACTTCACCCTGGAACCAGGTGCCATAGCCGCGGCTCAGGCCATAGAACAACGGGTCGAACCCTTCTGAAAAGCGGCTGTAGCGGTAGGTGGCGGTCGGTGCCCAGGGCAGTTCGGAGAAGGTCCAGTTCCCCTCCAGGTACCAGGCGTACTCCCGCCCGCCGGTTTTGTCCTGGGTCACGTACTCGGCGGCCAGCTCCAGGTCTTTCACCCCCAGGTTGCCACGCCCGCGCAGGCTGGCGGTGTTCATGCCGTCGCGGTGTTCCAGGCCCATGATCTGCGCGTAGCGCTGGTCCACATCGAGACCGCGGATCCAGCTCACGCCCACGGTGCCGGCGTCGGCGACGTGTTGCAGGTTGGCCACCGCCAGCGAGGTGTCGGCCTGGTAGTGGTTGTCGGACTTCAGCCACATCAGGTCGCCGCGCCAGCCTTGCTTGCCGCCCAGACGCAGCACGGCCGTGCGGTCGAAGGCTTTGCGTGCGGCCAGGTAGTAGGCACCCCCGCGGTCGAAGTTGGCGCCAAGGTCGACTTTGCCCAAGTTCACCGGGTCGCCCTGGATCAGGAAGCCGTCGCCCAGGGTCACCACCTGGCGGCCGCCGGAAATGTCCACGCCGTCTTCGCCCAGGGCCGGGAACAGGTTGGCCGAGCGCCAGCCCAGGTACAGGTCTTCGATGG
The DNA here is from genome assembly GCF_044749445.1 of Pseudomonas sp. NPDC089408. Classification (NCBI taxonomy): domain Bacteria; kingdom Pseudomonadati; phylum Pseudomonadota; class Gammaproteobacteria; order Pseudomonadales; family Pseudomonadaceae; genus Pseudomonas; species Pseudomonas sp. NPDC089408. The sequence continues at coordinate 108,871 of NZ_JBIVHY010000009.1, forward strand.
CGGTGCGGCGCTCATCGCCCAGGGTCAGGCCGGCCGCGTCGCCATCGCCCCAGGTGGCGGAGCTGAGCAGGTTGAAGGCGCCGTACAATGCACCGCTGTCGGCAAGGGCCTGGCTGCCGCTGAGGCCATACTTGATGTAGCCCTCCTGCCAGGCACTGCTGCCGGGCTTGCGGTTGCCGGCCAGGTTGTAGCTTTCGTCGCTGTGGAAGGCGCCGAACAGGGCTTCGAGGTCGGCGTTGAGGGTGGTGCCGTTTTGGTTGTACAGCTCGTAGGCTTGGGTGGCGGGTGCGGTCAACAGCAGGGCCAATGTGCAGGCGAGTGTGTGCCTCATGGGATTGCTCCATGGTTTTTTATTGTTGTTTTTTGGGGTGCCTGTGCCGGCCTCTTCGCGGGTGAACCCGCTCCTACAACAGGCGGCGCATCCCCCGTAGGAGCGGGTTTACCCGCGAATAGGCCGGAACAGGAAAACGATCAGAGCTTGATCAACACCGACTTGAGCTCGGTGTAATGCTCGATGGCCGCCGCACCCATCTCACGGCCAACGCCGGACATCTTGTAACCACCAAACGGCAGCGCCGGGTCGAGCGCGCTATGGCAGTTGACCCACACCGAGCCCGACTTGATGCGGGGGATCATCCGGTGCACTGCAGCCAGGTCGTTGGACCAGATGCTGGCACCCAGGCCATAGGGGTTGTCGTTGGCCATGCCGATCACTTCGTCGAGGTCATCGAACGGCATCGCCACCAGCACCGGCCCGAAGATCTCTTCCTGCACCAGGCGGTGGCGTTGATCGACATCGACGATCACGGTCGGCTTGACGAAGTAGCCCGGCCCGAAGCCTTCGCCACCGCAGGCGATGGTCGCGCCCAGTTCGCGGCCAAGCTCGATGTAGCCGGTGACGCGGTCCTGCTGTTTGGCCGAGATCAGCGGGCCCATCTGCACCGCAGGGTCCAGGCCGCTGCCCAGCTTCATGCCGTTGGCGATGCCGGCGATGTCGGCCACCACGTTGTCGAAGTGCTTGCGGTGCACATACAGGCGCGACCCGGCGCAGCACACCTGGCCCTGGTTGAAGAAGATCGCCGTGGCGGCGCCGGCGGCGGCTTCCTGCAGGTTGGCGTCGGGCATGACGATGGTCGGCGACTTGCCGCCCAGCTCCAGGGTGACGCGGGTCATGTTGTCCATGGCCGCCTTGCCGATCAGCTTGCCAACCTCGGTGGAGCCGGTGAAGGTCAGTTTGTCCACGCCGGGGTGGCGGCTAAGCGCGGCACCTGCATTCAGGCCGGTACCGGTGACCACGTTGAACACGCCTGCCGGGTAGCCGGCTTCATCTACCAGTTCGGCCAGCTTGAGCACGCTCAGCGGGGTTTCATCAGCGGGCTTTAGCACTACGGTGCAGCCGGTGGCCAGGGCCGGGCCGAGCTTCCAGCAGGCCAGCAGCAGCGGGAAGTTCCAGGCGACGATGGCACCGACCACGCCGACAGCCTCACGGCGCACGAAACCGTGGAACTGGTCGTTGGGCATCAGCGGCATGGACGCTTCGACGGTGCTACCCTCGATCTTGGTGGCCCAGCCCGCCATATAGCGCAGGAAATCAATGGCCAGTTGCACGTCCATCACCTGGGCCACGGCGGCGCTCTTGCCGTTGTTCAGGCATTCCAGTTCGGCCAGTTGCCGGGCGTCGCGTTCCATCAGGTCGGCCAGGCGCCACAGCAGGTTCTGCCGTTCACGTGGGCGCAGGCGGCTCCATGGCGAGCCGTCGAAGGCCTGGCGTGCCGCGCGCACGGCGCGGTCGACATCTTCGGCCTCGGCAGCAGGCACTTCACCCAGCACTTCACCGGTGGCCGGGTTGCGGAACGACAGGGTGCGACCGCTGGCGGCGTCCTGCCAGTCGGCGCCGATGCGCATCTTCAGCTTGCGTTCGAGAAAGGCGCGGGTGGCGGGCAGGATGGGCAGGTCGGAAAGCATGGGGCTGTGCCTCTTGTCATTGGATGTGACGGGCACTGGCGCAATGGCCGTGCCAAGGTGGGCAGAAGGCCGCAAGGTGTTGAGCGTGTTGGGTTTTGTCTGGATGCGCGGCGGTGATTGCAGGCGTGCGCTGTTGCACATTGAGACGGTGTGAGACGGTGGTGAAACAGTGGCTGACCCGGCCTCTTCGCGGGTGAACCCGCTCCCACAGAGAGAGTGTTGCCTGTGAGCTGGCACCGTCCCGGTAGGAGCGGGTTTACCCGCGAATGGCCTGCACAGCAGGCCCCTGTCTCAGGATGAAACACCCTGTCGCGAAATGGCACGCTCCGGTCACTTGGACAAAAGGCTGGCACTGCCATCGAAACGGGCTAACAGCATGAAATACAACGGTTTTGCCTAACCTGGCACAGTATCTGTATCACAACCGTCACATGCACACCTGCTGTACCAAAGCGTGCGAAAACGATAAGAACAACAACCGTGGAGGTCTGACCTTGAAGACGACTCGACTCCGGCGGCATGCGGGCAAACTGGCGCTGGTCGCCGCCGCGCTGCTGAGCACCCAGGCCATGGCGGCCGAGCAGGGCCCGAGCCTGTTGCAGAATAAGTGCATGGGGTGCCATATCCCCGAAGGCAACGATACCTATAGCCGCATCAGCCACCAGCGCAAAACACCGGAAGGCTGGCTGATGAGCATCGCCCGCATGCAGGTGATGCATGGCCTGCAGATCAGCGATGACGACCGGCGTACGCTGGTCAAGTACCTGGCCGACAAGCAGGGCCTGGCGCCCAGCGAAACCGAGGGCGTGCGCTACGCCATGGAACGCCGGCTCAATACCGTCGAGCACTTCGACACCCAGCTCAGCGAAACCTGTGGCCGTTGCCACTCCGGTGCCCGCGTTGCCTTGCAACGGCGCCCGGCCAAGGAATGGGAACACCTGGTGAACTTCCACCTCGGCCAATGGCCGTCCCTTGAATACCAGGCCCAGGCGCGTGACCGCGACTGGCTGCCGATTGCGCTCCAACAAGTAGTACCCGAGCTGGCCAAACGTTACCCGCTGGAAAACGCGGTTTGGGCCGAATGGCAAAAAGCCAAGCCCAAGGCCGACGCGTTGCCGGGGCAGTGGGCATTCAGTGGCCACATGCTGGCCAAGGGCGATGTGCGCGGGGTAATGAGCGTTACCGCCGACGAGGGCGACACCTTCAAGGTCGAGGTCAAGGGTGCTTATGCCGACGGCACGCCATTCAACGGCAGCGGTTCGGCCATCCTGTACAACGGCTATGAATGGCGCGGCAACGTCAAGGTCGGCGATGCCAACCTGCGCCAGGTGTTCGCCGCGCTGGATGGCGAAATGAAAGGCCGTATGTTCGAGGCCGAACACGATGAGCGTGGCCTGGACTTCACCGCCGTGAAGGAAGGCAAGGCGCACCTGCTGGCGGTACAGCCGGCGTTCATCAAGGCCGGCGCCGAGAGCGAAATTACCTTGGTCGGCAGCGGCCTGACTGGCAAGCCAGACCTGGGCGCCGGCGTGGAAGTGACCGAAGTGCTGGAGCAGACCCCGACCCTGGTGCGGGTCAAGGCCCGCGCGGCGGCCGATGCCAAGCCTGGCCAGCGCAAAGTTGCAGTGGGCGCGCTCAAAGGCGTCAACCTGGCGGTCTACGACAAGGTCGACGAAGTGAAGGTAGTGCCGGCGTTCTCCATTGCCCGCATTGGCGAGAACGGCGCTTCGGTGCCGAAAGTGCAGGGCCGTTTCGAGGCAGAGGCATGGGGTAAAGACGCCAACGGCCAGCCCCTGCGCATCGGCTACCTGCCGGCCAGCTGGAAGGTCGAGCCGTTCAACGAGCGTGCGGTGGAGGATGAAGACGTCAAGTTCGCCGGGCAGATGCAGGCCGATGGCGTGTTCGTGCCAGGCGGTGCCGGCCCCAACCCGGCGCGCAAGATGATGACCAACAACGCCGGTAACCTGAAGGTCATCGCCACCCTGGCCGACGGTGGCCAGACCGGCGAAGGGCACATGATCGTCACCGTTCAGCGCTGGAACAACCCGCCGCTGCCGTAACGGCAAGACGCAACGGTTTTCCAACGAATCGATTATCGGGAGGTCGCCATGGGCGCACTACTGAACCTGGTCGAACGCAACCTGCATGAAGTGCAGGTCGATGCCGACCGCATGCTGTTCCATATCCCCAGCAGTTCGCTGTTTGCCACCGATGCAGTGACCGGCAGCATCATCGATGCCTTGCGCCAGCAGGGCTGCTCGGCCGAGGAGCTGACACAGCGCCTTGGCCGGCAGTTTGCCGGCGATGATATCCAGGACACCTTGCGCGAGCTGATCGCGCTGGAGCTGGTCAGCGACGGCTCGCCGCTGACCCCGGAAATCGCCCTCAAGCAGGTCGAGCGCACTGCGCTGAACACTGTGGTGCTCAACGTCAACACCGGTTGCAACCTGAGCTGTACCTATTGCTACAAGGAAGACCTGGACAAACCTTCCGCCGGCAAGAAGATGAGCACTGACACCGCCGAAGCCTCGGTGGAGATGCTGCTCAAGGAATCGCCCAACGAGGACCGCTACAGCGTGGTGTTCTTCGGTGGCGAGCCGCTGTCCAACCGGCCATTGATCGAGCACATGGTGGCGTACTGCGAACGGCGTTTTGCCGAGGCGGGCAAGCAGGTGGAATTCATCATGACCACCAACGCCACCTTGCTGACCGAAGAGATCATCGACTGGCTCAACGCCCACCGCTTCGGCCTGTCGATCAGCATCGACGGCCCAAAGACCGTACACGACCGCAACCGCATCACCGTGGGCGGGCAGGGCACCTATGACGTGGTGCGGCGCAAGGCCGACCTGCTGCTGTCGCGCTACACCAGCCGCCCGGTGGGGGCGCGGGTCACGCTGACCCGAGGCATTACCGACGTCGAGACTATCTGGAACCACCTGTTCAACGAAATGGGCTTTGCCGAGGTCGGCTTTGCCCCGGTCACCTCCGGCGACATGGCCGACTTCAACCTCACTGGCGAAGAGCTGGTGCAGGTGTTCGCCAACATGAAAGCGCTGGGCCGCAAGTACCTGGAGGCGGCGCTGGAGCACCGCAACATCGGTTTCTCCAACCTGCACCAGCTGATCACCGACATCCACGAGGGCCACAAGAAGGCCCTGCCTTGCGGTGCCGGGCTGAAAATGCTGGCAGTGGACCACAAGGGCGAGCTGAACCTGTGCCACCGCTTCACCGGCTCCAACCTGCCAACCTTCGGCAACGTGCACCAGGGCGTGAAGCAGGCGCAGCTCAACGACTTCCTGTCGCAACGCCTGGACCGCAGCAACACCGGCTGCGAAAGCTGCCGCATCCGCAACCTGTGCTCGGGCGGCTGCTACCACGAAAGCTATGCGCGCTATGGCGACCCGCAGCACCCGACCTACCACTACTGCGAACTGATGCGCGACTGGGTCGACTTCGGCATCGAGGTCTACAGCCGCATCATGGCCGCCAACCCGGCCTTCATCGACCGCTACATCACCCCGCGGAAGGCGCACTGACATGAAGCACTTGAAGCCCCTGAACAACAAGGCGCGCATCCTCGAACAGGCCGCCGCCGAAGACCGCGTCGAAGAAGTCATGGCCATGAGCGCCGTGGCGGGCTGCACCGCCACCACCGACCCGGGCTGGGAAGTGGACGCCTTTGGCGGCGTGAGTTCGCTGTGCCAGCCGATGGAGGCCGACCTGTATGGCTGCTCCGACCCTTGCTGGTGGCCGGCCCAGGTGCCGGACATGATGAGCACCTATCAGGACTGGAACGCCCAGGCCACCAACTCGGCGGATGACTGGCGCAACCTTGGCACTGTGTTCCCGAAAGACAAGTGACCGGCCCAACAAGAATGACAAGGGGAAACCGCATGAAAGCTGGACGCTGCGCACCACTCGCGCTCACCATCGCCGCCACGGCCTTTGCCGGGCTGGCACAGGCCGACGACACCGGGCCGGCGCTGAAGGCTGGCCACGAATACATGATCGTGACCAACTACCCGAACAACCTGCATGTGGTCGATGTGGCCACTGACACGGTGTACAAGAGCTGCGTGATGCCCGACAAGTTCGGCCCCGGCACCGCGATGATGGCGCCGGACAACCGCACCGCCTACGTGCTCAACAACCATTACGGCGACATCTACGGCATCGACCTGGACACCTGCAAGAACACCTTCCACGCCAACCTGTCGAGCGTGGCGGGCGAAGTGGGCCGCTCGATGTACTCGTTCGCCATCAGCCCGGACGGCAAGGAAGTGTACGCCACGGTCAACCCGACCCAACGCCTGAACGACCACTACGTGGTCAAGCCGCCACGGCTGGAAGTGTTCAGCACCGCCGATGGCCTGGCCGCCAAGCCGGTGCGTACCTACCCGATGCCGCGCCAGGTATACCTGATGCGCACGGCCGACGACGGCACCCTGTATTTCGCCGGGCCCGATATTTACAAGATGGACGTGAAGACCGGCAAGCATTCGGTGGCCTTGCCGCTGCGTAACTGGAACCGCAAGGGTTACAGCGCCCCGGACGTGCTGTACTTCTGGCCGCACCAGAACCCGCGCCACGAGTTCTCGATGCTGTACACCATTGCCAAGTTCAAGGATGCCAAGCAGGACCCGAACGAGGCCGAGTTGCTGTACGGTTACCTGAGCGTCGACCTGAAGACCGGCAAGACCCACACCCAGGAGTTTGCCGACCTGACCGAGCTGTACTTCACCGGCCTGCGCTCGCCCAAGGACCCGAACCAGATCTATGGCGTGCTCAACCGGCTGGCCAAGTACGACATCAAGGAGCGCAAGCTGATCAAGGCGTCTAATCTGGAGCACACCTACTACTGTGTCACTTTCGACAAGAAGGGCGACAAGCTGTACCTGGGCGGCACGTTCAATGACCTGGCGGTGTTCAACCCGGACACGCTGGAGAAGGTGAAGAACATCAAGTTGCCGGGTGGTGACATGTCTACCACTACACCGCAGGTGTTTATCCGCTAAACCGGTGTTGGCTTCTTCGCGGGTAAACCCGCTCCTACAAGGACTGCGCCACCTTCAGGCGCTGTGCAGGGCCTTGTAGGAGCGGGTTCATCGAGGCGTCGAACCGCCGCGAAGAGGCCAGCACAAACAACAAAAAAACAACAAGAGATCGCCCATGCCCCAGCCAAGCTACACCCAGGGCAACCAGGACAAGCCCCTGCTTACCCACTGCATCGGCGACGCCTTCGACACCACCGTCGCCCGTTTCCCCGACCGCGAAGCGCTGGTCGTCTGCCACCAGGCCCTGCGTTACACCTGGCAGCAACTGGCCGAGGCCGTCGACCAACATGCCCGGGCATTGATGGCGCTGGGCGTGCAGCCCGGCGACCGTCTGGGCATCTGGGCACCCAACTGCGCCGAATGGTGCATCACCCAGTTCGCCAGCGCCAAGGTTGGCGCGATCCTGGTCAACATCAACCCAGCCTACCGCTCCAGCGAACTGGACTACGCCCTCGGCCAGTCCGGCTGCCGCTGGATCATTTGCGCCGATGCATTCAAGACATCCGACTACCATGCCATGCTGCTCGCCCTGATCCCGGGCCTGGCCAACGGCCAACCGGGTGCCCTGATCTGCGAGCGCTTCCCCGAACTGCGCGGTGTGGTCAGCCTGGCCGCCACACCACCGTCGGGCTTCCTTGCCTGGCACGACCTGCAGGCCCGCGCCGAGGTGGTCAGCCGCGAAGCCCTGGCCGAACGCCAGGCGCAACTGCGCTGCGACGACCCGATCAACATCCAGTACACCTCGGGCACCACCGGCTTTCCCAAGGGCGCCACCCTCAGCCACAGCAACATCCTGAATAACGGCTACATGGTCGGCGAAAGCCTGGGCCTGACCGAGCATGACCGGCTGGTGGTACCGGTGCCGCTGTACCACTGCTTCGGCATGGTCATGGCCAACCTCGGCTGCATGACCCATGGCAGCACCCTGATCTACCCCAATGATGCCTTCGACCCCTTGGCCACGCTGCGCGCGGTGGCAGAGGAAAAGGCTACTGCGCTGTATGGCGTGCCGACCATGTTCATCGCCGAGCTGGACCACCCGCAGCGTGGTGACTTCGACCTGTCGAGCTTGCGCACCGGTATCATGGCCGGTGCCACTTGCCCGATCGAGGTTATGCGCCGGGTAATCAGCGAGATGAACATGGCTGAGGTACAGATTGCCTACGGCATGACCGAAACCAGCCCGGTATCGCTGCAGACCGGTGCCACTGATGACCTGGAACGTCGCGTAACCAGCGTCGGCCGCACCCAGCCACGGCTGGAGAACAAGGTAGTCGATACCGATGGCAACAGCGTGCCACGCGGCGAGATCGGCGAGCTGTGCACCCGTGGCTACAGCGTGATGCTGGGGTACTGGAACAATGCCAAGGCCACTGCCGAAAGCATCGATGAGGACGGCTGGATGCACACCGGTGACCTGGCGGTTATGGACGAGCAGGGCTATGTGCGTATTGTCGGGCGCAGCAAGGACATGATCATTCGCGGCGGCGAGAATATTTACCCGCGCGAGCTGGAAGAGTTCTTCTTCACCCACCCGGCGGTGGCCGATGTGCAGGTGATTGGCGTGCCGTGCAGCAAGTACGGCGAAGAGATTGTGGCGTGGGTACGGTTGCACCCGGGGCATACCGCCAGTGCGGAAGAACTGCGTGAGTGGGCGAGGGCGCGGATTGCGCACTTCAAGGTGCCCAGGTACTTCCGCTTCGTCGATGAATTTCCGATGACGGTGACGGGCAAGGTGCAGAAGTTCAGGATGCGTGAGATCAGTATCGAGGAATTGGCTGCTGGGTGATGTAGTGCCTGTACCGGCCTCTTCGCGGGCAAGCCCGCGAAGAGGCCGGTACAGGTAACAGATGATCTCAGCGCTGCAGCAACTCCGGGCTGTTGAAATTGCTCAATCTGCGATCGCCCTCGGCACACCCCAGCGCTTGTACTCTGTCGCGCAGCAGGGCCTTCTGCAAACTCCGCTCCCCCTCGGCCCAGGCCTGTTCCAGCACCGGCAACACCCGACGAGGCAGCACGCTGAACATCGGCTGCCAGTACCCCCTCTGGCGCACCATCGCCGCGCTGTCATTCACCGCCGCCACCCGCAGCAGGTCCTCGATCAACGCTCGGTCAACCAGCGGCGCATCACAAGCCAGCACCACCACCCATGCATGCCGCGCCACCTTGAGCCCGGCAATCACCCCTGCCAGCGGCCCAGGGAAGTCCGCGTCGGCATCGCCCACCAACTGATCGGCATACGCGCGGTAGACATCCTGGTTGCGGTTGCAGGAAATCACCAGGTCATCAGTGAGTGGCCTTACGGTACGGTGCATGTGCGCGATCAAGGGCTCGCCCTGCCAATCCACCAAGCCTTTGTCACGCCCACCCATGCGCTGGCCACGGCCTCCAGCGAGAATCAGGGCTGAGCTGTCGGGCAAGGGTGTGGTCATGGTTGCAGTTCCAGGCGAGGGCAGGTGGCAACCCTCCCATGGCCGGCATGCGTTGTCCAGCAAGCGGGCGTCCGGTTTGCGCCGACCTGACATTTTTGCCAGTTGTGCCGGGCGCGCCTTCTCCCTTCAATACAGCTGGAACCTTGGCATTGCGACGGTGCCAAGGCCGATAACAAGGAGAAGACTTTTGAACAAATCGGAACTGGTAGACGCCGTGGCAGAGGCTGCGGATATGAACAAGGCAACGGCACTGAAGGCAGTCGATGCCTTTATCGATGCAGTCAAGACATCACTGCACGCGCGCAAGGAGGTGGTCCTGGTGGGCTTTGGTACTTTCACTACCATGGCAAGAGAAGCGCGAATGGGGAGAAACCCGAAAACTGGCGAACCGTTGAAGATTGCGGCGGCGATCACCGCCAAGTTCAGGGCCGGTAAAAATTTGAAGGATGCCGTCAGACTCGGCGGGCAACCTGGTCAGAAGCCTAAAACACGCAAATGACCGGGAAGGGAGGCGTAGCTTGATGCCAGTCAGTCAAGTTTGTTGGGGCTGCTTCGCAGCCCCGGATTGCTTGATTGACTGGCGTCAGGCCGGAACCTTCGCGCGAGTGGTTTCGGCTTTGCCCTTGCCCGCCAACCGCATCACCACCACGAAGAACACTGGCACAAACACCACCGCCAGGGTAGCGCTGAGCATGCCGCCGATCACCCCGGTGCCGATCGCCTGCTGGCTGGCCGAACTTGCGCCCGTGGCAATGGCCAGTGGTACCACACCAAGGATGAACGCCAGCGAGGTCATCACGATCGGGCGCAAACGCAGGCGTGCGGCCTGCACGGCGGCATCGACCGCGTCCACACCCTGATCGACCAGGTGCTTGGCGAACTCGATGATGAGGATGGCGTTTTTCGCCGACAGGCCGATCAGGGTGATCAGGCCGACCTTGAAGAACACATCGTTGGGCATGCCGCGCAGGGTCACCGCCAGCACTGCGCCCAGCACGCCGAGCGGTACCACCAGCAGTACGGCAGTGGGGATCGACCAGCTTTCGTACAGCGCCGCCAGGCACAGGAACACCACCAGCAGCGACAGTGCCATCAGCATCGGTGCCTGGCTGCCGGACAACCGCTCCTGCAGCGACAGGCCGGTCCATTCCAGGCCTGCACCGGCTGGCAGCTGCGCTACCAGGCGCTCGATTTCGGCCATGGCTTCGCCTGAGCTGTAACCCGCCGCCGGCTCCCCGGAAATCGACACCGCCGGGTAGCCGTTATAGCGGGTCAGCTGCACCGGGCCGCTGACCCACTTCGCCTGGACGAATGCGCCCAAGGGCACCATCTTGCCGCTGTTGTTACGCACATGGATCTTCAGCAGGTCTTCGACCTGGCTGCGCTGATCGCCTTCGGCCTGCACCACCACGCGCTGCATGCGGCCCTGGTTGGGGAAGTCGTTGACGTAGCTGGAGCCTACGGCAACGTCCAGCACCGTGCCGATATCGGCAAACGACACGCCCAGGGCATTGGCCTGGCGGCGGTCGATTTCCAGCTGCACCTGCGGGCTCTCGGCCAGCGAGGCTTCACGCACGTTGGTCAGCAGCTTGCTTTTGCCGGCGCTCTGCAGCAACTGGTCACGGGCCGCCATCAGCTCGGCGTGGCCCATGCCTCCACGGTCCTGCAGGCGGAATTCGAAGCCGGTCGATTCACCCAGGCCGTCGATAGGGGGTGGCAACACCGAGAAGGCGATGGCGTCCTTGAGCTGGCTGAAGGCCATGGTCGCACGATCGGCGATCGACTGGGCACTGTCGTCGGCACCGCGCTCGGACCAGTCCTTGAGCGTAGTGAAGGCCAGCGCCGCATTCTGCCCGCTACCGGAGAAGCTGAAGCCGAGAATGAGCGTGGTGTTGCCCACCCCGGGTTCTTCAGTGTTGTGCGCCTCGATCTGCGCGGCCACCTGTTCGGTGCGCATGCGGCTGGCGCCGGGGGGCAGCTGGATATCAGTGATGGTATAACCCTGGTCTTCAGTGGGCAGGAACGCCGTGGGTAACTGGCTGAAGCCATAGCCCAGCACCCCCAGCAGCAGCGCATACACCAGCAGGTAGCGACCGCTGCGCTTGAGTGCCTGCATGACCCAACGTTGGTAGCCGTTGCTCATACCCTCGAAGCGGCGGTTGAACCAGCCGAAGAAGCCCTTGCGCTCGTGATGCTCACCTTTGGCCACAGGTTTGAGCAGGGTAGCGCACAGCGCCGGGGTAAGGCTGAGGGCGAGGAATGCCGAGAACAGGATCGACACGGCCATCGACACCGAGAACTGCTGGTAGATCACCCCCACCGAGCCTTGCATGAAGGCCATCGGCAGGAACACCGCCACCAGTACCAGGGTGATGCCGACGATGGCGCCGCTGATCTGGCCCATGGCCTTGCGCGTGGCTTGCTTGGGCGGCAGGCCTTCTTCGGCCATGATGCGCTCGACGTTTTCCACCACCACAATGGCGTCGTCAACCAGGATGCCGATGGCCAGCACCATGCCGAACAGGGTCAGCACGTTGATCGAGAAGCCCATCGCCAGCATTACGGCGAAGGTGCCCATCAGCGCCACCGGTACCACCAGGGTCGGGATCAGGGTGTAACGCAGGTTCTGCAGGAACAGGAACATCACTGCAAACACCAGCAGCATGGCTTCGAACAGGGTGTTGATGACCTGCTCGATCGACACCTTGACGAAGGGCGAGGTGTCGTAAGGGATGTCGTACTTGACGCCTTCCGGGAAATAGCGCGCCAACTCCTGCATCTTCGCCCGCACCAGGGTGGCGGTTTCCATGGCGTTGGCGCCCGGCGACAGCTGGACACTGAAGGCGGTGGCCGGTTTGCCGTTCAGGCGGGTGCCGTACTGATACTCCTGGGCACCGATCTCGACCCGGGCGACATCGCCGATGGTGACGGTGGAGCCGTCCGGGTTGGCCCGCAGCACAATGGCGGCGAATTCTTCGGGGCTGCTCAGCTGGCCCTTGACCACCACGTTGGCGGTGATTTCCTGAGTGCTGCGGGTGGGCAGGTCGCCAATGCTGCCAGGGGCGACCTGGGCGTTCTGGCCGGCGATGGCTTCGGCCACATCGTTGGGCGTGAGGTTGAAGCCGACTAGCTTGCGCGGGTCGATCCAGATGCGCATGGCACGTTCCGAGCCATACAGCTGGGCCTTGCCGACGCCCTTGAGGCGGCGGATTTCATCCATCACGTTGCGCGCCAGGATGTCCGACAGGGCAGTTTCGTCGAGCTTGCCGTCTTCGGAGGTAAGGGTGGCCAGCAGCAGGAAGCCGGTGGACACCTTTTCTACCTGCAGGCCCTGCTGGGTGACCGGGCGTGGCAAGCGCGACTCGACCACTTTCAGGCGGTTCTGCACGTCTACCTGGGCCAGGTCCGGGTTTGTGCCAGGGGCGAAGGTGGCGGTGATGGTGGCGCTGCCCAGGCTGCTCTGCGACTCGAAATACAGCAGGTTGTCGGCGCCGTTGAGTTCCTGCTCGATCAGGCTGACCACGCTTTCGTCCATGGTCGCCGCCGAGGCGCCCGGGTACACGGCGTAGATTTCTACCTGCGGCGGTGCCACGTTGGGGTACTGGGCCACCGGCAATTGCGGGATGGCCAGCGCACCGGCAAGCAGGATGAACAGGGCGACTACCCAGGCAAATACCGGGCGGTCGATGAAGAATTGCGGCATGAATCAGGCCCTCACTGGCCGGTGTGCTGTGCGATGGGCGGTGCCCCAGGGGTGTTGTCGACCTGTACCTGGTCACCGGCCTTGACGTGTTGCAGGCCCTCGATGACCACGCGCTCGCCAGGGGCCAGGCCCTCACTGACGATCCAGCGGTCACCCTGGGCGCTGCCCAGCACCACCGGGCGGTCGCTGACCCGCGCCTGCGCGTCGACCACCAGCACCTTGGGTACGCCGGCGCTGTCACGCAGGATGGCGCGCTGCGGCACGCTCAGGCCCTTGGGCTGCACGGCCTGCTCCAGGCGCACGCGTACGTAGCTGCCGGGCAGCAGGTCGAGGTCCGGGTTGGGGAACTCGCTGCGCAGGGTGATCTGGTTGGTGCTGGGGTCGACGCTGATGTCGGAGAACAGCAGCTTGCCCGGCAGCGGGTAGGCGCTGCCGTCGTCCTGGATCAGCGTGGCGCGGGCCTGGCCGGCGCCCACCTGCTGCAGCTCGCCGGCACGCAAGGCGCGGCGCAGGGCGTTGAGCTCGCGGGTCGACTGGGTGACATCGGCATGGATCGGGTCCAGCTGCTGGATGGTTGCCAGCGGCGTGGTCTCGTTTTGCCCGACCAGCGCGCCTTCGGTGACCTGGGCGCGGCCGATGCGACCGGAGATGGGCGCGGTCACGGTGGCGTAGCCGAGGTTCAGGCGGGCGCGCTCCAGTGCCGCCTTGGCTTCGGCCACTGCGGCATCGGCCTGCAGGAAGCTGGCCTTGGCGTTGTCGTACTCCTGGCGGCTGACTGCCTTGTCGTCGACCAGCTGGCGGTAGCGCTGCTCTTGCAGGCGGGCCTGGTAGCGGGTGGCCTCGGCCTTGGCCAAGGTCGCGCGGGCGCTGTCATGGTCGGCCTTGAACGGTGCCGGGTCGATCAGGAACAAGACATCGCCCTGCTTGACGTCGCTGCCTTCGCGGTACACCCGCTTCAGCACCACGCCAGCGACCCGTGCGCGTACTTCGGCGGTACGCGGGGCGAGGATACGGCCGCTGAGTTCGCTGCTGATGGCCAGGGGCTGCAGTTGCAGGGTTTCCACCCGTACTTGCGGGGTGGGGGCCTGTTCGTCTTGCTCGGCGCTGTCGCTGCAGCCGGCCAGGGCCAGGCTCATGAACGCCAGGAGCGCCAACGGGCGCAGGGGGAGGGTAGTAGGCATGCGGATCTTCCGATGATGACCTTGTATATGCTACGGCAGGCGTTGCCTGGGCGGCTGTTAATACCTGTAGGGCGAGTGTGAAAAAGTGTGAAGAACAATCCTGTGTTGTGGTTGTGTTCTATATGCTGAGTATTCCTGTGCCGGCCCATTCGCGGGTAAACCCGCTCCTACAGGGATCCTGCAGCATTCAGAACCTGCGCGGTACCCTGTGGGAGCGGGTCTACCCGCGAATGGGCCGGCACAGGCATACCTCAATCCAGATTGATCCGCCTATGCCGAATATTTTCCTGGTCGAAGACGACAGCGCCCTGTCCGAGCTGATCGCCAGCTACCTGCAACGCAACGACTTCCATGTCCAGGTGATCGCCCGGGGCGATCATGTGCTGGACGAGTACCGTCGGCAAAAGCCTGACCTGGTCATCCTCGACCTGATGCTGCCGGGTATCGATGGCCTGCAATTGTGCCGCCTGCTGCGCCAGGAGTCGCAAGGCCTGCCAATCCTGATGCTGACTGCCCGTGACGACAGCCATGACCAGGTGCTGGGCCTGGAGATGGGCGCCGACGACTATGTGACCAAACCCTGCGAGCCCCGGGTGCTGCTGGCCCGGTTGCGTACCCTGCTGCGCCGCAGCAGCGTCAACGAGCCGCGCCTGGACAACGACCTGATCCTGATTGGTGGCCTGCGCATCGACCTGGCCGAGCGCACGGTCAGCTGGCGTGGCGACGAGGTGGAGCTGTCCAGCGGCGAGTACAACCTGCTGGTGGTGCTGGCGCGCAATGCCGGCGAAGTGATGAACCGCGACCGCATCCTGCAGCAACTGCGTGGCATCGAGTTCAACGGCACCGACCGTTCGGTGGACGTGGCCATCTCCAAGCTGCGGCGCAAGTTTGACGACAACGCCGGCGAAGCGCGCAAGATCAAGACCGTATGGGGCAAGGGCTATCTGTTCAGCCGCGTCGAGTGGGAGTGCTGATCGGCCATGCTCAAGATCCTGGTGCGGCTGTACCTGGTGATCATCGTCGCCTATGCCGGCGCACTGCTGTTCATCCCCGACACCATCGTCGGCATGTTCCACGACCGTTTCATGGCCTACAACCTGGACCAGGCCAAGGGTGTGCAGTCGTTGATCGTGCGCCAGTTCCGCCAGGCGCCGCGCGAGCAGTGGCCAACCGTTGAACAGGAGCTGGCCGATGATTTCGCGCCGCTGCAACTGCAACTGCTGCGTGTGAACCAGGCCGACCTGAGCGAAGAAGAGCAGGCACGCCTGGAGCATGGCCTGTACGCCGTGCGGATTGCCGACTGGGGCTACTACGAGACGATCCTGGCGCCGCTGGACAAGGAGTGGCTGGTGCGCCTGCACTCACCGCCAGACCCGCTGGACATCAACGTGTTGTCGTGGGGGGTGACCGTGCTGATCGGCGCGGCCATGCTTGGCTGCCTGCTGTTGTGGGTATGGCCGCACTGGCGAGACCTGGAGCGCCTGAAGGAAACCGCCCGGCGCCTGGGCCAGGGGCAGATGGCCGAGCGTACGCACATCTCGCCACACTCCAACATCGGTGAGCTGGCCGGGGTGTTCGACACCATGGCCAGCGACCTGGAACGCCACGTCAACCAGCAGCGCGAGCTGCTTAATGCGGTTTCGCACGAGTTGCGCACGCCCCTGACCCGGCTGGATTTTGGCCTGGTGTTGTTGTTCGACGAGGTACCGCCGGCCAGCCGCAAGCGCTTGCTGGAACTGGTCGGGCATGTGCGCGAGCTGGATGAGCTGGTGCTGGAATTGCTGTCCTATAGCCGCCTGTACAACGCCGACCAGGCCCGTGAGCGGGTCGAGGTGTCGTTGCTGGAGCTGGTCGACAGTGTGCTGGGCGGCTTTGCCGAGGAGCTCGATGGCCGGGGCATCCAGTGGGAAGTGCAGGCCGAGGGTGATTTGCCGCGCTTTGTGCTGGACCCGCGGCTGACGGCGCGGGCGGTGCAGAACCTGGTGCGCAATGCCATGCGTTATTGCGATGAAAGCCTGTTGTTGCGCTTGCGCCTGGAAGCGGATGGCGGCTGCCTGCTGACAGTTGAGGATGACGGGATTGGCATTCCGGTGGAGGAGCGTGAGCGGATCTTCCAACCGTTCTACCGCCTGGACCGTAGCCGGGACCGCAATACGGGTGGGTTTGGTTTGGGGTTGGCAATCAGCCGGCGGGCGATCGAGGGGCAGGGTGGGACCTTGACCGTGGCGCAGTCGGCGTTGGGTGGGGCGCAGTTTCGTATTCGATTGCCTGCTGGGTGATGTTTCGCCAGTGCCGGCCCCTTCGCGGGTAAACCCGCTCCTACAGGGACCGCATAAGCCTTTGTAGGAGCGGGTTTACCCGCGAAAGGGCCGGGCCTGCTAACCCCGATCTGCCAGCTGGCTTGACCACAGCACAAAGCGGTCCTTGCCACTGTGCTTGGCCTCGTACAGTGCCTGGTCGGCGCGCACCAGTGCGGTGGTCAGGCTGTCACCCTGGTCGACCCGGGCCAGGCCGATGCTGATGGTCACCGGGTGCTCGCCAACGTCTTCGCGCACCCGTTGGCACAGTGCCCCCACTTGCTGCTCGGCAGCGTGCTGGTCCAGGCCCTGGAAAAAAATCGCGAATTCCTCGCCGCCCAGCCGGGCAAACACGTAGCCGGCCATGCTTGCCTTGATATGCAGCGCCACGCGCTTGAGCACTTCATCGCCCACGTCATGGCCAAAGCGGTCATTGACCCGCTTGAAATTGTCGATGTCGATCATCGCCAGGTACTGCCCGCCCGTGGCCATGCGCAGTTGGCGGTCGGCCTGGGCCATGAACGAGCGGCGGTTGGGGATGTTGGTCAGGGCGTCGACGTAGGCTTGGTCCAGCAACACCTTGGACAGGTAGAAGTTGTGCAGCTTGGCCTTGCGCATCTGCAGGTAGCTGTAGATCACCAGGCCGCTGAGAAACACCGCATAGCTGATCAGCATGGCGCCTTCGAGTTGATCGGGCTCGATGCGGGTGTGGTAGAACGGGTTGAGCACCACCCAGGTGATGACCATGGCGCAGAAGAAAGACCAGCGCCGCACCGGCAGCACCGACACGGCATACAGTACGGTGGATACCCCGAGTACCAGCCACACCGGGCGCAGCGCCAGCGGGATGCCCTCGATCACCAGGCGCATGCCCAGGGTGATGGTGGCGACGAACAGCAGGTTGAGCACGTCGAAGTGGTGGCTGCGGCGGGTGAAGCGCAGCACCACGGTCTGGCAGCCGAGCAGGGTGATGAACAGGTAGGACAGCCAGGTGAAGCCCTGGCCGCCGAGGAAGCTGACGATCAAGTCGAAGACCAGCCAGATCAGGATGCTGACGCAGAACACCAACAGGCAGAACGGGCGCATGGTCTCGAATTCGTGCTGGCGGAATTCGGCGCGCAGGGCGGCGGGGGCGACCTGCTTGCGGACGTGGGCTTCGATGGTTTTGAACATTGGTGGGCTCCTGGGGGTATTGCTTTACCAGGCCCGGCCCTTTCGCGGGACAAGCCCGCTCCCACAGAACCTGACCTGCTGCGGGCTCTGTGGGAGCGGGCTTGTCCCGCGAAAGGCCGGGCCTGGAAACTCAATTCTGTGGCAGAACACCCCGCGCCCACGGCCGATAACGCAAGGCAAACACCGCCTCGGCATGGCACCCGCCACCCAGCTTCGGTTCGGCAGGCTCAGCCCTAAACACCTGCCCCGGCGCACTCACCTGGCGGAACGCCTCACGCACCACCCCCACCCGGCACGGCAGGGCCTGCTCGTAGCCCTGGCGCACCAAGGTCGGCAAACGCCCGGTGCCGGCGCCGTCCTGCCACCACACAGTCAAGCCCAACCCGGCCAGTTGATCCAGCCAGCTGGCATTGACCCGCGGCGACAGCTTGCCGGCGCTGAAGGCGCTGATATGCAGCGGCTTGTCCAGCTGGCGGTTGAAGGCCTGCAGCTGGCTGTACAGCGCTTCACGTCGATCGGCCTCGCGAAAATGCTGGTCGTCCAGCTCCATCGGCAGGTACCAGCCGTCCACCGGCAATTGCCAGGCCTGGCGCAGTTGCTGGTACTGGCTGAGCGAGCGGCCCAGTTGCGCTTTCCAGTAGCTGTTCAGGCCCTCGCCATCCAGTTGGTTGAGGCGCTGGTAGTAGGCTGGGTCCATGTACAACCCAAGCACCAGTTGCAGGCCTTCGGCACGCGCTGAACGCAGGCTGTTGGCCAACCAGCCCTGGGCACCGCCGAAATCACTGTCGCCATAGGCGCTCCACTGCACGATCAGGGTCTTGCCCCCCTGGGCCGCCGTGGCGCGCCACAGTTGCTGCCACTGGGCGGGGGTGACGCTGGCGTCGCGGTTCAACGGTTGATAGAACAGGCGCTGGTCGGCGGTGGCCTGCAGGCATAGGGCCAGCAGGCAGAGGGCGATGAGGGTACGCATCAGAAGGTCATCTCCGCACCGACCAGCACGCCGTTGGCGCGCTCGTAGAGGTTGCCACCCAGCGACTGCTGGTACTCGGCGCGCACTTTCAGCGAGCCGCGGTAGGCGTTGTAGCGGTCGTCGTCGAACCACCATTGCCAGCGTACACCGACCCCCGCACGGGCGTCCTGACGCCAGTCGTTGCTCGGGTCCTGGCTGGAAAACTCGACAAAGCCATAGGGCATGATGGTCTGCGGTGAGCTGCCTGGCAGCTTCCAGGCATGGCCCTGCTGGTAACGCGACAGCCAGGCGTGGTCGCCGGCACGGGTCCACCAGGCGGCGTCGAGGTAGAGGAAGCGCTCGTTCCATTGGTCTTCATCGATGCGCCAGTCGTTGCGCCAGTCACCCTGGTCGAGGAACGAGGCGGTGGCGCGCAGCAGCAGGTCGTTGCTCGATTCGGCGTGGTGGCGCAGGTCGCCCCAGTTGCCGCCGACCTTGGCCGGGCTCAGCAGCTGGCCCAGGCTCAGGCCGCCGTAGTGTTGTTCGTCGATCTGCCGCTGGTGGTACAGCTCGGCATACAGGTTGAGGTTGGCCTGGCCGAGCGGCTTGTAGCGAAGGCCGATGCCGGTGCCCATGCTCTGCGCGTAGTCAGTGCGGCTCTGGCCGCCGAACAGCACCCGGCCATACACCGACAGGGTACTGCCGTTGCGGCTGGGTTCCTCGCCCAGGGCGTGGTCCCACATGGCCAACTGCACGTTCTGCGATTGCGCGCGGCGCGAATTACCGCTGCGTTGGCCGTTGTCGAGGAACTTGTCGTTGGTCGAGGTGCCGGCCGGTGACCAGGTGCTGGCCAGGGTAATGGTGTCGCGCCGTGACAGGCTTTCGTGGGCGCGGCGCTGGCGGTACTGGCGTGCTTCCAGGCTGCCGTATTCGTCATCACCGTCGACCAGGTTCTGCTCCACGTCGAGGATACGGCGCAGTTCGCGGCGTGCCGCGGCACTGTCTTCATGTTCGTCGTAGCGCAGGGCCAGGGTTTCGCCAAGGCGGTAGTCCTCAGGGAAATCGTGGGTGGCGCGCTCCAGGTAGGGGATCGATTCCAGGCGCTGGGCTTTGTCTGGCGAGCCGGCCAGGCGCATGCCGTAGTCGGCTCGATAGCGCGGCTGATTGGGGGCCAGGCGCACGGCCTCGGCCAGCCAGGTGCTGCTTTGCGCACTGTCGCCGGCCAGTTGCGCGGTGCTGGAGGCGGCGTAGTAGTGGTCGGCGCGCGGGTTGTGCATCAGGGCCTGGCGCTGGAAGCCCAGCGCGGCTTGGTAGTCGCCTTGGCGCTGAGCGATGGCGGCACCCAGCGCCCAGTCATCGGCGCTGCTGTGCGCAGCGGCGTCCCAATAGCGCCGGGCGGCCTGGGCATCACCGGCATTCAGTGCGCCACGGGCGGCGGTGAGGCGGGCGTTATCGGTCCAGGCGCTGTCCGGCAAGCTGCGCCAGAGGGGCAGGGCGGCTTGCGAGTCGCCAGCGGCCTCTAGCGCGTAGGCCAGCGGCAGGCGGTTGCCGTGGTCTCCCAGGTGCTCTGCCGCCTGGTAGTAGACCACCGCCTCACCTGGCTGGTCGGGCATGGCGCAGCGGCCCAGGGCGCGGTACTGGCCAGGCTCGCTCGGCGTGGCCGGTACGGCCTGGCGCACGGCATCGCACCGGCCGGCCTCGGCTAGCCTGCCGAGCAATTGGGCGCGGGTATTGGCGTCGACGCAGGGGACCAGGGTAAGCATGCGCTGGCTGTCGAGTGGGCCGTCGTTGCGGGCATACAGGTTGCCCAGCCGCTGCAGCAGCGACGGGCTGAGGCGGCCCTGGTGGCGGTCGTAGGCTTGCTCCAGCAGTTGCCGGGCATGATCGGTGTGGCCTTGTTCGGTGAGCAGGAAGGTGGCTTGCTCCAGCGCGGCGAGGTCGCCCGTCTGGCGGTAGCGTTTTTCCCATTCGGCAGCGGTGCGTGGCTGCGGTGGTTGTGGCGGGTCGCCGTACAAGCGTTGCTTGAGTACCGCATAGGCCCGTGGGTCGCTGCTGGCTGTACAGCCCTTGAATTGCTCGCGGGCCTGCTCCGGGTCCCGGCGTGACAGCCAGTCGACCGTTTCCAGGCAGGGGCGTTGCAGGTCGTTGCTAAGGCGCCGCACCAGCGCCGCATCGTCGCCTTCGCGGGCCAGCTCCCACAGTTGCTGGCGCTGTTCGGGCTGGTTCAGTTGGTTGGGCGTTAGCGACTGCAGTGAGCGCTGGGCCAACAGGTTGTGACCCACCGCAATGGCGCGGTTGGCCATGGCCAGGCGTGCCTGGTTGGCCGCTGCGGGCGAGGGCGCGCTGGCCAGCAATGCGTTCAGGCCTTTTTCGTCCACGCGCTGGATATAGGCGTTGGCCAGGCGTTGCCAGTCGTCGGCGGGCAACTGGCCTTTGTCGGCCAAGGGCTGCAGTTGCTCGATGGTCTCTTTCCAGTTGCGCAGCTGTTCGGCGAAGTTGGCCCGGGCCAGGCGCAGTACCTGGCCGTCGTTTCCGGGGGGGAGCTGGTTGAGCCAGTCCAGCGCTCTGGCGGCACCCCCGAACTTGGCCAGGCTCAGGCTGTAGGCCTGCCACAGGCGCACGCGGTGGGTGCCATCGCTGCTGGCCAGCCACTGCTCCACCTGGCTGGCTGCGGGTGGGTCCTGCTCGATCCAGGTCAGTCGCAGTTCCAGCAGGGCGTCGGCGTACTCGGGGCTGCCACCCAACTGCTCGGCCAGCGCTTCGGCCTCTTTGTAGCGACGCTGGTGAGCCAGGGCTTCGACCAGCAGGGCGCGGGCCTCGTCGTTGTTCGGCACCCGGCCCAGCACGTGGCGGGTCAAGCGCTCGACCTCGGCCCAGTTGTCTTTTTTGGCCTCGCGGTAGCCGCGGTCCATGAACGGAAAGCTGGTGAACCGCTGGAAGTCGGTCATTGGCGCAGAGGCAGCGACGGGCAGGGCGGCGGAGCACAGCAACAGGCCGGTGAACGTGAGGGAAAACCGCGGCTTCATGCCACCTCCCGGGTCAGGTCAATAGCGGCCTGCTGCTCGCTGGCCTGTTCGATCAGGGCCTGTTCCAGCACCTGCTCGGTAATGATGCCGCGGGCGATCAGGTGTTCGCCGAGGCTGTGCTGCTCGGGGTCGAAGTCGATCAGGGCCTGGTTGAACAGGGTGACCGGGACCATGCCGCGCACTTGCAGCAGGGCGCCGAGCATGACCTGGTGACAGCTGACCCGCTCCAGCAGTGCTTCGTCGTCCTGGTGGCGTTCCAGCACGGCTAGCATTTCGCGGGTTTCCGGCCTTTGCCACGGGCTTGGGTAGTGGTAGCGCAGGCCCAGGGTGACCCGGCCCTGCGGTGCCAGGCGGGCCTTGACCGGGCGTTTCAGCTGGCGGCTGATCACCCCCAGCGAAACCTGGCTGACCGGGGTTTCGCTGGCCAGGATCAGCGTATCGCCGTCTTCGTCGACGGGTAGCACGCCATAGTGCGTGGCCAGCCTGCGTGGCAGCTTGGCGATCAATTGCGGGTCGAGCTTGAACGGGTTCAGCGGCGCCCAGGGCAGGTCCAGCTGTTCGGCCAGGGTGGTCACCAGTTGTTCGCTGTTCAGCCAGCCGCGCAGCAGCAGTTCCCGGCCCAGGCGCCGCCGGACCGGGCTGGTGATTGCCAGTTGCAACTGGTCTTCGCTGATCAGCCCTTTGGCCACCAGACGCTGGCCCAGTGGTGTGCGGGCGGGGGCGGCAATGGCGGGAAATTCGTGGGTGGTCTTGTCCCAGGCGACGCGCCGTGAATCGCCCATTTCCATCACCTGGCGCAGGGCGCGCAGGTTGGCGAAGAAATTGACGAAGTTGCTCCACATCATGCGCGGTGCCGACAGCAGGCCCTCGCCGATACCGTAGAAGCGGGTGACGAACCAGGCGCGCTGGAACAGGCGGTTGAACAGCATCAGGCCGTTCAGCCACAACAGCGTCGACAGCAGCCAGCTGTCGCTGAGGATCGACATGAAGCGCCACGATTGCGGGGCAATCACCGTGACCAGCCACATGGCCAGCAGTACCAGCAGCAACAGGTTGACCAGGAAGCTCAGCAAGTACGCGAACAGCCCGCGGCGGTCGCGCCAGAGGAAGTAGTTGAGTGCACCCTTGCGGCTCCAGCCGAGGTTGCTGGTGCCCTGGAACACGATGCCGACGATCCAGCGCGACTTTTGCCGGATGGCGTGCTGCCAGTCACGGGGGAAGTGCTCGCGCACGCAGATCACCTGGGAGAACTCGCGGCTCATGCCCAGGCGCCATTCCTGTTTCAGGGCCAGCGCCGGGTCGCTGATGGAATAGCGGGCGAAAATGCACTTCATGCCCTTTTGTTTCAGGCGAAAGCCGATGTCGTAGTCTTCGGTCAGGCTTTGCACGTCGAAGGCGATGCCGTCGCCGTCTTCGAGCAGGGCACTGATGGCGCGGCGGCTGAAGCAGGTGCCGACACCGGCACTGGGCACCTGGCCGGTCAGTGCCTCGCGCACGATCACGTCCTTGCCGTGGTTTTCGGCGAACTCGTCGACATAGTGGCCGGCGGTAAAGCCTTTCCATTCCGGTGCGTAGGGGTACACCGGAATCTGGATCATGTCCTTGTTCGGCAGCAGGTAGTTGAACAGGCGCAACTCCATGGGCGAGATCACATCTTCGGCGTCATGCAGGATGAAACCGGCAAACTGGATGCCTGCGTCCTGCTGGAAGCGCAGCAGGGCGTCGATGATGTTGTTCAGGCAGTCGGCTTTGCTGGTGGGGCCGGGGCGCGCGCAGACTACCTTGTGCACGTTGGGGTAGTGCAGGCACACCGCGTCGACGTCGGCCTGGGTTTGCGGGTCGTTGGGGTAGGTGCCGACGAAGATCTGGTAGTTTTCGTAGTCGATGGTCGAGGCCGCCAGGCGCGCCATTTCACCGACAACGCCCACTTCGTTCCAGGCCGGGACCATGATCGCCAGGGGCTTTTCCGGTACTTCGAACAGGCGCTTTTCGTCGGCCTTCTCGTGCTTGTCGTAGATGCGAAAACGCCGGATCAGCTTGCGGCACCAGTAGCACAGGTCAATGAACAGGTCATCGAGGCCGAGCAGGAACATCAGCGAGGCGAGGATGATCGCCAGGATCTTCAGCCCGAACAGCACATAAGTGAGAAAATCGATGAATGCCAGGCTCATGTGCCGGACATCGGCAGGGGGGTATGGGCCATCGTCTGTATCCTCGTTCAATTCCCTGGACGAAGTTGTACGACCTGTCGCCGTTTGCACTGGATAGATACAAGCAGCCGAACGCAGGATTGTCCAAGATTCAGGCTTTTTCTTGTTGGCCGCTTCTTGTAACTTTACAGGTCGTCTACCCACGGAGCTGAACATGCAAGGCAAGGCACGCAAGATCGTCCAGGCCATTCTTTATGAGGCCATCGCCGTCGCCTGCGTGGCACCTGCGCTGGAGCTGGCGTTCGGCGCCGGCATGGCGCAGTCGACCGTGCTGTCGGTGCTGATGTCGGGCATCGCCATGAGCTGGAACATGGGCTACAACTGGGTGTTCGAGCGCTGGGAAGCGCGCCAGAACAAGCGTGAACGCACCTTCGCCCGGCGCCTGCTGCATGCCCTGGGTTTCGAGGGGGGGCTGGTGCTGATCCTGCTGCCCCTGGTGGCGTACTGGCTGGACGTAAGCCTGTGGGCGGCGTTGCTCACCAACCTGGCGCTGTTCGTGTTCTTCTTCGTCTACGCCTTCGTGTTCCAGTGGGGCTTCGACAAAGTGTTCGATGTGCCGCTTTCGGCGCAGCAAGCCAAGTGTTGACTTCTGCCGGCGCGGCGGGCTAAGTTCCTACCCCATGAACACTTTCCAGCACGTGAACGCCATTATTATTACCGCCATTATCAGTTTGGCGGGCTAGCGCGTACGTGCACCGAACCCGCCTTGGAGGCGGGTTTTTTCTCTCTGACTCCTGGGCAACGTGAAAACAGCCAAGGAGTCATCGATGACCAGCTTCAGCCTTCCTCGTACACCCGTTAGCCCCCAGCAACTGCTGTCGGAGCAGGTGCGGCGCATTCTTGCCGCGCCGGTGTACGACCTGGCCATCGAAACGCCGCTGCAAGCTGCGCCGGCCCTGTCTGCCAGCCTGGGCAACCAGGTCTTGCTCAAGCGTGAAGACCTGCAGCCTACCTTCTCGTTCAAGATCCGTGGTGCCTACACCCGTTTGTCCCGCCTGACCCGCGAGCAGCGTGAACGCGGGGTGATCACTGCATCGGCGGGCAACCATGCCCAGGGCGTAGCGCTGGCGGCATCGCACCTGGGCATGAAGGCCACCATTGTCATGCCCACCACCACGCCGTCGCTGAAGGTGGAAGGGGTGCGATCGCGCGGTGGGCACGTGGTGCTGCACGGCGAAAGCTTCCCGCATGCGCTGGCCCATGCGTTGAAACTGGCCGACAGCGAAGGTGCCACCTTCGTGCCGCCATTCGATGACCCGGACGTGATCGCCGGCCAGGGCACCGTGGCCATGGAAATCCTTCGTCAGCGCCCGGGACCTCTGGATGCGATCTTTGTGCCGGTGGGCGGCGGTGGCTTGATCGCCGGTATCGCCGCGTACGTGAAATACCTGCGCCCGGAAGTGAAGGTGATCGGCGTCGAGCCGGAGGACTCCAACTGCCTGCAGGCTGCCATGGCCGCTGGAGAGCGGGTGATCCTGCCACAGGTCGGCACTTTTGCCGATGGTGTGGCGGTGGCGCAGATCGGCGCCCATTGTTTTGAGCTGTGCCGGCACTTCGTCGATGAGGTAGTGACAGTAAGCAGCGACGAACTGTGCGCAGCGATCAAGGACATCTACGACGATACCCGCTCGATCACCGAGCCGTCCGGGGCCCTGGCTGTAGCCGGGATCAAGAAGTACGTGGCACGCGACGGTGTGCAGGGGCAGACGCTGGTGGCCATCGACTCCGGGGCCAATGTCAATTTCGACCGTTTGCGTCATGTGGCTGAACGGGCCGAGCTGGGCGAGCAGCGCGAGGCGATCATCGCCGTCACCATTGCGGAACAGCCGGGCAGCTTCCGCGCATTCTGCCAGGCGCTGGGCAAGCGGCAGATCACTGAGTTCAACTACCGCTATTACCCTGGCAAGGAGGCGCGCCTGTTCGTTGGGGTACAGACCCATCCTGTGCATGATCCGCGCGAGCAGTTGCTGGCCAGCCTGCGTGAACAGGGTTACAACGTGCTGGACCTGACTGACAACGAATTGGCCAAGCTGCATGTGCGCCATACCGTCGGCGGCCATGCAACGCCGGGTGCGGATGAACGGGTGCTGCGTTTCGAGTTCCCTGAGCGCCCGGGGGCATTGTTGGGCTTTCTCGAGCGCCTGGGCAAACGCTGGAACATCAGCCTGTTCCATTACCGTAATCATGGCGCGGCCGAGGCGCGGGTGTTTGCGGCGCTGGAAGTGCCGGGGGAGGAGGTGGCGGGGTTGCCGATTGCGCTGGATGAAATGGGGTATCGGTATTGGGATGAGACGGATAACCCGGCGTACAGGCTGTTCCTGGGTTGAGCCGGGCATGATTGGTGGGGCACCCCGGTATCGCAGGTTCGGTACGGCCGTTGTAGGAGCGGGTTCACCCGCGAAGAGGCCGGGCCTGCTGGCCAGTATCCCTGGATGTTTGCCGTTGCGGGCGCCACCGTATTCACGGGTAAACCCGCTCCTACATTGATCGGTGGTTAACGCTGGCATCGCAGGTTCGGTACGGCCGTTGTAGGAGCGGGTTTACCCGCGAAGAGGCCGGGCCTGCGGGCCAGTATCCCTGGATGTTTGCCGTTGCGGGCGCCACCGTATTCGCGGGTAAACCCGCTCTTAAATTGATCGGTGGTTAACGCTGGCATCGCAGGTTCGGTATGGCCGTTGTAGGAGCGGGTTTACCCGCGAAGAGGCCGGGGCCTGCGGGCCAATATTCCTGGTCGTTTGCCGTCGCGGGCGCCACCGTATTCGCGGGTAAACCCGCTCCTACATTGATCGGTGGTTAACGCTGGCATCGCAGGTTCGGTACGGCCGTTGTAGGAGCGGGTTCACCCGCGAAGAGGCCGGGCCTGCGGGCTCGCAATGGTTATTCAGCGCTCACGCATAAAGAAGCCCGCAACAAACTTGCGGAAGGTTTCCAGGCTCTTGAAGTCGGCATAACGCTTGAAGTTTTCAGCGTCCGGCTCAGGGCCGATCGGCTGGTCCAGCAGTGATATCGACAACACTCTGTCCTGGTCAGAGGTCATCACCAGTTCATCCATTACCTGGCCACCAATCACCGGCCGGCGCATCTGCACCTTGACGCCCTTGCTGGCCATCCAGTCGATCAGCGACACCAGTGCCTTGAGCGGCTCGCGTTCCTCGTCGCGGTACACCGGGAACAGGTGGGCGCGTGACAGCACGGGCACGCTGGCCACATGGATCAATTCATAGTAATGGCTGCCGGCACTGGTCGGTGAATAGAGCATCAACGCCAGCAGCGGCCCGCTGGTGCGGTTGCCACCCCAGAACAGGTGGTGCCCCTGGAAGTCGAACCCGTCTTCGCTGCGGTTGTTGAACAGCTTGCGCCCCTTGATCTGGTCGACACAGTCCAGCAACAGGCCGTGGCGGCGGTGGTTGCCGAACACCGTGGCTTCGCGCAGGCGGGACTTGAGCATCATCATGTGCTTCATGTCCAGGCGGGTTTCCAGGTAGTTGCTGGCGGGCACCCGCTCCAGCAGCGGGTAGCGGCTGGCGACGCTGCGCAGTTCGGCAAACTGCACGGTCAGGTCCTTCTTCAGGTGCGTGGCATACAGGTTCAGGCCACTGGTTTCAATCCAGGTCAGCAGCAGCGACAGCAGGCGCTGTTGTTCGCGCCGCTCGCTGCCATCGCCGCCAGCACTGGCGGTGCCGGCACGGAAGTCGCCAATCAGGCGCAGCGGTGTGTCGGGCGGCAGCCAGGCGGCAGGTGGCGCGGGGTCGTTTTCCCGTTCAGCCGCCTCTCGTTCGTCCTTGGTGAACGGGCAGCCGGGCGCGTGCTCGGCAGTGCCGGGGTTGTTCTTGAGGAACAGCGTGCCGGTGTTGCCGTTCAGGGTGACATTGAGCACCGGCAGGGCGTCGCTGCGGCAATCACAGGCCAGCCAGTGGTTGGCGTTGCGCACCTTCATCAGCAGCTGGTTGGCCTGCAGCAGGCGCGGGCCACCCAGGCTGCCGGTGGCAAAGCCGACCAGCAGCTCTTCTTCGGCGGGGGTCAGGCTGCGCACCTGGGCGGCGGTTTTTTCGATGATTCGCATGAAGCAGCTCCAAGCTACGAGCCCCAAGCTTCAAGCAAAGTCGCGCCGCTTTCAACTTGTCGGTCAGTTGCCGCCGAACATCTTCGCGGCGCGGGCGCGAATTTCGTCAGGGGTCAGGTCTTCCTTGTGGGTAGAGACGAACCAGATGTTGCCGAACGGGTCCTTCAAGGTACCGCTGCGGTCGCCATAGAACTGGTCGGTCAAGGGGTGCAACTGCGTGCCGCCGGCAGCCAGGGCCTGAGCGTAGACCTTGTCGCAGTCTTCGACGTACAGGTGCAGGCCCACGCCTGCGCCGCTGAGCTTCTGGCTGGCGGTAAGGCCGCCTTCCATGTCGCAGGGGTCACCCAGCATCAGCGAGGAATCACCGATCTTCAGCTCGGCATGGCCGACGCGCCCGCCGGGGGCGTCAAGGCGGAACATTTCTACTGCGCCAAAAGCCCGCTTGTAGAACTCGATGGCCTTGGCGGCGTCGTTGATGGCCAGGTACGGGGTGATGCTGTGCTGGCCTTCGGGGATGGCTTTGACTGCCATGTTCGACTCTCCTGTGCAGTGGGCGCCGGTTGGCGCCCTGTTGCTTAGAGTCGTTTGCACAGAGGGAAAATCGACAGCGGTGCTAGATCGATTGTCTATAAAGGCAGCGATTTCAGAAGATGTAGTCGGTGGTCAGGAAGCTGGACTGGCGGTTGCGGATGATTTCGCTGATCAGTTCCTTGTTGGCCTCCTGGAAGCGTGTGGCGACCAGGGTGCGAATCGAGAACACGCGCAAGGCGTCATGTACTGACAGGGTGCCTTCGGCGCTGTTCTTGCGGCCGTTGAACGGGTAGGTGTCGGGGCCTCGTTGGCACTGCGCGTTGATATTGATGCGCCCGACCTGGTTGGCAAAGATGTCGACCAGGCTACCAATGGTCGCCGGGTCGTTGCCGAACAGGCTTAGTTGTTGGCCGTAGTCGGAGTCCAGTACATAGTCGATCACCGTCTGCAGGTCGCGGTACGGCACCACCGGCACCAGCGGGCCGAACTGTTCTTCGTGGTACACGCGCATGTCGTGGTTTACCGGGTACAGCAAGGCCGGGTAGAAGAACGAGCCGCGGCTGTGCCCGCCACCGTCGTTGAGTACCTGTGCGCCCTTGGCCTTGGCATCCGCGACCAGGCTGTCGAGGTAGTCGACCTTGCCCGGCTCGGGCAGCGGTGTCAGTGCCACGCCTGGCTCCCACGGCATGCCAGGCTTGAGTGCAGCGAGCTTGCGCTGGAACTTGTCGAGGAATGCGTCGACCACGTCTTCGTGGACGAACAGGATCTTCAATGCCGTGCAACGCTGGCCGTTGAACGACAGCGCGCCGGTGACCGCCTCTTCGACGGCGTTGTCGAGGTCGACCTGGGGCAGCACGATGCCCGGGTTCTTGGCGTCCAGGCCCAGCGCCGCGCGCAGGCGGTGGGGGCGGGGGTGGAGTTTTTTCAGGTCGCTGGCGGCTTTGTGCGTGCCGATGAACGCAAAGACATCGACCTTGCCACTGGCCATCAGCGCGCTGACGGTTTCCCGGCCACGGCCGTAGATGACGTTGATCACCCCCGGCGGGAAGCTGTCGCGGAACGCTTCAAGCAACGGCCGAATCAGCAGTACGCCGAATTTGGCCGGCTTGAACACCACGGTGTTGCCCATGATCAGCGCCGGGATCAGCGTGGTGAAGGTTTCGTTCAGCGGGTAGTTGTAAGGCCCCATGCACAACGCCACGCCCAGTGGCGCGCGGCGGATCTGGCCCAGCGTGCCTTGTTCAAGCTCGAAGCGGCTGGAACGGCGGTCGAGGTCCTTGAGGGCATTGATGGTGTCGACGATGTAGTCGCAGGTGCGGTCGAATTCCTTTTCCGAGTCCTTCAGGTTTTTGCCAATTTCCCACATCAGCAACTTGACCACGGCCTGACGCTGCTCACGCATGCGTGCAAGGAAGGTTTCGACGTGCTGGATACGCTCGGCCACGCGCATGTTGGGCCAGGCGCCTCGGCCCTTGTCGTAGGCCTGCACGGCGGCATCGAGGGCGGTAAGCGCGGTATCGGCATCGAGCAGCGGGGCGCTGCCCAGCAGCACCTGGCGCTCCTCGTTACCTTCCTTGAGCCAGACCGGGCTGCGCACCGTGGCCAGCGGGCCGTCCCAGCGCTTGAGTGCTCCGTTTACCAGGTAGTCGCGTTGTTCCAGCGGGGCTCCCAGGCGCCAGGTTTCGGGAATGTTCTCGGCGCTGGGGAAAAGTGAATCGAGCAGACGGTCCATGGGTACTGCACCTCACATGACAGGGCGAATTTCTAGCCGGGTGAAACGCTTCAGCTACGAGCATGCACCGGCTGCCGGAAAAACACCAGTCTGGCTTAACATGGCCGACAGTGCCTGCCTACGCGTCGGCAGGCACCGTGGGTAAGGTCAAAGCGGCAGGTTGAACAGGTTGTACGGTGGGTGCGAAAGCCACTCCTCGCGTAGTACGGTATCTGCATCGATCACAGCAAGGCGGCGCCAGAACTCTGTGCGGGCCTGATGCGGGTGTGACAGGAAGGGTTCAACGTCCAGCAATGGCCGAAGATCGCGGCGGTACTGCAGTGGCAAGCGTTGCCACAAGGCGGTTTGTGCCGGGCCTGTCTGGTAAAAGAATTCCTCATAATCACTTTCACTGACCAGCAGGTCTACCTGATGAATGCTGTTGTAGGCATCGATTTCTGCAAGTGCCGTTTCGCCCAGCCACTCGCTTTCAAGGCGCAGGGCGTCGGCGACAGGCCGAGCAACGTTGAACCCGGCAGGCAACTGGCGGAACTGATTGGCCGAAAGATCGAGCATGAACGGCCCGCTGACCAGGTCCAGGCCCGGTGGAAGTTCGGTGAGTGCGCAGCCTGTCATGAACAAGGTTTTCAGCTCGGGAAGCCAGTTCAGGTCCGGTGCCACAAGCAGGGGATTGTCGCTCAGATCAAGCACGCTGAGGGCACTGTACCGGTTGAGTGTTTGCTGAGCCTGTTCATCCCAGGTTATGCGGTTGCTGTCCAGGTCGAGCCAGCGCAGCTGTTGCGGGCGTGCCAGGCGCGGTAACTGGTCGAAGCGGCAATGAGTCAGTAGCAGGCGCTTGAGATCGGGAAAACGCTGCAGGAACTCGGCGGGCAATTGACTGAGCGTGTGGTTATTACTGAGCGAAAGGTGCTCTACATGGGCGAAGTCGTCGGGTAAGGCAAGGCTGGCCAGGTCTTCGTTGCGCAGGCCGCGGCTGGCCAGGTCAAGCTTGTACAAGCGCTCGCCGCCCTGGAGGGTCAACCTTGAAAGGCGCCGCCAGGCGTTGATGATCGGGCGGATGGCGCGGTGGCGCTGGTGTGGGTTTGCCGGATCTGGCCTTGCCCATTCTTCAAGTTGGTTGCGCAAGTTCTGCAGACGTTGTTGCAGGTCGCGTAGCCGCTCGCTGGCCGAGCGCATGTCATACAGGTTGGGTTCCTCCTGCTCGTCGCCCAGCCATTCGGCAAACTCTGCATCGGTGGCCTCGGGGAAAATGCGCCGATAGCTTTGTACCAGCGAGCCGGTCTGGCGTGGGTGAGCCGGGAGCGGCGCCAAGGGGCGGCCACCGCGTAGCCAGCCTTGGGGTTCACGGCGCGGCGCACTCGGCCCCCAGAGGCGCTGCTGAAGCACCGAACGATGCTCATCTACCCATGCCATCAGGTGCTGGCGTAATACGTTGCCATTGCTTTGCACAATACCCAGGGCTTCGCGCTGTCGACGTGGTAGTGCCTGTTCCACGGCGCGGCACAGGTCGGCATCACGCCTGGCCGGCGCCGGGCGATCACCCAGATCGGCTTCATACCCTTCTGCAGACTTGATGACCCGGCACCGGGTGGTGGCTCGTTCACTGCCTACGTGATCCAGCACAGGGCCATGCGGGCTTGCGCCGCGCAGTTCCAGGCGCAGTTCTGCAGGCCAGCCGGGCAAGGCATCCAATGCACTGAACAGCAGCCTTTCACTGTCGCTGCTGGCCAGCGCCGGTTGCATTACACCTTCCACAGCGCGGACCAGCGGCAGTTCGCTGTGCAGCTGTTCGATCTGTTGGCGAACAACTGCCGGAAGTTCACCTTGCTGTTGCCAGGCAAGTGCTTCGACACCCTCCAGTGACGCCAGCATGCGCCTTGACAGGGACGGGGAGAGGCGAGGGTAGGCGGTAATCAGTTGCTGCTCCGCCGGGCTGATGGGCGTAATACCGTTATAGAGCTGCTCAAAAAGACCTGGCGTTGCTGTGGCGCCTTGGGCTTGTACTTCGGCCTGTGCCGCCATGCGCTGCAAGGTATCAAGGAACAGCGGTGGCGCAGGCCGGCCTTGCAGATGCACCTGGCGCAAGCGCTCGGCGTCGAGGCCACAGATGCGAGCGGCCTGCTTCAGTTGTTGAGGGGCGAACGCTGCGAAGGGCTCACCCAGGCGGCGCGCGAGGGTTGAAAATGACCACTCGGTGGGTTGTTCATGCTGGCCGTGCCAGGCGCCTTGGCCGTTATGCTCCAGGGGTGGTTGCCAGGCGTCTGGCACATCCGGGTGGACGATGCGCCATTGCTGGCGGTGGGCATCGTAACGCTGTTCGTAGAACTGGCCGTCCATGCGGAGAAAGTGGCGCCCTTGGTGCAGGTACTGGCCTTGGGCATTGGGCTGCAGGTTCTCCGGCAGTTCCACGTTACTGCGATAGGGCGTGAGGTCTTTGTTCCACAGGCGGTAGCGCCCGTCGCTGCCGCGCACTTCCTGCAGGTTCTGCAGCAAAGGGCTGTTGAACAGCTTGGGGAGCACTTTGCCCGCAGCGATGAAGCCGCCAATCAGGGCCAGGTTCAAGCCGACCGCCTCCAGGTGCTGCAGCGCCAGATGGCGGTCGCCGGCTTCCCAGGCCTCGTAGCCTGCGAAGGCTTCGCCCAGCAGTTGGCATGCGGTCACGGCCAGCATCAGGGTGCCGACGGCCGGTATGAAGAAACCGGCGATGTTCAGGGCGTCCAGCCCGAGGTTTTCCCATTCTTCCTGGCGCCTGGCGCGGGCAGTGGCATCTGCCTGCGCGGTGGGGACCGCAAGCAGGCCGGCTTCATGCTTCAGACGGGCTACGTGCAGGTCCTGATAGAAGCCGAACGGCTCGGTCGTGATCGCCTGGCGCGTCGGGCGCAGGTCGGCGTGCGCCGCGCGCTGCCAAGGTTGATCGGTGGCGCAATTGCCTGTGGCATCAAGGTTCTGTTGCAGCAGGTCAAGAAAATGCGCGCGCTCATCCTGAGTGATGTAGGCCATGAAAGCCTGACGCGCTGTGGGCTCCAGCAACAAGGTCGCTAGCGCTTCGTGCACCGCTTCAAGGTCGTTGCATTGGCGCAAGGCCGGTTCATGGCCGGGCATGAACAGCGCCAGCCCCGTGCGGCCAACCTCGACCAGCATCACTTCGTTCAGGGTGTGACCGAACAGCGCCAGCTGCCAGCACCGCACGTTACCGCCTTGCAGTAGCCGCTCGATGGCATCCCGCGCGTTGCCGTCCAGCAGGTGTTGCAAAAAGGCAAGGTCGGCCGCCAGGCGCAGGCGGTCCTGTTGTACGCGCATGGCCTGCGTACGCACGCCAGGTGGGGCGAAGTGCTGCGCCAGGTGTGCCTGGTAAGCGCCGCCCAGGTCCAGTGCCCGGCACAGTGTGGCGAAGGTTTCGGGGGTGAGTGGCAGGCGCTTCACCTGATAGCGCTCCGAACTTAAGGCAAAGTGTGCAACCGGTGCTTGCATGCCAATGGGCGCTGAGCCTTGTACCTCAACCTTGGCCACATGAATGTCATCACTCAAGGCAATAGCGCTCTCGGCGGTAAAGGCCTCGTCATCAGCGAAGTTCTGCAGGGCGGCCTGCAGCAGGTTGTCGCGGCGATGACTGTTGAGATAACGCAGCCCAATCCAGTGCCAGTTATGTTCAACCCGCAGGAGCTGGCAATTGCGCACGGGTGCGTGAACACCATGTTGGGCAAGGCAACCTTGCAGCAGCGGCTCGGCGAATTCGTTGATCTGCCTGAGCCCCTTTAGCGAGCGGGCCAGGGCTGCTTGCGAGCGCATCAAGCGTGTATGGCTGGCATGCACCGCCTGGCGCAGGTCGGGCGCGGCGTTGGCGAACCAGTCCTGTCTCTGCCACTGGGCGTCCTGGCTTTGCTTCAAGCCCGCCCAGTGATTGGGCGCTGCCTGGCGGGCCCAAAGTGGTAGCTGGGCCGCAAGCAGCGCTTGGTGGGGATTATTGACCGGCATGGTGATGCTCCTGTTATGCGAAGGAGGCATCAAACGTTATTGGGTAATAGCGAAGTGGTACTTGGATATCGCTTGGGTCGGGGACGCTTATAGCTAAGTTTTATTCAGCCTGGCTTTTAGTGAAGGAAATTTGACGCCATGAAACTTCTTCAAATGCTATTGAAGTGCCACTTGCCAAAGTGTTTCGTGGCATCTTAAATTGTTACTGAATGTGAGGCTTTCAATGTGCGGTTCATCTATATATATCAAGGCGTTAAGTGTTTTCCTCTGATTTGTTCTCTTTTCTGATAGGCCCTAGGGTAACTTCATAAGGACGTCGAAGAAGAAATGAAAGCGACCCTGACAGCCGTGGCGCGAAAATTCATCTCGCCCTCCCAGCGTTACGAAATCAGACTGCTGGGCAGCCAGCTGCGTGAAGTGATGGCTCGTGCCTGCTTGTGGCGCTGGGAGGTTGCGAGGTTCCGGCCGCAGCAGGAGAGCCCTTACGAAATTCTCTACATCGGCCGCAAGCAGCAGCGGGAGATGGCCAAGCTGCTGATCGCTGGCAAAGGGCAAGGCAGTGCCTTGATCGTTGATAGCGCCAGCGCAACCACAGCAGCCAACCACGTGGTGCTGGTCAGCGAAGTGCCTACTTCCGGCGCTTTGTCGGTACCGCACTACCTGAGCGCGGTGGTGCCACTGGGGCGTGCGCTGGAAGACATCACCGCGCGCTACGACAGCGAACTGCGGCGCAGTATCCGCAAGCACCGCCCGCTGTACCAGATGCGCCAGGCGCTTTCGGATGACGAGATCGCCATGGCCGACCGTGACCTGTTGCGCCCGTATGCCACTGCCAGGCAAGGCATCCATGCTGCGCAGTTCCCCACGGATGAGGTATTTCGCATCGCCAAAAGCGTTGGCCGGCTCGACTTGATCACCTTGGGTGATGAGGTCATCGGTTGCCACCTTGGCTGCGAAGTGGTGCGTGGCGGCAAGCGCTATTGGAGTACCTTGCGTTTCGGTTATTGCGAAGCGGTATTTTCTGACGCCAAACGCTTGCGCGAGGTGAATTCGATAACCACGTTCATGGCCCTCGAATGGGCACTGGAACAGGGTTTCGACTATTACGACATTGGCCTGTGCCTGGCGCGTCCCGATGACGGCCTGCTGAAGTGGAAGCGCCGTCGCGGGGGAGATATCGACTCGCTGGGCAACCATGCTTATCTGTTTGTCCGTTTGCCCAAGACGGGTACGGCGAAATTTCTCTGGGATACGCCGATGTTTGCGGTGGAAGGCGACAAACTGACCTTGCACCTTGGCTTGCCAGAAGGGCCTAGCGATGAGGAAGTTGCCAGCCGTTACCACGAAATGGTGTTCGGCGGCCTGCACAAGATTTACCTCTATGGCGGTAACGGTGCAGGCGAATCGTTCGTCGAAGCGTTGCGCAGCCGTTACGCCAACCTGCAGTCACCGCCCGCCATGGAGCGGGTCATGTGCAGCTAAGGGGTTGCAGGGAACGCATTGATCAGGCGCCTTGCGCCAGGCTTTGGACCTCGTCATCAAGGGGGAACGCTTCATGGGAAGCGATGTCTCGCAGTTCAGTGCTTCGACTGCCGGTAAACAGCACAACTGGACGTTGGCCGCTTACCGCTACATAGCGCGCAAGCGGTTGGGCAAGCACCAGGCTATCGACCTCAAGAGCATTGCCAGCAAAAGCTGGGACATCGCCCCTGGCGAAGCTGCGGTGACACCGCCGGCCATTTACCTGCCTGGCCAGCTGGAGCGGGTGACAGGGTGGGAAGGCAAGCGCTTCTACCCCTACGTGCACCCGGCACGCACCATGGAGGGCGGTACCAACGCGCTGCACGGGCCAACCCGCGGATACCTGGTCAAGGACGTATGGCTGGTCGATGGGGCGTTGTACAAGGGCAACGCCAGCCACTGGCTTTCGCAGAAGCCGAACAGGTTCCCGACCGTCATCGTTGACAACGAAATCGATCGCGGCGCCATCTACTGCACGCAGAACGGCAATAGCTGGTTCGGCACCTGGCTGATGGAAGATTGCCCGACCTATGCGCTGGCCTGTAACGAGGGTATCCCGGTGACCACCGCGCCTTCTGCCAGATACCCGCTGTTTACCCAAGGGCCGGCCTATGAAGACTGGCTGGACATGAAGCCGTTGCGCCTGCGCAGTGCCTTTTTCCGGGAACTGGTACTGTTCGATGACATGAGTAATAACCGCAGCCGGCACGCCCGCTATCGGGCCATGGGTGACAAGCTGCTGTCGCATGTGCCGCATGCGCCGCACCCGGGGGTGTTTCTGCTGCGCGGTGGTGACGGCGAACTGCGCATGCTGCGCAACGAACTGGAACTGGCCGA
Source organism: Pseudomonas sp. NPDC089408 (assembly GCF_044749445.1). Lineage (NCBI taxonomy): Bacteria > Pseudomonadati > Pseudomonadota > Gammaproteobacteria > Pseudomonadales > Pseudomonadaceae > Pseudomonas > Pseudomonas sp. NPDC089408. Next base: position 145,523 of record NZ_JBIVHY010000009.1, read on the forward strand.
GCACCTGCGCGTGACCCGGGGTTTTCGCGTCGTCAACCCGCTGAAGTCTGATGTGCCGAGCATTATTGCGGCCTGCGCCGGGGCCAAGGTGGTCATCGGGGTGGAGGGCAGCCAGCTGGTGCATGGGGTGAATGTGCTGCAGGCTGGCGGTTGCGTGGTGGCGTTGCAGCCGCCGAACCGCTTTGTCAGCTACTACAAGTACCTGACGGACCGTGACCATCAGCATTTCGCCTTTGTGGTAGGTATTCCGGAAGGCGACGGTTTCAGGGTCGATATCGATGAAGTTGAACGCACGTTGGACCTGATCCCGCGTTGAATGTGTAATATCCACGCATCAAGCTGCAGCGGGTGAGGCGAGGGATGATCGAGGTATCACGGTTCTGGCGCGACCCTGCGTTGCCATTCGTCGAAGCCCGCCGCGTAGGGGACGGGCGCCAGGTGTGCTATGCAGCGCACGCTCACGAGAGCTTTTCCATCGGGGTGATCACGGGCGGGCGCAGCACTTACCTTAATGGCGAGCAGCGCATTGAGGTGACGGCGGGCACCGCCGTATTGATGAACCCTGGCGTCGTGCATACCTGCAACCCCATTGCCGGGGAGCCGTGGTCTTACCTGATGCTGTTTGTCGACATGCCGTGGCTGCAGGCGCAGGGGTTCGCCTTGCCGGCGCAGACCATAAGCACATCGGCTGTGCTGTACCAGCGGCTGTTGCAGGGTTTTGCCGACCTGTTCGATAGCCGCGTGCCGGATCGCGAGGCTCGGCTGGCGGCCTTGTTCAGCGAGTTGCCGGCTTTACTGGAGGGCGATGGCGAGGTGAGCGGGGAAGGCAACCCACGGCTTGAGGCGGCGGCGGCTTTCATACGTGCTCATCGCAGCGATCCGCTGTGCCTCGAAGACATTGTCGCAGCCTGCGGCCTGTCGCGTTCGTACCTGATACGTGCGTTTCGCCAACGCTTTGGCCTGACACCGCATGGCTATCTGCTTGACCAACGCGTGCAAATGGCGCGGGCGCAGTTGCGTCGGGGGCGGGCCATTGCCGACGTGGCGCAGGAAGCAGGGTTTGCCGACCAGGCACACCTGCAGCGGGTGTTCAAGCAGCACCTGGCGGCAACACCGGGGCATTATCGCGATGCAGGCTTCAAAGGACCAGGTAAACCGCGCTACCGACCAGCAGCACTGCCAACCCTCGATTGAGCAGGCGCATGTGCCGTGGGTTGCCCAGGTACTGGCGGATCACGCTGCCTGCCCACGCCCAGCATGCCACCGAAATGAAACAGATGGGCCCATAGATCCAGGTGAACAGCCACAGTAAGTGCTGTTCACCGCCGGTATAGGCGCCGACCCCGGCTACTGCCGCCAACCAGGCCTTGGGGTTGAGCCATTGCATAGCGGCACCGTGCCAGGCCGAGGGCGCCTGAGTTGAATGTGCCTTGCCCAGGTTGCCGTCGTCACTGGCCAGCTTCCACGCCATATACAGCAAAAATGCCACACCGCCCCAGTGCAACAGCAGGCCCAGTAATGGCCAGCGCACAAGCAATTGATGCAGGCCCAGCCCGACCAGCACCAGCAGCAGGCAGAAACCCAGCGTGGCACCGGCCACATGCCCCAGGCTGGCGCGCAGGCCATGGCGTGCGCCGCTGCCCAGTGCGACGATATTGACCGGGCCGGGGGAGATCGAGGCCGCCAGCGCGAAGGCGGCCATGGACAAGGACAGGCTCATGAGCGGGATCCGTTTGGTTTGGGAGTGCTACATCCTCGGCTTACCGCTTCATGGTGTATTGAATAAAAGTACCCGTTCAGGTGCTTGCCTTTAGGTTTTGGGTGCCTGTGAGATCGAGCGCCGCCCGCGCGGCGCTTCGCGGGGCAAGCCCGCTCCCACAGTCTGTTTCGGGCCAATTGTTCCTGTGCCTTTGGCGCGCGCACCCTTGGTGCATGGCTGGAGATTCATTAAGAGCAGTGGCGCAGCCGATAACGAATGGAACAAACAAGGCGGCCAGCGGTGAACTCACAGGAGTGATTGGCCCGAAACAGATGTGGGAGCGGCCTTGTGCCGCGAAGCGCCGCGCGGGCGGCGCTCGATCTCCCAGGCGATGCTTAACGCACGGCGAACCCGTTACAGGTTTTGTAATAGTTTTGCGCTATCTGAGAAACCTGCTGTGCTTGTAGCATCATTCTCCCAATTTGTTATCAAGGTCTATATGAGCACCTTCGCGGAGCCCCCCCATTCTCGGCCTTCCTGGCCAACCTTTTCCCGTCCTTGTGACCCCTCCCTCGTGAGTACCCGCTAATGGAATGGCTAGCCGATCCCACGGCCTGGCTAGGCCTGTTGACGCTTATTGTCCTCGAGCTGGTGCTGGGTATCGACAACCTGGTGTTCATCGCCATCCTGGCCGACAAGCTGCCGCCGCACCAGCGCGACCGCGCGCGGGTGATTGGCCTGAGCCTGGCGCTGATCATGCGATTGGGTCTTTTGGCCAGTATTTCGTGGATGGTCACCCTCACCGCCCCCCTGTTCGAGGTGTTCGACAAGAGCTTCTCCGGCCGTGACCTGATCATGCTGTTCGGTGGTGTGTTCCTGCTGTTCAAGGCCACCATGGAGCTGCATGAGCGCCTTGAAGGCCATGTGACGCAGGCCAGTGGTACGTTGCGTCATGCCGCGTTCTGGCCGATCGTCGCGCAAATTGTCGTGCTGGATGCGGTGTTCTCACTGGACGCCGTGATCACGGCGGTGGGCATGGTTGAACACCTGTCGGTGATGATGATCGCGGTGATTTTCTCGATCGGCATCATGATCGTCGCCAGCAAGCCGCTGACCCGCTTCGTCAATGCCCACCCCACAGTCATCATGCTGTGCCTGGGTTTCCTGATGATGATCGGTTTCAGCTTGACCGCAGAGGGCCTGGGCTTCCACATCCCGAAAGGCTACCTGTACGCGGCCATCGGCTTCTCGATCCTGATCGAGCTGTTCAACCAGCTGGCGCGTGCCCGCCGCAAGCGCAGCCTTCAGCAGCACAAGCCGCTGCGTGAGCGTACCGCCCACGCCGTGCTTCGCCTGTTGGGTGGCCGCCGGGTCGAGGCTGACGAGGTAGGTGAAGAAATCGCCGACCTGGTCGAAGGGGGCGAGGAGCAGGTGCTGTTTGACCGCCGTGAGCGGGTGATGATCAGTGGCGTGCTGAACCTGGCCGAGCGGCCGATCCGCACGGTGATGACCGCCCGTACCGAGGTCGATGTAATCGACCTGGCGCAGCCGGCCGAAGCCATTACCCAGGCCCTGGCCAACTCGCCATACTCGCGTCTGCCGTTGATTCGTGGCGGCCGTATCGAGGAGCCTTTAGGCTTTGTGCACAAGAAGGAGCTGCTCAAGGAACTGCTGTCGGGCAGCCAGCCTGACCTGGAAGGCATGGCCCGGGTGCCGTTGAACCTGCTGGAGAGCTTCAGCATCCTTAACGCCCTGGAGCAGATGCGCGGCCAATCGACCCACATCGCTTTTGTGGTCAACGAGTTTGGTGATTTCACCGGCTTGCTGACCATGACCGATATCCTTGAGTCGATTGCCGGTGAGCTGCCGGATGCCAGTGAGGTAGAAGGCCCTGGCATCGTTCAGGAGGGGGAGGGCTTTGTGGTCAGTGGTGCCGTGAACCTGAGCCAGGTGCAGGCGCGTACCGGCTTCAGTGCCCGGGCCACCGAGGATTACCAGACCCTTGCGGGCCTGGTGATGAGCTTGCTCGACCGCCTGCCGATGGTTGGCGATCAGTTGGCCTGGAATGGCTGGACGCTGACCGTGGAGGCCGTTGAAGAACGGCGGGTCCGCCAGGTGCGCCTTACACCGAGCGGCGACGCTGACGCAGCAGGTGCTTGAAGCCCTCAAGCACCAGCACCAGCACCGCGGCCCAGATCGGCAGGTAAGTCAGCCACTGATCCGGGCCGATGGTTTCGCCCAGCAGCAACGCCACGCCTACCAGCAGCACGGGCTCGACGTAGCTGAGCAGGCCGAACAGGCTGAAGGGCAGCAAACGGCTGGCTAGCACATAGGCGATCAGGGCTGAGGCACTGATCGCCCCCAGGACCGGAATCAGTGCATACAGCCCTGGGTGTGCTTGCAGGTCGGCGCCGGACAGCGGCCCCTGGATAACGAAATACAGCGCCCATGGCAGCAGCAGGCACATGTCGCACCACAGGCCACCCAGGTGGTCGGTGCGGCAGCGTCGGCGCAGCACGAAGTAGATCGGGTAGCCGATCATCACCACCAAGGTTTCCCAGGCAAAGCTGCCATGCTGATACAGCTCGTGGCCGACGCCCAGCGCCGCGCACGTCACGGCAACCTTCTGCAGGCGCGACAGGCGCTCGCCGTAAACCAGTCGCCCGGTCAGGACCATAGCCAGCGGTAGCAGGAAGTAGCCCATCGACACTTCCAGGCTGCGCCCGTGCAGGGGCGCCCAAAGAAACAGCCACAGCTGCACGCCCATCAGCCATGAAGTGCCGACCATGCCGAGCAGCAGAACCGGCGTGCGTCTTACCCGACCCAGCAGTTCGCCTACCCGTTTCCAGTCTTTGGATACCAGCATGAACAAGGTCAGGCAGGGCAGCGTCAGCAGGGTGCGCCACCCGAAGATTTCTTCGCCATCGAGTGGCTTGAGCAGCGACGTATAGAAGTACATCACGGCGAACAGACAGGACGCCATGACCGATGAAACAATGCCTTTTGACACGAATGCCTCGAATACGGAAGTTGAGCGGGTGGATCAGCCGCGCATGATCTCAGGGGGCGCGCCTTGCGGCAACCGCGACGCACCTGGCTGCGTGGCCAGCATTGAGAGGAACTGGGCCGCGGGCATGGGCCGGGCGAACAGGTAGCCTTGCTGGTAATCCACACTGTGGCGGGCAAGGTAGTCACGCTGGGCTTCGGTTTCCACGCCTTCGGCAACGATACCCAGGCCAAGCTTGGCCGACAGTTCGATGATGGTCTCCAGAATATGCACCGATAACGCATCGGCACCGATCATGGCCACGAAGCTTTGGTCGATCTTCAGGTAGTCGACCTTGAACTGGCGCAGGTAATTGAGGCTCGATTGGCCCGTGCCGAAGTCGTCAAGCGCGATCTTCACACCCATGGCATCGAGTTTTTCGAACAGATCCAGGGTCACCGGTGTGGGCTCGATCAGCTTGCGCTCGGTCAGTTCCAGGGTCAGCAACACCCGGCCTGGCGGGAAGTGCTGCAGGAACGTGCGGCAGTCATCCAGCAGGCGCAAGTCGCTGCAATGGTCGGCGGTAATGTTGATGCCAATGTGAAAGCCATCTTCCAGCAGCCCGGCATAAGGGGCCAGGCTTTGCGCGGTGTGCATCATCAAGGCGCGGGTCATGGCGACGATCTGCCCGCTGTGTTCAGCATAGGGAATGAACAGGTCGGGGCGCACCAGGCCTTCCTGCGGGTGGTTCCAGCGCATCAGCACTTCGGCGCCGGCCCAGCGATAATCGCCCTTGCGTACCACCGGCTGGAAGTAAGGCAGGAACTCGTCGGCCTCCAGCGCCCGGCGCAGTTCGGCGCGCGGCGAGTTGGCCCGGCGAAGCTGCCAGCGGCATGCCAATGCGGCCACCGCGCCCAGGACCAGTAGCAACGCGAGCAAGGCCGGGTAATGGCTGCGCCACAGCGCGCCCTGATGGTCGACGGCATAGCCGCCTTGCACGCTGAACGGGTAGCGCGTCGAGCCCAGCAGCACATTGGCACTGGCAGCAGCAGGGGGGACGCCCTTGTGGACGATGCCGTCCTTGCCCATCCAGGCGCTGCCCACACGAATGTGCAGGTCCACATCAGGGCCGATCAGGCGCAGCGCGGTCAGCAGGTGATCGCCATCCACCGTACTGATCGCGCCGTGATTGCCAGCGCTGGCGCGGTACACCAGCAGCGGGTGACCGGGAGTGACTGAGTTGCCGTCCATCAGCCATAGCTTGCCGTCGACGTAGTCAGCCGAGTTGACCGGTTCGTCAAAGTCACCGAATAACGATGTGCAATAAAGGCTGTTATCCCGGAACAGGTTGGTCGAGCGCACGAACGCGTTGCGGGTAACCTCGGCACGCAGCCTGAGTTGAACCTCGTCGCAAGGGCTGCCGGCAAGTGGCAGCAAGGCATTGGCTGCACTGGCCAGGCTGTCTAGCATGTGCTCGACATGTGCTACCACCTGGCGAGTGGTGGCTTGGCTGCTGGCTTGCATCTCGCGCTCGATCTGCCAGTTCATCACGCCCAGGCCGCATAGCACCGGCAGCACGCCAACCACCCAGGGTAGCAGGGTACGCCAGCTGAGCGCGGCGCGGCGTTTGGCGGAAAGGGGCATGTTGACCTGACTGAGTGGAGGGATAACGAGAGGATAGCCGTTTGTCGGCACGTATGAGCAACTAAAACGCGACAAACCATTTTACGCAATGTAGAATCGGTTTACGAATACAACAATAAGGTTCTTCAGTTCCGAAGAATCAAACCCGCCGAGAATGGGTCCATATGACATATCATGGGTTCAAGCTGATTATGGGTGGCTTCCTCGCCCGCAGCGTGCGAGGCATCCCGTGCTCCCCGCCGTTTCTGTTCGACATCCCACGCAATCAATAATTTACGCTGCAGATGAGGACACGAACATGGCTGATATCTTCGACAATCCAATGGGCCTGATGGGCTTCGAGTTCATCGAACTGGCTTCGCCTATCCCAGGCGTCCTGGAACCGGTATTCCAGATACTGGGCTTCACCAAAGTGGCTACCCACCGTTCCAAGGATGTTCACCTGTATCGCCAGGGCGGCATCAACCTGATCCTGAACAACGAACCCAAGAGCATCGCCTCGTACTTTGCCGCCGAACACGGCCCGTCGGTATGCGGCATGGCGTTCCGCGTGCGCAATGCCCATGAGGCGTATGCCCGTGCGCTGGAGCTGGGTGCCCAGCCGGTAGAAATCGAAACTGGCCCTATGGAGCTGCGCCTGCCAGCGATCAAGGGTATCGGCGGTGCACCGCTGTACCTGATCGACCGTTTCGAGGAAGGCAGCTCGATCTACGACATCGACTTCAACTTCATCGAAGGTGTGGACCGCAACCCGGTGGGTGCCGGCCTGAAGATCATCGACCACCTGACCCACAACGTGTACCGCGGGCGTATGGCCTACTGGGCCGGTTTCTACGAGAAGCTGTTCAACTTCCGTGAAATTCGCTACTTCGACATCAAGGGTGAGTACACCGGCCTGACTTCCAAGGCGATGACCGCACCGGATGGCATGATCCGCATCCCGCTGAACGAAGAGTCGTCCAAAGGTGCCGGGCAGATCGAAGAGTTCCTGATGCAGTTCAACGGCGAAGGCATTCAGCACGTCGCGTTTCTGACCGACGACCTGCTCAAGACCTGGGATGCGCTGAAGGGCTTCGGCATGCGTTTCATGACCGCTCCGCCGCAAACCTACTACGAAATGCTTGAAGAACGCCTGCCTGGCCATGGCGAGCCGGTTGACCAGCTGCAAGCACGCGGCATTCTCCTTGATGGCGCCTCGCAGCCTGGAGACAAGCGCCTGTTGCTGCAGATTTTCTCGGAAACCCTGCTTGGCCCGGTGTTCTTCGAGTTCATCCAGCGCAAGGGTGATGATGGTTTTGGTGAAGGCAACTTCAAGGCACTGTTCGAATCCATCGAGCGTGACCAGGTCCGTCGTGGTGTGCTAAGCACCGACTGATACGCCTTGGGCGCCGCGGCCGTCAAGCACGGCTGGCGGCGCTTTCGCGTCTGCTGCCACGCTGCCTGAGCAGCCCCAGATAAACAATCGCGCCGGTCATGATGCCAACCAGTATCAGCGACGGCAGGATCGTCAGAATTGATTGTTGGATTTCCTGTGCAGTAAAGCCGTGCGGATAACCGCCCTTGACCCGATACCCATATTTGGACGACTGCGCACTTGCAGAAAATTCGACTTTCGAGGGGCGCTGCGCATCTCGGCTGTCACCTTTGCTCCAGATATAGCGGTCGTCAAACTCCAACAGGAGTATGAAGCCGTCTTGAAAGCCGTCCAGTTCGTTGCGAAGCTGCATGGCGTAGGCGGTTACGATCACGCCTTTGTCCTTGTCGAACAAGTGGAAGTTGACCAACAACTTTTGACGTTTGTCCGGTGTTCCATATGAGATCTCCACCTGTCGCCCGGACTGGGCAAATGAGGCCAAGTGCGTAAGCGGCTCCGACGTGGTGCTGCAGTAGGCCTGATTACCTTTCAGCAGGGTAAGCGACCTGACCATGGAGCGGTTGGCAACCTGATCCAGCAATGCACTGCGGGCATCATTGCAGGGTTTGCCCGCATAAGGCATGGCACGAGTGGCTGTCTCGTGCATCCTGTCCAGTGCCTGGTCAACGCTGAAAACCGCTTCTTGAACTGAAATGCTCGCATTCTCCGCGAGTTTCGCTTCCAGCTGATAAACCATTACCAGCAATCCGGAAACCACGGGCACCAGGCCCACCGCAATGAGCATCAGCGTATCCAGCATGCTGCGCCTGGCGTGCATGATGTTCGACATAGGCCATCGTTCTCCGCTCCAAGACTGTTCGTAGTGAACAGCTGAACCCTGAGCCTATGTATTAATTGGCCGGTCTGCTGTAGGCCAGGTGCAGTCAGCGCGATAGGAAATAGAGAAACCGGATGTAGGTTCTTAATGGCCTTTGAGCTTTTCCAGCACTTTATCGGCCAGCAATGCCGTGGAGGCGGGGTTCTGTCCGGTAATCAGCCTATCATCTGCAACCACGTACGGTTGCCAGGGGTCATCGTGCTTGCTGTAGTTACCGCCACGGGCACCGAGTTCGTTTTCAGTGAGAAAGGGCACTACGTTGTCCAGTTCGGCCAGTTTTTCCTCGGTGTTGGAAAAACCCGTCACTTGGCGATCCTTCAACAGCAGGCTGTTGTCGCTGAGCTTGATGTTCAGCAGGCCGACCACGCCATGGCACACGGCCGCAACAACGCCCTGGTTTTCATAGATTTTGCGGGCCAGCTCCTGAAGCGGCTGATTGTCGGCAAAGTCATACATTACCCCGTGCCCACCGGTGTAGTAGATGACCTCATACTGGTCTGCTTTTACCTGGCCAGGGCTCAGGGTGTTGCCCAGGTGCGTCATGAAACCCTTGTTGTCATACCATTGCCAGTCCAGGTCGGGTGCCATCTGCAGGCTGTGCGGGTCGATCGGCACGTAACCACCCAAGGGGCTGACATAATCGACGGCGTAGCCAGCTTGTTCGACCTTCTCGACAAAATGCACGGCTTCTCCCAGCCACAGGCCTGTGGCCCGCTTGAGGGTCGGGTACTTGGCTGTATTGGTCAGCACTACCAGCATTTTCTTGCTCATGACCATGCTCCCGTCGGTAACCTGATGGGCCGGTGCTCCTTGGCCCGATGGAAAACCTAATCAGCATAGCTCGCAGTTGCAAGTCCGCCATGGTGCGTGCCGCGTGCTGTGCTAACTTGAACAAAATCCACGGGTAGGCCTGCCGGGCCTGGCAGACCTGTCGTCAACCCTGAGCACTGCTGGAGTCACGATATTGGTCGCACATGGAACGCCGAGCGAGCCCACACCGCAGGTCAAGCTGAAACCGCCTGTAGCGTTAGCGCCCGACCTGATGGGCGAGCGGATCGCCGGGTTCGACTGGGGGCGTACATCGCTCGGACCATTACCGCGCTGGCCAGCTTCATTGCGCATTGCCGTCGACATGATGCACCTTTCACCGTTCCCGTGCGCAGTGGTGTGGGGCGCAGACCTCTGCCTGGTGCACAACGACGGTTACCGGGCACTGCGGGCAGTTACCCCGGATGCGCTGGGCAAATCGTTCGATGCGCTGTGGGCAGATGTGTGGTCGGCAGTCGGGAGCTGGGTATTCGAGGCGCTGGATGGGCATTCGAACTTTGTCGAGGACCCACCGCTGAAGATTGTGCGCGGTGAGAGCGCCGAGCCCTTGTGGTGCGCGTTCGGTTATGCGCCGCTGCGCGATGAGGCGGGCAATGTAGCGGGGTTTCTGCACACTGTTATCGAGACCACGGCCAGCGTTGATGCTTACCGCCATTGGCGCGAGCAGGCGCACGATTTCGAGCATCAGATCAAGCGCCATGTGGCCGAGCGTGAACAGTTGTGGCAGCTTTCGCGCGAAGCGATGATGGCGGTAACCCCCGAGTTGAGGCTGCAATCTGCCAACCCTGCCTGGTACCGCATTCTGGGCTGGGAAGAAGCGCAGGTGCTGGGTATGCCTGTACTGGAACTGGTGCATCCTGCCGATCGCACCGAAGTGCAGGTGGCAGTGTCCGGGCTGCTGCAGTACAGCAACGCCGAGCAGGTGGAGACGCGGCTGCGCCACCACGACGGCCATTACCGCTGGTTTCGCTGGGGAGGGCGATTCGACGGTAGCCTGTTGACTGCGGTCGGTCGGGATATCACCGACGACCGCGAAGAAGCCGCGCGCCAATCCGAAGCGCTGATGCGCAACAACGAGCGCATGGAGTTGGTTGGCCAGTTGGCGGGTGGTATGGGGCATGAAATGAACAACTTGCTGTCCGGCATCGGCGGCAGCCTCGAATTGCTGCAGCGGCGGCTGCAGGAAGGACGCCTGGAGCGGGTAGAGGCCTATGTGGATGTCGCGCGTGACTCGGTGCAGCGGGCCATGGAACTGACCCATCGTTTGCTGGCGTTCTCCCGTCATCAACCATTGGCTCCCAAGCCGCTGGTCTTCAATCGGCAATTACGCTTGAGCGAACCCTTGCTGTTGCGGGCATTGGGCGCAGAAATGTGTTTGCACTGGCAGCTGGATGTTACGCCGTGGGCGGTCAACCTTGACGTCGTGCAACTTGAGAATGCACTGATCAACCTGTGTACCAATGCCCGTGAGGCGTGCCTGGAGCGTGGCAATATCACCGTTCGCAGCGTCAATGAACGGCTGGCAACCTGTTTTCCGAATGAGGATGGCTTGCCGCCAGGCGACTACGTGGCGCTGCATGTCGAGGACGATGGCCATGGCATGGCAGCGGTGGATATTGCCAAGGCCTTTGAACCGTTCTTCACCACCAAGCCCATCGGGCGTGGGTCCGGGCTTGGTTTGTCGATGGTGTACGGGTTTGTCGGCCAGTCAGGTGGGTATACCTGGATCGAGTCGACCCCAGGGCAAGGTACCAAGGTTTGCATGCTTTTCCCGCGGTGCCACGAGCCGGTTGCGGAAGAACCCAAGCCTGCACCCCGTTCGCAGCGCATGGCCCAAGGGGAGCGTGTGCTGCTGGTTGATGACGAGCTTAACTTGCGGGCCGTCATGCGCGAGTACCTGACCGAGCGCGGTTTCGACGTTACCGAGATGGGCGATGCGAATTCCGCACTGGCAAGTTTTCGTCATGATGGCCCGTTCGACCTGGTGATTACCGACATCGGCTTGCCAGGCGGCTTCAGTGGCCGGCAAGTGGCCAAGGCCATGCGCATGCAGCTTGCGCAGCAGAAGATCCTGTTTATCACGGGCTATGCCGACCAGCCTGTCGAAGCGCAGTTGCTGGAGCAGCCGGGCACGGCATTGATGAACAAGCCGTTCCTGCTGGCTGACCTTGCTGACCAAGCGCTGCGCATGCTGGATGAATAGACGGCGTCAAGGCTTGCCGAGAATCTGCATCACCTGCGCCTGCAGTTGCTTGAGCTCGAACGGTTTGCACATCAGGTGCATGCCTGCACCCAGGAAGCCCTCGCGGGCCATGGCCGTTTCTGCATAGCCGGTGATGAACAGCACCGGCAGGTTCGGGTGCAGGTTTCGGGCTATTTCGGCCAGTTGCCTGCCGTTCATGCCGGGCAAGCCGACGTCGCTCACCAATAGGTCCACCGGCTGGTTTGAGCGCAGCACGTTCAGGCCTTCGTTGGCGTCGGCGGCGCCTTGGCAGGGAAAGCCGTCGTCGCGCAAGGCCTGGCACAGCAACTGCCGGACATGAGGGTCGTCCTCGACCACCAGCACATGGCGGGTCCGGGTTTGCTGCGCAGGCGCTGTCGGCAGGCGTGCCTGCTTGCTTTCACCCACATGGCGCGGCAGATACAGGTCTACCTGGGTACCTTGGCCGAGCTGGCTGTGCAGGGTCACGTGGCCGTGAGACTGTCGGCTGAACCCGTACACCATCGACAAGCCCAGGCCGATACCCTGGCCGATGGCCTTGGTGCTGAAGAAGGGCTCGAAGGCATGTTCCAGTGTGCTTGCAGCCATGCCCTGGCCTTCGTCGATGATACGCAGGTGCACATAGTCGCCCTTGTCCAGGGCGCCTTCAGCGAAATGCCCGCTGCCAATGTGCTGGTTATACGCTTCGATGCGCAGCAGGCCACCGCTGGGCATGGCTTCGCTGGCATTGACAAGCACGTTGTCGAGGGCTTCCTGCAGTTGCTGGTCATCTGCTTGCACGGGCCACAGGCCCTTGGCGATGTGCACGTGCAAGGTAATGCCTGGGTTCAGGCAGGCCTTCAGGCGCTTGGACTGAAGCAAGCCATGCAGGTCTATTCGCTGGCTGTGCAGTGACTGGCGGGAAGAGAAGGCCAGCAGGCGATGGGTCAGGCGGGCGGCGCGCGTGATGGCTTCGCGGCCCATGCGCAACACACCGTCCAGGCCATCATTGCGGCCTTGGCGCAGGCGCCGTTCGATCAGCTCGAAGCTGCCGCCTATACTGGTGAGCAGGTTGTTGAAGTCATGGGCGACGCCGCCGGCGAGTTGACCGATGGCCTCCATCTTGCGTGCCTGAAACCGGCTTTGCTCATCAGGCTGCTGCGCTTCGCCTGGCGACGCATGCCCAGGGTCGAGGCGTTGTTGCAGGTCTTCCAGCTGGTCGCGTGCCAGGTATTGCCTGCGGCGGTTGCGCAGAGCAGACCGGGTCATGTGCAGCAATTGAGCGTTTTCAAATGGCGCCATCAGCAAGACCAGGTTGCCCACCGGGTGGTTACTGACGCCGGCGGCCGACCAGGCGCCTTGGGTCATCAGCACGATTGGCAAATCCGACCAGCAGGGTTGTTGGTCGATAAATGCTTGCAGCAACGCACTGGGGCCTTGGCTGAAGACCTGTTCGGCGATGATCGCCATCCCTGCACCTTCTGCCAGACGCGCATGCAGGCTGGCCAGATCGACTGCGCACAGGCAATCGATGCCGGCGGAGGCGAGCAAGCGTGAAGTATCCGCCGCCAATAACGGCGGTGCCAGGATCAAGGCACGCTCATCCAGCGCCAACGAACTGGCCAAAAGAATTCTCCTGTGGGGTGGCCTGATACCCACTGGACCCCGGGCACTGGCCAGGGTTCAACAAAAGTCAGCAACTGCTTATAAGCCCTGTTGCAGCACGGGGTCGTCCGGGTTTTGCCGTTCCAGTTCGGCCAGCAGCACCTGCACGTTCTGCAATTGGCCGGACTCCTTCCAGTATTGAATCAGCAGAACCCGCGCCCGGCGATTGGCCGGCTGCCTGCTGAGCACGGTTTCCAGCTGTCTTTGCGCGGCGTCGAGCTGGTCCAGCTCATGCAGGGTGACTGCCAGGGTGTAGCGGTAGTCGGCGTTGTCCGGGTCCAGCTCCACGGCGCGGGACAAGGCCAGCAAGGCATATTCGCGTTGTTCGTGGCGGTTCAGCCAAAGCCCCAGTTCGTACTGCAGGAAGGCCGAGTCGGGGCTCAGTGCGAGGGCCTTGCCGAGTACCTGGCGCGAGGCATCGTGCTGGCCCTGGCGCTCCAGCAGGCGTACTTGGGTGGCCAGGGCGTCGAGGCTGTCGGGGTCAACCGCAAGCGCGCGTTGCAGGGCTGTGGCGGCCTGGGCGTAATCGCTCTCATGCAGGTACAGCCGCGCCAGGTGCACCTGGGCGTCGGCATCCTCGGGCTGTTGCTCCAGCGCCTGCTGGTAGTGTTCCAGGGCCGCCTGCAGCGGGCCGAAGTACAGGCCGATATCATCCGGCTCGAGGCCCAGCAGGGCATCGACGGCGGCAAAGCGCACGCTTTGTTCGTCGTCGTCCAGCAGCGGGCCGAGCACCAGGCTGCGCTGCGCCGCCGGCAGCAGGCGGCGGATACCGGCAATCGCGGCCCGACGCACCAGTGGGTCGGCATGCTCCAGGTCATGGCGGGCAAGTTTCAATGCCTGGGGCGAGGGGTAGTTGGGCAATTCGACATACAGCGCCGCACGGCGGATGGCCGGCAAGTCGGTGCGTTGCAACTGCTGGTACAGCACCCGCGCAGCACCAGGCTGGCCGTCGTGGGCCTGGCGCAAGGCCTTGGCGTAGCTGTGCACAGGCAAGGCCGGCTGGGCTGGCGGGGTATCGCGCCACAGGTAACCGAACAGGGCCGATACCAGGATCAACAGCAGCACGGCGATCAGGTAGCGGTGGCGTCTGGGCATCGGGCAGTCCGTGGCGGCGGGAAGGGCTGAGCTTGGGCCAGGTGGGGGGTAAATGCAACCGAGTGTCTGTCTCGACATTTTCAGCGTCTAGGAGATAGAGCGCCGCAGGTGTTCGCCACAACATTTTCAGCGCCTGTGAAATCGAGCGCCGCCCGCGCGGCGCTTCGCGGCACAAGGCCGCTCCCACATCTGTTTCGGGCCAGTTATTCCTGTGGCAGGTTGGCTGCGGCGCATGTCTGGAGACTGATCAAGAACAACTGCCTCCCCTTCGATATCGAAGAGAACAGGCAAGGCGGACAGAGGTGTCTTCACAGGAGGGACTGGCCTGAAACAGATGTGGGAGCGGCCTTGTGCCGCGAAGCGCCGCGCGGGCGGCGCTCGATCTCACAGGCGCAGAAGAATCTGTGGCATGCACCTTGGGGCCCTGAAGAGCTCATGAGGCATGCACCTGGCCACCATAAAAAAGCCCCGCAAACCAAGGCCTGCGGGGCAAACGGTTGGGGGAGGAGCCAACCAAAGGAGTCGTTGAAACGGGGTGTATCAGCGCGCGCTGGCCACAGTCTCCGGTTGCCAGCCGCCGCCCAGGGCCTTGTAGATCGAGACAATGCCGCGGTACAGCTCGACCTCGCCCTGGGCCTGCGCATCTTCAGCGCTTAGCCGCTCACGTTCGGCATCAAGCAGCACCAGGTAGTCCACCGTACCCTCGCGATAACGAATCGAAGCCAGTTCCGCCGCCTTGCGGCTGGCATCACTCTGGCGCATCAGCGACAACAGCCGCTGCTGGGTCTTGTCGTAATCGCTGAAGGCGTTGGCCGATTCTTCCAGGGCCAGCAGCACCTGTTGCTCGTAATTGGCCAGCGCCCCTTCGGCATCGGCCTTGGCCCCGCGCAGGCGGGCCCGCACGCTGCCCAGGTCGAAGGCTGCCCAGGTAATGCTTGGGCCCAGTGCCCAGGCGTTGGCCGCCGACGAGCCTATCTGCGAGCCGCGCGCGGCGGTAAAGCCGAGGAAGCCGCTGAGGCTGACGCGTGGGAACAGGTCGGCAGTTGCCACACCAACGTTGGCGGTGGCAGCCGCCAGCTGGCGTTCGGCGCTGCGGATGTCCGGGCGGCGGCGCAGCAGTTCGCCCGGGTCGCCTACCGGCAACGCCTTGGCGATGGCCGGCAGCGCCTTGGGCGACAGGTCTACGCTGAGTGCGTCCGGGCGCTGGCCGAGCAGGGTGGCGATGCGGTGCCGCGCTCGCGCTTGTTCGGCCTGCAGTTGCGGCACGGTGGCCTCAACCCCGGCCAGGCGGGCATCAGCACGCACCACGTCGAGGTCGTTGCCCACGCCAGCATCACGCAGGGTTTCAGTAATGGTGCGCGATTCCTGCTGGGTCTTCAGGTTGGCAAGGGCAATCTTCTCGCGCAACTGCGCGCCACGCAGCTGCCCGTAGGCATCGACCAGCTCGGCGATGAGGCTGACCTGCAACTGCTGCAGGTCGGCGGCAGCCACCGCCTCCTGGGCTTCGCTGGCTTCGATCTGGCGCTGGATGCGGCCGAACAGGTCAAGCTCCCAGGCCATGTCCAGGCCCAGGTCATAACGCTCGCTGTTGACCCGCTGCGTAGTCTGGCCGGGGATCTGGCCCTTGCCGATGTCGCTGCTGGCGCGGCTGGTGACCACCGGGAACTGATCGTTTTCGGCGTCTTCGCGGATCGAACGGGCCGATTTCAGGCGGGCGAAGGCCACGCGCAAGTCGCGGTTGCCGTCCAGCGACGCCTGCACCAGCTGGTTCAGCACCGGGTCGTCGAACTGCTTCCACCACAGGCTTTCGAAGCGGCTACGGTCGTAGGCCTTGGCCTGCATGTCGCTGCTCAGCTGCGCAGGTTCAGTGGCCGGGGCCTGGTAGTCCGGGCCAACCGCACAGGCCGCCAGGGCCAGTGCCAGCAGGCTTGGGGTCAGGGGTTTGAGCACGTTCATGCATGGTTCTCCAGCACTGGCGCGTGTTCGGCCTTGCGGGCCTGGCGACGCTCGACGAAACGGCGAATCAGGAAGAAGAACACCGGGGTCAGGAACAGGCCGAACACGGTCACGCCGATCATCCCCGAGAACACCGCCACACCCATGGCGTGACGCATTTCCGAACCTGCACCGGAGCTGAACACCAGTGGCACCACACCCATGATGAACGCGATCGAGGTCATCAGGATCGGCCGCAGACGCAGGCGGCAGGCTTCCAGTACCGCCGCCAGCGGGTCGAGGCCCTTGGCCTGTTCATCCTTGGCGAACTCGACGATCAGGATTGCGTTCTTGCACGCCAGGCCCACCAGTACGATCAGGCCGATCTGGGTGAAGATGTTGTTGTCGCCCCCCGACACGATCACACCGGTGATGGCCGACAGCAGGGTCATCGGCACGATCAGGATCACCGCCAGCGGCAGGCTCCAGCTTTCGTACTGGGCCGCCAGTACCAGGAAGGCCAGCAGCACGCACAGCGGGAACACGAACAGCGCGGTATTGCCCGAGAGGATCTGCTGGTAGGTCAGGTCGGTCCACTCGAAGGTCATGCCGTTGGGCAGTTCCTCTTTGAGCAGCTTCTCGATCGCCGCCTCGGCCTGGCCGGAGCTGTAGCCTGGGGCAGCGGCGCCGTTGATTTCGGCGGTGATAAAGCCGTTATAGTGCATCACGCGGTCTGGCCCGGAGGTGTCGCTGACCTTGAGGAAGGTCGCCAGCGGGATCATCTCGCCGAGGTTGTTGCGCACCTTCAGCTGGCCAATCTGCTCGGCATCGAGGCGGAACTGCTGTTCAGCCTGCACGTTGACCTGGTAGGTACGGCCAAAGCGGTTGAAGTCGTTGGTATACAGCGAGCCCAGGTAGACCTGCAGGGTGTCGAAGATGTCGTTGATCGCTACGCCGTGGGTCTTGGCCTTTTCCCGGTCGATGGCGGCATCGACCTGCGGCACGTTGACCTGGTAGCTGGTGAACAGGCCCGCCAGCTCCGGCACGTTGTGGCTCTTGGCGATGATGTTCTGGGTTTCCTTGTACAGCGCTTCGTAACCCAGGTTGCCACGGTCTTCGATCTGCAGGCGGAAGCCGCCGATGGTGCCCAGGCCTTGTACCGGCGGTGGCGGGAAGATCGCGATGTAGGCGTCCTGAATGTCGGCGAACTGGGCGTTCAGCGCGGCAGCAATGGCTGCAGCCGACTGGCTTGGGTCCTTGCGCTCGTCGAACGGTTTCAGCGGGGTGAACACGATGCCGCTGTTCGGGCTGTTGGTGAAGCCGTTGATCGACAGGCCAGGGAAGGCCACCGAGTCGGCCACGCCAGGTTGCTTGAGGGCGATTTCGCTCATGCGCTTGATGACCGCCTCGGTGCGGTCGAGGCTGGCGGCGTCAGGCAACTGGGCGAAGGCCACCAGGTACTGCTTGTCCTGGGCCGGGACGAAACCGGTCGGGGTGGACGAGAAGCCCAGGTAGGTCAGGCCCATCAGGCCGGCATACACGAACAGAGCGATACCGCTGGAGCGGATGACCCGGCGCACGCCGCCGACGTAGCTGTTGCTGGCGCGGTCGAAGAAACGGTTGAACGGCGCGAACAGCCAGCTGCCCAGCAGTTTTTCCAGAACCCGCGAGAAACGGTCCTTGGGTGCGTGGTGGTCCTTGAGCAGCACCGCAGCCAGGGCGGGCGACAGGGTCAGCGAGTTGAACGCCGAGATCACCGTGGAAATGGCGATGGTCAGGGCGAACTGCTTGTAGAACTGCCCGGTCAGGCCGGAAATGAACGCAGCAGGCACGAACACGGCGCACAGCACCAGCGCGGTGGCGATGATGGGCCCGGTCACTTCACTCATGGCTTTCTGCGTCGCTTCCATCGGTTTGAGGCCAAGCCCGATGTTACGTTCGACGTTCTCCACCACGACGATGGCGTCGTCCACCACGATACCGATGGCCAATACCAGGCCGAACAAGGACAGCGCGTTGAGCGAGAAGCCGAACAGGTGCATCACCGCAAAGGTACCGATCAGCGATACCGGCACGGCCATCAGCGGGATGATCGAGGCGCGCCAGGTCTGCAGGAACAGGATGACGACCAGCACCACCAGCACCAGGGCTTCGAACAGGGTATGTACCACCGCCTCAATGGAACCGCGGACGAACACGGTCGGGTCATAGACGATGCTGTAGTCCATGCCTTCGGGGAAGTCCTTCTTCAGCTCGGCCATTTTTGCCCGCACTTCGTCGGAGATTTCGATGGCGTTGGAGCCTGGGCGCTGGAAGATAGGAATGGCCACCGCTGGCTGGTTGTTCAGCAGCGAGCGCAAGGCGTACTGGCTGGAGCCGAGTTCGACCCGGGCGATGTCTTTCAGGCGAGTGATTTCGCCATCGGCACCGGCGCGGATGATGATGTTTTCGAACTCTTCCTCGTTGACCAGCCGGCCCTGGGTGTTGATCGACAGCTGGAAGCTGGTCGAGCCGGGGGCGGGCGGCGCGCCCAGCTGGCCGGCGGCGACCTGGCGGTTCTGCTCGCGGATCGCGGCCACCACGTCGCTGGCGGTCAGGTTGCGCGAAGCGGTCTTGTTGGGGTCCAGCCACACGCGCAGCGAGTAGTCGCCCATGCCGAACAGCTGCACGTCGCCGACGCCGCCCAGGCGTGCCAGCTCGTCCTTGATGTTGAGGATGGCGTAGTTGGACAGGTAGAGCATGTCGTAGCGGTTGTCCGGCGAGGTCAGGTGCACGACCATGGTCAGGTCGGGCGAGGCCTTATCGACGGTGATACCGATACGGGTCACTTCCTCGGGCAGCTTGGGCTGGGTACGGGTGACGCGGTTCTGCACCTGCACCTGGGCGTTGTCCAGGTCGGTACCCAACGCGAAGGTGATGGTCAGCGTCAGCTTGCCGTCAGCGGTAGACTGTGAGGACATGTACAGCATGTTCTCCACGCCGGTAATGGCCTGTTCCAGTGGCGCGGCAACGGTTTCGCCGATGACCTTGGGGTTGGCACCCGGGAAGTTGGCGCGCACCACCACGGTGGGCGGTACCACTTCGGGGTATTCGCTGATCGGCAGCTGGAACAGCGAGATCGACCCCGCAATCAGCAGCACCAGTGACAGCACCGCGGCGAAGATCGGCCGGGTAATGAAGAATTTCGAGAAGTTCATCGGTGTGGTCCCTTAACCGCGTGGCGCCTGGGCGCTGGCGACTTTCACATTGTTGCCCGCCACCTTCGGCGCCGGGTTGCTGGCCTCCAAGGCCTGGCGCTGCTGGGCGAGGGCGGCGAGGGTCTGTTCGCTGGCCATGGCAGTTTCTTCCGGGGTGACCGGTGAACCAGGGCGCACGCGCTGCAGGCCCTTGACCACGATGCGGTCGTCCTTGCCCAGGCCGCTGCGCACGATGCGCAGGCCTTCCAGCTTCGGCCCCAGCTCTACGGCGCGGTAGGCCGCCTTGTTGTCCTTGTCCATGACCAGCACGAACTTCTTGCCAAGGTCGGTGCCCACGGCTTCGTCGTTGATCAGCACGGCGTCGTACTGGGCGCTGCCGACCAGCTTCAGGCGCGCATACAGGCCCGGGGTGAACTGGCCGTCGCGGTTGTCGAACACCGCACGCCCACGGATGGTGCCGGTGCGCGGGTTGACCTGGTTATCGACGAAGTTCATCTGGCCCAGGTGCGGGTTGCCGGTTTCGTTGGTCAGGCCCAGGTACACCGGGGTGCTCTGGCCACGCTGGCCTTCGCGAGCCAGCTGGGTGTACTTGAGATACACGCGCTCGTCGGCATCGAAGTAGGCGTAGACCTTGTCGGTGGAGACCACACTGGTCAGCGGGGTGACATCGGCACTGACGATGTTGCCTGCGGTGAACTCGGCGCGGCTGACCCGGCCGCTGATGGGGGCGGTGACGCGGGTGAAGCTGAGGTTCAGGCGGGCCAGGTCGAGCTGTGCCTGGATCGCATCGACCCCGGCCCGGGCTTCGGCGGCAGCGCTGCTGCGCGATTCGGCCAGTTCGGCGGAAATGGCATTGCTGTCACGCAGGCGCTCGCCACGGCGGGCTTCGTTGGCGCTGCGGATGGCGGTGGCCTTGGCCTGTTGCAGCTGGGCTTCGAGGCGGCGCACGTCAGCCTGGAACGGGCGCGGGTCGATCTGGAACAGCAGGTCGCCTTTCCTGACCTGGGCGCCCTCAGTGAAGGCTACCTGGTCGATCTGGCCCGAGACCCGTGGGCGCACTTCGACGGTTTCCGGGGCTTCGAGGCGGCCGGTGAATTCGTCCCATTCGTTGATCGGTTGCTCGATCACCTTGGCCACGGTGACCTTGGGCGCGGCGGGAGCCTGCACGGCGTCTGGGGTTCGACCGCAAGCGCTGATCACCACCACTGCCAGGGCAGCGAGGGGGAAGCGCAAGGGTTTGAGAGATTGTTCCATGGAGAACTCCGCCAATGTATTAGTAGTGGGCGGAGTGTGAGTGTGTTGCGCGTGAGGCACGAATCGAACGGGGCGAAGGTTAATATCACGCTGAATGATATGTGTGGGGCAATCATTGATTGGAGGCATGGTTGGGTGGGGGGAGGCCGGGAGGTGCTTGTCATGACATTTTCAGCGCTGGTGAGATCGAGCGCCGCCCGCGCGGCGCTTCGCGGCACAAGGCCGCTCCCACATCTGTTTCGGGCCAATTATTCCTGTGCCTTTGGCGCGCGCACCCTGGGTGCATGGCTGGACATCGATGAAGAGCAGTGGCACAGCCGATATCGAGTGGAACAAGCAAGGCGGGCGCAGGTGATCTCACAGAAGAAACTGGCCCGAAACAGATGTGGGAGCGGCCTTGTGCCGCGAAGCGCCGCGCGGGCGGCGCTCGATCTGTGCACCACCTCAAATACCGAGGCATGCACCTGGATGCCCTAACAAGTTTTCTCAGCCCAGCACCCTGAACCCATGGGTCCCATCACGCTCCAACTGGGCAATCAGCCCGAACTCCCAATCCAGATACCCCTGCATGGCCTCACGCGGGTTATCTGTCCCTTCATAGGGCCTGCGATAACGGTCGGTGCGCGGCACGGCAAGGCGGGTTTCGCCGCTTTCCAACCCTTGACCCGCAGCAACCCAGCGCGCCGTCCCGCCTTCCAGCACATACACCGGGGTTTGCGTAAGCGACTGCAAGTCCACCGCCGCAAAACGGGCCAGCAAGCTGCTGCCACAGGTCAGCACATATCGCTCGGCAACCGGCAGTTTTTCCAGCACTTGCGGCAATTGCGCACGAATAGCCCAGTGCGCCCCGGGTATATGCCGTTGCACATAGTTGGCACTGCTGGTGAAGTCCAGCACCACTGTACCTGGTGCCTGCAGCCAGCTCGCCAGTTGCTCGACGCCGATCTCGGTCACTGCCGGCAACGCCGGCTGCGGTGCCTGCCACTCACCGGCTTCACTGAAGTCTGCCGCCACCAGGCCATCCAGCACCGCCACCTGCCAGCCCAGTTGTGCCAGCCATGACGCACTCATGTTGGCCCGTACGCCGTCGTCGTCCACCAGCACAATGCGCGCCCCGCGCACGCTGGCCACATGGTCGGTTTCCTGCACCAGTTGCCCGCCAGGCACGCTGCGGCTGCCGGGCAGGTGGCCTTGGGCAAATTCCTCAGGCGTGCGGACATCGAACAGGTAGGTGGTGCGGCTGGCATCGGCCTGCCAGCCAGCCAGGCCTTCACGCTCAAGCCGGGCCACGCCAGCGCGGTCGGCAACCTGGCGCGCCCGCGTTGCGGCATCGGCTCGGGTGCTGTCGGTGACGGCACTGAAACGGCGCGCCTGGCCGTGGGCCAGGGTTTGCCCGGCCAGGGTCCAGCCAATGGTGCCGTTGCGCAGGGCTGCCACCGGGTTAGGGATGCCGGCATTGACCAGCGACTGGGTGCCGATGATGCTGCGGGTACGCCCGGCGCAGTTGACGATTACCTGGGTGGCCGGGTCGGGTGCCAGCTCGGCTACCCGCAACACCAGCTCGGCCCCCGGCACACTGATGCCACCTGGAATACTCATGGTCTGGTACTCGTCGAAGCGGCGCGCATCCAGCACCACCACGTCGGCCTTGGCATCCAGCAGCGCCTGCACCTGCTCGGCGGCCAGCGACGGGGTGTGGCGTACACTTTCGACCAGCTCGCCGAACGCCTTGCTTGGCACGTTGACGTCGCGGAACAGCTCGCCACCGGCTGTGCGCCAGCCGGCCAGACCACCTTCGAGCAAGGCAACATCGTTATAACCAAGGGTTAGCAGGCGCTTGGCGGCCTGGGCCGCCAGGCCTTCGCCGTCGTCATACACGGTGATGGCGGTGTCACGCCGCGGCACGCGGGCGAACACCTCCAGCTCCAGTTTCGAAAACGGGATATTGGCGGCAAACAAGGGGTGGTCCTGGGCGAACGGGTCTTCTTCGCGCACATCGATCAGCGCCAGTTCTTCATGGGCCAGCAGGGCCCGGCGAATGTCATGGTAGGAGCGGATGGCAACGGTGCTCATGGGGCAGGGTTCTCTTTGGACAGGTCCCAGATATTGGGCAAATGGCTGTTGGAATAGCCGGAAATGAACGGTTTTTCGGTGCCGTCGGGCAGGTACACCGCCCGGCTGACCGCGCCGATATTGGCGCCATACACGTGAATGCTGATCGACACCTGGTCATCAAAGGCATTGCTGACCTGGTGGATATCGCCAATGCGCGGCGAAACCGCCTCGACATGGCCGGGCTCGATACGCACCCGTCCGCCCTGTGGCAGCAAGGCGCCTTGCTCGCTACGGGCAAAGCCTTGCGAATACTCGGCGCCGCGCAGCATGCCGATCAGGCCCCACACCCGGTGGTCGTGGATTGGCGTCTGCTGGCCTGGGCCCCAGACGAAACTGACGATGGAAAAGCGCTGGCGCGAATCGCAGTGCAACAGGTATTGCTGGTAGCGGGCCGGGTCCGGCTGGGCCAGCGCTTCGGGCAACCAGTCGTCATGCGCGACCAGGCTGCGCAGCAGGCCCTGGCCTTGGTCGAGCAGCGTGGCTTCGTCGGTTTCCTGGTCCAGCAGGTGTGACAGCGCATCGATGAAATGGCGCAAGCGCGCGAAGCGTAGGGGGTGGCTCATGGTTCAGGCTCGGCTGACGGTTTTACCTAACCCTAGCAAACGCACTGAATATTCTCAAAAGTAAAAATAGGCATAAGCTAATATGCATAAATTGCATTTACAGATGTGCTGATCTGTTTTCAAATAGGTGCACAACCTACGAGACCGCACGCGCGGATCGGCCTTATGTACCCGACGGTACCTGGAGACGTACGTGCGATACCTCAAGCAATTGGCCGCCGGTGTGCTGGCCAGCACCCTCAGCCTGGCTGCCGCTGCACAAACCCTGGTGGTCGGCGACCAGAGCTTCAATGCCCGTGCCGTAATGGAGGCGGCCGGTGTACTCGACGACCTGCCGTATACCCTGGAGTGGAAGCAGTTCACGGCAGGCTCGCCGGTAGCCGAGGCACTGAACGTGGGCAGCCTGGACATCGGCCTGCTGGGCGATGCCCCGCCGTTGTTTCTGGGTGCCCTGGGCGCGCCGATCAAGGTGATCGCGGTCAGCCGGCAGAACCTCGATGGCGTGGCCATCCTGGCGCGCAAGGACTCGAACATTCACAGCCTGGAAGACCTGCGCGGCAAACGTGCAGCGATCTGGAAGGGCTCGTGGAGCCAGCAGTTGCTGTTCAGCGCGCTGGACAAGGCCGCCGTGCCGCGTGATGCCCTGGAGTTGCGTTACCTCAGCGCCCTGGACGCCTCGCATGCGCTGGATGGGGGTTCGGTTGACGTGATTGCCACTTGGGAACCCTACGTCACCCAGCAGGAGCGCCAAGGGGCGCGGGTGTTGGCAACGGCCGAAGGGCTGATCCCGGCGCAGAGCTTTGTGGTGGCCAATGCCAAGGCGCTGGAGGCCAAACGGGCACAGATCAGCGACTTCCTGCAACGCCTGAAAAAGGCCCGTGACTGGACCCTGAACGACCCGGCGCATACCGAAGCCTATGCCGATGCCTGGGCCAAGCGCACCCGGGCCGACCGCGACATAGCCCGTGCCTGGTTTGCCCGTGCGCGTACCGATGTGGCGCCGCTGGACCCGCAGGTGATCGTAGAGGCGCAGAAGACCGTGGACTTTTTTGCCGGGCTGGGGCTGATCAAGGCCTACCCGGCGGCGAGCCTGTTCGATACCTCGTTCGCGGCGGCGTTCGAGCATTGAGTTTTCCTGTGCCGGCCTATTCGCTCCTACAAGGGAAGTGGAAAACCTTGCGACCGTTGTAGGAGCGGGTTTACCCGCGAATAGGCCGGTACAGGCGACAACCCTTTTGAGGAACTGTACATGACCCCCCGCAAGATCAAGCTCGGCGCCCTGACCATGGGCTGCGGCGGCCCCGGCCGGCACAACCTGTGGCTCGACCCGGAGCTGCCGGCCGATGCCAGCGTCAATATCGACTGGTACATCGACATCGCCCGCCAGGCCGAGGCAGCGCTGTTCGACCTGATGTTCATCGTCGACAGCCAGTACATCACCCCGGGCTCGCCGTCCCACTACCTTAACCGCCTGGAGCCACTGACCCTGCTTTCGGCACTGGCAGTAACCACCCGCCATATCGGCCTGGTTGGCACCTTGACCACCTCCTACAACGAGCCCTTCAACGTGGCCCGGCGCCTGGCCTCGCTGGACCTGATAAGCAAGGGCCGCGCCGGCTGGAACGTGGTTACCAGTGGTGATGCCGGCACGGCCGGCAACTATGGCCGCGACGAACATTACGACTACGACACCCGTTATGCCCGTGCCCAGGAGCACGTAGCGGTGGTGCAAGGCCTGTGGCAGTCCTATGAAGACGGCGCGTTCCCGCGCAACCGTGCCACCGGGCAGTTCCTCGACCCCAGCCGCATGCACGCGCTGAACCACAAGGGCGAACACTTTTCGGTGGTGGGGCCGCTGAACATCCAGCGCTCCCCTCAAGGCCAGCCGGTGATCTTCCAGGCCGGCGACTCGCAACAAGGGCGCGAATTGGGGGCGGCCACGGCGGATGTGATCTTCACGCATGCCGCCAGCATCGAGCAGGGCCAGGCGTTCTACCGTGATGTAAAGGGCCGTGCCGCGCGGTTGGGGCGCGACCCCGAGCAACTGCTGGTGCTGCCGGGGGCTGAGATATACGTCGGCGACACCGATGAACACGCCCGCGAGATCGAACGCCATTATCACCAGCAGGACCACAGCTTCGAACTGGCGCTGAAGGAGTTCGGGCGCAACTTCGGCTGGCACGACTTCAGCCAGTACGACCTTGACGCACCGTTCCCCCAGGAAAGCCTGGAGCATGCGCGCAGCAGCTTCTTTACCAACGCCAAGCGCATTGCCGACCAGGCGCGAGAACAGGGCTTCAGCTTGCGCCAGGCGGTGGAGTTCGGGCGCCAGTTGCGCCCGGGTGCCTTTGTCGGCTCGCCAGCGTCTGTAGCGGCCAAAATGGCCGAGTGGTTTGAAGCACGGGCGCTGGATGGCTTCAATATCTACATTGGCCACCCAGGGCAGTTCCGCCGCTTTACCGAGCAAGTGGTGCCGTTGCTGCAGGAGCGCGGGGTGTACCGCACCGCCTACGAGGGCACTACCCTGCGTGAAAGCCTGGGCCTGGCGATTCAGTGAATGCTTGAGGCCAGTTCGAAGATCGGCATGTACATGAGGATCACGATCAGGCCGATCAGCAGGCCGATGAACGTCATCAGCATCGGTTCGAACAGTTTGACGAACCATTCCACCCAGCGGCCGATTTCCTGATCGTGGAAGTCGGCGCAGCGCTCCAGCATCTCGCCCAGGTTGCCGGATTGCTCGCCGGCCCGCAGCAGGCGTAGCGACACCGGTGTGATCAGTTTCCCGGCTTCCAGCGCATCGGACAGCGGCAGGCCCTCGCCGACCCGCTGGCTGGCTTGCGCCAGGCCCTGTGCCGCCGCGCTGCCGAGCAGGCCGCGGGCCATGCCCATGGCGGTAAGGATGGGAATACCGCCTTGCAGCAGAATACCCAGCGACCGGTAAAAGCGCGCCAACTCGTACATCATCAGGCGCTGGTGCAGTGCCGGCAGGCGCCGCAACTGGCAGGACGCCCAGTGCCGCACCCGTGGGTGGCGGCGCAGCAGCCACAGCGCCGTGACCCCGCCTACAGTGCCCAGCGCCAGTGGCAGTTGCTCGGCATGCAGGAACAGGCCGATTTGCATCAGTACCCGTGAAAGCCAGGGCAGTTCGGTACCCATGCCTTCGAATACCTGGCTGAAGCGCGGTACCACATAGCCAAGCAGGAACAGCACCACGCCACCGCCCACCAGCAACAGCAACAACGGGTACACCGACGCACCCACCAGCTTCTGCCGGACCAGGTCCAGGCGCTGGCGGTAGCTGATGTAGCGGGCGAGGGCATCACCTAGCGCCCCGGTGCGTTCGCTGGACTGCACCAACGCTACGTACAGCGGCGGGAATACCCGCGGTTGCTGGCCCAGGGTCTGGGACAGCGAGCGGCCTTCGTACAGCTGGCGGACCAGTTCGGCCAGCACCTTGCGCGTTGCTGGCGCAGGGGCTTTCTCTGCCAGGCTTTCCAGCGCGTCGATCAGTGGCAGGCCGGCATTGAGCAAGGTCGACAGCTCCTGGCTGAACAGCACCAGGTCGAAGGCCGCCTCGCGGCGCCAGGCCATACCGCGCAAGGTGCCGCCGCTGCCGCGCAGGCTGAGCACGCGCAGGCCCTGGTCTTCAGCCTGGCGGCGCGCCTGCTCGGCGTCCTCGGCGTCGATCTGTAATTGCACCACACCCTGCCTACCCAGGGCCTTGAGGCTGTAGCGCATGGCCGCTCTCCTTACTGCCAACTGGTGATTTCAGCGTTTTCGCCATCGCCACCGGGCTGGCCGTCCTTGCCCATCGACAGCAGGTCGTATTCGCCGCCGTTCTCGCCAGGCTGCCGGTAGATGTACGGGCGGCCCCACGGGTCCTGCGGCACAGCCTTCTGCAGATAGGGCCCGGTCCAGCGGGCTTCACCGCTGGGGGCGATCACCAGGGCCTGCAGGCCTTGTTCACTGTTCGGATAGTGGCCGACCTCCAGGCGGTACAGGTCCAGGGCCTTGCTCAGCCCCTCGATCTGCGCCCGCGCCACCTTGGCCTCGGAGCGGCCCAGTTGGCTGAAGTACTTGGGCGCTACGATGCCGGCCAGCAGGCCGAGCACCACCAGTACCACCAGAAGTTCGAGCAGGGTGAAGCCACGTTGCGGGTTGGATCTGCGCTGCATGGTGAAGCCCTCCACTGCATGGGGACACGGGTTGCCCTGCACCATGCAACAGCCGTGCACGTCTGCCTCGGGGCCTTGCGCCATGCGGCGCAGGAAGCGGCACAGTGCTTGCGTCGTGGTCATGGTCCTTGGGTTTTCCGGGGCATTTCCCCCACATCGGGGGCCACGACGAAGAGGCGACCGACATGCGTGGACTCATCCTTGGTTTGCTGTGGCTGGCGGCAGGTATTGCCCAGGCCGATGTGTACATCTCGATCGATGCCAAGGGTGGCTACGTACTGACCAACGTTCATCGACCCGGGCGGCATTATCAAAAAGTGATCAACGAACCGCTGGCCCAGGGCGGGCCGGTCAATGCGCAGATGATCACTGGCCGGCCGTACGCCGAAGTGGTCGCCACTGCGGCACGTATCCACAATGTGCCACCGGCGCTGTTGCATGCGTTGATCAAGGCCGAGTCTGGCTACAACCCCAAGGCCCGCTCGCGGGCGGGGGCGGTGGGGTTGATGCAATTGATGCCGGATACCGCCCGCGAAATGGGTGTGGAAGACCGCCTCGACCCGGAAGACAACGTGCAGGGCGGGGCACGCTACATCAAACAGATGCTTACCCTGTTCGACAATGACATCACGCTGGCCGTGGCCGCCTACAACGCCGGCCCGGAAGCCGTGCTGCGGCGGGGCGCGGTACCGCCGTTTGCCGAGACCCGGCGCTATGTGCCCACGGTGTTGCGCGAGTACCGCAAGTTGCAGGGGCTGGCGGATGATTCACCGCTGTAAGTGTCCGTCAGCATGTACGCGATCCCGTGTAGGAGCGCCTTCAGTTCAGGCATGACCCTTCGGCGGATGCTATCAATTTAGCACTATGGTTTCCCCATCTCTGGGCTATAACCTTCTGAAGGTGCCCAGCTGTGGAGTCCGCCATGGACCTCGCCCCTCGTTCCGACGCTATTGACGTGCCTGCCGGTAGCGAGCTGGCCGCCCCGCGCAAGCCTTTCAACCTGCTGCGCTGGTATGCCTGGGTCAGCCTGGCCATCATTCTTTCGGTGGCCGCAGGGCTGGGGCTGATTTCCAGTCGCTTCATCATCGACGAAAGCGTCGAGCGCGATGCCTTGCTCACGGCCCAATTCATCACTTCCATTGCCGACGCCGAAGTGCGCCATGTGTCGATCCCCAACCTGCGTACTATGGGTGAACTGCTCGACCCGCGTACCGACCGCGCGAACCTGCCCGATGTCGACCCGGATGCCCGGCGCAAGGCCCGGGGCGAATTCCTCGACCATATCGCCCACTTGCCCGACATGCTGCTGGCCAACATCTATGCCCCGGACCGCACCGTGATCTGGTCCAGTAACCCGGCGTTGGTCGGCAAGCTGATCGAGGGCGACGACGACCTGGACCAGGCGTTCGAGTACAAGATGCGGGTTTCGGCCAGCTACCACAACTTTGAACAGGCCCGCGCCGAGCAGAAGTTCATTACTCCGCCCGAGCAACTGTTCATCGAAAACTACATACCGCTGTTCGACGCCGAGGGTGAGCACGTTACGGCCATGGTCGAGATCTACAAAGAACCCCATGATCTGATCGTGCGCATCGAACACGGGCTGATCCTGATCTGGCTGGCGATCACCGTCGGCGCTGCACTGGTGTATATCGGCCTGTACGGCATCATGCACCGCGCCGCACGCTTGCTGAAGGTGCAGCAGAAGCGCCTGATCAGCAGCGAAACCTACGTGGCACTGGGTGAAGTGTCATCGGCCGTGGCCCACAGCTTGCGCAACCCGCTGGCCAGCATCCGCTCCAGTGCAGAGCTGGCTCAGGCGTTCGATGAAGGCCCAGCACAACGCCAGGTCAACGATATTATCAGCCAGGTCGATCGCATGTCCCTGTGGATTCGCCAGATGCTGCAGTCGCTGCGCCCGCTGAACGATGAGGCCGTGGCGGTGGACCTGCCCCAGGCATTGCAGGAATGCCTGCAGAGCTACGCAGTGCCACTGGCACGCGGCGGGGTAACCCTTGACCTGCAACCGTTACCGGCCGTGCAGGTACTGGGGCATCCGGCGTTACTGCGCCAGGTGTTCAGCAGCTTGATCGCCAACGCCCTGGAATCGATGGAGGAAAGTGGGCGGTTGCGTGTCGAGGTAGTGCGCCACAATCGGCGCTGCCTGACCCTGCGTCTGTCGGATAATGGCAAGGGCATGAACGAAGAGCAGCTGCGAATGGCCTTCCGGCCGTTCTTTACCACCAAGCAAGGCGGGCTGGGCGTGGGGCTGGTGCTGGTGAAACGTATCATGGAGCGTTTCGGTGGCACGGTCCGGCTCAGCAGCAGTGAGGGCCACGGCACGCGGGTCTCGTTGACTTTCCGCCTGGCTGGCTCTTCATAATTGTGATTAATAACAAACCATAAACTATTGATATACATAGATTTACAGCATGTTGGGTGACAATTACCCACATGTGGGGCAAGTTCCTCAGGCGATGTTTAAAAGAATACGATAACGCATTGAAAAATAACGTATTGATTTGAATGGCTGAGTTTTTGCAGTGTGATCTGTAGAGCGAAACACGCGACAAATGGCAGCTGCGGCTGCACAGGTGGATTGCTGTCAAAAGCCGCTTGCGGCTGACCTTGATGCAGTTCTGAACGCACGCCCTGCGCGGGAACCACGCGATGCAGATGCTGGAAAACGAAGTGCCCGACAAGGCCAGCGCGACCACCAGCGGTCTGGCCGTTCCATTGCGCGAATTCAACCTGCTGCGCTGGTTTTCGGTCATCAGCCTGTTGATTATTGCCTCGGTAGCCGGCGGCCTGGGTTACGTGTCGACCCGCTTCGTGGTGCGCGACAGCGTGCAGCGCGATGCCATGCTCACTGCACAGTTCATCCAGGCCATGGCCCAGGCCGAAGTGCGCCATTCGCAACTGCCGCCGGGCACCACCATGGGTGAGCTGCTCGACCCGCGCCTGGACCTGCAGCACCTGCAGTTCTCCCCGCAGCTGGCCGAATCGACCCGGGTGGAATTCCTCGACCATGTCGAGCACCTGCCGGATACCTTGCTCGCCAATGTCTATGCCCGCGATCGCAGCATTGTCTGGTCGACCAACCCGCAGCTGATCGGCCAGCGCATCGAAGCCGATGGCGACCTGGACCGCGCTTTCCGTTCGCGCAAGGCTGTGTCGGCCAGCTACCACAAGGCCGAGGATGACCGCGAAGAGCAAAAATTCTTGCGCGAACCGCGCTACCTGTTCATCGAGAACTATATTCCGCTGTTCGACAGCCAGGGCGAGCAGGTGCTCGCCATGGTGGAAATCTACAAAGAACCGCAGGACCTGATCCGTCGCATTCAGCGTGGCTATGTGCTGATCTGGGCTTCGACCCTGGTTGGCGGTGCGCTGATCTACTTTGGCTTGTTCTGGATCGTACGCCGGGCGGCGCACATGCTGCGTCTGCAGCAGGACCGGCTGGTGGCCAGCGAAACCTACGTGGCGCTGGGCGAAATGTCCTCGGCAGTCGCCCACAGCCTGCGCAACCCGCTGGCCAACATCCGCTCCAGCGCCGAACTGGCCCAGGAAATCGCCAACCCCGCGGCGCAGAAGAACATTACCGACATCATCAGCCAGGTCGACCGCATGTCACGCTGGGTGCGCGACCTGCTGGTGTCGTTGCGCCCGGTCAGCGACGAACCCGAGGCCGTGGACCTGGTGGCAGCCATCGAGGACACCCACCTGGCCTTTACCCAGCAGATCGAGCGCAACGGCGTGCGCTTTCATTTCGAAGGGCCTGACATGCAGTGGGTGGCCAGCCAGCCGTTGCAGCTGACGCAGATTCTCAACAGCCTGTTTTCCAATGCCCTGGAGGCCATGCCTGCGGGCGGCACGCTCAATGCCCAGGTCATTGTACAGGAGGGCCTGCGTGCCGAACTCGTCCTTACCGACACCGGCAAGGGCATGAGCCAACAGCAGGAACGGATGGTGTTCAAGCCGTTCTTCACGACCAAGCAGGGTGGCCTCGGTGTAGGCCTGGCCCTGGTCAAACGCATCATGGAGCGTTTTGGCGGCTCGGTCAGCCTGAGCAGCCGCGAAGAGGAAGGAACCCGCGTCAGCCTTACATTCAATATCGCAGCGGGAGGGGACCATGGAGCACAGCATCCTGGTAGTCGAGGATGATGAAATCCTTGCCGACAACATTCGTACCTACCTCAGCCTCAAGGGCTACGAGGTCACCGTGTGCCACAGCGCGGAACTGGCGCTGGAGCAGATCAAACGGGCCCAGCCCGATGCGGTGCTGACCGACAACTCGCTGCCGGGCATGAGCGGCCACGACCTGCTGCGCACCTTGGTGGCGCAGGCGCCGGAGCTGAAAGTGATCATGATGACCGGCTACGGCAACGTCGAAGATGCCGTGCAGGCGATGAAGGAGGGCGCCTTCCATTACCTGACCAAACCGGTCGTGCTGGCCGAGCTCAAGCTGACCCTGGACAAGGCCCTGGCGGCAGAGCGCATGGAGCGCACGCTGTCGTTCTATCAGGAGCGCGAGGCGCAGAAGTCCGGGTTGCAGGCGCTGATCGGCGAGTCGCCGGCGATGCTCACCCTCAAGCACACCCTGCGCCAGGTGCTCGATGCCGAGCGGCGCATGGCCAGTGACGACCTGCCCCCGGTGCTGGTAGAAGGCGAAACCGGTACCGGCAAGGAGCTGGTGGCGCGTGCCCTGCATTTTGACGGCTCGCGCAGTAAAGGGCCGTTCATCGAGTTCAACTGCGCCTCGATCCCGGCCAACCTGCTGGAAGCCGAGCTGTTTGGTCACGAAAAGGGCGCCTTTACTGATGCCAAGGAGCGTCGGGTGGGCCTGGTGGAGGCTGCCGACGGGGGCACGCTGTTCCTCGATGAGATCGGCGAGATGGACCTGGTGCTGCAGGCCAAGCTGCTCAAGCTGCTGGAAGACCGCAGCATCCGCCGCATTGGTGCGGTGAAGGAGCGCAAGGTCGACCTGCGGGTGATCAGTGCCACCAACTGCAACCTTGAACAGATGGTGCAACAGGGCAAGTTCCGCCGCGACCTGTTCTTCCGCCTGCGCATCATTGCGTTGAAGGTGCCGCGCCTGTATGCCCGCGGGCAGGACGTGTTGCTGCTGGCGCGGCACTTCCTGGCCCACCATGGCCGACGTTATGGCAAGCCCAACCTGCGTTTTTCTGCCGAGGCGGAAAGCCTGATGCTGGGTTACAGCTGGCCCGGCAATGTGCGCGAACTGCGTAACATGCTGGAGCAGACGGTATTGCTGGCACCGAACGAGGTGGTGCAGGCGCACCAGCTGAACCTGTGCCTGACTTTGGTGGACGAGCCGCTGGTGGCTCAGCCCACAGCGACTGTATATGAAATGCCGCGGCATGAACCGGAACCGGGTACCAGCTTGCCGGACATGGAACGCGACCTGGTGTGCAAGACCCTGGACCGTACGGACTGGAATGTGACCAAGTCGGCGCGGATGCTCGGGTTGTCGCGGGACATGCTGCGTTATCGCATCGAGAAGCTGGGGCTGACGCGGCCTGACAAGCGACAGTGGTGATTAACCGTCAATCATTTGTGTAGGAGCGGGTTTACCCGCGAATGCGATGCTTGAGCCATCGGCGCTTTCGCGGGTAAACCCGCTCCTACATGGATTGCAAAATCCTTGCGGGTTGAGCGGGGCGGTCAGGGGTTGCCAGTGCTCGTGCCGCTGTCACCTTGCCGGCCAGTTCCTTCCGAGCCACTGCCATCCATGCCCGGCAGATCGCGATTGTCATTCTGCTCCGCCGGCGGGCTGTCCGGGTCGTTGCCCTTGATGCGCGGGTCGGTGTCCCGGGGCATGGGTTTCTCGATCGGGTTCAGGGTGCTGTCCGCGCCGGGCTGCGGCGCGCTACTGTGCGGGTCGTCGGGGTAGGTCGGGCCGGTGCCGGCGGCGAGCGCCAGCGGTGACGCGAGCAGGGCAATCAACAGGATGCTTGAGCGGGTCATGGCAGTCTCCATTGCGTCGGGTAGGGCTTATATTTCCCTTCGGCCCCACCCGAAACGTCAAGGTGCCATCACCCCGATCAACGGTCACACCACCATTGACAGCAACATGATGAAGATGATGCCAACCACCGAAAGAATGGTCTCCATCATGCTCCAGGTCTTGAAGGTTTCTGCCACGGTCATGTTGAAGTACTGCTTCACCAGCCAGAAGCCGGCGTCGTTCACGTGCGACAGGATCAGCGAGCCGGCACCGGTGGCCAGCACCAGCAGCTCACGGTTCACCCCAGGCACCAGGTCGATCACCGGTGCAACGATGCCCGCGCCGGTAATGGTCGCGACCGTGGCTGAGCCGGTGGCGATGCGGATCACTGCGGCCACCAGCCAGGCCAGCATGATCGGCGAAATCTCGGCCTGCACGGCCATCTGCCCGATCACGTTGCCCACGCCAGTGTCCACCAGCATCTGCTTGAAACCACCGCCAGCGCCGACGATCAGTACGATGGCAGCGGTCGGCGCCAGGCTCTGGTCGAGCATTTTCATGATCTGCTGGCGGTTGAAACCACGGGCCGAGCCAAAGGTATAGAAGGCCAGCAGCAGGGCGGCGAGCAGGGCGGTGATCGGGTGGCCGATCAGGTCCATCCACTGGCGCACGATGTGCTCGGCAGGCAGTACCACGTCGGCGAAGGTTTTCAGCAGCATCAATGCCACCGGCAGCAGCACGGTGATCAGGGTGATGCTGAAGCTCGGCAGGTTGCCCTGGTCGGACTCCTTGGCGATCTGGTCCATCAGCTCCTGCGAGGGGTTGCCCGGGATGTAGCGGGAAATGAAGTTACCGAACAGCGGCCCGGCGATGATCGCGGTGGGCAGTGCCACGATCAGGCCATAGAAGATGGTCTTGCCGATGTCGGCGTGGAAAATGCCGATCGCCAGCAACGGGCCCGGGTGTGGTGGCACCAGGCCGTGGACGACAGAAAGGCCGGCCAGCAGCGGAATGCCGATTTTCACCAGTGATACCCCAGAGCGCCGGGCGACGATGAACACCAACGGAATGAGTAGCACGAAGCCGATTTCGAAGAACAGCGGGATGCCCACCAGGAAGGCGGCGAACATCATCGCCCAATGCACGTTCTTCTTGCCGAAGGCACGGATCAGGGTTTGTGCGATCTGGTCGGCACCGCCGGAGTCGGCCATCAGCTTGCCGAGCATGGTGCCCAGGGCGAGCACGATACCGACAAAGCCGAGTACGCCGCCAAAACCGTCCTGGAACGATTTCATGACCTTGGCCACCGGCATGCCGGAGGTCAGGCCCAGGAAACCCGCCGCAAGGGTAAGGGCGACGAAAGGGTGAACCTTGAAATGGGTGATCAGCAGGATCAGCCCGACGATGGTAACCAGCGCGTCGAGCAGCAGGAAGGTATCAGTAGCCAGTCCGAACATGGTGTGAAGGCCTCGGTCTTATCGTTGTTTTGGGCGGAGCTTTTTGGAACTTTGCCCGCGTTGGCGGGTCGGGGTAGCGCTGTCTTTGGTGAGCCGGAAAACCGCCGGGTCAGGCGGTTTGCGCCAGGCCCTGCTCACCGTAGCGCTTTAGCCAGCGGTCCACTGCTTCGGCCAGGGCGTCCATGGGCTGGGTCGCGTCCAGCGCCAGGGTCAGTGGTTCGCCGCGTGGCGATTCCAGGGCTGCGAACTGGCTGTCGATCAGGCTGGCCGGCATGAAGTGCCCCGGGCGGGCCAGTACGCGCTTTTCGGCTTCGGCAGGGGTCAGTTCGAGGAACACGAATACCAGCCCAGGCATGGCCTCGCGCAGGGTATCTCGGTAGCGGCGCTTGAGTGCCGAGCAGGTGAGGATCGGGCGCTCGCCAGCTTGGCTGATGGTTTGCAGTTCTTCGCCCAGGCGCACCAGCCAACCGGCACGGTCACTGTCGTCCAGGGGGATGCCAGCGCTCATCTTGCGGATGTTTTCGGCAGGGTGGAAAGCGTCGCCTTCGATCAGGCGACCGCCGCTTTTGGCAGCAATGGCAGCGCCGATGCAGCTTTTGCCGCAACCGGCCACGCCCATCACCACAATGGCGGACAGGGGAGAATTCATCAGTACCTCCTGCGGGGTGAGATAGCGCTGTCTCGTCGCCGACGAACAGCCACCTCCCCGGTGTTATTGGTCTTGTCCTTACGCAGTATGGACGCCTGGTGGCGAGCGCGTGGTGGCTGCTACCAAAGATTACATTGCCTGCGTCCTGAGACAGCGCTACCTTAGTGGCCGTTCCCTCTCCTTGCAAGTAGTAAAATTACAACATCCATGTCCCGCACCGGCTCCCGTACTACAGGTCGTCCCACCCTGGCTGAAGTTGCCAGGCTTTCCGGGGTTTCCCCGATTACCGCTTCGCGCGCCTTGCGCGGGGTCAGCACGGTTGCGCCGGAGCTGGTGGAAAAGGTCGTCGCCGCTGCGGCGAGCCTGGGCTATGTGGCAAACCCGGCGGCGCGCGCGCTGGCCTCGGCACGCAGCCAGTCGGTGGTGGTGTTGATCCCGTCGCTGTCCAACCAACTGTTCATCGACACACTGGAAGCCATTCACGAGGTCATGCGCCCGCGTGGGCTCGAAGTGCTGATCGGCAACTATCACTATGACCTTGCCGAAGAAGAGAACCTGATCCGCAACTACCTGGCCTACCAGCCCTGCGGCATGTTGCTGACCGGTTTCGAACGCAGCGACGCGGCGCGGCAAATGCTGGCCGCCAGCGGCGTGCCGTGCGTGCACATGATGGAGCTCAATGGCGAGCCAGGGGCGTTGTCGGTCGGCTTTTCACAGCAGCAGGCCGGTCGCGCCGCCGCCCGACACCTGATCGAGCGTGGGCGCAAGCGCTTGGCGTTCATTGCCGCGCAGCTCGACCCACGGGTAATGCAGCGTGCCGAAGGCTTCCGCCAGGCGTTGGCCGAGGCCGGCATGCAGGCCACCGAGCTGGAGGTATTGGCGCCGGAGCCTTCGTCGATTGCCTTGGGCAGCATGCTGTTCAGTCAGCTGATGGCGCAGGCGCCGGATGTGGATGGCATCTTTTTCTGTAACGATGACCTGGCCCAGGGCGCGGTGCTGCAGGCGTTGCGCCAAGGAGTTGAAGTGCCGCGCCAGGTTGCCATGGTCGGCTTCAACGACCTGCCGGCCTCGGCGCATATGGTGCCGCGGCTTACCTCGATCCGCACGCCGCGGGCCGCCGTTGGTCGGGGCGCCGCGCAGGCGCTGCTGGCGTTGCTGGATGGCAAGCGGGTGGCCAACGCGCAGCAGGACCTGGGGTTTGAGTTGATGGTGCGGGAGAGCTCTTGAGTTCGTCTTGAGGGGGGTAAGATCGAGCGCGGCCAGGTGTTCGCCGATGTATTTTCAGCGCCTATGAGATCGAGCGCCGCCCGCGCGGCGCTTCGCGGGACAAGCCCGCTCCCACATTTGTTTCGGGCCAATTATTCCTGTGAAATTTGCGCGAACGCCTTGGCGCATGTCTCGATATCGCGTCGTACAAACAAGGCGGTCGCGCGCGCCTGGCACAGGCAATGCTGGCCCGAAACAAATGTGGGAGCGGGCTTGTCCCGCGAAGCGCCGCGCGGGCGGCGCTCGATCTTGTAGGCGCTACAAAAATAACGACATACGCAAGTCAATCTATGCTCAGAAAACCGCGCATAAAGGAGCCTGGCGTCATGTTCGATTTCCATCGCAAGTCCGACTTGGTCGAGATCCAACGCAGTCACCAGGCCCTGGCTAACGCACAAGCCAAACTGGCCGCCATCGGCCGCGCCATGGCCATGATCGAGTTCGCCCCCGACGGCACCATCCTCGATGCCAACGAGCGCTTCTGCCAGGCCATGGGTTACAGCGCCGACGAGCTACGCGGCAAGCACCACCGGCTGTTCTGCGAACCGGACTACGCAAAAAGCGCTGAGTACCAGCAACTGTGGCACGAGCTGGGGCAGGGCAAGGCCATCAGCGGTACGTTCGAGCGCGTCGACAAGGGTGGCCGTGAGGTCTGGCTTGAAGCCAGTTATATGCCGGTACTGGATGAGCAGCGCCAGGTGACCAGCGTGATCAAGGTGGCGTCCGACATCAGCCAACGCGTTGTGCTGGAACACGAGAGCGAAAGCCTGCTCAAGGCCATCAGCCGCTCGATGGCGGTGATCGAGTTCACCCCGCAAGGGCGGGTGATCAAAGCCAACCAGAACTTCCTCGATACCATGGGCTACCGCCTCGACGAAGTGGTGGGTCGCCACCATGGTCTGTTCTGCCTGGCGCATGAGCGCGAATCAGCCGAGTACCGCCAGTTCTGGGCTTCGCTCAACCGTGGCGAATACCACTCGCACCGCTTCGAGCGCGTCAACAAACAAGGCCAGACCGTGTACCTGGAGGCCTCCTACAACCCGATCTTCGACAGCAAGGGCCGCCTTTACAAGGTGGTCAAGTTCGCCAGCGACATCACTCACCAGGTCTGTACCCAGCAAAGCGCCGCCGATGCTGCCCATGCCAGTTCGGTGCAGACCGACGCGTGCGCCCGCAAGGGCACCGAGGTGGTGCAGCAGGCTGTACAGGTCATCGAGCAGATTTCCCACGAGCTTAACGACGCGGCACGCAGCATCGATGCGGTCAGCAAGCAGTCGGATGTAATCGGGCAAATTGTGCTGACTATTCGGGGTATCGCCGACCAGACCAACTTGCTGGCGCTGAATGCGGCCATCGAAGCCGCCCGTGCCGGCGAACACGGGCGCGGCTTTGCCGTGGTCGCCGATGAGGTGCGTAACCTGGCCGCGCGAACCAGCAAGGCAACCCTGGAGATTGTCGATGTAGTGCGGCAGAACCACGACCTGTCGCTGCTGGCGGTGGCCAGTATGCAGTCAAGCCTGAACCGCACCGGTCACGGGGTGGCGCTGGCCAACGAGGCCGGGACGGTGATCATGGAAATCCAGCAAGGCTCACGGCACGTGGTGGACGCCATCAGTCAGATCAGTTCGACGCTGCAATTGCACTGAGTGCATCGCGCATTTCGTCAAGCAGGGCTTGCAGGCTGGCTTGTAGCAATGCGCGTTGCTCGACCGTCGGCAAGCCCTGCGCGTGGGCGTGTTCGATGGCTTCGCAGTCGTTGACCACGGTGCGCACCCTGATCATCTTGGCCCCCCCCTTGATGCGGTGGGCCAAGGTACGCACGGCCTCATCAGGCGCGTCTGCCGCCAGCGCACGCAAGGCGGCCAGGTCTTCGTCAACGCTGATCGACAATTGCTCGAGCAGGTGCCGCGTCAGTTGCTCGTCGTCCTGGGTCAGGTGGCGCAGTTCGGCCAGGTCAAACCCGCTGTGGCGTGCTGCTGGCGCTGGCAGCTGGGAGTGGGCCGCGGGCAGATGCGCCTTGAGGGTGCGCAAGCCAATGGGCTTGAACAGGCACACGTCCATGCCGCTGGCCAGGCAGCGGGTACGTTCCTCGGCCTGGGCGTTGGCGGTGACACCGAGAATTCGGCAGGCCGGCAGGCCGCGTTCGCCCTCCAGCTGGCGAATGCGCCGGGTGAGTTCGTGGCCGTCCATGACCGGCATGCTGCAATCGGTGATCACCAGGTCGAAGCGCGTGGCATGCCAGTGAGCCAGGGCGACTTCGCCGTTTTCAGCCAGGGTCACCTGGTGCCCCAGGGAATGCAGCTGCCGTTCCAGCAATAGCAGGTTGGCCGGGTAATCATCGACTATCAGGATGTTCAGCGGGCCGCAGCTGCTTTCATGTGCCGGTTGCCCCTGTTCGGCTTGTGCCGGGGCTGCGCAAGTGGGCAGTTGCAGGCTGACCTGCACCCGGGTGCCGACGCCCTCGACACTCTGCAGGTCCAAGGTGCCGCCCATCAGTTCCGCCAAAGTACGGCTGATGACCAGGCCCAGGCCTGCACCCTGGCGTGCCCTTGGGCCGTCGGCCTGGACGAAGGCACTGAACAAGCGCGCCTGGTCGGCAGGGCTGATGCCGATACCGGTGTCGCGCACGTCCAGTTCGATTGCCAGGGCGTCATGGCCGGCAACCTTTGGCAGCAGCAGGCTGGCCTGTACCTCGCCACGGTCGGTGAATTTGATGGCGTTGCTGATCAGGTTGGACAACACCTGCTTGAGCCGCAGCGGGTCAGCCAGCACCCAGACCGGCTCTGCAGGCAGCTCGCCGTGCAGGCACAAGCCTTTGGCCTGTGCGTTGCCTTCGAATACCCGCAGCGTGGCACGCACCAGCTCGCGCAGGTCGGTAGGCGTTGGTTGCAGGGTAATGTGCCCGGACTCGATCCGCGAAATATCGAGAATGTCGCCAATCAGCTCGAGCAGGCCAAGCGCCGAGTCGTGGGCTGTCTGCAGGGTCTGGATATCGCTGCGCCCGCTACGGCTGTCTTCCAGGGCCAATTCCAGCAGGCCGATCACGGCATTCATCGGGGTGCGGATTTCATGGCTCATGGTGGCCAGGAAGGTGCTTTTGGTCTGGCTGGCCTGTTCGGCATCGTCCTTGGCCTGGCGCAGTTGTTCGAGCAGGCCGCGGCTCAACGCCAGCTGGGCTTGCAGCGCGTGCTGGGCCTCGGTGCGCTGGTTGATCAGCTTGCGCAGGTAGCTGTTCCAGAACACCACGCCGGCCAGCAGCAACGCCGACAGCACCAGCACCTGCAAAGCCAGGGTGCGGTAGTCGCGCCACGGGCTGTCGCTGACCAGGGTGCTGGTACGCCAGCGGTTGATCAGTTGGTCGAGCTCTTCGGGCGGAATGCTCAGCAATGCCTTGTCGAGGATGGCCTGTAGCTGGGGTTGATCGGCAGCCACGGCAAAGGCGGCAATGGCCGGCTCGTCGTCAAGTACGCTGGCGATGCGCAAGCGGTCCTTGAACACATGGCTGATGTAGTAGGCGGCATTGATGTGGCTGCTCAGGGCAACGTCGGCGCGGTCATTGGCCACGGCCTCCATCAGCCCCAGCGGGTTATCCACCTCTATCAGCCGGGCCTGCGGGTAGCGTTGCTGCAGGACGGCGCGTTGCGGTGAGCCCCTTACCACAGCGATGCGCTGTCCATCCAAAGCCTTGGCCTGTGCGGGCGCCGTATTGACGTTGCGTGTGACCAGTACCCTTGGGCTGACCAGGTACGGGCGGGTGTAGCGCAGTTGTTTCGAACGGTCGGCGCCGTAGCCCAAGGCACCAATCATCAGTGCGTCCCCTTGGTTCAGGCGTTCGACCATGGCATGGGCGGACGTGCTTTCGACGGCGTTGAATTGCAGCCCTGTGCGTAAGCCGATCTGCTTCAGCAGGTCGAGAGTAATGTCGCTGGGGTTGTGTTGGGCATCGTTGAACGTCAGCGGCGCCAGCGCGGTGTTGATCAGCACGTCGACGGTCGGGTGCTCGGCAATCCAGGTTTCTTCCTCGTCACTCAGGGCGGCAAGGTGGCGCTGCAACAGCAGGCTGGTGTTGCCGCTGCTCCAGCGGCGCAGGATGTTCAGGCGTTCGCTTTCGCTGATGCGTGCCAGCGCCTTGTCGACCAACTGGCGCAGGCGCAGGCTGTCGCTTGCCAGCGCAAAGGCAAAGGCCTCGGGGGCAGCCGGGGAAAAGTGGTCGATTTTCAATGTACCTTGAAAACTTTTTCCGATCATGAAGTCGGTGCTGATGGCGTCACCCAGGTAGGCGTCTGCCTCGCCCAGTTCAACGGCCGCAAGCCCGGCCAGGGTCGAGCGGTACAGGCTCAGTTGTGCCTTGGGGTACAGGCTGCGCACGCTGCTGGCCGGCAAGTAGTGATCGACCATGGCCAGGCGCAGGCCGGCGAGGTCAGGCGTGTTTTTCAAGCTGCGCCCTTCACGGGTGACGATCACAGGCAGGTCGTCGGCATAAGGTGTGCTGAGGCTGAGCTGGGCGTCTGCTGCCTCGAAGGCGTTGGAGCTGCCCAGCAGATCAATGCGGCCCTCGCGCAGGGCGGTGATGGCTTCGTGACGGCTGTCAAAGCGACGCACCTCGATGTCGATGCCCAGCTGCTCGCCGATGATGCCGGCGTAATCCGCGCTCAAGCCCTCGTAGTCACGCGGGCTGATGTTGATTTCGAAAGGCGGGTAGTCCGGGCGTGAACTGCCCAGTACCAGGTGCTGGTGTCGTTGCAGCCACAGGCGGTCGTCGCTGGACAGTGCCAGCGGGGCAGCGGCGCTGGCCGAACGGGCCAGCAGTTGGCGAGGTTCGCTGCTGGCCAGCAACCCGGTGGAATTGACCAGGCCGATGGCCAAAAGAACGCTCGCCAGCAGGTGTTTCATGGCAGGGGTGCTCAGTAGACGCAGTTACGTTTGGCCAGGTCGACCATTTCGACCAGCGATTCGGTCTTGAGCTTTTCCATGATGCGGCCCCGGTAGGTGCTGATGGTCTTGGCGCTGAGGTTCATGCAAGTGCCAATGTTCTTGTTGTTCTCGCCGCGTGCCAGGCGCCGCAGTACTTCCATTTCCCGGTTGGAAAGGCTGCTCAGGCGCACCGGTTCGCTCTCCAGCGAGTTGCTGTTGACCGACATCTGCGGGAAGGTGGAGTAGCCCTTGACCAGGGCCTTGAGGGCGAACAGCAGCGCTTCGTGGTCTTCTTCCTTGGTGACGAAGGCGCCGATACCGGCATCCAGGCAGCGGCGCACGTAGAGGTCGGTGGCCTGGCCAGTGAGCACCATGATCTTCGGTACGGGCTCCAGGCATTGCAGGCGCTTGATCACTTCCATGCCGTCCAGGCCCGGCAGGCCGATGTCCAGGACGACCACGTCCGGGCGCAGTTCGCGGGCTACCTGCGCTACTTCGCTGCCGTTGCCGACTTCGCCGACAACATGAAAACGCTCACGCTCCAGCAGAAGTCGCAGGGAAAGCCGGACGATAGGATGGTCGTCGACGATCAGCACGGTTGTCATGTGGGAAACTCCTGTCGGGATGTGGTCCGCTTCCTGGATCACTCAGGAATACGTCTGCAAGTGGGTTAATCGGAAGCGCAGCACGATACGGCCAATCCCGAAGTTTGGTAATGCCGAGTATAGAAGTGTTGATAGTTCCCAGGCCTGCTGTTGAAAATTCCTACAAATAACGGGAAAACATCACCCTGTCAAAGCGGTGATGTCCGGGTTTTGAGGCTGTCAAGCGCAGGCGGTGTGGGCTTTGTCTACACGTAGGGTCGAGGCGGGGTTGTTAGCGAGCGCCAGGCCGACCCGCGTTGGGCGAGTTACCAGCTGGCCACTGCAGTTCGGGCAGCGGCCTTGAAAGCGGGATTCGGCACAGCTACGGCAGAACGTACATTCGAAGGAGCAGATCAGCGCGTCGGGGCTGTCACCCGGCAGGTCGGTATCGCAGCATTCGCAGTTGGGGCGTAATTGCAGCATGGGCGTGGCTCCTGTTTGCAGGCGGGAACCCGGAGTCTGCTACGCCAATGACAAGGCTGGCAACGTTTAGTCGCCAGGGCGATACAGGTGGGCGTGGCCAGCGCGGTACAAGGCCGATTCGGCGAACGGCGTATCCCCCAGCACGTGGCCGACCAGGATCAGCGCCGTGCGGCGGAAACCCTTGGCGGCCACGCGCTCGACGATGTCGCCGAGCGTGCCGCGTACCCAGTCCTGGTCCGGCCAGGTGGCGCGGTGCACCACCGCCACCGGGCAGTGCCCGCCGTAGTGCGGCAGCAACTCGTCGACAATCCGCGACAGGTGCTTGACCCCCAGGTGAATCGCCAGCGTGCTGCCATGGCGCGCCAAATCGCCCAGTTGCTCGCCGGGCGGCATGGGCGAGCTGTCGCCATAGCGGGTGAGGATCACCGTCTGCGCGACCTGAGGCAGGGTCAGTTCGCAGCCGAGCAACGCAGCGCTGGCCGCCGTGGCGGTGACCCCGGGAATAATCTGGTAGTCGATGCCCAAGGCCTGCAGGTGGCGGATCTGCTCGCCGATCGCGCCGTACAGGCTGGGGTCGCCGCTGTGCACCCGGGCCACATCCTGGCCTTGTTGGTGGGCATGGTGCATGGCCGTAATGATCTGCTCCAGGTGCAACTCGGCACTGTTGATTACCGTTTCGGCCTGGTGGCCTTCGAGCACGGCGGCAGGCACCAGCGAGCCGGCAAAGATGATCACCGGGCACTGGCGAATCAGCCGTTGGCCTTTGACCGTGATCAGTTCCGGGTCGCCGGGGCCAGCGCCGATGAAGTAGACGGTCATGGAGTGTCCTTGCAAAAAAAGAGGGATGAAACGTTCAGCAGGCCAGGGCGAGGGTCGCCGGGCCCAGAACCTGGCGAGTCAGCAGCAGTCGGGGCGTGCCTGGCTGTTGGCTGGCCAGGGCTAGCGCTGCGCTCTCGGCCACGGCCCAGCAGCCCGTGTGGGCATAGGCGGTGGCGGAGCGGTGGCTGAGTAGTGGCTCGTAAGCTTGCAACTGCTCGCTATGGTACAGCACAAGGGGCAAACCGAGGCGTTCGGCCAATTGCTGCAAGCCGGGTTCGTCGGCCTTCAGGCTGATGCTGGCGATGCCGCGCAGGTCAGCCAGTGCCAGGTCCAGGTTGTCCAGGGCTTGGCACAGTACGCGCTGCAGGGTATCCGCCGGGCAACCCCGGCGGCAGCCGAAACCGGCGTAGAAGGCCGGCATCAGGCCTGACTGGAGCGGCGGAACAGCCACGCGCTGAGCAGCCCCAAGGCCAGCCAGAAGGCAGCATTGGTCAGCCACGAGGCCACCTTGAACTGGGTTTCCAGTGCTTCGGGGGCCAGGCTCTCGTGCACGTCCGGTTGCGGAGCACCGATCACATGGGGGATCACCAGCAGCACGGCGCCCAGCGCCTTCAGCAGCCAGTGGCGGGCGAACACCAGCAACGCCAGGCCCAGGGCGGTGGCACCGGCGGTTCCGATCCACCAGGCCTGGCGTTGCCCCAGGTCGGCAGCCGCGGTACCCGGCAATTCCGGCGGCAGGCCGAGGGTTGGCGCCAGGCAGAACACGGCGAAGCCGGCCAGGCCCCACAAGGCGCCAGTGCCGGCGCGCGTTGGCTCGCGCAGGCTGTACAGGGCGGCGAGGATGAGGGCGAAGCCGACCGCCACCACCAGGTTGCCACCGGTGGTAGACAGCACACGTTGCCAGCCGTCTTCCGGCGACCAGGCTTCGGCGCTGTGTTCATGGGCAGGCGCTTCGCTGCCATGTTCGTGGTGGGCGGC
Organism: Pseudomonas sp. NPDC089408; assembly: GCF_044749445.1. Classification (NCBI taxonomy): domain Bacteria; kingdom Pseudomonadati; phylum Pseudomonadota; class Gammaproteobacteria; order Pseudomonadales; family Pseudomonadaceae; genus Pseudomonas; species Pseudomonas sp. NPDC089408. The sequence goes on from NZ_JBIVHY010000009.1 coordinate 190,252, forward strand.
CGGGGTCGAGGACTCGTAGGTTTCCGCTTGAAGAATCAGCGGGGCGACCCAGAAACTTTGCAGCAAGGTCAGCAACAAGGCCGCAAGCAGCCCACTGAAGCCCGCGGTACGGGCAATGCGCGTAATCATCGGGGGTACTCAGTGGCAGGGGAAGGCGGCGCTGTGGCGGGTGTCGTGGGCGGCGTTGTGCACGGCCTCGATGTGCGAGAAACCGGCGAAGTACACCAGGCACAAGCCCAGCAGGCTGGCGCCGACAGCGATGACTACGCGCTGGCTGAGGGTAACGGGGGTGGCTAGGCTGTGAGGCTTGGTGCTGGTGACGGGCATGACGCGTTCCTCTGCTTTTTGTGGGCAATGGGCAAGCGCGGCAGCCCCGGGCATGGAAACCCAGGGGAATGCAACAGCGCCCGCCCACCGCGGGGTGTTCATGAACGCCAGGCCGGTCTCCGGGCTTGCGAGGAGGAGCAGGGCTCCTGGAAAAACGTCACCTTCCCATGCCGCACTACAAGGCACAGTGGTACAGACGTTTCGCTCGCTTACCGTTGCGGGGGCAGCACCGGTATTGTCCGGCCCTGATGAGGGCCTGCGACGCACCGGTTTCCCGTTTCACCCCCTGTGGGGGCACCTGAACGTGAGGCATAAGGAGAGCATGGGGCGGGCGTGGCGTCAATTGCCACCGCTACAACTTGTACTTTAGGCCTGTGCAGTACCTGTGTGCCGCCAAAGGTCTCTCAACCGCTCTCGCGGGCAATCAACTCACACGCCAACAGGTTCAGCCGCTGCACCTCGCCCTCGCACGCGGCCACACCCAGGTGCTGCAGCACCCGCAATGCCGCCACCTCGCCAATTTCCCGCGAGGGTGGCCGCAGGGTGGTCAGGCTGGGCAACAGCATCTCGGCGAAGGGGTAATCGCCAAAGCCGACGATCGCCATGTCTTCAGGCAGCCGCAAACCGGCGCGCTGGCCCGCCAGCAGGGCGCCGGCAGCCAAGTTGTCGTTGGCAAAGATGATCGCCTCGGGCCGCGGGTCACGGCGGACCAAGGCGTCCATGGCCTGCTTGCCCGCCTCGAACGGCGCGCAGTCGGCTGAAGGCACGAACACCCAGGGTTCCAGGCCGCGCTCAGCCAGTGCCTCGATGTAGCCATCGCGGCGCTCCAGGGCACTGAGGTCGCCGGGCGCACTGTTCTGCACGAAGGCGATGCGCCGGTAGCCCTTGTCCAGCAAGTAGCGGCAAGCCTGCACGCCTACCTGGTGGTGCAGGAAACCTACCTGCACAGGCGCACGATCCGGGCAGTAGTCCCAGATTTCCACCACTGGCACATCGGCATCGGCCAGCAGCTTCTCGGTGGTCGGGTTGTGGAAGTGGCTGGTCACCACCAATGCCGCCGGCGACCAGCCGAGAAAAGCGCGCACGGCGCTTTCTTCTTGCGCCTCGCTGAAATAGCTGGAGGCCAGCAGCAGTTGGTAGCCATGCCGGCTGAGGGTATCGCTGAAGGCCTGGATGGTCTGGGCAAAGATCGGCCCGGAGATGTTCGGGATCACCATGCCCACAATGCGCCCGCGCGCCGAGGCCAGGCCGCCAGCAACCAGGTTGGGCACATAGCCCAACGCCTGCACAGCGGCCTCGATGCGCTCGCGCAAGGGCGGGGATACCTGGTCTGGCTGGTTGAAGTAGCGTGACACGCTGATCGCCGAAACCTCGGCTGCGCGCGCTACTTCGGCCAGGGTGACTCGGCCTGCACCACGGCGTTTGCGGGGTGGATCCTTGGCTTGGCTCACCGGGCTGCCTCCTGGGGAAATGGCGCGATGGTAGCGCTAACGAGACACAGCATGGCAAATAGCTTTATTGCATATAAAGCATACTTTTAAGTATTTGACGTGCTAAGCGGCCACCTCTGATACTTGCGGATGTTAGCGCTAACAAGCGCCGGTGTTGGCAAGCGCCTGCCACTCGCACGAGCGAGACCAGACAACCCCAGCAACTTCATGTCGGCCCCGCAAGCAGGGGCCTGGTCTGGTTTCCCGAGGCAGTGAGCACCATGTACAAAAGCCGTTTCCCATTCCCCGCTACCCAACGTCGGCCGCTTGCTGCAGCCATTCTGCTGGCGGCTGTCGGCCAGGCTGCGCAGGCCGCCGAGCCAGCCGAGGCGGGCGCCCCGCAAGCCACTGCGCTGGGCGCGGTAACCGTTACCGCCACCCGCCGCGAAGCCACCCTGCAAGAAGTACCGGTGGCGGTGTCGGTCATCGATGGCGAGCAACTGGAACGTGACAACCGCAACAATGTCGCCAGCATCGTCCAGCAGGTGCCCACCCTCAACTACCGTGCCGGCGCTTCCAACAAGGACACATCACTGTTCATTCGTGGCGTTGGCACCATTTCCACATCCCCAGGTGTCGAGCCGACGGTGGCCACGGTGGTGGATGGCGTGGTTTTCGGTCGCCCGGGCCAGTCGACCCTTGACCTGCTCGACCTTGAGCGCATCGAAGTACTGCGTGGCCCGCAGGGCACCTTGTTCGGCAAGAACGCCTCGGCGGGTGTGCTCAACGTGGTCAGCAAGGCGATCCCTGAACAAACCCAAGGCTATGTGGACTACTCGCACTTCGGCGGCGGCGATGAAAACCGCCTGCGCTTTGGTATCGGCGGGCGCCTGAACGAGCAACTGAAAGGCTCGCTGAGCACCTTGTGGGGTGACTACGACGGCAATGTCGAGAACGTTGCCAACGGCCACGACGTCAATGGCTATGAACGCAAGGGTGCTCGCGGCAAGCTGGAGTTCGAGCCCAGTGAAGACCTGCGCCTGACCTTGATCGCCGACTACATGAAGGGCGAAGACACCTTGCCCAACGGGGTGGTCACCAGCGCCAGTGCCGCCATTGCCAGCCAGTTGCGCCCGGTAACACCAAGCGCGCACAACCGTGACATCAACAGCGACTTCAAGACCCATGTCGAAGACGAAAACCAAGGGCTTTCGGCGCAGTTGGACTGGCAACTGGGTGACTACACGCTGACCTCGATTAGCGCTTGGCGCGGCTGGGACAACACCCAGTACCAGGACGGTGATCGCCGTGCCTTGCTCCCGGTGACGGCGTCGCACGACAAAGGCACGGTGGACTACGACCAGTACAGCCAGGAGTTTCGCCTGACCTCGCCGAAAGGGCAGTTCAACGAGTACGTGCTGGGTGCCTTCTACATGCACGGCACGTCCAACGAGACCTACCAGCGCCTGTCGGTCAACGGCGGTGTCGCCAACAGCGGCCGTGCCGACTATTCCACTACCAACGACAGTGTCGCCTTGTTCGGTGAGAACACCTTCAACTTCACCGATGATTTGCGTGCCATCTTCGGCTTGCGCTGGACCCACGATGACCTGGAGTACGACCACCGCCGCGTATCCACCTCGGCTGCGGCGGTCACCGGCATCCAGCCCTCGACGGCCAGCTCCGGCTCGGTCGACGAAGATGGCTGGAGCGGGCGCACCGGCCTGCAATACGACTTCACCGACAACCTGACCGGCTACGTTACCTACTCGCGTGGCTACAAGGGCCCGGCCTACAACGTGTTTTTCAACATGCAGCCGCGCGACACCGAAGCGCTCAAGCCGGAAACCTCCGACGCCTACGAAATCGGCCTGAAAGGCACTGCGCTGGACCAACGCCTGAGTGCCAACCTGGCGGTGTTCCACACCGATTACGACAACTACCAGGCCAACTTCTACGACACCGTGGCCAACCAGGTGGTCACCCGCCTGGTCAATGCCGGCAAGGTCAAAACCCAGGGCGTGGAGCTGGACGCCAGCTTCCAGGCGACTTCCAGCTTGAAATTGTCAGCTGCCGCGGCCTACACCAAGGCCCGCGTAGACCACTTCAACTGCCCGGTGGGTGCCGCGGCAAACTGCAACATCGACGGTGGGCGCTTGCCGTTCACCCCAGACTGGAAAACCTACCTGCGCGCCGACTATGTGATCCCGCTGGACAACGGCCTGGATGTGGAACTGAGCAGTGACTACAGCTGGCAGGATTCGGTGCAGTTCAGCCTCGACCAGAACCCGGACACCGTACAGGGCGCCTATGGCATCTGGAACGCCAGCATTGCCTTGGCCGACTACAACGACGGCTGGCGCGTGGCGCTGCTGGGCAAGAACCTGGGCGACAAGTCGTACGCGCAGATGCTGGCCAGTGGCGGCGACTACATCTACCGCTCGGTGCCGCGGGATGACGGGCGTTATTTCGGTGTGCAGGTACGCAAGGATTTTTAAGGCTGAAGGGCTTTGTAACGCGGGATATGGCACCGGCTGCGCCGGTGTTCGCGGGTGAACCCGCTCCTACAGGGGCCCTGCTAATTCATTGAGTGATGTGCAGTTTCATGAGCATGGATATTGCGCAAAAGGAGACCAATATGCCCCGCCAAATGAGCCTGGGTGCCTTCCTCATGGCTACCGGTCACCATGTGGCCGCCTGGCGTCACCCGGACGTACCAGCCGACCCGCTGGATTTCGCCAGCTACCGGCGCACGGCGCAAATCGCCGAAGCGGCCTGCTTTGACGCACTGTTCGTCGCCGACAGCGTGGCTGCGCCTACTGATCCATTGGCCAGCCACAGCGCCCGCTCGGTGTACTTCGAACCGCTGACATTATTGTCGGCACTGAGCGCAGTCACCGAGCGCATCGGCCTGATCGCCACGGCCACCACCAGCTACAACGAGCCATACCATGTGGCACGCAAGTTCGCCTCACTGGATCATTTGTCGGCAGGGCGCGCCGGGTGGAACCTGGTCACCTCCGATGCCGCCGCCGAAGCAGGAAACTTCGGCCGCCAGGGGCATATTCCGCACGCCGAGCGCTATGCCCGGGCCCAGGAATTCCAGCAGGTGGTGCAGGGCTTGTGGGACAGTTGGGCGGATGATGCCTTCGTGCGCGACAAGGCCAGCGGCCTGTTCCACCACCCGCATGCCGTCCGCAGCCTTGACCATGCCGGTGAACACTTTCGCGTCAAAGGCCCCCTGAACGTGGCCCGCTCGCCGCAGGGCCGGCCGGTACTGGTCCAGGCCGGTTCGTCCGAAACCGGCCGCGAGCTGGCAGCGCAAAGCGCCGAAGTGGTGTTTACCGCGCAGCCGAGCCTGGCCCGCGCCCAGGCCTTCTATGCCGACCTCAAGGGCCGCCTGGCGCGCCATGGTCGGGGCGAGCATTCGCTCAAGGTGATGCCCGGGGTGTTCGTGGTGGTGGGGCAGAGCCAGGCGCAGGCCGAGGACAAGTACGAGGCGTTCCAGGCCCTGGTCGACCCGCAAGTGGGGGTTGGCCTGCTGGGGCGCATGCTCGGTAACTTCGACCTTTCAGGCTACCCGCTCGATGGCCCGCTGCCGGACTTGCCGCCCACCGAAGACGGCCAGCGCAGTCGCCAACAACTGCTGACCGAGCTGGCCGGCAACGAACACCTGACCCTGGCCCAGCTCGGCCGGCGCATTGCGGGTGGGCGAGGGCACTACAGCCTGATCGGCACCCCGGTGCAGATCGCCGACGAACTGCAAGCCTGGTTCGAAGGCGGTGCGGCCGATGGTTTCAATGTGCTGGTACCGCACCTGCCGCTGGGCCTTGAGGATTTTGCCAGCCAGGTGGTGCCCGAATTGCAACGCCGTGGGCTGTTCCGTCGGCATTACCAGGGCCGCACCCTGCGTGAACACCTGGGCCTGTCGCGCCCGGCCAATCCATTCTTTGCCGATCGAGGCCAACCATGAGCTATTCTGCCAACCCCGAGCGCTACGCGCGTATGCCTTACCGCCGTGTCGGCCGCAGCGGCCTGGTGCTGCCGGCCTTGTCGCTGGGCCTGTGGCACAACTTTGGCGACGCCACCCCCATCGCGACTCAACGCGCCTTGCTGCACACCGCGTTCGATGCCGGCATCAACCATTTCGACCTGGCCAACAATTACGGCCCGCCCTATGGCAGCGCAGAGAGCAACTTCGGCCGGTTGCTGCGCGAAGACCTGCGCAGTTACCGCGACGAGCTGATCATTTCCAGCAAGGCTGGCTGGGACATGTGGCCGGGGCCGTACGGGCAGGGCGGCAGTTCGCGCAAATACCTGATCGCCAGCCTCGACCAGAGCCTGGCACGCCTTGGGCTGGACTACGTCGACATCTTCTATTCACACCGTTTCGATGCTGACACGCCGCTGGAAGAAACCGCCATTGCCCTGGCCGATATCGTTCGCCAGGGCAAAGCGCTGTACATCGGCATTTCCTCCTACTCAGCCGGCAAAACCGCTGAAATGGCGGCGCTGCTGCAAGCGCTGAAGGTGCCGCTGTTGATCCACCAGCCTTCGTATAACCTGTTCAACCGCTGGATCGAGCGCGATTTGCTCGATACCACGGACGCTGTCGGCGCCGGGGTGATCGTGTTCACCGCGCTGGCCCAGGGCCTGCTCAGCGACAAGTACCTGAACGGTATCCCTGCCGACGCCCGGGTCAACCGCGCGGGTGGCGGTTCGTTGCTGCCAGAACATTTGTCCGAAGCCAACATCGTCCGTGCCCGCGCACTGAACGAGATTGCTCGCCAGCGCGGGCAGAGCCTGGCCCAGTTGGCCCTGGCCTGGACCCTGCGCGACCCGCGGGTGACCTCGGCGCTGATCGGTGCCAGCCGGCCCGAGCAGATCACCGAGAACGTCGCCGCGCTCGACAACCTGGCGTTCACCGACGAGGAACTGGCGGCCATCGACCAGTACGCCGTTGAAGGCGGTATCAACCTGTGGGAAAAACCCTCGACCGACTGGAAGGAGTAAGCGATGCGCGTGCTACACCTTGCCATGTTGTTGCTGCTGGGTTGCATGGGTTCGGCCCAGGCTGCAGACCCACAGGCGCTGCGAATCGGCTACCAGAAAGGTTCGATCAGCCTGGTACTGGCCAAGCAGCATCGCTTGCTGGAACAGCGTTTTGCCCATACCCGGGTGGAGTGGATCGAGTTCCCGGCCGGGCCGCAGATGCTCGAAGCCTTGAACATCGGCAGCCTCGATATCGGCTCTACCGGTGATATTCCACCGATCTTCGCCCAGGCGGCGGGGGCCGACCTGCTGTACATCGGTGCCGAGCCGCCGAAACCGCAGGCCGAAGTGATACTGGTGCCCAAAGACAGCCCGATCACCGCTGTGGATGAACTCAAGGGCAAGCGAATTGCCCTGCAGAAGGGCTCCAGTGCACACAACCTGTTGCTGCGCACCCTGGCCAAGGCAGGGCTGGGCATTGCTGACGTGCAGCCGGTGTACCTGGCACCGGCTGACGCCCGGGCGGCATTCGAGCGCGGCAGCGTGGATGCCTGGGTGATCTGGGACCCGTTCTATTCGGCCATCGACCTGGAAGGCAAGGCGCGGTTGCTGGCTGACGGCCAGGGCCTGGGGTTGATCGGGCCGTTCATGCTCGGCGCGCGCCCGTATGTCGAGGCCAATGGTGCATTTGTCGGGGAGTTGCTGGAGGAAATCAGCCGTGCCGAAGCGCTTACCCGCAGTGACGAAGCCGGCAGCATTCGCCTGCTGGCGCAGTTCATGGGCTTGTCGGAGGACGTAGTACGCCGCAGTTTCAGCCACCGGCCGGCGTCACCGGTGTCGCCGGTGAGTGAGGCGATGGTGGCGGCGCAGCAGCGTACGGCGCAGCTGTTCTTTGACAACAAGTTGCTGCCAAAGCGGGTCGAGATTGCCGGGGCGGTGTGGCGACGGGAGTGAGAGCCCTGCACACAACTCATTGAATTGGCGCGAACCCTGTGGGAGCGGCTTTAGCCGCGAACACCGGCGCAGCCGGTGCCATGCACCGCGTCGGATTCTTCGCGGCTAAAGCCGCTCCCACAAGTACAGCGTTATCCGCGGGCAAACGCCGCCAGCTTCTCCCCATCCAGCCGGTAGCGCACCCACTCATCCTGCGCCTCGGCCCCCAGCTTCTGATAAAAGCCGATCGCCGGCTCGTTCCAGTCCAGCACGCTCCATTCCAACCGCCCGCAATTGTTAGCCACCGCCTCGCGGGCAATGTGCTGCAGCACTTGCCGGCCAGCACCATCGCCGCGCTGCTCGGGCGTTACGTACAGGTCTTCGAGGTAAATGCCGTTGCGCCCCAGCCAAGTCGAATAGCTGTAGAAGTACACGGCAAAGCCGATCGCCCGGCCATCGCGTTCGCAGATCAGGCTGTGCACCGTGCTGCCTGCGTCGAACAGGCTGTGCTCGATGTCGGTAAGGCTGGCAACCACTTCGTGGCGGGCGCGCTCGTACTCGGCCAGTTCGGTGATGAAGGCCAGAATCTGTGCGGCATCGGTGCGAACGGCGGGGCGAATGGTGAGGCTCATGGGACGGCTTCCTTGATCCAGGGTAACGGTACAGTAATGTGTATCTACATAATTTAATAGAACTGTAGCGGTCGCAGAAGAGGGCGACTCCGTTAGTGTGACAGCACCTGTAAAAAAAGTGGAATGCCCGCCATGCTTGCCTCTGCCGACCTGCTGACCGCCTTTGTGCTGTTTGCCTTTGTGTCTTCGATTACCCCCGGCCCCAACAACACCATGTTGCTGGCGTCGGGGGTGAACTTCGGCGTGCGCCGCTCGATTCCCCATGCCTTGGGCATCAGCTGTGGGTTCATGGTCATGGTGCTGGCAGTCGGCCTGGGCCTGGGCGAGGTGTTCAAGGCCTGGCCACCGTTGTACACGGTGCTGCGCTACACCGGTGCGGCTTACCTGCTGTACCTGGCCTGGAAGATTGCCACCTCCGGGCCGGTCGGCAGCACCTCGCCCAGTGCGCGCAAGCCGCTGGGCTTCTGGGGCGCGGCGGCGTTCCAGTGGGTCAACCCCAAGGCCTGGGTGATGGCGGTGGGGGCAATCACCACTTACACACCGGCACAAGGCTATGTCACCAACGTGATCGTCATCGCGGCCCTGTTCGCCTTGGTCAACCTACCCAGCGTGGGTGTGTGGGTGATGTTCGGCAGCGCTTTGCGCAACCTGTTGCAGAACCCGCGCTGGCTGATGCTGTTCAATGTCCTGATGGCCCTGCTGCTGGTGGTTTCACTGTACCCGCTGCTGTTTGTAGAATCGGCGTTTTCTTAGCCCCGCGAGTACAGCACGCCCATGCAGTTGATTCCCTGGTCCCACGAATGCGCCGAAGGCTTTACCTTGCGTGGCTGGCGGACGCCGGCCACTGGTAAGCCGCTGCTGCATTTTTTGCATGGCAACGGGTTCTGCTGCCTGGCTTACCAGCCGTTGCTGATGCGCTTGGGCGAGCATTTCGACCTGTGGCTTTGTGATGTGCAGGGGCACGGTGACAGTGACCATGGGGGCGTGTTTCGTGGTTGGAACTGCACGGCGGCACTGGCTGTGGAAGCCTTTGAAACAGGGCGGGGCGAGTATGCCGACGTTCCGCGGTTTGCTGTAGGCCATAGTTTTGGTGGCGTGCTCACCGGGCTGATTCTGGCCAGCAACCCGCAGTTGTTCGCGCGTGCGGTGCTGCTCGACCCGGTATTGTTCAGCCGGCGCATGCTCGGCGTGATGGGCGCGGCCGCACTGGTCGGCCTGCACCAGCGCCATGCCCTGGCGCGCAAGGCCGCCAGCCGCCGCAGCCATTGGCCTGACCGCGAAGCGGCGCTGGCTTCGCTGCAAGGCCGTGGCATTTTCAAAGGTTGGACCGATGCGGCGCTGCAGGCCTATGTGGAGCATGCCATCGGTGATTGCGGCGAGTCGGTGGTGCTCAAGTGCCGGCCCAGCCGCGAAGTGGAAATCTTCAGCTCGTTCCCCAAGCGTATGTGGGCCAGCCTAGGCGCAATCAGTACACCGACCCGCGTGCTGTATGGCGAACACACTTATCCCTTCGTGCCACACTCGGTGAGCCGCCTGGTGTCGCTCAACCGCCATGTCAGCGCGCAGCAGGTCGCCGGTGGGCATTGCTTCATGCAGGAAGACCCCAAACAGTGTGCGCAAGAGGTGATTGCCTTCCTGCTGGGAGCTGTTGAGGGGTAGTTTTCCAGGCAGTGCGCGTGTGCGAGTCGTCAGTACGCTTGGTTTTTTCCCGAGCAGACGCCAATGACCCACCACACCGTGCTGGAACCTCCTTATTTGCGAAAGCGTTTTGAGTACTCATGCAAGGTCATCGATTCGCTACGCCGAGCCCTGAAAGAGACTGTTGCACCCTTGGTAGGCCAGTCACCCTTGACTGTCGTTGCAGTCGGGTCTTATGGACGGCGTGAAGCTTCGTGCGTATCGGACATCGATTTCTTTATCGTCCATGACGGTCGCCTGCCAGATGAGCGGTTGGAGGCGATTTTGAATCAGGTCAACGCTCATGTTCGCCCCCTCAGCCAGCGGGGCGAGAGCGACCATGCGAAATTCGGCAGGGACGCGTTGTCCCTGTACTCCAGTTTGAGTTGCCACATGGGGTGGAAGCGTGAAAGCAGTACTGCGCTGACCCGGCGGATGCTGTTGTTGCTCGAGGGCTGCTCATTATTTGGGGATGCTGCACACGATCACTGGAAAAACGACCTGTTGCGCCGATACGTGCCTGGCGAGCAAGGCACTGGGCTTTCGCGATTCATGCTCAATGATCTCGTTCGCTATTACCGAACCTTGATGGCAAATTTTGAAGAGAAGCAGGCTGAAGGCAAGGCCTGGGGCGTACGTAACATCAAACTGCAGTTCTCTCGAAAACTGCTCTTCATCGGAGGCATCGTCGTGATTGCCGAGGCCTTCGGCCTACCTGCGCATGCAAGAGTCAGACGGTTTGAATACCTGTTGGCTCACACGCCTTTGCAACGCCTGGCAACAATTGGACAGTCGAATGAGCATACTGAACAGCTATTCGAATGGTACGCCGTTTTCCTGAAATTGATTTCCTCAGCCCACTATCGTCAGCACCTAGACCAGTTATCTGCTGCTCATGCATCGGCCGATCCGGTATATCGCGAGATCAAAGCCATTGGCAATGCTTTTTCTGAAAAGCTCGAGCAGTGGTTGAGAGCGCAGTATCCGGGGCATCCGATCCTGCATGCGTTGTGTTTTTAAAATGCCAGGGGTTGTTCCGCTGGTAGAACGATTAGTGCTGTTTTTCCTGTCTACAGAGTTATTGTTGTCACTGGTAAGGTTACCCCAACCGAGAGAGGAGCCTTCTCATGAAAAACATTCTGGGTATCCACCGCAGCTATCACGCCCATTGGGTGGGTGATGGTTTCCCGGTGCGCAGCCTGTTCACCTACGACAACCTGGCCAGCCGCATCAGCCCGTTCCTGTTGCTGGACTATGCCGGCCCGCATGATTTCACCCCGACCACTGCGCGGCGTGGCGTCGGCCAACACCCGCACCGTGGTTTCGAGACGGTGACCATCGTCTACCAGGGCGAGCTGGAGCACCGCGATTCCACCGGTGCGGGTGGCTTGATCGGCCCCGGTGACGTGCAGTGGATGACCGCTGCCAACGGCATCATCCATGAAGAGTTCCATGCCCCGGGCTTTGCCCGCAGTGGTGGTACGCTGGAGATGGTGCAACTGTGGGTCAACCTGCCGGCGCGGGACAAGCGCGCAGCGGCGGGTTACCAGACGTTGCTGGCCGATGACATCCCGGTCGTGGCGCTGGGCGCTGATGCCGGTAGTTTGCGGGTGATTGCCGGTGACTACCTTGGCCACCAGGGGCCGGCACGGACCTTTACCGCGATGGATGTCTGGGACCTGCGGCTGAACGCTGGCGCCAGCTTGCAACTGCCAGTGGCCGCCGGGCGCAATGCGGCGCTGGTGGTGCTGCGCGGTAATGTGCGGGTTAACGGCGAGCGCGAAGCCGGGCCGGCCAGCCTGGTGCTGCTTGACCGGGCAGGTGAGGATGTCAGCGTGGAGGCACTGGACGGTGCCAGCGTGCTGTTGCTTAGCGGTGAGCCGATCGATGAACCGATCGTCGGTTATGGCCCGTTCGTGATGAACAGCCAGGCGGAAATTGCCGAGTCGTTCGACGATTTCCATGCCGGGCGGTTCGGGCAGATGCAAGGCTGAAAAAGCCGGGGCTGCTTTGCAGCCCAATCGCGACGCAAGGCCGCTCCTACAAAAGTTCGCGTCCACCCTGTGGGAGCGGCCTTGCGTCGCGATTGGGGCGCAAAGCGCCCCCAGCTTTTCTGGCATCATCCACTTATGCCCAAAGTCTCCACCCTGCGCGCCGTGCGCCGATCATTTTCAAATTCACTGGGGCCCGCCGGGACCACTCGTCGTTAAGTAGGCCATTGCATTCGAACACTTGGCCCAGCCGGGCAATCTTCCACTAAGGTGCTAGAGGATTCCCCGCATGGTCATTGCCCCGGCGCATGGACGCCTGCCTGGGCATGCGCATTATCAATTGGCGCCCCGCCCGACAAAGGCGTACTTCCACACAACAGGCCATCCCACTGAGAGGGTCGTACCATGTCGTTGATTGGAGTTTCGATGCTAGAAATGCGGCAGCTGATCGAACAGGCCTGCCTGCCAGATCGCTGTGAAGTCAGCTGCCCGGACGGCGCCAACCTGACCATCCGCCTGGGTCAGGGCCAGAGTCTCGAAGAGGGCGTGACCCTCAGCGGGGTCCCGCTGCAAAGCCTCAACAGTTGCCGTGACCTGGTCAACCTGGTGGGGCAGCTGCATACATTAAGAGACAGCCACCCGGCGCCACTCAAGGCCATTGCCTGAGCGCGCCCGCCGTGCCCCGGTCAGCCCAGGCTGGCCGGGCGTACGTATTCCGGCATCAGGCCGTTGAACCAGAACAGGATCATCGCCACCAGGATGGTAACCAGCAACAGTAACCCCACACCCCAGACGCATGTCGCGAACAGCATCGCCTGTTCCTTCTTCAGCCGCAGAAAGGTCTGCAACCCGCCGTAAAGCAGGACGCTGGCATAGGCCGAAGCGGCCATCAGCGCCGCGAACGCCAGCCAACGCATCGGCACCAAGCCGACAACCCCGGCAAAGAACCACGGCGTGGCGCAATAGGCGGCAAAGCCGATGCATTGGTTAAGGTTGGGCTGCACATCGAACCCGCGCGACATCCAGCGAATCATCACCCCCATCAGCATTACCCCGATTACAGTGGTCGCATACAGCAGGCCTGCCAGTTGCGCGGCGCTGCCCATGCTAAGGCGCACCCGCTCTTCGGCTGCCAGGCTCCAGCCGAAGCTGGTGGTGCCGACGAACAGGCACACGGCGGGGATCAACGCCAGCACCAGCAGGCGCGGCAGGTATTGCTGGGGGTGATCTTCCTCGGCGCGGCGAATTTCCAGCCAGGCGTCGGCGGGGTGAGTGAAGAGCTTGAGCAATGGACTGTTCATGGCATTCTCCGCAGGGCGTATGCCCTTTTGCTATGGAGACACGCCATGCTTGGCCGGTTCAGCCGGGTGGGCTGCCGTTGATCGGCTTACTGCAGCTCTACCAACAGGTTCAGGCCGCCGTCGCCGCACTTGCCCTGGTCACGCACCACGCCATGGTAGCTGCGCCCGTCCCACATGAAGGCCACGCTATGGGCGCGGTCAACCTTGTCGGGCAATGGCGGGCAAATATGCAGGCGCAGCGCCGGGCGGCCTTGCAGGTTGAGTGGGGCCAACTGGCATTGGCACTCGACGCTTTGCGCTACCGGGCCAAACAGGGTGTCGCGTACGTAATCGAGCTGCAGCGAGGCATTGGGCGCGCGGCCGGGCATCTTCATCGGTGCACAGCTCCGTGGCGAAGGCTTGTAGGGCAGGGCGGGTTGGGCATGGCTGGCTCCTGGCAAGGGACGGTGCGACTTATTATTTGAAGCTTGCCTGAGCAAGATGTTCAACGTGTTTCATGTACGTTCATCTTGTTTGGTCGCCTGACAACGATCTACACCTGATGACGATTACGTGAGCCTAAGGCCTTCACCTGTCATTTCTGCCAGTTGCAGAAAACCGCTGGCGAGATTGGAATGAATCGAAACATACGGTGAGGCATTCAGATGGACGCAAAAAAAGATATTTTGCGCTTTTATTACAACAATGGAATCTTGATGGGTGTGTCTCAAGGTGTCAATTTTTGCAGTTTTTTTCGAGGAGGTGGCATTAATTTATCGGAAGTAAGGAGTGGGATGGTTCGCGCCAGCCTCTTCGCGGTGGATCAGATGGGAAGTGTGCTGGGCGTTTTAAGTAAAGGTGGGTGCCGGCCTGCTAGTTATACGGTTTATGGTTATTCTGCCTCTATTTTTAGTCTGCAGTCCACGCTTGGGTTTAATGGTGAATATATTGATAGGCAGTCCATGACTTATCCATTAGGGCGTGGCTATCGCAGTTTATCACCGGTGCTGTACAGATTTCTATCTGCCGATAACCTGTCCCCCTTTTTCAAAGGCGGTATTAATTCTTACTGCTACGTTTCAGGAGACCCGGTGAATCGTTCCGACCCATCTGGCCATATGATGAAAAACAGGCAGCCATTGGCTGTTCCTCCTGCGGACAGGCTGAAGCGAGCGAGAGAATTGGTTTTCAAGCGGGAGGCTGTTGTAGAGGGGTTTGTCAAGCATGTTGGAACACTTCATGATTTGGAAGCTAATATGCCTCGCTTGCCAGTGGCTCCTCCTGAATTCCCTAAGCTAGGAATGGCTAACTTTAAAGGTAGAGCATCTGATTATGCACGTTTTATTGATTCGCAAGCAAAGTTATCGAGCGCTGCCAAACAAGCTGAAACTGAATGGGCGAAGCTTGCGCTAATGGAAAAAGAGTATTCTGCGATGCAAAATGAACTGTCGCTATATGTGGCGGATGTCGCAACGCAAACGGGTAAAAGGATTCCAGGTCTGAATCGAAGTTTGTCTCAGGCAGCAGGGGAGCTGCGCGACACTCAAGATGTTGGACTCTATGAGAAAGTTTATCGGAAGAAATATTTCGAGTGGTCGACACCTTAGTAGGGTCATGATTACTCTGGGTCACTTGCCGGCCTTGCGCAAGGTCAGGTTGATCCGTCGTTCACCCAGGCGCGGATGCACGCCGGGCTTGATGGGCTGCACGCCATGGAAGCGCAAGCGGTCTTCGCCACCCCAGACCAGCACATCGCCGTGGCTGAGCGGGATACGTTGGGCCTTGTCGGCGCGCTGCAGGCCGCCGAACAGAAATACCGCCGGCAGGCCCAGCGATACCGACACGATCGGCTGGCTGAAGTCCTGCTCGTCGCGGTCCTGGTGCAGGCTCAGGCGGGTGCCGGGCAGGTAATGGTTGACCAGGCAGGCATCCGGGACGAAGCCGTCGAAACCGGACATGGCGGCGGCGCGGGCGGCCAGGGTGAGCAGAACGGGGGGCAGGGCGGGCCAGGGGCGGCCGCTGAGCGGGTCGTAGGGGCTGTAGCGGTAGCCCTGTTCGTCGCTGACCCAGCCCAGAGCGCCGCAGTTGCTCAGGCTAACCGCCATGCGTAGGCCACCTGGCGTGTGCATGTGCCGAAACGGCGCAGCGCGCAGCACTGGGCGCAGGGCGTCGAGCAGCGGCTCGATCTCGGCCAGGGCGAAGCCGGGCAACAGCACGGTATGGCTGGCCAGGCGTTGCGGCTGGGGGCCGAACAGGTCGAGGTCGGACTGGATCATGGGCTGGGTATCGCGCTGTGGGTGGTTCATTGTAATGCGCTTGGCAGGTCTGGCCTATTCGCGGGTGAACCCGCTCCTACAGGGACCACACAGGTTTCGGACCTGTGGTGATCCTTGTAGGAGCGGGTTCACCCGCGAATAGGCCGGTAAAACAAACAGGAAATGGCACAGGAAAAAAAGGAACCGCGGCACCAGGGAGAGGAGCACCGCGGTTCAAGGGGGAGACGCTTACTTCTGGGTCACAGTGGCCAGGTTCGTGCTGCCCAGCTGGGTGATGGTGGCGGTTTGGGCTATACCGCTCTGGTCGACGATCGCCCTGTTGCCCTGGCCTCCCTGGGTCACGTAGGCGACGTTCATGCTGTCAACTTGCTTGATATTGGCGTCGTTGCCGCCCCCGTACAGCTGGTTGGTGATGCTCTGGTTGTTGTAGCCGGACTGGTCCAGGGTGATGGAGTTGCCGGTGCCCAGGCTGTTGCCGTAGGCGTAGTTGTCGGTACCGCGCTGGTCGGCGATCAGGATGTTGTCGGTGCCGTTCTGTTCGAAGTACAGCTCGTTGTTACTGTCGGCCTGCTTGGTCTGCATCTGGTTGCCAGTGCCTTTCTGGTTCAGCGTGGCAAGCTGGTTTTCGCCGTTCTGGGTCAGGTTGACGCCGTTGCCGTTGCCGTCCTGGTTGATGGTGGCTTTCTGGTTGGTACCGAACTGGCCGCCCATCTTGGCGCCTTTCCAGTTGCTGGCGGTGATGGTGTTGCCATTGCCTTTGGTGTTGATGGTGAGGTTGAGGTTCTCACCGTTCTGGTAGGTGAAATGCAGGTTGTTGTTACCCGTCTGGCTGATGCTGGTGTTCGAGTTGTTGGTCTCGAACTGGTCTGACCAGCTGGCGTTGGCCTTGCCCTGTTGCGACAGGCTGACTTTGTTGTCGCTGCCGAAACTCTGGTCGACCATACCTTCGTTGAGCTGGCCGGACTGGGTCACGGTTGCCTGGCTGCCAATCTGGGTGTCTTGCCACACTTCCACCGAGTTGCCGGTGCCGTACTGGCCGATGCCGATGGTGCCGCCGGTGCCATCACGCTGGTCGCCGTAGGCGAAGTTGTCGCGGCCGTCCTGATAGACCTGGATGTCGCCGTCGACGTGGTTCAGGTGTTCGGCAGCCGCATAGTTGCCCTGGCCGGCCTGGTTGATGGTGCTCTTGTTGTTGAGGCCGCCGAAAGTCTGCTCGATGAAGGCTTCGTTGCGTTGGCCGGATTGCAAGGTGGTGGCCTTGCTGCCGTCTTGGCCGTCCTGCCACACGGTCGATTTGTTTTCACTGCCCTGTTGGGTTTGCTCAGCCTGGTTGTTGATGCCCAGCGACTGGCTGGCGAAGGCATCGTTGTATGAGCCGCCGGCCTGCTGGGTTATCTGGCTGCCGTTTTCGAACAGTTGCTCGGCGTAGCCGGCGTTGTACGAACCGGTCGCGGTCTGCTTGATATCGCTGGTGCTTTCGGCCTGCACCGCCAGGTGGTTGTGGCCCATACCGGTCTGGTTCTGCGTGGCCGAGGCGAAGGAGGCCTGGGTCTGGCTGACTTCGGCGATGTTTTCCTTACCGTCCTGGGTCTGGGACGAGGTGCTGTCTGCAGCCATGGCCTGACCTGCGAGGGCCAGGACGATAGCGGCACTTAAGGGAGCGAGCTTGTACATGGTGGTGCCTCCAGGTCTATCGGTATTGGGTGATCTGAACATGCTGGCCATTGCCAGCCTGGGTCACGGAGCTGTTGAGGCCCGTGCCGGACTGCACGATGCTGGCGCTGTTGTCGTTGCCGATCTGCTCGATGGCTGCACGGTTGCTGCTGCCGCTTTGGCGGATCGATGCGCTGTTGCCATTTCCCTGCTGGCTGATGCTGGCCATCAGGTCACTGCCTTCTTGCAGGATGTACGCCTCCTGCGCGCCACCGGCCTGGACGATACGGCCCAACAGGGCCTGGCCGTTCTGGTCGAGCGCGGCGCGGTTGCCCGACCCTTGCTGCTCGATCACCGCAGCTTGGCCGGCGCCGGCCGGGAGCAGGCGGACGATCACCGGGTCACCGAGGTCGTTGCCGGGCGCGAGGTCGGCATTGTCCATCAGGTCGTCGGCCCAACTGGCCTGGCCCACCAGGGCCAGGCTGAGCAGCAAGGAGTACAGGCATTTCATGGCGTTACCCCGCCTTTACTGCACGACCACGTTGACGGTACGGGTGGTACCCGGGCTGGTGGTGATGGTCGCCGTCGGCGCGGCGGTCGGGATCACTGTGGTGCTGTTGCTGACTGCCAGGCGCCAGCGGCCCGTCACCGGTACAGTCGCGGTGCCCAGTGTCTGCACCCCGGTGGTGGTAGTTACCCTGACGGTGACGACGTTGCCGGTCGTGACCGAAGAGGTACCGCTGATGTCCCAGTTGTAACGGTTGTTGGAGCGCGCCGTTACCGTGGCTGCGGTGACCGCGAAGGTTTCGGCGGCAGGCCGTGGCGATACGTTGACGGTGACCGTGCCTGGGGTGGACAGCGCCCCCAGCGAGTCACGTGCCTGGTAGGTGAAGGTGGTGGTGAAGGCCGCGGTTACCGTGGCCGGTGGGGTGTAGGTCACGGTGGCGCCGTCGGTGCTGACGGTGCCGCGCCCGGCAGCCGGCTGGGTGACGGCGGCGACGCTCAGCGGTACGTTGCCTTCCGGATCGGTGTCGTTGGCCAGCACGTTGATGGTCAATGGCACGCCCAGGGTGGCGACGGTTTCCGGGTTCGCGGTTGGTGACTGGTTAGGCGCGACGTTGATTGTGACCGTGGCCGGTTCCGACTTCAGGCCCTTGGCATCCATCGCCCGATAGCTGAAGGTGGCCACCAGCGGTTGCGTGGCCCCGGCTGGCGGGGTGTAGGTAACCGAGGTGGTGCCATTGAGCACTACGCCGCCAAGGCCGGTGCCGGGTTGGGTCAGGTCGCTGATGGTCAGCGGCACGTTGCCGTCCGGGTCGCTGTCGTTCTGTAGCAGGTTGAGGGTGATAGGCACACCGACGCTGGTACTGCCGATATCGGCCTGGGCCAGCGGTGGCTGGTTGGCCGCTTCGACCGGGGCGTTGCCGACGACGATCACCGGTTCGACATCGCTGCCGCCATGGGCGGACTTGATGGTGACGCTGGCCGGTGGCTGCAGCACGTCATTGACCGTCAGCGATTGCACCGTGCCAGACTTCGACATGCGGCCATAGCCTTGGGCGAGCAGGTCGGGGATTGCCACTTCGTCGCTGGAGCTGGCCTCGATAAGCAGGCGCTTGTTGGCCCAGTCGTAACGTGCAGTGCTGACCTTGACCACGTCGGTCAGCTTGCTCGACAGTGCGGTCGGCTGGGTGCCGCCGGTAGCGTTGCTGGCAGTTACTACCACTACCGCTGGCGGCGCGTCCTGGGAAAATTGGTGATGGAAGAACAGCCCGTTATTGTCGGCGGTCAGGGTGAACTGGCACGGCGACGGCGGGGTGCCAACCAAAGCCAAGCCATTGCGCAGGCACAGGCTGGCGTCTTTGGGCGCCTTGGCGAACACTTCCGTGCGGGTGCCACTGCCATTGCGCGAGTAGGTTGCCCGTTCGAGGGTGGCCGGGGTTTGCGCACGTTGGTCAAGCACTTTGCCCGAAACGCTGAAGACACTGGTCTCGATGGCACCGGGCGGGCCTTCGATGCGCACGAAGTTGGTATTGAACGGGCTACCGGTAACCGCTTCGGTAATATTCGGGTCGCCGATAAAGGTTTCGGTGGCGCCCGTGTCCGGATTGACCTCTTTGTAGGGCCCGGCAACGCCTTTAAGCCAAGGCCCGATGGCGCCAGTCAAGGCGCCACTGAAGTTGCCGGGGGCGCCTATGCCGATATCACGGGTAATGTTGATCGCCCGGCGGCCCGCAGTGGTGACGTTGACCGTTTCCACCCCATAGGGGTGAGTGATGGTGTAGGTACCTGTGCGCGGTACCGAAGCGCGGATACGGATACGCGCGAAGCTCTGCTGGTCGCCGTCTACCGGGTTTTCTGCAGCGAAGGCTGCCTCCACACCGGCCACATAGACTTCCAGCTCGTAGCCACTGTTGCCTACCTGCGGAATCGTGGTTTCGGCGAGGAACCAGAACATCTCTGGTGGCCAGTTGTCAGGAAACACCAGCGGCAGTGCATCGTCATAGATGCCGGGCTCGGGCAACAAGGTGCACATATAAGCCGGCGCCCCTGGCGCGCCTGGGGCACGGGTACTGGTCGCCCTGGACTGGCACAGCTCCAGGGACTGATCGAGGCTGTCCTTGTACCACATTGGATAACCGCCAGTGGCGAAGGTATAAGGCCCTGGGTCGACATCAGACAGCGCGGCAAACGCGGCGCTGGTTACGGTAAGGGAGAAACCGGTGGCCAACAGCGCACGGCGCGACCAAGTGTTCATGCTGCCTCCTTGAAGGCTGAGCCTTTGTCTGTTCATGGCACCAGCACCACGTCTTCGGTGTCGCTACCACCGTTGGCACTGGTGACCTGCACCTTGGCCGGCGGGATGGGCGAGAGGGTCATGCTCAACGTTTTCACGGCGCCGTTGCCGCCCAGGTTGCCGATCAACGCACCATTGCCGGTGTGCGCGGTGAGCACTGGCGGTGAGGTTTCGTCGCTGGTGCTGGCCACCAAGGTCAGCTCGCCGGTGGACAGGCGGTACTGGGCCTGGGTGATGGTGACCAGGTCGGTCAGTGGCAGGTTGCTGGTAGTCAGGCTGCTGGTGGGGATCGCCACGCTGTTGTCGGCGGTCAGGGTAACGAGGGTGCCGGCCGCCGGGTTGAGCGCCGACTGGGCGTACCAGGCTCCAGTGCCATTGGCCTCGGTGAGGTTCAGGTTGGGCGTCTGGCTGGTCAGGGTGACGCTGGCCGGTGGTGGCGGGGCCATCACGAAGATGTCTTGCTGCGCCCGCAGGTCGCCGTTTTCGCTGTGCCGCGAATAGGTACTGCGCTGTGGCATCAGGGGGGTTGGCAGGGCGACGGTCGAAAGCTTGCCCGAGATCGCGAACAGCTCGGTGCGCAGGTCGATGCCGCCAGGGCCTTCGATACGCACGAAGTTGGTGTTGAACGGGCTGCCGGTTACCCGCTCTTCGAGGTTCGGGTCGCCGATGAAACGCTCGTTGCCTTCGGTGTACGGCCCGTTGACACTGCGCAGGAACGGCCCGACATCACCCTTGAGCGCGCCGCTGAAGTCGCCGGCGCCGGCAATGCCGATGTCGCGGGTCATGTTGATTGCCCGGCGCCCGGCGGCAGGTACGTCGAATACTTCGACGCCGTAGGGGTGGGTGACCACGTAGGTACCGGCGGTTGGCACATCGACCCGGATGCGTACGCGGGCGAAGCTGACCTGGTCGCCTTCGACCGGTTCTTCTGCGGCGAATGCCGCTTCGATTGCCGTGCCGTAGCTTAGATCGATGCCACGGGCGGCGTCGACGATAGCGGCGTCGGCCGTGAACCAGAAGGCTTCGTCAGGGAAGTTGGTGGGGAACACGATGGGTTGTGTGTCGTCGAACACGCCGGGCGTTGGCAGCAGCGTGCACATGTACGATGGCGCGCCGGGGGCGCCGGCGACCCGTGAGCTGACCGCCTTAGTCAGGCACAGGTCGAGGGTACGGCCGTGACTGTCCTGGTACCAGGCGGGGAAACCGCCGTTAGCGGGGACGTAAGCGCCTGGATCGACAGCATTCAAGGCAGCCTGCGCCGGTAGCTGGAGCATGCCGGCGAAAATTGCCACTGCCAGCGGGTGGGGTATCGGTCGGTGCATGAGTCAATTCCTCCTGCAAACGGGCCCATGGACTTGGGGCGTCTGGGAGGGAATCGGCAAGAGCTGTGCCAACAGCCGAAAATGCTGCTGCGGGCCTTGTGGGACGAGGGGTTCAGTTTCTCAGCGGGGCGTTTACCCGGTCGTTGCCGGTGGGCAGCCTTCCCCCAAGGTTGGGGGAATGGGGTGGGTCGTTCCGGCCCAACCTGTGGGAGCGGGTTTACCCGCGAAGCAGGCGACGCGGTGCATGGCACCGGCGTTGCCGGTGTTCGCGGGACAAGCCCGCTCCCACAACATTGAAAATGTTGGGGCCGCTACGCGGCCCGATCGCGACACAAGGCCGCTCCTACAAGGGCAGGTGCAGGCACTTGGCTGCTCTCCGGCACCTGCAATGCCACACGCCCATAGAAGAACAGCGCAGTAATCCAGGTAGTCAACCAGACAAAGATGCCAGCCCAGAAGGTATGGGACATGTAGTGCCAACCCTGCAGTACCCGGGTGGTGCCATACACCAGACCGATCAACAGGATCGCCACCAGCAACGTGCGCGCATGCGCCCAGCGGTGGCGCAGGGCCACGAAATACAGCGCCAGCAAGGTAAACCCGCTGGAGGCATGGCCGCCCGGCCAGCAGCGGCCATCGCCAGCCTTGCTCCACAAGGAGAAGTTCTCGAACCATTCCACCCGGGCTTGGGTACCACCGTACAGCGTGGTTTCCACCGGGCAATACACGCTGGTATGGCTTTTCAAGTAGTGAATCACGGTAGTGCTCAGGGCAAACGCCACCACCACGAACAGCAGGTCGCGGCGGTGGCGGGTGGTAAAGCGCAGTACGGGGGCGATGCGGGCCTGTTCCAAAAGCCGGGTCAGGCCCAGTTGCGGGCGCTTGGCCAGACGCGGCCAGATGAACGACAGCAAGCTGCCGATGACGGCCAGTTCGCCGGTCCAGTCGGGCAGTATCCGTGGCCATTTGTGGGTGACTTTCTCGAACCACGGGTTGTGCAACAGCGGGAACTGGCCCGTAGCCGGGTCAAGCAGCAGGTTACTGATCCAGCGATCAAGTTCTGTGAGGTCGAAGGCCATGAACACGATGGCGGCCAGCAGCAGCGGCAGCAGCAGGTTGTTGCGGTAGAAGGCGGCGCGGGAGGGCATGTTCAAAGTTCCTTGGCAGCTACGAGTTTGCGCCATTCACTGGCAGGCATCTGGCCCAAAAGCCTGGTTTTGCCATCGTTGCCCTGGGTGATGAACAGGGCGCTGGCGTAACTGTTCGGTGTTGCGCTGGCGGGCACATGCAGTGCCTGTTCCAGTTGTTCCATGCAGCCGCTGTGGGTCACCAGCACCAGATTCTGGCCGTTACGTTTGTGGGCAAAGGCGTTGTCGGCAAAGTGCGCGTCACACTGATTAAGCCAGCCCTGTGTGGCAATGGCCTTACCGAACATGGCGTGTGCAGTCTGCCGGGTACGTACCTCCGGGCTGGCCCATACAACCGCTTTACCCAGGCCAAGTTGTTGCAGGCCGTCGCCTACGTCGGAGGCTACCCGGCTGCCGGCAACCGTGATACCGCTGGGGTCACCCAGGCAGGCGCCGCGCGAGCGGTCGCAGCGTTCGGCGTGGCGCAGTACGACAGTTACCAGGCCTTTCGCCCAGTCGGCACGCAAACCGCTGCTTTGCAGGTGCTTCGGGTTACCAAGGTTGGGTACGGCAGCGCGGGTATGCGCCCAGGCCGCTGTCACCACAAGCGTCAACAGCAGGCACAGCGCTGCGATCAATGCGCTGCGCGTGGGCAAGCGCAAGGAAGGGGCAAGCCTGTGGTTCCGGGAATTGTCGATGACGCCTTGCAGCATGTGCCACTCCTGTCTGCTCGTTCGATTGGCGAGCGTCGGCACTGTAGGCGGCGGAATGTAAGCAGAGAGTGACCCGGATGTGAAAAAAGCCTTGAATGGATGGCCGCCTGGAGCTGGCTCGCCAGCAACTGAATGGCAAACAAGTCAACTATGAAACCGGTTTCAAAACATTTCTGAACGCGTTAGATTATTCGGCTGTCTTCTTGATGGCCCATCAAGATCACCCCTACATGGAAAACCAGATGGCGCTTATCAAGGCCACCCCAAAGCCGATGAGGATTCACCATGGCTGAGCATGCCCCAGACAACCCGCGCAGGGACTTCCTGCGCAAGACCCTGACCTTGATCCCGGTCGTGACCGTAGCCAGCACCGGGCTTGGGGCAGGGGCCAGCCAGCTGCTGGCAGCCCCACAGCAGGCGCCGAATGTGCCGGCCACGCCACCGGCGGGCAACTACCAGCCAACGTTCTTCAGTGCCGAAGAGTGGGCCTTCGTGCAGGCGGCCGTGTCCCGCATCATTCCGGCAGACGCGCTTGGCCCCGGTGCACTTGAAGCCGGCGCCGCCGAATTCATCGACCGGCAGATGAACACTCCCTACGCGACCGGCGCGCAGTGGTACATGCAAGGCCCGTTCAACGCCGACGCCGCGCCGGAGCTGGGCTACCAGTTGCAGCTCAGCCCGCAACAGATCTACCGCTTGGGCATCGCAGCCGTGGACGGCTGGTGCAAAGCCAACGGCGGGCAAGTTTTTGCAGCGCAAGATAGCGCTACCCGGGACCGTATCCTCAGCAAAGTCGAAGCGGGAGAGCTGGTGTTCGACACGGTGCCGGCCAAGGTGTTTTTCAGCCTGCTGGTGCAGAACACCCGTGAAGGATTCTTCTGCGACCCGATCCATGGTGGCAACAAAGGCATGGTCGGCTGGACCCAGATCGGCTTCCCCGGCGCCCGCGCCGATTTCATGGACTGGGTCGAGCGCAATGAGCCTTACCCGTTTCCGGCGGTATCGATTCGCGGCGAGAGGGCCTAAGGCATGGCGACTGTGTTGAACAAAGTGGATGCCGTGATCGTCGGTTTCGGCTGGGCCGGCGCGATCATGGCCAAGGAGCTGAGCGAAGCCGGCCTGCAGGTGGTAGCGCTGGAGCGCGGGCCGATGCAGGACACCTACCCGGAAGGCAGTTACCCGCAGGTAATCGACGAGCTGACGTACAGCGTGCGCAAGAAGCTGTTCGTCGATGTGTCGAAAGAAACCGTCACCATCCGCCATAGCGTGAACGATGTGGCACTGCCCAATCGCCAGCTGGGTGCCTTCCTGCCGGGCAAGGGCGTGGGTGGTGCGGGCCTGCACTGGTCGGGTGTGCACTTCCGGGTCGACCCGGTCGAGTTGCGCCTGCGCAGCCATTACGAAGAGCGCTACGGGCGCAAGTTCATCCCCGAAGGCATGACCATCCAGGACTTCGGCGTCAGCTACGAAGAGCTGGAACCGTATTTTGACTTTGCCGAAAAAGTCTTCGGCACCTCTGGCCAGGCGTGGACAGTCAAGGGTCAGGTGGTCGGTGAAGGGAAGGGCGGCAACCCCTATGCGCCAGACCGTTCCAACCCGTTCCCGCTGCCCGCGCAAAAGAACGTGGTCTCGGCCAGGCTATTCGAAAAGGCCGCCAGCAGCCTGGGCTACAAGCCTTACAACCTGCCGTCGGCCAATACCTCGGGGCCTTACACCAACCCTTATGGGGCGCAGATGGGGCCGTGCAACTTCTGTGGGTTCTGCAGCGGCTACGTGTGCTACATGTACTCCAAGGCCTCGCCAAATGTGAACATCCTGCCGGCGCTGCGCCAGGTGCCGAATTTCGAGCTGCGGCCCAACGCCCACGTACTGCGAGTGAACCTGGACGACAGCAAGCGCAAGGCCACCGGGGTGACCTACATCGATGCCCTGGGGCGCGAAGTTGAACAGCCGGCGGATCTGGTGATCCTTTCTGCGTTCCAGTTCAACAACGTGCGCCTGATGCTGCTCTCCGGCATTGGCAAGCCGTATGACCCGGTGAGCAACGAGGGGGTGGTCGGGCGCAATTTCGCCTACCAGAACATGGGCACGGTCAAGGCGTTCTTCGACAAGAACACCTACACCAACAACTTCATCGGTGCCGGTGGTAACGGCATTGCCATTGATGATTTCAACGCCGACAACTTCGACCACGGCCCGCACGGCTTCGTCGGTGGCTCGCCGATGTGGGTGAACCAAGCCGGCACCCGGCCGATTGCCGGCACCGGGAACCCGCCGGGCACCCCGGCCTGGGGCAGTGCCTGGAAGAAAGCCACGGCCGACTATTACACCCATCAGGTATCGATGGACGCCCACGGCGCGCACCAGTCCTACCGGGGCAATTATCTCGACCTCGACCCGACCTACCGCGACGCCTACGGCCAGCCGCTGCTGCGCATGACCTTCGACTGGCAGGAAAACGACATCAGGATGAACCAGTTCATGGTCGACAAGCTCAGCAAGATTGCCCAGGCAATGAACCCGAAGAGCATTGCCGTACTGGGCAAGCAGGTGAAGGACCACTTCAACACTGCCACCTACCAGACCACGCACCTGAACGGCGGCGCGATCATGGGCACCGATCCGAAAACCAGTGCGCTGAATCGCTACCTGCAAAGCTGGGACGTGCACAACGTGTTCGTTCCGGGGGCTTCGGCGTTCCCCCAAGGCCTGGGGTACAACCCAACCGGGCTGGTGGCGGCGCTGACCTACTGGTCGGCCCGTGCCATTCGCGAGCAGTACCTGAAAAACCCCGGCCCGCTGGTCCAGGCTTGAGGAGCGATGAACATGAAGACAATGTTGATCGCAACCCTGTTGCTCGGTGCCGGTACGGCTGCGCAGGCGGCCAGCCAGGACGATGCGCAGGTGCGCCAGGGCGAATACCTGGCCCGTGCCGGTGACTGTGTGGCCTGCCATACCGCCAAGGGCGGCAAGGCCTTTGCCGGTGGCCTGCCGATGGAAACGCCAATCGGCACCGTGTACTCCACCAACATCACCCCGGCGGCCAGCGGCATCGGCCACTACAGCTTCGAAGACTTCGACCGGGCCGTGCGCAAAGGCATTGGCAAGGACGGCAGCACCCTGTACCCGGCCATGCCTTACCCGTCGTACGCCCGGGTCAACGAGCAGGACATGCAAGCGCTGTACGCCTATTTCATGAAAGGCGTGGAGCCGGTCGAGCAGCCGAACAAGGCCACTGACATACCTTGGCCGCTGAGCATGCGCTGGCCGTTGTCGATCTGGCGTGGCCTGTTCGCCCCGCAGGCCAGGCCCTGGCAGGCTTCAGCGGCAGCGGACCCGGTGGTGAACCGTGGTGCATACCTGGTGGAGGGCCTGGGGCATTGTGGCGCCTGCCATACGCCGCGGGCGCTGACCATGCAGGAGAAGGCACTCAGCCCTGCTGATGGCGACCAGTTCCTGGCTGGCAGCGCACCGCTGGAAGGCTGGATTGCCAAGAACCTGCGGGGTGACCACAAGGACGGCCTGGGCAGCTGGAGCGAAGCGCAGCTGGTGCAGTTTCTAAAGACCGGGCGCAGCGATCGCAGTGCGGTGTTCGGCGGCATGAGCGATGTCGTCGAGCACAGCCTGCAGCACCTGACCGATGCCGACCTGACCGCGATCGCCCGTTACCTGAAGACCCTGCCGCCGAGCAACCCGGATGACCAGCCGCATGTGTACGACAAGCAGGTCGCGGATGCGCTGTGGAAGGGCGACGACAGCAAGCCTGGCGCGGCGGTGTACATCGACAACTGTGCAGCCTGCCACCGTACCGATGGCCAGGGCTACACCCGCGTGTTCCCGGCGCTGGCCGGTAACCCGGTGGTGCAGACAGCGGATGCTACGTCGTTGATCAACGTGGTACTCGCGGGCGGCACGGTCCCCGCCACGCATACGGCGCCGTCGAACTTCACCATGCCAGCGTTTGGTTGGCGCCTGAGTGACCAGGAGGTGGCTGAGGTGGTGAACTTCATCAGGACCAGTTGGGGTAATCAGGGTGAAGCTGTTTCGGCCAGTGATGTGAAATCGCTGCGCTAACCGCACGCTCCCAGGCTGGACTCGATCCATTGTAGGAGCGGGTTTACCCGCGAATGCGGCGGCACATGCGCCATCGCATTCGCGGGTAAACCCGCTCCTACATTAATCTTCATAAATATCAAAGATATATGCCTGATACTTCATATCATTACTCATGATGCCGAACTACTCGCGATCAACGGCAGCTTGACGAATTCTCAGAATCTTGCTGTATTGAAACCGGTTTCATCGCTATCACAACAATCATAAGGACAGCCCATGACCGACGCGCCTGCCCATGCCCGCGAACGGGTCACCATCAGCGAAGTTGCGCGTGTCGCTGGCGTATCCAAAGCCACTGTCTCCCGCTACATCGGTGGCGACCGGCAGTTGCTGGCCGAAGCCACGGCCAAGCGCCTGGAAGAGGTGATCGAACGCCTCGGCTACCGCCCCAACCAGATGGCCCGCGGCCTTAAGCGCGGCCAGACTCGACTGATCGGCATGCTGGTGGCCGATATCCTCAACCCCTATTCAGTGGCCGTGATGCATGGTGTGGAAACCGCCTGCCGCCAGCACGGTTACAGCCTTGTGGTGTGCAACACCAACCGTGACGACGAGCAGGAACGGCACCATCTGGTGGCCCTGCAGAGCTACAACGTCGAAGGCCTGATCGTGAACACGCTCGGCCATCACCCGGGTGAACTGCTCAACCTGCAGCGTGACATCCCCATGGTGTTGGTCGACCGCCAGCTGCCCGAGCTGAATGTCGACCTGGTGGGCCTGGATAACGCCGACGCGGTCGAGCAGGCCCTTGACCATCTGCAGGCCCAAGGCTACCGCGACATTCTCGCGGTCAGTGAACCGCTCGATGGCACCAGCTCGCGCCTGGAGCGGGTACAGGCCTTTGACGCCTCGATCAACCGGCGCGCGGGTATGCGTCAGCAGGTGCTGCAAACCGGCGCCGGGCTGGCGGGGCAGCTGGCGGCATTCCTGAGCAGCCGTGGCCACGGCCCGCAGGCCATTTTCACCTTCAACGGCGTCGCCACCCTGGCGGTTACCCAGGCCCTGCACGAGGCCCGGTGTAACCTGTTTGCCGACGTCGGCCTGATTGCCCTCGACGACCTCGACTGGTACCCCCTGGTCGGCAATGGCATCACTGCCCTGGCGCAGCCCACCGAGCGAATCGGTGTGGCGGCTTTCGAAAGCCTGCTCGGTCGCCTGCGCGGCGACAGCGGGGCAGCCCGGCGCATCGATTTCAAGGCCGACCTGGTCATCCGCGGCTCAACCCAACCCCAATAAGCGATGGCAGGCCTGTGCTTGCTGCTGCTGATCTAAAATGAAACCGGTTTCATAAGGATAAAAACAATGCACCCGAACCCCGTTTCCATCAGCCTCTCCAGCTACGGCGCCGACTTTGTCCGGCAGCGTGGGCAGGAGCAGTTCCTTGACCTGCTGGCCGCCGCCGGCGTAAGCCGCGTGGAATTGCGCGAAGAATTGTTCGCCAGTGCGCCAGACGCTGCTGCGCTGGGTGCGGTTATCGCCGCGCTGCGCCTGGAGTGCTTGTACTCGACGCCACTTGAACTGTGGACTGCGCAAGGTGTGCTTGACCCATTGCTGGGGCAAAAGCTGGAAATCGCCCGGGCGCTTGGCGCGGTTGCGCTGAAGGTGTCCCTCGGGCACTTCGATGAACGCTGTGAAGTGTCGGCTTTAACGGCGCTGCTACCGGCGCATGGGCCGCTGCTGTTGGTGGAAAACGACCAGACTGCTCAAGGCGGCAGAGTCGAGCCGCTGCTGCGGTTTTTCCAAGGGGCCGACCTGTTGGGGCTGCGCCTGGGCATGACCTTCGATATCGGTAACTGGCAATGGCAAGGCGAGTCGGCGGCGCAAGCCGCGCGGCAACTTGGCCGCTGGGTGCGCTACGTGCATTGCAAGGCGGTTCAGCGCCGGGCCGATGGTCGCCTGGTTGCCGTGCCGCCACAAGCAGCGGACCTGCAGGCGTGGGCAGCGCTGATGGGCGAGTTCGCCCCCGGTGTGGTGCGCGCCGTCGAGTACCCCTTGGTCGGGGATGACCTGCTGGCGCTGACCCGTGCCCAGGTGTATAGCCTTTCCGCGCTGGGCGCGGGCGAGGAGGTGGCCCTTGCATCAGCATGACGTGCTGTGTTTTGGCGAAACCATGGCCATGTTCGTGGCCGAGCACACGGGCGACCTGGCCAGCGTCGGCCAGTTCGGCAAGCGCATCGCGGGCGCGGACAGCAACGTCGCCATCGGCCTGGCACGGCTGGGCTTCACGGTGCGCTGGCTGAGCCGGGTAGGTGACGATTCGCTGGGCCGCTTTGTGCTCGACAGCCTGCGCCGCGAAGGCCTGGACTGTTCAGCTGTCGAAGTGGACGGCAATGCCCCCACCGGCTTTCAGCTCAAGGCCCGCTGCGACGATGGCAGTGATCCCGCCGTGGAGTACTTCCGCCGTGGTTCGGCAGCCAGCCGGCTGTCGCCAACGCAGGTGCAGCCTGGCCTGCTGCAGGCCCGTCACCTGCACGCCACGGGTATCCCGCCCGCATTGTCGGAGGGTTGCCGGGGGTTGTCCCACGCATTGCTGGACGCCATGCGTTCTGCCGGGCGCAGCATCTCGTTCGACCCCAACCTGCGCCCCTCGCTATGGCCTGACCAAAGCAGCATGGTGCGCGAGATCAACGCCTTGGCGGTCAAGGCCGATTGGGTTTTACCAGGCCTGGAAGAGGGCCGCTTGCTGACCGGCCAGCACAACCCGGCGGATATTGCCGGTTTCTACCTCGACCAAGGGGTGGAATTGGTAGTGATCAAGCTGGGCGATGCCGGCGCGTACTTCCGCAGCGCCAAAGGCGAGGGCCAAGTCGCCCCTGTGCCGGTCAGCCGTGTGGTGGACACCGTCGGCGCCGGCGATGCCTTTGCCGTCGGCGTGCTCAGCGCGCTGCTGGAGGGGCGCCCGTTGGCCGAGGCGGTGGCGCGTGGCAACTGGTGCGGCAGCCGCGCCGTGCAGTCGCGTGGCGACATGGAAGGGTTGCCGTTGCGCCACGAGCTGGAGGCCTTTGAGCTGCGCAGAAGCGCGTAACCCCTTACCCCGAATCACCTGCTGCAACAAAAACAACAAGCTCAGGAGAAACAAACCATGCAAAGCCAACGCCTGGCACCGCGCCGCTGGTGGTACATCATCCCGATCGTGTTCTTCACCTACAGTCTGGCCTACCTGGACCGCGCCAATTACGGCTTTGCCGCCGCATCCGGCATGGCCGAAGACCTGCACATCACCCCTGTACTGTCGTCCCTGTTGGGGGCATTGTTTTTCCTCGGTTACTTCTTCTTCCAGGTGCCTGGGGCCATCTACGCCGAAAAGCGCAGCGTGAAAAAGCTGATCTTCTTCAGCCTGATCCTCTGGGGCGGCCTTGCCACGCTCACGGGCATGGTCAGCAACGTCTACATGCTGATTGGCATCCGCTTCCTGCTCGGGGTGGTCGAGGCTGCCGTGATGCCGGCCATGCTGGTGTACCTGTGCCACTGGTTTACCCGTGCCGAGCGCTCACGTGCCAATACCTTCCTGATGCTCGGCAACCCGGTGACCATCCTGTGGATGTCGGTGGTGTCGGGTTACCTGATCAAGCATTACGACTGGCGCTGGATGTTCATCATCGAAGGCCTGCCGGCCGTGATCTGGGCGTTCTTCTGGTGGCGCCTGGTGGATGACCGCCCGGCCCAGGTCAACTGGCTGAGCGCGCAGGAAAAGGCCGACCTGCAGCAGGCGCTCGCCGCCGAGCAGCAGGGTATCAAGCCGGTGAAGAACTACCGCGAGGCGTTCCGCTCGCCACAGGTGATCATCCTGGCACTGCAGTACTTCTGCTGGAGCATTGGCGTGTATGGCTTCGTGCTGTGGCTGCCGTCGATTCTGAAGCAGGCCGCGAATGTCGATATCGTCCAGGCCGGCTGGCTGGCGTCGGTGCCGTACCTGGCGGCGGTACTGGCCATGGTGGGCGTGTCGTGGGCGTCCGACCGCCTGCAAAAGCGCAAGCGCTTTGTCTGGCCGCCGCTGCTGATTGCCGCCGTGGCGTTCTATGGCTCATATGCCCTGGGTACCGAGCACTTCTGGCTGTCGTATGCGTTGCTGGTGGTTGCCGGTGCCTGCATGTATGCGCCCTACGGCCCGTTCTTCGCCATCGTGCCCGAGATCCTGCCGGCCAACGTGGCTGGTGGCGCCATGGCGCTGATCAACAGCATGGGTGCGCTGGGGTCGTTCGGCGGCTCGTGGCTGGTGGGCTACCTCAATGGCGCCACCGGCGGCCCTGGTGCTTCTTACCTGTTCATGTGCGGTGCGTTGCTGACCGCTGTGGCGCTGACCGCCGCCCTGAATACTTCCCAAACCTCTGGCCGCGCCAAGCGCAATGGCTCGCGCCTGGCCATGAACCCTTAGGAAACCTGCAATGAAGAAGCGAATCGTTTTATACAAGCGCCTGTCCGACGACTTGATGGCCCGCCTGCACGATCAGGTTGAAGTGACGTGGGTGGATACCGCCCAGCCCGATGGCCTGGCCCGTTTGCGCGATGCCTTGCCGGGGGCGCACGGCCTGCTGGGGGCCAGCTTGCGGCTGGATGCCAGCCTGCTCGACCTGGCGCCACAGCTGGAAGTGGTGTCCAGCGTTTCGGTAGGCGTAGACAACTATGACATTGCCGAACTCAGCCGCCGCGGCGTGATGCTGACCAACACCCCGGACGTGTTGACCGAAACCACTGCCGATACTGGCTTTGCCCTGGTCCTGGCCACGGCCCGACGGGTGGTGGAACTGTCGAACTGGGTGCGTGAGGGCCATTGGCAGGCTAACCTGGGGCCGGCGCAGTTTGGTAGCGACGTGCATGGCAAGACGCTGGGCATTGTCGGCATGGGCCGCATCGGCGAGGCGCTGGCCCGCCGCGCCGCGGCAGGCTTCGGTATGCGCGTGCTGTACCACAGCCAGCGGCCGAAGCCTGAAGTGGAGGCGCGCCATGCTGCACGGCAATGCGGCCTGGATGAGCTGTTGCAGCAGGCGGATTTCGTCTGCCTGACCGTACCACTGAGTGCCAGCACAGAAGGGCTGATTGGCGCGCGGGAGTTGGCCTTGATGAAGCCTGAGGCGATTCTGGTGAATATCTCGCGGGGGCGGGTGGTGGACGAGGCTGCGTTGATCGACGCGTTGCAGGCCAAACGTATACGCGGTGCGGGGCTGGATGTGTTCGTGCAGGAGCCGTTGCCGGTGGACTCGCCACTGTTGCAGCTCGACAACGTGGTGGCGACCCCGCATATCGGTTCGGCAACCGAAGAAACCCGCCAGGCCATGGCGCGTTGCGCGGTGGACAACCTGCTCAGTGCGCTGGCGGGTGAGCGGCCGGTTAATCTGGTTAACGGCTGATGTTCGCAGGTATACCCGCTGCCACAGGATTACACGGTTTATGTAGGAGCGGCCTTGTGTCGCGAAAGGGCCGCAGAGCGGCCCCTGATGTTTGCACCGGCGCACATATCGCGGGGCCGCCTTGCGGCCCGTTCGCGACACAAGGCCGCTCCTACAAGGCACCGTAGTAGCTTGCTTAACGGCAGTTACCGGCCTTGCGATAGCCCGCAGCCTGCGCCTCACCCTCGGTGGCGAAGTTGATCTGGTTCTTTGCCGCTACCTGGTTGTACCCCGGGCAGCCGACCGACAAGTGATAGACATGGCTGTTGCGGTTGCCCAGCACCGCCCCCACCGACCCGGCACTGGCCAGGCTCGGCGTGGCCTCGGCCTTGGCTGGTTTCACGGGCACCGCCTGTGCCATGCCAGCGCCAGCCGGCTTGTAACCCGTTGTCCATTTGCGCTCACCGCTTACGAACGGGTTGGCATGCCCCATGATCGCGGCAATGCGCCGGTCACGCTCTTTCTCCCAGGCCGTTACCGGGTGCTGCTTGTCCCAGGCCATCAGAAGCTGCTGCTGTTGGCGCGACATGCTCAACTGGTAACGGTCGAACATGTAGAACGTGGTACGCGCCACCAGGCCTTTCACTTCATCACGCGGCTCGGCTGCGCGCTGGACGAAATCGACCTTGGTGCTGCACTGGCCATATTCGCCGGCATTGCCGGCGACCATGCCGTAGTTGAAGTTGCTGCGGTCGCCGTTGACCTCACCCACGGCCGGGTACAGGTTGAACAGGTCGGCCTCCATGGCGCGGAACACCGGGTCGCTGTCCACGCAGTGCTCGCGGCCGCCGTTCTTCCAGCACTGGCGCTGGTTGCCAAAGGTGTAGGCGGGGACGATATGTTCCCACTCGGTGCGCTCGGCACGGTTTTGCTGCTTGCGCGTCTGGTAACCGCACGAGGCGGCATCGATGCGCCCGCCGGACTTGCCCACCCAGGTCCATTTGCACCCGCAGTACAGGTCGCCCATGGCGCTGCTGGCCTGGTCCAGGTACACCTTCTGCTTGGCCACCACCTTGGCTTCAGTGAAGGTGGCTGGCGGGTTGGCCAGTGCGGGGAAGGTAAAGGAAAATAATAAGGTTACGGCGTAAAGCAGTGATTTCATGAGGAAAACATATTTCAGGTTGGGGCGCGCATTGTAATGCTTTCGCCAACGCTGACCAGCTCGCTCAGCCACACCAGTGGTCGGTTGGGGTCGTTGCTGCCCATGCGGCTGAAGGTGCCCGAGTCGAGCATTTTCCGCACTTGGGTGGCCATGCGCAGCAGGTGCTCGATGAAGCCGCTGCCGACGTCGCCGGTGTCTTCCAGGCAAACCTCGCTCTGCGGGTGGCGGATGGCCAAGTGGTAGTGGCTGACCCCGTCGCCGTTACCGCTGCCGTTCAGTGTCACGTTGAAATGGGGGCCTAGCAGGCTGGCCAGGCGCTGCTGGACCAACTCCAGCAACGCGGCCGGCACTTCATCGTGGCGCAGGGTGGTAGGGAAGCACGGTGTGAACGGGGGCATGAATGTGTCCTGCTGGGCGGGGTTCGAGGGTTGGCCAGCTTAGGCAAGGTGACTGTCAACTTGGGTTAAGCGGGGGTAAAGGCGGGTAATACCTGGCAACGCGCCCCTCTGTAGGAGCGGCCTTGCGTCGCGATGGGCTGCGCAGCAGCCCCAGGGACTTAGCGCCAATTCAACAATTTTGGGGCTGCTGCGCAGCCCATCGCGACGCAAGGCCGCTCCTACAGGGGATCGCGAGAGCTGCAGGGACCGATATCAGAACGTCTGCCCCAGCGAGAACTGGAAGATCTGGGTTTCGGCGTTATCCGGTTTTTTCAGCGGCGCCGCCAGGCTGAAGCTCAGTGGCCCCATCGGGCTGTACCAGGTCACACCCACCCCCAGCGACACCGCCATCTGCGCCAGGTCGACGCTACCGCAGCCCTGGGTGGTCGACAGGTAGCAGGTATCGGCATACACGTTGCCGGCATCGACGAACACCGAGCTGCGCAGCTGGCTCTGGTCTTTCACGAAGGGCAGCGGGAACAGGTACTCGGCACCACCGGTAACCAGGATATTGCCCCCCAGCACGTCGGTGTCGCGGTCGGAGTAATAAGCCTGGCCCGCGCTGGAATAGGTGCCGGTAGCTGGTGTGCTGCGCGGGCCGAGGGTGCCGTCCTTGAAACCCCGTACCGAGCCCTGGCCGCCGGCCGTGTAGCTTTCATAGAACGGCAAACCGTCGGTGGACCCGTAGCCGTTGCCGTAGCCCAGGCTGGTGTGCAGGCGCAGCGTGGTGTTGTTGGTGACTGGCAGGAACGTCTGGCCGTTGTAGTCGAGCTTATAGAACGACAGGTCGCTGCCTGGGGTGGTGGCCATCAGCGTCAGGCTCTGCGAATGGCCACGGGTGGCCAGCACGCCTTTGTTAAGGGTGGACTCTGACCAGCCGATCGACGCCTTCAGGTTATTGAAGCTCTTGCCCTCGCGGGTAATGAAGTCGTAGATCTCGTCGGCGCTGTAGGTGCCGGGCGAAATGTCGTCGTGCTGCAGTGTCAGGCCGTAGGTCAGGCGTGAGGTTTCGTTGATCGGGTAGCCAAAGCTGACCCCGCCGCCATAGCTGTTGATCGCGTAATAGGAAACGCCATCGTCGTAATAGTCGCTGTAGTCGGTGCTGTTGTAGAACAGGTTGTAGCCCAGGCTCACGCCGTCGGCAGTGAAGTAGGGGTCGACAAAACCGAAGTTGTACTTGGTCTGGTATTCCGAACGGGTCAGGCCGACCGACACCTTATTACCGGTACCGAGGAAGTTGCTCTGGCTGATCGAACCACCCAGGATCAGGCCGGCACTCTGGGCGAAACCGACGCTGGCGGTGATCGAGCCGGA
>NZ_JBIVHY010000010.1:0-186067 GCF_044749445.1 Pseudomonas sp. NPDC089408
CCCCCCCCCCCCCCCCCCCCCCCCCCCCCCCCCCCCCCCCCCCCCCCCCCCCCCCCCCCCCCCCCCCCCCCCCCCCCCCCCGCTCCTACAGGGATCTGCGGCGTGCTTTCGATAGGTGTTAGTGCAGGTCGAGCGCTGCAGCCAGATCAGACTGCGATTCGAATATCCGGTCCACCACCGGCAACACCGGCCGCTTCAGGATCAACACCGGCACCCCCAGCTCCCGCGCCACCTCCAGCTTCGGCTCGGTCGCCACGCTGCCGCTGTTCTTGCTGATCAGCACATCGACCTTGCGCCGCTGGAACAACGTCCGTTCATCCTCGATAAGGAACGGCCCTCGCGCACCCATCACTTCACAGCGCGCGTTGCCAGGGCAGGCTTCCAGCGCCCGCAAGGTCCAGAACTGCTCCGCTGGAATCTCATCCAGATGTTGCAACGGCTCCCGCCCCAGCGTGAACAGCGGCCTGCGGAACGGCTTGAGCGCTTCGATCAACCCGGCCCAGTCCTCAACTTCGCGCCAGTCGTCCCCCGCCTGCGCCTGCCACGCCGGGCGACGCAAGGCCCAGCACGGGATACCCGCCATGCGGGCAGCGCTGGCGGCATTGCGGCTGATCTGCGCGGCATACGGATGGGTCGCGTCGACCAGCAGGGTGATGCCCGCCTCGCGCAGGTAGCTGGCCAGGCCCTCGGCGCCGCCAAAGCCGCCGACCCGCACCTGGCATTGCAGGTCTTGCGGCACGCGGCCGATACCGGCCAGGCTGTAGACATGTTGCGGGCCAAGGCGGCGGGCGATGGCCAGGGCTTCGGTGACGCCACCCAACAGTAGGATACGGGCCGTCATTGCACACCTGCCTTGCCGACGATGCCGCCCTGGCGGTCGATGGCGAACACTTCCACTTGTACGTGCGCCGGCACCACGCTGCGGGCAAAGGCCAGGGCGTGAGCGCACACCGCATCACCCAGGGCGATGCCGGCGGCATGCGCCAGTGCGAGCGCCTGCTGGCTGGTGTTGGCGCCAATGATCGCCGCTTGCAGGCCCGCGTCAGCGCCGATGTCCGCTGCCCAGCCGGCCAGTTGCGGCAAGTCGATGCTGGAGTGGCGGCTGTGCAGGTCCATGTGCCCGGCGGCCAGTTTGCTGATCTTGCCGAACCCCCCGCACAGGGTCAGGCGTGGCACCGGTACTTTGCGCAAGTGCTTGAGCACCGCACCGACGAAATCGCCCATTTCGATCAGGGCGATTTCCGGCAGGCCGTAGACCCGGCGCATGGTGTCTTCACTGGCGTTGCCGGTGCAGGCGGCAATATGCGTGTAGCCGTTGGTGTGGGCCACGTCGATGCCCTGGTGGATCGAGGCGATGTAGGCCGCGCAGGAGAACGGCCGCACGATACCGCTGGTGCCGAGGATCGACAGCCCGCCGAGGATGCCCAGGCGCGGATTCATGGTCTTCAGCGCCAGCTGCTCGCCGCCCTGCACATTGACCGTGACCTCAAAGCCGCCGGCGTAGCCGCACTCGTCGGCCAAGCCCTGCAGGTGCTCGCTGATCATCCGCCGTGGTACCGGGTTGATGGCCGGTTCACCCACGGCCAGCACCAGACCTGGGCGGGTAACGGTGCCGACACCCTGACCAGCGACGAAGCGGGTACCGGGCTCGCCCTGCAGGCGTACCTGGCTGTAGAGCAGGGCGCCGTGGGTCACGTCCGGGTCGTCGCCGGCATCCTTGAGGGTTCCGGCTTCGGCGCACTCGCCCACCAGGCGACAGAACTCCAGGCGCATCTGCACCACCTTGCCCTTGGGCAGGGTGATATCCACCGCATCGTCACGCTGCCCGGTGAGCAGCAGCTTGGCCGCTGCCAGGCTGGTGGCGGTGGCGCAGCTGCCGGTGGTCAGGCCGCTGCGCAGGGGCGCGGGCTGTTCGCGGGTTTCTTCACGCATTGGTGGGCTTTACCACTTCGAGCAGGGTGATCGGCAGTGCCTGGCGCCAGGTGTCGAATGCGCCCAAGGGCTGGGCGTGGGCGACATGGATGCGGGTCAGTTCGCCGCCGTGTTGCTCGCGAAAATGTGCCAGGGCCAGTTCGCTTTGCAGGGTCACGGCGTTGGCCACCAGCCGCCCACCGGGGCGCAGGCTGGCCCAGCAGCGGTCAAGCACGCCTTCGCGGGTAACGCCGCCGCCGATGAAGATGGCATCCGGTTGCTCCAGGCCCTCCAGTGCTGCGGGCGCCTTGCCGCAGACCAGCTGCAAGCCAGGTACACCGAGCGCTTCGCGGTTGTGTTCGATAAAACCCTGGCGGCCTTCGTCGGCCTCGATGGCCAGGGCGCGGCAGGCGGGGTGGGCACGCATCCATTCGATGCCGATCGAGCCGCAGCCTGCGCCCACGTCCCACAGCAGTTCGCCGGGCTGCGGCGCCAGGCGCGCCAGGGTAATGGCGCGCACATCGCGCTTGGTCAGTTGGCCGTCGTGGCGCAAGGCGCTGTCGGGCAACCCGGCCAGCCGGTGCAGGCGTGGTGCGTCGGGTGCAGCCCGGCACTCGATGGCGACCAGGTTGAGCGCGGCGATGTCGGCGTGCGGCCAGTCCTGGGCGGTGCCGGCCAGTGCTCGTTCATTTTCGCCGCCGAGGTGCTCGAACACCTGCAGCCGGCTTGGCCCGAAGCCGCGCTCGCGCAGCAGCGCGGCGATGGCCGCCGGGCTGTCGCCATCGTTGCTCAGTACCAGCAGGCGCATGCCGCTGTACAGGTGGGCATTGAGCGTTGCCAGGGGGCGGGCTACCAGCGACACCACCTGTACGTCCTGCAGCGGCCAGCCCAGGCGTGCAGCGGCCAGCGCGCAGGAGGAGGGCATCGACAGTACGCGCATTTCGGCGGCGGGCACCTGGCGCGCCAGGCTGGCGCCCACGCCGTAGAACATCGGGTCGCCGCTGGCCAGTACGCACACCGGCTCGCCGCGCAGGGCCAGTACCGGGGTTAGCGAGAACGGGCTGGGCCAGGCCAGTTGTTCAGCGGTGATGCAGCATGGCAGCAAGGCCAGTTGGCGTGGGCTGCCGACGATCTTTGCAGCGCCCAGCAGGGCGCGCCGGGCTTGTTTGCCCAGGCCTGGGAAGCCGTCTTCGCCGATGCCGATTACTGTCAGCCAGGGGGTCATGTGTTTTGGATCCGCCATTTTTGGGGGCGCTTTGCGCCCCTTCGCGGGTGAACCCGCTCCTACAAGGGACCGCACAGCCATTTGGGGCATTGGTGATCCTGTGGGAGCGGGTTTACCCGCGAAGAGGGCGACGCGGTCCTGAATTTCTACTCAATTGCCGAGGATGCTCGACCACCGGCTTTTCATGCCGCCGGACAAAGCAGGCATAATACCGCGCCTTCTACACTCAAGCGCATTTTCACAGATTGCCGGACGCCCCTTTGACGCAGGACCATGCCCCCAACGTAACGCCCCGCCCCTCGGCCTGCCCGGGGTTGTGGCGCATCGTCAGTGCCCGTGATGGCGGTATCTGCCGCATCAAGCTGCCGGGTGGCTTGCTGCTGGCGGGGCAGGCCGAGGCAGTGGCCGAGGCAGCGGAGCGCTTCGCTGGCGGCGTGATCGAGGCCACCAACCGTGGCAACCTGCAAATCCGCGGCATCGGCAACCAGCACCAAGCCCTGCTCGAGACACTGCTCGCGGCCGGCCTGGGCCCGCGCGATGCAGCGGGCGACGATGTGCGCAACCTGATGCTCAGCCCGCTGGCCGGGCATGATCCAGGCATGCTGCTGGACGCTCGGCCGCTGGCCGGGCAGATCCTCGACCTGCTTGAAGGCACCCCGCGCTTCCACCAGTTGTCGGCCAAGTTCGCCGTGCAGCTGGATGCCGGCGAAGGCCTGGCCATGCTTGAACACCCCCACGACCTGTGGCTGTCGGCCCTGCGTCTGGGGCAACACACCTGGCTGGCGTTTGGCCTGGCGAGTTGCCCGCAAGACGGCCAGGTGCTCGGCGCAGTGCCAGTGGAGCAGGGGCTGGCGCTGGTGCGGGCGGTGCTGGAGCGCTTCCTCGACCTGGCAACCCCTGAACAGTCGCGCATGCGCCAGTTGCTTGAGGTATGCCCGGCAAGCGATTTTGTCGATGGCCTTGGCCTGAACATCCGCCGCGATGCTGCCGTGCTCGCCTGGCGCCGTGAAGCACAACACACCCAATGGCTGGGCAAGCTGCCCCAGGCGCATGGCCTGGCCCTTGGCGTGGCCCCACCGCAGGGCCGTCTGACCCCGGCCATGCTGCGCGGCGCCGCACGCATGGCCCGTGAACTGGGTGATGGCAGCCTGCGCCTGAGCCCCTGGCAAAGCCTGGTGCTGCCCAACCTGCAAGCGCTGCATATCGCGCACGCCCAGGCCGAGTTGTCCGCGGTCGGCCTGCTGTGCCACGCCCATGAGCCGCTGGCACGCATCAGCGCCTGCACCGGCAGCAGCGGCTGCGCCAAGGCGCTGGGCGAGACCAAGGCCGATGCCGTTACCCTGGCCGCATTGTTGGGCCCAGGTGCCCCTGCCAGCGTGCACCTGTCCGGCTGCCCCCGTTCCTGCGCCGTGGCCCATGTGGCCCCGGCCACCCTGCTGGCCCGCTCGCCGGGCCGCTATGACCTGTACCTGCGTGACGCGCGCCAGCCGGGCTTTGGCGCCCTGCGCGGCACCGACCTTACCTTGAATGAAGCAGGCGCCATGCTCGACCTGCCGACGGAGCACCTTGATGATTGACTACATCCGCGATGGTCAGGAGATCTATCGCAATTCCTTCCGGATCATCCGCGAGGAAGCCCGACTCGAGCGGATCCCCGCAGACCTCGAAAAGCTCGCCGTACGGGTGATCCACGCCTGCGGCATGGTCGACGCCATCGATGGCCTGCAGTTCTCCGAAGGCGCCGGCCGGGCCGGGCGCGAGGCGCTGCTGAACGGCGCGCCGATCCTGTGCGATGCGCACATGGTTGCCGAAGGCATTACCCGTGCCCGCCTGCCAGCGAACAACAAGGTCATCTGCACCCTGCGTGACCCGAGCGTGCCGGGCCTGGCCAAGGACGCAGGCAACACCCGTTCCGCCGTCGCCCTGGAACTGTGGCGCCCGCACCTGGAAGGCAGCGTGGTGGTGATCGGCAATGCGCCCACCGCACTGTTCTACCTGCTGGAAATGCTCGATGCCGGTGCTCCAAAGCCGGCATTGATCCTCGGCTTCCCGGTTGGCTTTGTCGGCGCTGCCGAGTCCAAGGCCATGCTCGCCGCCGACAGCCGTGGTGTGCCGTTCGTGATCATGCAGGGCCGACTGGGCGGCAGCGCGATGGCCGCCGCCGCGGTCAACGCCTTGGCCACGGAGGTGGAATGATGGCGCCGCGTGGACGACTGTTGGGCCTGGGCGTGGGCCCGGGCGACCCTGAACTGATCACCCTCAAGGCCCTGCGCCT
This sequence comes from Pseudomonas sp. NPDC089408, assembly GCF_044749445.1. Classification (NCBI taxonomy): domain Bacteria; kingdom Pseudomonadati; phylum Pseudomonadota; class Gammaproteobacteria; order Pseudomonadales; family Pseudomonadaceae; genus Pseudomonas; species Pseudomonas sp. NPDC089408. The sequence goes on from NZ_JBIVHY010000010.1 coordinate 5,412, forward strand.
GCTGCGCGAAGCGCCGGTGGTGGCCTACTTCGTGGCCAAGGGCAAGCGTGGCAATGCCTTCGGCATCATCGAGGCGCACCTGCAGCCCGAGCAGACCTTGCTGCCGTTGGTCTACCCGGTTACCACCGAAGCCCTGCCGGCGCCGCTGTCCTATGAACAGGTGATCAGCGACTTCTATGACGAAGCCAGCGTGCAGGTGGCCGAGCACCTGGATGCCGGCCGTGATGTGGCGGTGATCTGCGAAGGCGACCCGTTCTTCTACGGCTCCTACATGTACTTGCATGACCGCTTGGCGCAGCGCTTTGAGGCAGAAGTGATCCCCGGTGTCTGCTCGATGCTCGGTGGTGCTTCGGTGTTGGGCGCGCCGCTGGTGTACCGCAACCAGAGCCTGTCGGTGCTGTCGGGCGTGTTGCCGGCCGCAGAGCTCAAGCGCCGCCTGGCCGACGCCGATGCGGCGGTGATCATGAAGCTTGGGCGCAACTTCCCCAAGGTGCGCGACGTGCTGGCCGAACTGGGCCTGGACGGGCGTGCGCTGTATGTGGAGCGGGCGACCATGGCCAACCAGAAGATCGTGCCGCTGGACCAGGTTGACCCGCAGTCGTCGCCGTACTTCTCGCTGATCATCGTGCCGGGGGAAAAATGGCAGGGCTGAACATGCACAAGGCGCCGGCTATCGTCATCCTTGGCCCGGGCAGCCTGGCCACGGCGCAGCGGATCCAGCAGTGTTATCCACAGGCCACGATCCATGGCCTGGAAGGCCGGGTCGAAGGTGCCGATGCCTACTACGGCGCGTTCGGCGATACCTTGCGTGGGCTGTATCAGCAGGACACGCCGATCATCGCCCTGTGCGCCGCCGGTATCGTCATTCGCAGCCTGGCCAGCCTGCTCAACGAGAAGGGCAGCGAGCCACCGGTATTGGCCGTGGCCGAGGATGGCAGCGCGGTCGTGCCGTTGCTCGGTGGCCTGGGCGGTGTGAACGTGATGGCGCGTGAAATTGCCGAAGCACTGGGCGTTGCTGCCGCCATCACCACCAGTGGCGAGCTGCGCTTTGGTACCTGCCTGTTGAACCCGCCACAGGGCTATGCCTTGGCGGATATCGAGCAAGGCAAGCGCTTTGTCTCCGACCTGCTGGCTGGCGAGTCGGTGCGCATCGAAGGCGATGCACCCTGGTTGCAGCAGGCACAGTTGCCTGCCAGCGACGTTGCCCAGCGCACCATCCATGTGGGGCATCAGGCGCGCCCGGCCAGCCGCGACGAGTTGCTGATCCACCCGCGTTCGGTGGTAGTGGGCGTTGCAGGTGGCAACCTGGCCAGCATTCGTGCGGCCTTGCAACAGGCCGGCATCGCCGGGCCTTCAGTGGCCTGCGTGCTGGCCGACGAAATGGCCATGGCCGATGCCGCCTTGCACGAGGCGGCGCATGAACTGGGCGTCGCCTTGCGCTTCGCTGCCAAGCCGCACGATGTGGCTGGGATGGTTGCCGCCGCATTGCCCGATGCCCAGTTGATTGAGCAGGCCGATGTGGTCATCGCCGTGGCGCCTGCCCCTGTCGAGGTGGCGCAGGTTGGCCGCCGCCGTGGTCGCCTGGCCGTGATCGGCCTGGGCCCGGGGGCTGCCGAACTGATGGTGCCGGCGGTCAAGGCCGAGCTGGCGCAAGCCGAGGATGTGCTCGGTTACGAAACCTATGTGCGCATGGCCGGCCCGTTCCGCGACGACCAGGTGTTGCACTGCACAGACAACCGCGAAGAGATGCAACGGGCCCGACATGCCTTTGAGCTGGCGGCCCAGGGCCGGTCGGTGGTGGTAGTGTCTTCGGGTGATCCGGGTGTGTTCGCCATGGCGGCGGCGGTACTCGAAGCGCTGCACGAATCGACTGACCCGGCGTGGCACCGCGTCGACCTCGAGATCCTGCCCGGGGTGTCGGCTTCGCTGGCAACGGCCGCCCAGGCGGGCGCGCCGCTGGGGCATGACTTCTGCGTGATGTCGCTGTCGGACAACCTCAAGCCCTGGTCGATCATTGAAAAACGCCTGGACCTGGCCGCGCAGGCCGACTTGGTGCTGGCGTTCTACAACCCGATTTCCAAATCCAGGCCGCATCAGCTCGGTGTAGCACTGGAAGTGGTGCGCCGACACCGCGACGGGAACACGCCTGTAGTCCTTGGCCGTGACATCGGTAGGCCGGGGCAGACGCTGAAGGTAGTCTCCTTGGCCGAACTGCTGCCAGAAATGGTCGATATGCGCACCATGGTGCTGGTCGGCTCCTCTACAACCTGCGTGTTTCCTCGTCTGTCGGGAGGGGTGTGGGCGTACACGCCGCGTTGGTACCCGTCGGCCAGCTAGTTACCGCGGAAACGCTTCAGAGCGCTGAATCTTCAGCGCGCTGACTAAGGTGGCTGCCCCTGCTTAGAGGGGCAACCACCTTGGAGTTTCACATGAGCGAAACAATGCAAATTGCTACGACCAACGATGCCGCGATCCTGGTCGACGGTAACCTGCTGGCCTGTGGCGCAGGCATGTCTGCGCAAAGCCGGCATGACGTCAAGAACGCCTTCCACTTCGCCACCCTGGTGGCCGACAAAGCCTTCGATGCCGAAAAGCAGAGCCGTGAATGGTACGACAAGTTTATCGATGTCATGCGTGACCTCGGTTTCACCATTCCACGGCGCAGCTTCGAGTTGGAAACCTCCGCAGAGCTGAGCGTTACCGTTGGCGCAGTCGCTGTACGCGCGATCGGTGTGGTAGGTAATGCGATGCTGGGGGGCACCAAGCTGGGTGATCTGGCGAAGATGGCCTTCGATCACCTGATCACCGTCGAAAACGACGCCAAGATCATTGATCATAAACGCAAAAACAAGGCGCGCGGCATGGTCGGCATGGCCGCCTGCATCGAAACCGAAAAAAACGATGTGGTCATGGTCGTGAGCTGCATCCAGTCTTCTGCCCCGCAGCTGGACGACGACATCCTGGGTATCCAGTGGAAGCTGGACAAGACTCACTACTATGCCGGCACGGCAGTGCTCACCCTCAACACCTTCGTCTACGACAAAGTCCGCGAAACCGTGGAAAACAAACTCGGCGTACGCAGCGTCGAGAACGTTCTCCAGTACGACATCTGATTGCAGGGCGGCGTTGTTGCAACGCCGCCTTGTCCGGTTCTTTGTAATGAGGCAAGGCAATGGATAGAACAGCTGAGCATCTGATGTTGGTTGGGGGTACGGCATTGCTGTATCCCGCAGATACGGGCGAGATACAGCGTCAGGCCGCCTTTGATTCAATCCTCTACGCGCAGTTGGTGGCCAACAAGAACGCTGGGTCACGCTTCACAAACTACGAGGGCTGGTACGCCGCCTATCGTGAGGCTTATCGCCAACTGGGCTGGATCAAGCTGGCCAGCACATATGACCTCAAGCAGCTTGGGCAACCTGTGCGCAACGCGCACATCCAGCCACTGGAGGCGTGGCTGAAAATGCGCTCGATTCGCCATGAGGCTGTGCTGGCCGCCGTCAAGGCAGGGCTGGCCCGTTCAGCTGAGGGTTTTCGCCACCTGCTGAAATTCAGCACGCAAGACCAGGCGCAGGGCGCGAAGCTGGTGGTCGAGCTTGGCCTGCTCAAGCCGGGGCCGGCGTTGGACCTTTGCAGCATCACCCTGCACTTCGACAAGCCGATTGCCAACCTGTCGCAGGACCTGTTGCTGCAGGAGCACCAGCTCAAGGGCGAAGCCGAGTTCAATGGGGTGTCTTTGCTGCTGGACAACGGGCGCTTCCAGCGCCAGCGAGATGAACTGCAGGCATTGATGCAAACCAAGGATGCGCAGGGCGACTACCGGTTCGACCCTTACGCGCCCGTGAAAGGAGCGCATCATGAGTGACGCCACATCTGCCGTGATCGGCGCGGGGATTGTTTCGTTCCTGCCAGGTATACCGGTGGGGCAACGAAACAAGGTGAAACTGGCTTTGGCAATGGCCGAGCGGGCGACCGAGACGGCGTTCAAGGAAGGGCTGATCGAGGACTGGCTGGCCTATTACCGCAACCAGCTCAAGTTCATGGGCTGGGATGCCGTGCCCCCGGAGCAGGCGCACTGGCCGGAAGAAGGGCGGGCCCGGCAAACCGACCAGGTGCTTGAAACCATTGCCGCCACTGCCGGCGATCATTTTGCCTCGGCGAGCAGCCGTTCCATGCGCTCACTGATGGCCAAGCCGCCGGCTCTGCAGGCGCTTGAACAGTATGCCTATGAACGCCAGCATTTTCAGTTGCTGCCCTGTGCGCCTGTGGGCGCTAATCGCGTCGACATGGTGCTGTACCACGAGACGGACAAGCGTTCGGCATTCCGCGCCGGCTTCATCAGCCAGAAACGTAGCTGCCAGGATGTGCGCGCGGAATTGATACGCTTCAACATCCTGGCGTTCGAGCAGAGCTATTTGCCAAAGGTTCAGGAGCGCGTGGTTCAGGTGTCCTTGCACCGTATTCTGGACTTCGACCTCTAGGGCACCAGGTAGCCTTTGATGCCGGTGAAAATGATTTGTGCCGCCAGGGCGCAGACGAACAGCCCCATCAGCCGGCTGACGATTTGCAGGCCCTGGTCACCGAGGATGCGCTCGATGCGGTGCGAGAGGTACAGCACCAGGCCAACGGTGAAGCTGGCCAGTGCGATGCTGATGATGGCCAGCAGTTTGTCGTCCCAGTGCGGGTGGCCCACGCCCATGACCAGCAGTGCACCGATGGTGCCGGGGCCGACGGTCAGCGGGATGGTCAGCGGCACGATGGTCACGTCCTGCTGCACGTTGTCTGCTTGCACTGCGGATTTACCCTGGGCCATACCCAGTGCCGAGATGAACAGCACGCTGCCGGCACCAATGCGGAAGGCGTCGGCGGTGATGCCGAAGATGCCGAAGATCGCCCGCCCGAACAGGTACAGCAGAACACTGGCGACAAGCGCGGCGAAGGCTACCTTCCAGGCCAGTTGCTTGCGCTCCTTGCTGGAGTGGCCGCGGGTCAGGCTGATGAAGCACGACAGCACGAAGAACGGGCTGTAGAGCACGAGCATTTTCAGGTAGACGCTGAACAACTCATGGAGCATGGGGGCTAGTCCAGGCAGTTATGGCTGGGCAGAGTTTATCAGCAGATTCTGTTGTCATCCTGTGCGGGCCTATTCGCGGGTGAACCCGCTCCTACAAGGGACCGCGCACCCTGTGTAGGAGCGGGTTCACCCGCGAATAGTCCCGCACAGGCGCTAACGATCAGGAAATATGCGCCGGGTTCACCTGCGCTTCACGCTGATTGGCCCAGTACTGGATCAGCTCGCGCAACTGCGACAGCTCCACCGGCTTGGCCATGTGCCCGTCCATGCCTGCCAGCCGCGCGCGTTCCTTGTGTTCGGCAAGAATGTGCGCAGTCAGCGCCACCACCGGGGTGCGCTGGCGCTGGTTGGCGGCTTCCCAGGCACGCAACTGCTGGGTGGCCGAGAAACCATCCAGAATCGGCATTTCGCAGTCCATCAGCACCAGGTCATAGCGCTGCGCTTTCATCGCCTGCAGGGCTTCTTCGCCATTGCAGGCGGTGTCCGGTTGCAGGTTCAGCTTTCCGAGCATGCCCCGGATCACCTTGGTCGAGATGCTGTTGTCCTCGGCGACCAGCACGCGGAAATCACCTGGCAGGTCCAGAGCCTGCGGCACCCCGGGCAGGCTGGCGGGCACCGCCTGCTCGCGGCCGCGCTGGGCCAGTTCCTCGGCCAGGGTGGTTTTCAGCGTGTAGCCTGCCACCGGCTTGGCGAGTATGCGTTTGACCCCGGCATTGCGCGCGATGACCTTGCTTGGCGCATTGCTGATGCCGGTGAGCATCACCACCAGGATGTCGTGGTTCAGGCTGGGGTCTTCCTTGATTTTGGCCGCCAGCTGCATGCCGGTCATGCCTGGCATGTTCTGGTCCAGCAGCACGGCATCGAAGTAGTCGCGCAGGTGCGCCTTGGTGCGCAACAGGGCCAGGGCCTCCTTGCCCGACGGCACCGCGCTGACGTTCATGCCCCAGGCGCTGCACTGCTGCACCAGCACCTTGCGGCAGGTGTCGTTGTCGTCCACCACCAATACGCGGGCATCGCGCAGCGGGCCGTCGAGGTCGGCCGGTGGCTGCTCCAGGCGCGAAGGGTCCAGTGGCAAGGTCAGCCACAGGGTATTGCCCATGCCGGTGCTGCTCTTGATGCCGAATTCGCCCTGCATCAGGCCGATCAACTGCTTGGCGATGACCAGCCCAAGGTGGCCGCCCAGCTTGTTGCTGGAAAGGAAGTGGTGGCTGTGCAGTTCGGCCTGCAGCAACGCTTCGCGGTCGGCGGCAGGCAGCGGCTCGCCGCTGTCCTGCACGGCAATGCGCAGGCGCGGTACCTCACCGCGTTGGTCCAGCGCCACCACCAGCAGGATTTCGCCCTGGTCGGTGTTTTTCAGTGCGTTTTCCAGCAGGCTCGAAAGGGCCTGGCGCAGGCGCGTCGGGTCACCACTGATCACCTGCGGTACTTGCGGCTGGGTAAAGCTGATCAGCTCGATGTTCTGCTGCTCGGCCTTGGCGCGGAAGATGTTCAGGCAATCCTCGATCAGCGCGTTGAGGTCGAACTGCACGTCATCCAGTTCGATCTGCCGGGACTCCAGCTTGGAAATGTCGAGAATTTCGTTGATCAGCGTGAGCAGTTCATTGCCGGCGCTGTGGATGGTCTGCACATAGTCGCGCTGTTTGACCGACAAGGGCGTGCCCAGCAGCAGCTCGGTCATGCCCAGCACGCCATTCATCGGTGTGCGGATTTCGTGGCTGATCTTGGCTAGGAACTCGGCCTTGGCGTTGATCTCGGCATCGCTGGCGGCCAGCGCTCGGCTGGCGCTGAAGCGCTCTTCGCTCATGCGCCGCAGGCGTTCGCTGACCGCCAGGTTAAGCAGCAGGCCGCTGACCACGGTCAGCCCCAGCAGAATGCACAGCAGCCAGGGGGTCGAGGTGCGGGTCAGGCCGAGAAGTGCCGGCAGCAGCACCAGGCCGCCGAGGTTGAACACCACCATGGCCAGGCTGAACAGGCGCCCGGGGGGGTAGCCCTTGTACCAGTGGTAGCTGCTGACCAGCAGCATGCTTACGCTGCCCAGCGCCATCAGGGCATAGGTCATCAGGTTGAGCGGCAGGGTATCGACGAACAGCAGCACCAGGCCACTGACCCCGACAATCAGCATTTCGCCTTGCAGCAAGCGGTTCAGCCGTGGCGAGTTGCACGGCGAAAAGAAATGCTGGGTGAAATACAGCCCGGCCAGGCCGGCCAGCACCAGGGTCAGGTAGGCGGCGGGCGTTTGCGCGCTGTGCCAGACATGCCACCAGGGGCCGCTGAGGTTCAGCAGGATCAGGCCACTGAGCAGCATCAGGCCGTGGTACAGCGCCAGGATCAAGGTGGTGCTGGAGCGGCTGTAGAGGAAGCGGATCAGGTTGTGCATGATCAGCATCACTAGGCCGCCGAACAGCATGCCGAACAACAGTGGCTGGCTGTGGTCGGAGGCGGCCTCGGCCGCAGGCTCCAGGCTGATGGCCGGGCGCAGCTGGTGCTCGGAAACCAGACGCAGGTAGATATCCAGCGGTTGCCTGCTGTTGGGCAGGGGCAGTACATGGTCGCTGCCGCGCAGGGTCGGGCTGGCATTGCCGGCCTGGCGCCCATGGTGCAGCTGACGCAGAAGTTGGTCGCCTTCGAGGGCGTAGAGGTCCAGGCCAGACAGGTCCGGGGCAAATACCCGTAGCAGTTTTTCCTGGTCGCCTGGGTCCAGGCGGTAATGCAGCCACAAGGCCTGCTCTGCCGGGGCGGCATCCAGGTCGGCAAGCGTCAGTGGGCTGAACTGGTTGCGGTAGCGCTCGGAGCGCACGTCGCTCAGTTGCAGGTTGGCCTGTTCGTCGAGCAGAACGCTCCAGCCTCCGTCATGATCGGCTAAAGCCGGGAACATGCAGAGCAAGGTCAGCAAGCTGACGATCAGAGCTGAGGCAATCCGAAGCCGACGCACTACGAAATCCCTTCTTAGCCGATGTGCCGGGTATTAACTATGCGCGGCGCGCCAAGTCGAAGGCAAGGCCCATGCCGGGCCTTGTCGACGAGCCGGATGCCGGGTGCGCAAGGCAGCACGGCGCTCCGGTAGTCCTTACTGCTGGTGCTCACCGCGCTCACGGGCGATGGCCCGGTAGCCGATGTCGGTACGGTAGAAACTACCGTTCCAGTTCACTTCCTTGGCCAGGCGGTAAGCCTGCTGCTGCGCGTCGGCAACGGTGCTGCCCATGGCGGTGGCACACAGTACGCGGCCGCCATTGCTGACCACTTGGCCATCCTTGAGCGAAGTACCGGCATGGAACACCTTGCCTTCGATCTTCGCTGCAGCGTCCAGGCCGTTGATCACGTCGCCCTTGGCGTAGTCGCCCGGGTAACCGCCAGCGGCCAGTACCACGCCCAGGCTCGGGCGCGGATCCCACTGGGCCTCGACCTTGTCCAGCGCCTTGGCGAAGGCAGCTTCGATCAGCAGCACCAGGCTCGATTCCAGGCGCAGCATGACCGGCTGGGTTTCCGGGTCGCCGAAGCGGCAGTTGAATTCGATGACCTTGGGGTTGCCCGCCTTGTCGATCATCAGGCCAGCATAGAGGAAGCCGGTGTAAACGTTGCCTTCCTCGGCCATGCCGCGCACGGTTGGCCAGATCACTTGGTCCATCACGCGCTGGTGCACGTCGGCAGTCACCACCGGGGCAGGGGAGTAGGCACCCATGCCGCCGGTGTTCGGGCCAGTGTCCTGGTCGCCGACGCGCTTGTGGTCCTGGCTGGTGGCCATCGGCAGCACGTTGTGGCCGTCGACCATGACGATGAAGCTGGCTTCCTCGCCGTCGAGGAACTCTTCGATCACCACACGCGAACCGGCTTCACCGAAGGCGTTGCCGGCCAGCATGTCACGCACGGCGGCTTCGGCTTCTTCCAGGGTCATGGCGACGATCACGCCCTTGCCCGCGGCCAGGCCGTCGGCCTTGATCACGATCGGCGCGCCTTTTTCCTGCAGGTAGGCCAGTGCCGGCTCGATCTCGGTGAAGTTCTGGTAGTCGGCGGTCGGGATCTTGTGACGCGCCAGGAAGTCCTTGGTGAAGGCCTTGGAGCCTTCCAGCTGGGCCGCGCCCTTGGTCGGGCCGAAGCAGTCCAGGCCGCGGCTGCGGAACAGGTCGACCACGCCGATGACCAGCGGGGCTTCCGGGCCGACGATGGTCAGGTCGACGTTTTTCTCGGCGAAGTCGGCCAGTTGCTCCAGGGCGCACACGTCAATGGCGACGTTTTCGCACTTGGCTTCGGTCGCGGTGCCAGCGTTGCCGGGGGCAACGAAGACTTTCTCGACGCGTGGGTCCTGGGCGACTTTCCAGGCCAGGGCGTGCTCACGGCCGCCGCTGCCGATGATCAAAACTTTCATGTCAAAACCTCGAATTCTGTTTGGCGCCGATCCCGGTTTTTGTAGGAGCGGCCTTGTGTCGCGAAAGGGGCGCATCGCGCCCCCAGGTTTTCAGCTTCGCAGCAGAAATTGCCGGGGCCGCTTTGCGGCCCTATCGCGACACAAGGCCGCTCCTACAAGGGCCGGCGATCGGCCCACATCTGATTAGTGGCGGAAGTGGCGCATTCCGGTGAACACCATCGCAATGCCGGCTTCGTCGGCAGCGGCGATGACTTCAGCATCACGCATCGAACCACCCGGCTGGATCACGGCGCTGATACCCACCTTAGCGGCATTGTCGATGCCGTCACGGAACGGGAAGAACGCATCCGACGCCATGACTGCGCCCTGCACTTGCAGGCCAGCATGCTCGGCCTTGATTGCAGCAATGCGAGCGGAGTTGACGCGGCTCATCTGGCCGGCGCCGACACCGATGGTCTGGCGCTGCTTGGCGTAGACGATGGCGTTGGACTTGACGAACTTGGCCACTTTCCAGGCAAACACCAGGTCGTGGATTTCCTGCTCGGTCGGCGCACGCTGGGTGACGATCTTCAGGTCATCGGCGGTGATCATGCCGATATCACGGCTTTGTACCAGCAGGCCGCCGTTGACACGCTTGAAGTCCCAACCGGCAGCGCGTTCGGCTGGCCACTCGCCGCATTCCAGCAGGCGAACGTTCTGCTTGGCCGCGACCACGTCGCGGGCAGCCTGGGAAATCTTCGGCGCGATGATCACTTCGACGAACTGGCGCTCGACGATGGCCTTGGCGGTTTCGCCGTCCAGTTCGCGGTTGAAGGCGATGATGCCGCCGAATGCCGACTCGGTGTCGGTCGCGTAGGCCAGGTCGTAAGCCTTGCGGATGCCGCCTTCTTCTTCAGGCACCACAGCCACGCCGCATGGGTTGGCGTGCTTGACGATGACGCAGGCCGGCTTGACGAAGCTCTTCACGCACTCCAGCGCGGCGTCGGTGTCGGCCACGTTGTTGAACGACAGTTCCTTGCCCTGCAGCTGCACGGCGGTGGAAATGCTGGCTTCGCCTTTCTTGGCTTCGACGTAGAACGCCGCGCTCTGGTGCGGGTTCTCGCCGTAGCGCATTTCCTGCGCCTTGACGAACTGGCTGTTGAAGGTGCGCGGGAACTCGCTGCGCGCTTCGGTACTCAGGGTGTCCTTGGCCTGGTCGATGGTGCCCATGTAGTTGGCGATCATGCCGTCGTAGGCGGCAGTGTGCTCGAACGCCTTGAGCATCAGGTCGAAGCGCTGGGCGTAGGTCAGGCCACCGGCCTTGAGACCGTCGACGATGCCGGCGTAGTCGCTGGCGTTGACCACGATGGCCACGTCTTTATGGTTCTTGGCAGCCGAGCGGACCATGGTCGGGCCGCCGATGTCGATGTTCTCGATGGCGGTCGGCAGGTCGCAGCCAGGCTTGGAAATAGTAGCTTCGAACGGGTACAGGTTGACCGCAACCAGGTCGATCGGCTTGATGCCGTGCTCGTTCATGATGGCGTCGTCGGTACCGCGACGGCCGAGGATGCCGCCGTGGATTTTCGGGTGCAGGGTCTTGACCCGGCCATCCATCATTTCGGCGAAGCCGGTGTAGTCGGCCACTTCCACCGCGTTCACGCCGTTGTCCTTGAGCAGCTTGTAGGTGCCGCCAGTGGACAGGATCTCGACACCGAGCTGTTGCAGCTCACGGGCGAATTCGAGGATACCGGTCTTGTCGGAGACGCTGATCAGGGCGCGGCGGACTGGCAGGCGGGTAGTCTGGTCGGTCATTTCGGGTTCCAATAACGCGGTGGAGTCAGCAAAAAAGGCGCCTCTGTTCAGGGAGCCGCCTTTTCTGGTTGGGATTCTGGCTTACAACAAGTCGTACTGCTTGAGCTTCTTGCGCAGGGTGCCTCGGTTCAGCCCGAGCATCTCGCTGGCCTTGGTCTGGTTGCCCTTCACGTAGTTCATCACGCTTTCGAGCAGGGGCGCCTCGACTTCGGAGAGCACCAGGTTGTACACGTCCGTGACGGTCGCGCCTTCCAGGTGGGCGAAGTAGTTGTGCAGCGCCTTCTCGACGCTGTCGCGAAGGGTCTGGCCCTCTTCGCTCGGCGTGTTCAGGTGCTGTTTCAGGTTGGCGTTGTCGCTCACGGGCGTTGTTCCACTCACAAAATTCTCGGTCATCATCGTCATGCGGCCACCCCTTGTCCGTCCTCTGTCTCAAGGCTCTGTCGACGTTCGCTGAAAAACGCACGAACGTTGGCGCACTGCGCTTGTGTGTCTTCCAAAGCGTTGAACCGGGAGCGAAACTCCTTGCCGCCGGGTCGTGTTGCCAGGTACCAGCCAACGTGCTTGCGGGCGATACGTACGCCCATCACATCGCCATAAAAGGCATGCAACGCGGCCAGGTGCTCCAGCAGGATGCGTTCCACTTCGTCCAGCTGCGGCGCCGGCAAGTGTTCACCAGTGCGCAGGTAATGCTCGATCTCGCGAAAGATCCATGGCCGCCCTTGGGCAGCCCGGCCAATCAGCAGGCCATCGACCCCGGTGGCGTCCAGCACCGCCCGGGCCTTTTCTGGCGAAGTGATATCGCCGTTGGCAAAAACCGGGATCGACACCGCTTGCTTGATGGCAGCGATGGTGTCGTACTCGGCTTCGCCTGTGTACAGGTCGGCGCGTGTGCGGCCATGCACCGCCAGCGCCTGGATGCCGGCCTGCTCGGCGATTTTCGCCACGTTCAGGCCGTTCTTGTTCGCCCGGTCCCAACCCGTGCGGATCTTCAGGGTCACCGGAACATCCACGGCGCCGACCACGGCGTGGAGGATCTCGTGAACCAAGGCTTCATCTCTCAATAAAGCAGAGCCTGCGGCTTTGTTGCAGACTTTTTTCGCCGGGCAGCCCATGTTGATGTCGATGATCTGGGCGCCTGCCTCGACGTTGGCCCGTGCTGCCGCTGCCATCATCTGCGCATCACCCCCGGCGATCTGTACCGAGCGTGGCTCGGGATCACCTTCATGGATGCGGCGCAGGCTCGACTTGCGGCTGTTCCACAGGCTCATGTCGCTGCTGACCATTTCCGATACCACCATGCCGGCGCCAAGGCGCTGGCAAAGTGTTCGGAAAGGCTGGTCCGTGACCCCGGCCATGGGCGCGAGGATCAGGTTGTTGCGTAGTGTGTATTGGCCGATGCGTACCGCCGACATAGGTGATCCCTGTTGTGGGGCCGAATCTTGGAGTTCGAAAAAGGGTTGGCATGATACCCGCTCTCGGTGACCGGATAAAGATGGATTTGGATAAAATCTGAACAGTTGTCGGCTTATGACAATTGCTTAGGTTGGCGCTGACCTGTAGGAGCGGCCTTGTGTCGCGATGGGCCGCGAAGCGGCCCCTAGGGCTCAGCGCAGATGCATACATTGCTGGGGCCGCTTTGCGGCCCTATCGCGACACAAGGCCGCTCCTACAGGGGGGCAGGGGTTGGTGGTTATTCCGGCGAACGGAAGCTCAGGCTGTAGTTCACGGCCTTCGGCCCAGGGTCGAGAATGTCCAGGGCAATGTGGATCGGGGTCTGGCTGGGCATTTCGCCACGCCCGGCCAGTTCGCCGGACAAGTACTCGCTGGGCTTGAACCGGCGGCTGGCGATCAGCTGGCCGTTGAGGTCGGCGAAGCGCAGCTCCAGTAGCGGGAATGGCTGGGCGAACGGTGCGCGGTTGTAAAGGATTGCATCAACGATCAGCGCGCCCTTGAAGTCCGGGTGGCTGCGCACCACCAGGTTGCTGCTCTTGATCCGGGCAATGTCGACGCGGGTGGGCACCTGGCAGCCGACGATCGGGCAGACCTGCTGGAAGATAGGCCGGTACTGGTCCTGGCGGGCCATTTCGTCGAAGTGGAACCAGACGTACTGGAACGCCAGCAGGCCGGCGGCCAGCAAGGTCAGCACGCCCCATAGCAGGCGCTTGCCCCAGTTGGGTGCAGGTTTTTCCCAGCCCAGTTGCAGCGGGTCGTCGACGACATCGACCAGCGGCTCCTTGCGCGACGGGCGCTCCGGTTTGCTGGTCAGTGCTGGTTCCAGACGCTCGCCAGGCACTGTTTCGACCGGGTCGTCGTCGCGCGCCGACAGATGCAGCGGCAGCGGCTCATCGTCGCGGGCGCTCAGGCCTTTTTCCGGCAGTTCGTCATCGCTGGCGCGCAGGGGTTCGCTGAAGGCTTCGGGCTCATCGATTTCGGCCGTGCGGTGCACGGGCGGTTCGTCGTCGATGTCCAGCGCCAGGTTGCCGCCCAGGGTCGGCTCGGTGCGCTCGCCGGGGCCGGGCTGCAGGTCCTGCTCCAGAGGCTCCGGCTCCAGCAGCACAGGCGCGGACTCTGCTGGCTGCTGCAGCTCGAACGGCTCGTCGGTGGCCGTACCGAACAGGTCGTTGTCATGTTCATCTGCTTGCGGTTCGTCGCGCCGCGCCTGCAAGCCGTTATCCTGCTTGGCCGGGTGCGTCGAGGCCAGCTGGCCTCGGCGCTCAAGGCGCGCCAGCTCCTTGTCGAGGTCCAGTGCATCGAGCGCCTGGGCAGTGAGCGCCCAATCCTCGTCAGGGGTGCTGCTGCGTGCGCTGAGCGCCGGCTCAGGAGGGATCGCCGCTTCAATCGCTGGTGGCACCGCCGGTTCGGCAGGTGCCGCAGGGACCGCTGCCGGCGCTGCAGGCGCGCTGGCGCTGCGGTTCTGCTCAAGCAGCTGCTTGGCAGCGTTGAATACCTGCAGGCAGTGGCCGCAGCGCACCACGCCGCGAGCCACGCTCAACTGGTGGTGAGTGACGCGAAAGCTGGTCTGGCAATGCGGGCACTGGGTGACGAAACTGTCGGTCATGCGGCGGTCCGGGAGCTGTGCAGAGAAGTATTCTAGGCCCGCTTAGCGGCGCCGACCACTGATACGCACCCAGCCGTCGCGTACGACGATCGGGTCCAGCTCAAAGTCGGCAGCGTAGGCGGCAGCCACTTCTTCGCCCTGTTCGGCGAGGATGCCCGACAGCGCCAGCAGGCCACCTGGGCGTACCAGCCCGGCCAGCTGCGGCGCCAGCGATACCAGCGGGCCGGCGAGGATGTTGGCGACCAGCACTTCGGCTTGCATCGCCGGCATGTGTTCGGGCAGGTACAAGGCCAGTTTCTCGTCGGCGATGCCGTTGCGCTGGGCATTGTCGCGCGAAGCCTCGATGGCCTGCACGTCGATGTCGGTACCGACCGCTTCACGGGCGCCCAGCAGCAGCGCGGCAATGGCCAGGATGCCCGAGCCGCAGCCGAAGTCCAGCACCTGGGTGCCGTCGAGCTGCTGGCCGTCGAGCCATTCCAGGCACAGGGCGGTGGTGGGGTGGGTGCCGGTGCCGAAAGCCAAGCCCGGGTCGAGCAGCAGGTTTACCGCGTCTTTTTCAGGGGCATCGTGCCAGCTGGGCACGATCCACAGGCGGTTGCCGAAGCGCATTGGTTGGAAACCATCCATCCAGCTGCGTTCCCAGTCCTGGTCTTCGATCACTTCGGCCTGGTGCTCGGGCAGCTCGGCGCCGGTCAGCAGGCGCAGGTGGGCAAACACCTGCTCAGGGTCGGCATCGGCCTCGAACAGGGCCAGCAGGTGGGTGTGCGACCACAGCGGGGTGGTGTTCAGGTCGGGCTCGAAGATCGGTTGATCTTCGGCGTCCATGAACGTGACCGAGACGGCGCCCACTTCAAGCAGGGCGTCTTCGTAGGTTTCGGCTTGTTCCGGGCTGATGGCCAGGCGTACTTGCAGCCAGGGCATGGCGGGCACCTTTGGTAAATCGACAGAGGGCAGCCCTAGGCTGCGCGAAGGCTGGCAGTTTACGCGAGTGCGGGAGATTTGTGGATCGGCTTGGGAATGGGGCTGCTGCGCAGCCCGATCGCGACACAAGGCCGCTCCTACAGGAGATCGCATTCCCTTGTAGGAGCGGCCTTGCGTCGCGATCGGGGCGCGCAGCGCCCCCAAAAATCTATCAGACAAAACAGAGCGAGAGCGACTCAGCTATATAAGCAGGCTTCTCTTCACCTTCAATCTCCAGCGTGGCAATTGCCTTGAGCAGCCACTGCCCGGGCTTCTTCTCCGTCACTTCGGCCAGGTCCACCTTCAACCGCACCTGGCTGTCTACCTTGACCGGCTGGATGAAGCGCACGCTGTCCAGGCCGTAGTTCACCACCATCTTCAGCCCTTGCGGCAGGACCAGAATGTCCTCCATCAGCACAGGAATCAGCGACAAGGTCAGGAAGCCGTGGGCAATGGTGCCGCCAAACGGGGTTTTTGCCGCCTTTTCCGGGTCGACATGGATGAACTGAAAGTCGCCGGTGGCCTCGGCGAACAGGTTGATGCGCTGCTGGTCGATCTTCAGCCAGGCCGAGCGGCCCAGTTCCTTACCAACGTACAGCGAAAGCTCTGTAACCGGTACATGGGGCATCGCGGACTCTCCGGGTTGTCAGTTGGTACGAAAGTGCAAGATCAGCACGGCGAACCGTTTCAGTCAAGTTGCCCGCTTTTCGGCGAATATCGGTCTATAGCTGCGCGTGCTTATAATGACGGCCATGCCCGAGGGAGATGCTTATGCTGTTGCGTGGTTTAACCTGGCTGGTGCTGTTCCAGCTGCTGGGGACGGCGGTCAATCACCTGTTTGTGCCGTTTTTGCCGGGGCCGATCATCGGCCTGTTGCTGCTGTTGTTCTTCCTCATGGCCCGCGGTGAGGTCGGCAAGCCGTTGAATGAAGCTGCCAGCAGCCTGTTGCGCTACCTGCCGTTGTTGCTGGTGCCGCCGGCTGTGGGGGTGATGGTGTACGCCAAGGACATCGCTGCCGACTTCTGGGCGATTGCCGGCGCCTTGCTGATTTCCTGTCTGGCGACGTTGGTGTTCGTCGGCGTGCTGATGCAAAAGCTCATGCATCGCCAGGGCAAGCGCGAGGAGCAGCCATGATGCTCGACTGGCAAGGCGCACTCGATGCGGTGGTCCATCACCCGCTATTCGGCATCGGCATCACGCTCGCGGCCTACCAGGTGGTGCTGGCTGCCTTTGAGAAGACCCGCTGGATCTTCCTGCAGCCCGTGCTGGTGTCGATGTTGCTGGTGATCGGCGTGCTGCTGGTAAGCGGCATCGACTACAGCGAATACCGCAAGAGCACAGAAATCATGAACACCCTGCTGGGCCCCGCCACGGTGGCCCTGGCCGTGCCGCTGTACCTCAACCTGCGGCGTATCCGGCAGCTGTTCTGGCCCATCTTTACTACGCTGGTAGTCGGAGGCCTGTTCGCCACGCTGTGCTGTCTGCTGCTGGGCTGGTGGTTCGGCGCCGAACACATGATCCTGATGACCATGGCGCCGAAGTCGGTTACTTCGCCGATTGCCATGCTGGTGGCCGAGCAGATTGGCGGCGTGGCGGCCCTGGCGGCGGTGTTCGTGCTGATTACCGGGGTAATCGGCGCCATCTTCGGCCCGGCGCTGCTCAGCCGCTTTGGCGTACACAGCCCTGAAGCGCGGGGCATGTCGCTGGGTGTGACTGCGCATGCGGTGGGCACTTCGGTGGCTCTGCAGGAAAGTGACGAATGCGGCGCCTTTGCCGCCCTTGCGATGAGCCTGATGGGCGTGGCCACGGCGGTGTTCCTGCCGCTGGCGGTCAGCCTGGTAGCTTGAGGACTTGTAATGACACTACCGCTGTTTCCGCTCAACACCGTGCTGTTTCCTGGCTGCTTTCTCGATTTGCAGATTTTCGAGGCGCGCTACCTGGACATGATCGGGCGCTGCATGAAGCGGGGCGAAGGGTTTGGTGTGGTGTGCATCCTGGAAGGCGAGCAGGTCGGCAAGGCGCCGCCGGTGGTTGCGTCAATCGGCTGTGAGGCGGTGATCCGCGACTTCGTGCAGCAGGATAACGGCTTGCTGGGTATTCGCGTTGAAGGGGTGCGGCGCTTCAACCTGGACAGCACCGAGGTACAGAAGGACCAGTTGCTGGTGGGCCAGGTGCAATGGCTGCCGGAACAGGCGGACAGCCCGCTGCAGGAGGCGGATGACGACTTGCTGGCACTGCTGGTGGCTTTGGGCGAGCACCCGATGGTCGAAGCCCTGGACATGCCACGCCCGGTGGACGGGCAGCAGGCGTTGGCCAACCAGTTGGCGTATCTGTTGCCGTTCATGGAGGAGGACAAGCTCGACTTGTTGACCCTTGACTCGCCGCAGCAGCGGCTGGGGGAGATACAGAAGTTGCTGGAGCGGATTCAGGGTGAGTTGTTTGCCTGAGGGTTGTGTTTGCGTGTGCGGGCCTCTTCGCGGGTGAACCCGCTCCTACAGCGAGCCCAATACCCTGTGTAGGAGCGGGTTCACCCGCGAATAGGCCGGTACAGGCACCATCAATACTGATAACGCAACAAAGCCTGGGGCAACGCATGCATGGCAAAAAACGCCAGTAGCGCAATACACGCCGGCAGCACCAGCCACCACACCCGCTGTGGCAAGGCTGGCAGCGTCTGCTTGTGTTGCACCAACGTCAGGCTAAGCGCACACACGCAGCACGCCAGCATGGCCCCGGCGAGGATGTCGGTCGGCCAGTGCGCCCCCAGGTACACCCGCGACAGCGCAATCGCCAGCGCCGGAATACAACCCAGCATCACCCAGGTCAGGCGCATGCGCGGCGGCTGTCCACGCCCGGCCAGCACCGCCAGCACCAAAAAGAACGCAAACGACGCCGAACTGTGCCCGCTGGGCATGCTGTAGCTGGTCAGCGGGTCGCTCAGCACCTCGGGGCGGGCCCGCGCAAACAGCCATTTCAGGGAGCCGTTGGCGATCGCCGTGCCCATCAGCGCGCCTGTGGCGAACAGTGCGTGGCGCCATTGCCGGGCGAGCAGCAGTAGCCCGGTCAGCAGGACACCGAGGAAAAACTGGGTGCGGAAGTCACCCAGCCGGGTTACCAGCACCACCGTGCCATCGATGGCCTGGCTGCGGTGTTCCTGCACAAGCGTCATTACGCCTTGATCGAACTCGTGCAGGTAGGGCCAGCCCAGAAACAACCCGGCCAGGGCCAGGAAGCACAGGCCGGCCACCAGCCGGGTGCCGTGGCGCTGGTCGCGGATGCTGCTGTTCAGGCTCAGGCCGATCAGCACTGCCAGGGTGCCGGCAATGATCCCGGCATCCAGCCAGAAGCCTTCCGGCAATGGCAGGCGCATCGCCGCGCCCGTGGCCCAGCCGGGTAGCAGGTAAGCCACCGACCAGCCGGCGCCGGCCACCAGGCTGACGGCAATGAAGCGTGGCAGCGGCATGTCGAACATGCCGGCGACCATCGGCAGCATAGGCCGCAGCGGGCCGATGAAGCGGCCGACCAGCAGGCTGGCGATGCCGTAGCGCTGGAAATACGCCTCGGCGCTGCCGATCCACTCCGGGTGGTGCCGCAGCAAGGGCAGGCGGCGGATGTTCTGGTGGAAGTACTTGCCCACCGTATACGACAAGGCATCCCCGAGCAGGCCACCGAGAAAGCCCAGCAACAGCGTTTCACCGAGGCTGAAGGCGCCGCTGCCAGCCAGTACCGCCACGGCGAACAGCAGTACCGTGCCGGGTACAATGATGCCGGCAATGGCCAGGCACTCGATGCAGGCAATGAGGAAAATCGCCAGGCCAAGCCACTGCGGGTTGGCGCCGAGCCAAGCGGTCAGGCTGTCGAGCCATTGGCCCATGTTCAGCTTCCTTGTTCGAGAATGAAGAAGTCCCGGCCTTCGACTTGGCCGCGGCGTAACGGGTTCCGTGTGCAAAAGCGTGCATATTCGGCGTCGACGAAGCGGTAGGGCAGGTGCTCGTCCCGCCCGTGCGGGATGCCCAGGCGGGCGGCCTGGATCACCCGTGGTACCGGGTTGCCGCAATCTTCCACGTACAGGCGCTCGGCGTCGAAGCGCTGGGCGTCCCAATGCGGCACTTTCAGGCCCAGTGCGCGGCACAGCAGCGTTTGCCCGGCACACAGGCGTTCGGCCGGGCGCACCTGGCCGCTGGCGTCGGGGTTGTTCAGTTGCATCTGCGCCAGGCTGTTGGGGCCCGAGAGGGCGTCCTGCCAAGGATAGGCAGACTTGATCAGCACCGCGTTGCCCGGCCCGTGGGCGCTGAAGTTCAGCGAATCGCCGCCGCGGGCGTAGTACATGTAGATGTGCCCGCCGTCGAGGAACAGGGCCTTGCGCTTTTCGGTGTAGCCGAGCGAGGCATGGCTGCCTTTGTCGGTGAGGTAGTAGGCCTCGGTCTCGATGATGCGCGCGGCCAGCCACAGGTCACCGTGGCGATGGCGGATGACTTTGCCTAGCAGGGCCTTGGCCAGGGTCTGGGCGTCGCGGTCGAAAAAGCTGTCGGGCAGGGCTGGCATGCGGACGGTTCGCGGTTGGGGAGGCGGGGATGATAGCAATGAATGGCTTAATCGAGGCTGAACCTGAGGAGGGACTGATTGGTATCTGTATGTTTCATTGGGAGAGTGGCTGGTGGGGTTTGCCTTGAAAGGTTTGGCGCCTGTGAAATCGAGCGCCGCCCGCGCGGCGCTTCGCGGGGCAAGCCCGCTCCCACATCTGTTTCGGGCCAGTTATTCCTGTAACCGACGCACTCGCACCCTTGGCGTCCGCCTTGATATTCAAATTGGAACAACAAGGCGGTCGCGCGCCGCCGGCACAGGACGCACTGGCCCGAAATAGATGTGGGAGCGGGCTTGCCCCGCGAAGCGCCGCGCGGGCGGCGCTCGATTTCACAGGCGCAGAAAGGTTATAGGCGAACAACCATTTTCTACCATCCGCCTCCCGCCGCTGGGCGTATACCTGCGCGGCAGTTATAATCAGCCGATTTCCCCTTTCGCCAAGACACCGAACCCATGACTGAGTCCGTTCTTGACTACATGACCCGCCTGGGTCGCGCTGCCCGGGAGGCTTCCCGGGTGATCGGCCGTGCCAGCACCGCGCAGAAGAACCGCGCCCTGCAAGCCGCCGCCGAGGCGCTGGATGGCGCACGTGCCGAGCTGACTGCCGCCAACCAACTGGACCTGGCCGCTGGCCGCGCCAATGGCCTTGAGCCGGCGCTGCTTGACCGCCTGGCCCTGACCCCTGCGCGTATCGACGGCATGATCACCGGCTTGCGCCAGGTGGCCAGCCTGCCGGACCCGGTCGGTGCCATCCGCGACATGAGCTACCGCCCGTCAGGCATCCAGGTCGGCAAGATGCGCACGCCGCTGGGGGTGATCGGGATCATCTACGAGTCGCGCCCGAACGTAACCATCGATGCCGCCAGCCTGTGCCTGAAGTCGGGTAACGCGACCATCCTGCGGGGCGGCTCCGAAGCCATCCATTCCAACCGTGCCATCGCCACCTGTATCCAGCGTGGGCTGGCCGAGGCCGGCTTGCCGGCGGCAGTGGTGCAGGTGGTCGAGACCACTGACCGCGAAGCCGTGGGCGCGCTGATCAGCATGCCGGAATTCGTCGACGTGATCGTCCCGCGCGGCGGCCGTGGCCTGATCGAGCGCATCAGCCGCGATGCCCGCGTGCCGGTCATCAAGCACCTGGACGGTATCTGCCATGTCTATGTCAGCCAGCATGCCGACCTGGACAAGGCCTGGAACGTGGCCTTCAACGCCAAGACCTACCGCTACGGCATCTGCGGCGCCATGGAAACCCTGCTGGTCGACCAGCAGGTGGCCGAGCGCTTCTTGCCGGAGATGGCCCGCCGCTTCCACGACAAGGGCGTAGAGCTGCGTGGCTGCGAGCGGACCCGGGCGTTCATCGATGCCAAACCGGCCACAGAAGCTGACTGGCATACCGAGTACCTCGACGCCATCTTGTCGATCCGCGTCGTCGATGGCCTGGACCAGGCCATCGAGCACATCAACCACTATGGCTCGCACCACACCGACTCGATCATCAGCGAACACCAGGGCGAAGCCCGCCAGTTCATGGCTGAAGTCGATTCGGCGTCGGTCATGCTCAACACCCCGACCTGCTTCGCCGACGGCTTCGAGTACGGCCTGGGTGCGGAAATCGGCATTTCCACCGACAAGCTGCATGCCCGCGGCCCGGTCGGCCTGGAAGGCCTGACCTGCGAAAAATACGTGGTGATCGGCGACGGCCAGCTGCGCGGCCAAGGGGCCTGCTGAGTTGAGCAAGGCTCAGGCAGTCCGGCGCATCGGCATTCTAGGCGGCACCTTCGACCCCGTGCACATCGGCCACCTGCGCAGCGCGCTGGAAGTGGCTGAGTTCATGGGGCTGGACGAGTTGCGCCTGCTGCCCAATGCCCGGCCGCCACACCGTGACACCCCGCAGGTGGCCGCGCAAGACCGCCTGGCCATGGTCCGCGAAGCGGTGCAGGGCGTGGCGTGCCTGAGCGTCGACGCCCGCGAGCTCGAGCGTGACAAGCCTTCGTATACCATCGACACGCTGGAATCGATCCGCGCCGAACTGGCCGGCAACGACCAGCTGTTCCTGCTGCTGGGCTGGGATGCCTTCTGTGGCTTGCCCAACTGGCACCGCTGGGAAGAATTGCTGCAACACTGTCACATCCTCGTGCTGCAACGCCCGGATGCCGACGTAGAACCCCCTGACGAGCTGCGCAACCTGCTGGCTGCGCGCTCCGAGAGCGATCCCACCGCCATGTCCGGCCCGGCGGGAAATATTTCGTTCGTCTGGCAGACACCGCTTGCGGTGTCGGCTACACAGATCCGACAGCTGCTGGCCAGCGGCAAATCGGTGAGGTTCCTGGTGCCGGACGCCGTACTGGCCTATATCGAGGCGCACGAACTGTATCGTGCGCCCAACTGACGGTGCCTCTGGCGCCTCATCCAACGAGTTGAACGAGTTTTATATGACCAAGCAGAAAATTTACGGCGAAGAACTGGTCGCAGTGACCAAGGCCGCGCTGGAAGACGTCAAGGCCCAGGA
The DNA here is from genome assembly GCF_044749445.1 of Pseudomonas sp. NPDC089408. Taxonomy (NCBI): domain Bacteria; kingdom Pseudomonadati; phylum Pseudomonadota; class Gammaproteobacteria; order Pseudomonadales; family Pseudomonadaceae; genus Pseudomonas; species Pseudomonas sp. NPDC089408. The sequence continues at coordinate 27,748 of NZ_JBIVHY010000010.1, forward strand.
CATCCAGGTCATCGACGTGCGCGAAAAGCATAGCCTGACCGACTACATGATCATTGCCACCGGTACCTCCAACCGCCAGATCAACGCGATGGCCGAAAAGGTTCGCGAAGCGGTCAAGGCCAAGGGCGCACAGCCACTGGGCGAAGAAGGCAAGGGCGACAGCGACTGGGTACTGCTGGACCTGAACGACGTCATCGTGCACATGATGACTGGCGCTGCCCGCCAGTTCTACGACCTGGAGCGCCTGTGGGCGGGTGCCGAGCAGAGCCGTGCTGCTGATGCCAAACACCACAGCCCGGAAAACACCAGCGACTACTTCACCGACAAGCTCAAAGACCGGGAATAAGGAAGCGTCGTGCGTCTTCGCCTGATCGCGGTCGGCTCGCGCATGCCGAAGTGGGTCGAGGAAGGCTGGCATGAATATGCCAAGCGCCTGCCCGCCGAGCTGTCGCTGGAGCTGGTGGAAATCCCGCTGAACACCCGTGGCAAAAATGCCGATGTCGCCCGCCTGATCCGTCAGGAGGGCGAAGCGATGCTGAGCAAGGTGCAGCCCGGCGAACGCATCGTCACCCTCGAGGTCCATGGCAAGCCCTGGAGTACCGAGCAGCTGGCGACCGAGCTGGACCGCTGGCGGCTGGATGCGCGCACGGTCAATTTGATGGTGGGAGGCCCGGAAGGCCTGGCGCCTGAGGTTTGCGCGCGCGCCGAGCAACGCTGGTCGCTGTCGCCGCTGACCCTGCCGCACCCGTTGGTAAGGATACTCATCGGCGAGCAGATCTACCGCGCCTGGACCGTGTTGTCCGGGCACCCTTACCACAAATGAGCCTGTAAGCAGTCCGATGTCGCAGCCGATCCGTCTCAAGGACCACGAGAAAGACGCCCGCCTGGTGCGCAACCGCGTCGTGGTCGGCGCAGTGGCGGTCATGCTGCTTATTTGCGTGCTGATCGCCCGGCTGTACTACCTGCAGATCATTCAGTACGACTACCACTCGACGCTGTCGGAGAACAACCGGGTGCATGTGCAGCCGATCCCGCCAACCCGTGGGCTGATCTTCGACCGCAACGGCGTGATCGTTGCCGACAACCGGCCCAGCTTCAGCCTGTCGATGACCCGCGAACGTGCGGGTAACTGGCAGGAAGTGCTGGATACCATCGTTGAAGTGCTGGAACTGACGGATGATGATCGGGCGCTGTTCGAGAAGCGCATGCGCCAAGGCCGCCGGCCGTTCGAGCCGGTGCCGATCCTGTTCGAGCTCAACGAAGAACAGATCGCCCGGGTGGCGGTGAACCAGTTCCGCCTGCCGGGCGTCGAAGTGGTGGCGCAGCTGGTGCGGCATTACCCGCAGGGGGCGCACTTTGCGCATTCCGTGGGGTATGTGGGGCGGATCAACGAAAAAGAACTGAAAACCCTCGACCCGGTGAACTACAGCGGCACCCACCATATTGGCAAGACCGGCATCGAGCGCTTCTACGAAGATGCCCTGCACGGCCAGGTGGGTTACGAGGAAGTCGAAACCAACGCCCGGGGCCGGGTGTTGCGGGTGCTCAAACGCACCGACCCCAAGCCGGGCAAGGACATCGTGCTGAGCCTGGACATCAAACTGCAGGAAGCCGCCGAAGCCGCCCTGGGTGGCCGCCGTGGTGCGGTAGTGGCGCTTGACCCGCGAACAGGCGAAGTCCTGGCCATGGTCAGCCAGCCCAGCTTCGACCCCAACCTGTTTGTCACCGGCATCAGCTTCAAGGCCTATGCCGAGCTGCGCGACTCGATTGATCGGCCGCTGTTCAACCGTGTGCTGCGTGGCCTGTACCCGCCGGGTTCGACCATCAAGCCGGCGGTGGCCATCGCCGGCCTCGACAGTGGCGTAGTCAATGCCAGTAGCCGGGTGTTCGACCCGGGCTACTACCAGTTGCCCAATTACGACCACAAGTACCGTAACTGGAACCGCTCCGGTGATGGCTGGGTCGACCTGGATACCGCGATCATGCGTTCCAACGATACCTATTTCTACGACCTTGCGCACAAGATGGGCATCGATCGGCTGTCCAGCTACATGAACAAGTTCGGTATCGGCCAGCGGGTGTCCCTCGACATGTTCGAGGAGTCTGCCGGGCTGATGCCTTCGCGCGAGTGGAAGCGCGCCACCCGCCGCCAGGCCTGGTTCCCCGGCGAAACCTTGATCCTCGGCATCGGCCAGGGCTACATGCAGGCGACGCCGCTGCAACTGGCCCAGGCCACGGCACTGATCGCCAACAAGGGTGTGTGGAACCGCCCGCACCTGGCCAAGACCATCGAAGGCCAGCAGCCGGTAGATGACAACCCGATGGAAGACATTGTGCTGCGCGACAAGTCTGACTGGGCCAAGGTTACCCATGGCATGGAGCAGGTGATGCACGGCGCCCGTGGTACGGCGCGCAAGGCCGCAGCCGGTGCCCAGTATCGTATTGCCGGCAAGAGCGGTACCGCCCAGGTGGTGGCGATCAAGCAGGGCGAGAAGTACGACCGCAACAAACTCCAGGAGCGCCACCGCGACCATGCGCTGTTCGTCGCCTTTGCCCCGGCCGAAGCCCCAAAGATCGTGGTCTCGGTGATGGTCGAGAACGGTGAGTCCGGTTCGGGTGTGGCCGCGCCGGTGGTGCGACAGATCATGGACGCCTGGCTGCTCGACGAAAATGGCCGGCTCAAGCCCGAGTTCGCGCCTGCCACCGTTACCCAGGAATCGGCCCTGTGATGAACAATTTCGATCGCATGCTCTCCAGCGAGGATGTGATGCGTCGGCGCGCCAGCTTCCTGCAGCGCATCCATATTGATGGCCCGTTGCTGATCATCCTGCTGACCCTCGCGGCCGGCAGCCTGTTCGTGCTCTATTCGGCCAGTGGCAAGAACTGGGACCTGCTGCTCAAGCAGGCCACCTCGTTCGGCATCGGCCTGGTGTCGATGTTCGTCATCGCCCAGCTGGAGCCGCGCTTCATGGCCCGCTGGGTGCCACTGGCGTACCTGGCCGGGGTGCTGTTGCTGGTGGTGGTGGACGTGATGGGCCACAACGCCATGGGCGCCACGCGCTGGATCAACATCCCCGGGGTGATCCGCTTCCAGCCCTCGGAGTTCATGAAGATCATCATGCCGGCGACCATCGCCTGGTACTTGTCCAAGCGCACCTTGCCGCCGCACCTGAAACACGTGGCAATAAGCCTGGTGTTGATCGGTGTGCCGTTCATTCTTATCGTGCGTCAGCCGGACCTGGGGACAGCGCTGCTGATCCTCGCCTCCGGTGCCTTTGTGCTGTTCATGGGGGGGCTGCGCTGGCGCTGGATTCTCAGTGTGCTGGCGGCGGCAGTGCCGGTGGCGGTGGCGATGTGGTTCTTTGTCATGCACGACTACCAGAAACAGCGGGTACTGACCTTCCTCGACCCGGAAAGCGACCCATTGGGTACCGGCTGGAACATCATCCAGTCCAAGGCTGCCATCGGCTCGGGCGGGGTGTTCGGCAAGGGTTGGCTGCTCGGCACCCAGTCGCACCTGGACTTCCTCCCGGAAAGCCACACCGACTTCATCATTGCCGTGCTCGGTGAGGAGTTTGGCCTGGTGGGTATCTGCCTGCTGCTGATCGTCTACCTGCTGCTGATCGGCCGTGGCCTGATGATCACCGCGCAGGCGCAGACCCTGTTTGGCAAGCTGCTCGCGGGCAGCCTGACCATGACGTTCTTTGTGTACGTGTTCGTCAATATCGGGATGGTCAGCGGCCTGCTGCCCGTGGTGGGCGTGCCGCTGCCTTTTATCAGCTATGGCGGAACATCGTTGGTGACGCTGTTGTCAGCGTTTGGCGTTTTAATGTCGATCCATACGCACCGCAAATGGATCGCGCAGGTTTGAATAAGGTGAACAATTTCATGCAAGCAGTGCGTAACTGGGCTGCCCGTTGTGCGCCGTGGATCGGCGCGGTGGGCCTGTTCGGCGCTGTACAGCTGGCCCATGCCGGCGATTATGACGGCTCGCCGAAGGTGGCCGAGTTCGTTGGCGAGATGAGCCGCGACTACGGTTTTGCCCCTGAACAGCTGATGGGCGTGTTCCGTGAGGTTCAGCGCAAGCAGTCGATCCTCGATGCCATTTCGCGGCCGGCCGAACGGGTAAAACCGTGGAAGGAGTACCGGCCGATGTTCATTACCGATGCGCGCATTGCCCGTGGTGTGGACTTCTGGCGCCAGCATGAGGCAGTACTGGCACGTGCCGAGCAGGAATACGGCGTACCGGCGCAATACATTGTCGCGATCATCGGCGTGGAAACCTTCTTCGGCCGCAATACCGGCAACTACCGCGTGATCGACGCCTTGTCGACATTGGGCTTCGACTACCCGCCGCGGGCCGAATTCTTCCGCAAGGAGCTGCGTGAGTACCTGCTGTTGGCGCGTGACGAGCAGCTCGACCCGCTGACGCTCAAGGGTTCCTACGCGGGCGCCATGGGGCTGCCGCAGTTCATGCCTAGCAGCTTCCGCAACTACGCGGTGGACTTTGACGGCGACGGCCACATCAATATCTGGAACAACCCGGACGATGCCATCGGCAGCGTGGCCAGCTACTTCAAGCGCCACGGCTGGGTCGCCGGCGAGGGCGTGGTCAGCCGCGCCTGGGTCCAGGGCGAGCGCGCCGAACAGGGCCTGACCACCGGTATCGAACCGGTCAAGACGGTCGGGGAGTTGCGTAGCCTGGGTTGGTCGGTTCATGATTCGCTGCGCGATGATCTGCCGGTTACCGCTTTCCGTCTCGAGGGTGACAATGGCCCCGAATACTGGATGGGCCTGAAGAACTTCTACGCGATCACGCGTTACAACCGCAGCGTGATGTATGCCATGGCGGTGCATCAGCTCGCGGAACAGCTGGTTCAAGTACGGGGCGTCAAGTAATGCGCGCAATCATCTCTGCCAATTCCTTCAAGCTGCTCACCTGTCTTGCCGTCGGCGTGGTGCTGGCCAGTTGCTCTTCCAGCCGCCCGGCCCAGCAGCAAAGCAGTGGCAACGCGGTGCGCAGCCAACCAGGCCTGGACATCAACCGGGCGCACAAGGACGGCGCACCGTGGTGGGACGTGGATGTGAACAAGATCCCCGACGCCACGCCGACCGTGCACACCGGCAACTACAAGGCCAACCCGTACACGGTGCTGGGCAAGACCTACTACCCGATGCAGGACTCGCGCAATTACCGCGCCGAGGGCACGGCGTCGTGGTACGGCACCAAGTTCCACGGGCAGAACACCGCCAACGGCGAGCTGTACGACCTGTACGGCATGAGCGCTGCGCACAAGACCCTGCCGCTGCCGGCCTACGTCAAGGTGACCAACCTGGCCAACGGCCGTAGCGTCGTCCTGCGGGTCAACGACCGTGGCCCGTTCTATTCCGACCGCATCATCGACCTGTCCTATGCGGCGGCGAAAAAGCTCGGCTATGCCGAAATCGGTACCGCGCATGTGCGTGTCGAGGGCATCGACCCGCAGCAGTGGTGGGCCCAGCGCGGGCAAACCCCGCCAATGGTGCTGAAAGAGCCGCAAGTGGCGCAGACCCAGGCGATCCCGGCCACGACCGGGCGTGTCGAGCAATGGACGCCGCCGCCACAGCAGCATGCAGCGCCCGTGGTGCCGGTGCAGGTGGGGGGTAACAACGTGCCTGGCGGCAACGGTGGCAGCTTCCTGCAGGTGGGCGCTTTCGCCAACCCGGACGCCGCCGAACTGCTGCGCTCCAAGCTCAGCACCATGGTCAGCGCGCCGGTGTTCATCAGCTCGATCGTGCGTAACCAGCAGACCCTGCACCGCGTGCGCCTGGGGCCGATCGGCAGCCAGGGCGAGATCCAGCAGGCACAAGACAGCATCCGCCTGGCGAACTTGGGGCAGGCCAAGCTGGTCACAGCTGACTGACAGTGGGAGCGGGCGCGCCCGCGAAGCAGGCGATGCGGTGGATGGCACCGGCTGCGCCGGTGTTCGCGGGTAAACCCGCTCCTACAGGGTTTCGCATACCCCTGTGGGAGCGGGTTCACCCGCGAAGAAGGCAACACCAAACTGTCGGTTTTGTCATGAATTGCCGGGCACGGCCATGTACAATGTCGGCTTTTGCCCGCAGCGACATAAAGCCGCACTTTGATTTACAAATGCCGGCGGGCCAGGCCTACGGCCATAAAACTAGACTGACTGGCGCTGGGCACATGATCTTGCCCAGGGAACATCAGACCATTAGCGATTTTCGAGAGACGGATGAACATCACCAACCTTGCCAAACGACTTTGCCTGCCCGTACTGCTGATGATCACGCCTGCCGCCTTCGCGGCTGAGCAGATGACACCGGCACCACCGCAACTGGCAGCCAAGTCCTACGTACTCATGGACGCGTCCAGCGGCAACGTGCTGGTCGAGAACAACGGTGACGAGCGCCTGCCGCCAGCCAGCCTGACCAAGCTGATGACCGCCTACATCGCCACCCTGGACATCCGCCGCGGCCAGATCGGCGAGAACGACCCGGTTACCGTCAGCGAAAACGCCTGGCGTACCGGCGGTTCGCGCATGTTCATCAAGGTGGGCAGCCAGGTAACGGTCAGCGACCTGCTGCACGGCATCATCATCCAGTCCGGCAACGACGCCTCGGTCGCCCTGGCCGAGCACATCGCCGGCAGCGAAGACGCTTTCGCCGACATGATGAACAAGACGGCTGCCGACCTGGGCATGAGCAACAGCCACTTCATGAACCCGACCGGCCTGCCGAACCCGGAGCACTACTCGTCGGCCCACGACATGGCGACCCTGGCCCGTGCGATCATCAACGTCGACCCGGCCCACTACGCCATCTACTCGCAGAAAGAGTTCTTCTGGAACAACATCAAGCAGCCTAACCGCAACCTGCTGCTGTGGCGTGACAAGACGGTCGATGGCCTGAAAACCGGCCACACCGACGAAGCCGGCTACTGCATGGTGGCTTCGGCCGTTCGCGATGGCCAGCGCCTGATCGCCGTGGTGTTCGGTACCAACAGCGAGCAATCGCGTGCCGCCGAGACCCAGAAGCTGCTGACGTATGGCTTCCGCTTCTTCGAAACCCAGACCTTCTACCAGAAGGGTACCGAGCTGACCCAGGCTCCGGTCTGGAAGGGCGCCTCCAGCATCGTCAAGGCAGGCCTGGCCGACGACCTGACCATGACTATGCCTAAAGGCCAATTGAAGCGCCTTCAGGCTTCGATGACCATGAACCCGCAAATTACCGCGCCTATCGCCAAAGGTGACGTGATCGGTAAAGTGGAAGTCAAACTGGACGAGAAAGTGGTTCACAGCGCCGACCTGATCGCCCTCGATGGCGTTGAGGAAGGTGGTTTCTTCCGCCGTATGTGGGATAGCATCCGTCTATTCTTCTATGGCTTGTTCAACTGATACGTGACCTGCAAGCCCCCGCGTATCACGCGGGGGCATTGTTGTTGCCACGGCTTACGAGGCCGTTTCCGCCATGAGCGAACCAGACGTAAAGTCGCACAAGATCGAATTCCCTTGCGATGATTACCCGATCAAGGTCATCGGTGACACCGTTGTCGGCTTCAAGGACACGGTCATCGAGATTCTCAGCAAGCACGCCAAGGTCGACCTTTCCACGCTGGCCGAACGCCAGAGCAAGGAAGGCAAGTACACCACCGTGCAATTGCACATCGTTGCCGAAAGCGAGAACCAGCTGCACGATATCAACAGTGCCCTGCGCGCTACCGGCATCGTGAAAATGGTGCTCTGATGTCCGCCTGCCTCGGTTTTCGCGAACTTGGCCTGCAGCCCTATGAACCGGTGCTGGAGGCCATGCGTCGCTTTACCGAGCAGCGCAGCCCGGACAGCCAGGATGAAGTCTGGCTGGTCGAGCACCCCGCAGTCTTCACCCAGGGCCAGGCCGGCAAGGCCGAGCACCTGCTGGTGCCGGGCGACATCCCGGTGGTGCAGACCGACCGCGGTGGTCAGGTGACCTACCATGGCCCCGGGCAGCTGGTGGCCTACCTGCTGCTGGATGTACGCCGGCTGGGTTTTGGCGTGCGTGAGCTGGTCAGCCTTATCGAGCAGACCCTGGTTGATCTGCTTGCCAGTTATGACGTCCAGGCTGCGGCCAAGCCCGATGCGCCGGGCGTCTATGTCGACGGAGCGAAAATCGCCTCCCTCGGCCTGCGAATTCGCAATGGCCGCTCGTTCCATGGCCTTGCCCTGAACGTGGACATGGACCTTGCGCCATTCCGCCGAATCAACCCCTGCGGTTATGCGGGGCTGGCGATGACCCAGCTGCGTGACCTGGCAGGCCCGATCGAACTCGACGAGGTCAGGACAAGGCTGCGCGGACAGCTGGTCAAGCACCTCGACTACGCTGAGCAGACGACCCTCACGGGCGGAATCGACTGAATATGACAACTGTGCAAGAAGCCGTGCCGAACCTGATAACCACCCAGGATGTCACCCCGCGCCCAGCGCCGAAGAAGGTGGAAGCTGGGGTAAAACTGCGGGGCGCCGACAAGGTCGCGCGCATCCCGGTAAAGATCATCCCTACCGATGAGCTGCCGAAAAAGCCCGACTGGATTCGCGTGCGTATCCCGGTATCGCCCGAGGTAGACCGCATCAAGCAACTGCTGCGCAAGCACAAGCTGCACAGCGTGTGTGAAGAGGCCTCCTGCCCGAACCTGGGCGAGTGCTTCTCCGGTGGTACCGCCACCTTCATGATCATGGGTGACATCTGCACCCGTCGCTGCCCGTTCTGCGACGTTGGCCACGGCCGGCCGAAGCCGCTGGACCTGGACGAGCCGAAAAACCTGGCAGTCGCCATTGCCGACCTGCGCCTGAAGTACGTGGTAATCACCTCGGTGGACCGCGACGACCTGCGTGACGGTGGTGCCCAGCACTTTGCCGACTGCATCCGCGAAATCCGCGCGCTGTCGCCGGGCGTACAGCTGGAAACCCTGGTGCCGGACTACCGCGGCCGTATGGACGTGGCGCTGGAAATCACCGCGCAAGAGCCGCCGGATGTGTTCAACCACAACCTCGAAACCGTACCGCGCCTGTACAAGGCTGCGCGCCCGGGTTCGGACTACGACTGGTCGCTGGACCTGCTGCAGAAGTTCAAGCAGCTGGTACCGCATGTACCGACCAAGTCGGGCCTGATGCTCGGCTTGGGCGAGACCGACGAAGAAGTGATCGAAGTGATGCACCGCATGCGCGAGCATGACATCGACATGCTCACCCTCGGCCAGTACCTGCAGCCGTCGCGTAGCCACTTGCCTGTACAGCGCTTCGTCCACCCGGACACCTTCGCCTGGTTCGCCGAGGAAGGCTACAAGATGGGCTTCAAGAACGTTGCTTCTGGCCCGCTGGTGCGTTCTTCGTACCACGCCGACCAACAGGCGCACGAAGCCAAGATCAAGCTCTGAGCCTGGGCTGAAACACAAATGCCGATGCTTGCCGAAAAGGTAACGTCGGCATTTTTTTTGCCGGCGACAAGCCATAAGCTACACGCGACAAGATGTCTGGAGCTGCATGATGAATTGTGTCGATACCCTTACCGTACATTTGCCCAGGGCGATCTCGCAGGACGGCTGCTTCGCCATCATCGCGCCGGCGGGCTCGGCGCGGCTGGATACGCACAAGGTCAGCCAGTGGTTCGCTGATCGCGGCTACCGTTGCCGCATTTACCCAGGTGCCCTGCAGGCTCAGGGTTACCTGGCAGGCCCGGACCCGCAGCGGCTGCAGGACTTGCACGATGCCTTTGCCGACCCGGCGATCGACGCCATCCTGTGCATGCGCGGCGGCTACGGCAGCATGCGCCTGCTCGACCAGCTGGATTTCGAGCTGATCCGGCGCAACCCCAAGCCGCTGATCGGCTACAGCGACATAACCGCGCTGCACACAGCGCTGTACCGCCATTGCGGGATGCTTACCTTCCATGGCGGGATGCTCAATGCCGACCTGCTGGAGGGCAAGCTGGCGCCGACCGAGTCGTCACTGCTGGCGCAACTGGGCGGGCATGTGCGTGCAGGTGAGCAGATCGTGCACCCGGCAGGGTTCGCGTTGGACAGTGTGTTGCCGGGTGAGGCTAGCGGGCCGTTGCTGGGGGGCAACCTGTCGATGCTGGGCGCGACCATGGGCACGCTTGCCGAACTGGATACCCAGGGCTGCATCTTGTTCATCGAGGACGTCAACGAGCCGCTGTACCGGGTGGACCGGTTGCTGACCCAGATGCGCCTGGCGGGCAAGCTGGCGGGGGTCAAGGGCGTGCTGGTGGGGGATTTTGCCGGGATTACCACGGCGGCGTTGGCGCCGTTACTGGTGGAGACCTTCGGCCCGCTGGGCGTGCCGGTGCTGGCCGGGTGGCGCAGTGGGCATTGTGACCCGAATGTGTGCTTGCCGCTGGGGGCTCGGGTCAGGCTGGACAGTGGTCGGCAGAGCTTGGTGCTGGAGCAGGACCTGTTCAAGGCTTGAGATAGTCGGGGCTGCTTTGCAGCCCATCGCGACACAAGGCCGCTCCTACAGAGGACCGCGTTACCCCAATGTATCGCGGTCCCTGTAGGAGCGGCCTTGCCGGGGCGCCGGACCGGTCGGAAAGGGGCGCAACGCGCCCCCGGCTATCTCACTGCTGACGCAGGCTCTCAAGCAACTTATGGGTCGGATACCCATCCGCCGGCCACCCCAGCCCTTGCTGGGCATTGCGAATGGCCTTGCGGGTATTGGCACCGATAATGCCATCAGCATTGCCCGCCTCATGCCCACGGCTGTTCAGCAGGTTCTGCAATTCCATGCGTTCGCTGCGGCTGAGCGGCAGGTCTTCCTTAGGCCAGCTGCCGGCAATGAAGCCCCAGCCACTGAAGCGATCGCCCAGCAGGCTGACCGCCAACGCGTAGGACGACGAGTTGTTGTACTTGAGGATGGCGCGGAAGTTGTCCAGTACCAGGAACGCCGGGCCACGTGCGCCCGCGGGCAGCAGCAGGGCGGCAGACAGCTGGTTGCTACCTGCCGGCAATTGCGTGCCTGCCGGCAACTTCACGCCCATCGCCAGCCATTCGCTGACCGGCTTGCGCAGCGCGCCATCGGCCTGCCAGAAGTCGAAATCAGCAGGCACCTGCACTTCGAAGCCCCATGGCTGGCCACGCTTCCAGCCTGAGCTTTGCAGGTAGTGCGCAGTCGAGGCCAGGGCGTCCGGGGTGCTGTTCCAGATGTCGCGGCGGCCATCGCCGTCAAAGTCCACGGCATGGGTGTTATAGGTGGTCGGGATAAACTGGGTCTGGCCCATCGCGCCGGCCCACGAACCGCGCATGGCTTCAGGCTGGATGTCGCCATGCTGGATGATCTGCAGGGCGGCGATCAACTGGTCCTGGGCGAACTGCGGACGGCGTCCTTCGTAGGCCAGGGTCGCCAGCGAGCGGATAACCGACTTGCTGCCCTGGAACTGGCCGAAGTTGCTCTCCATGCCCCACACCGCCACCAATACCTGGCGGTCGACGCCATAGCGCTGCTCGAGGCGGGTCAGCAGGTCGGCGTTCTGCTCCAGCAGCCTCTTGCCGTTGCGCACACGCAGTGGCGACAGGGCGCCTTCGAGGTATTCCCATACTGGGCGGGTGAACTCTGGTTGGCTGCGGTCGGCCTTGATCACGTCCAGGTCGGGGGTAACACCGAGGAAGGCGCGGTCGAAGGTGCTTGGCGAAATACCGGCTTGCAGGGCCTGCTGGCGGAAGCCTGCCTGCCATTGGGCAAAGGTTTGCAGAGGCTGGATTTCAGTGCTGACGTCTGGCGTTGCACCGGGCACGGTTACCACGGGCGCCGGTTGCGCAGGGGCCAGCGGCAGCGCGTCGGCGGCGGTGGGTTTTTCCGCGCAGGCAACGAGCAGGATGAAGCTGGAGGCCGCGATCAGCTGGCGGGTTTCCCAACGGGGGAGAAGACGGAAGAGCATGCACAGATCCAGAATTGCAGGTCAGGTGACGACCATACCATGCCTGCGCTTGCGATGCTTTCATGCTGCCAAAAAGTAGGAAGCCTCCCAATCTCTCGATTGGAAGGCTTCGCGGCGGTAGCTGCCTTTGCCTTTTTCCGGTTGTTCCTGGCGGCAGCGGAACAGCGGTTGGGCGATGATCGATTTGGCCTTGTTGGGGCCGTGCTTTTTCGGCTTTTTGCTCATGGCGGGGTTCCCGTGGTGGTTGGGTTTCGGGGCGCACTGTAGGGCCCTGGGTGGGTGAGGGCCAATTGATTGTGTATATGGTTGAGATCCTGGGGTGCTATGCAGCCCATCGCGACACAAGGCCGCTCCTACAGGGGATACGCGATCTCCTGTAGGAGCGGCCTTGCCGGGGCGCCGGACCGGTCGGATGGGGCGCGAAGCGGCCCCGGTTATTCCGGGGGGAGTGCCAGGCGCTGACCAGCCATCAATAGTGATAGCCGCGCCAGGCCGGTCCACGGCGAACCCTGGGCCTGGCCCTTGATCTGTGCATCTATACGCTGGGCATCCTGCAGCAACTGCGCCCAACGCTGCGCCGAGAGGCGCTGCAGGGCCTTGCTGACCAGCGGCCGGCGTTTGTCCCAGATCGGCGGGCGAGCCTGGCTGAAGGCCTTGTCCAGCGGCACGCCCTGGCTGAACTGCTGGGCCAGCCCGGCCAGCTGGCGCAGCTCGCGGGCCAGTGCCCAAAGAATGACCGGCGGCTCCACGCCTTCCCCGCGCAAACCTTCGAGCATGCGCAGGGCATGGGCGGCTTCGCCGTTGAGAATGGCATCGACCAGGCCGAAGACATCGAAACGGGCACTGTCGGCGACAGCCGACTGCACGGTTTCTACGGTGATCTGGCTGCCTTCGGCCAGCAGTTTGAGCTTTTCGATCTCCTGCGCGGCGGCCAGCAGGTTGCCTTCGACGCGTGCGGCAATCAGGTCGACGGCGTCACGCTGTGCCGACAGGCCGGCTTGCTGCAGGCGCTGGTTGATCCACTGTGGCAGCTGTTGCACATCCACCGGCCAGATCTGGAGGAACTGGCAATGGGCGCCTTCGATCAAGGCCTTGCCCCACTTGGTCTTCTGCGCGCTGGCGTCGAGCTTGGGCAAGCTGATAAGCAGCAAGGTGTCTTCAGCGGGGTTGGCGCAGTACTCCATCAAGGCTGCGGCGCCCTTGTCACCGGGCTTGCCCGAGGGCAGGCGCAGCTCCAGCAGGCGCCGCTGGGCGAACAGCGACAGGCTGGCGCCCGCCTGGAGCAGGGTGCCCCAGTCGAAGTTGGCGTCGGCACTGAATACCTGACGTTCGTCAAAACCTTGCTGACGCGCGGTATGGCGGATGGCGTCGGCGGCTTCCTGGCACAGCAGCGGGTCGTCACCGCTGACCACGTAGACCGGGGCCAAGGCGCCTTGCAGGTGCTTGTTGAGTTGGGCGGGGGCGAGCTTCATGGCGAGCAGATGGGGCACCCGAAGGTGCCCCGCACGGGCTTAGTTGCCCGGAATTTCCAGTGGCGATTGCTGCGGCGTTTCTGCCTGCTGGCGGCGGGCAGCCTCCAGTGCGGCAGCTTCAGCCTGGGCGCGCTGGTCGGCTTTGTGCTGCAGTTCGTCCAGCTGGGCCGGGCTCAGCTGCTGCAGGCGCAAGACCATGGCGTTGACCAGGTCGCGACGCATTTCCTGGCGGGAGCGGGCGGCTTCCTGCTCGGAACCGGTGATGTTCGAGCCATCACGCACGTAGACCTTGCGTACTTCCAGCTTGTCGCTGAGCAGTTCCAGGTTGTTCAGGCCCTGAATGCTGTAGTCGAGTTCGGTGGTCAGTTCGTATTCGGCGGTACGGTTGCCGCTGTTGTAGCTGGCCGAGCGCTCGCGCTCCTGTTCGTTGGTCAGCACCAGGCGGTAAGGTGCGCCGGTGTGCACATTGACGCCGCTGTTCTTCAGGACCTGGCGCAGTTCCTTCACGGTGGCACCGTACGCATCACGCGCGCTGACGTCCATTTCCTTGATGCTCAACTCGTTGGTGCCAGTGCCGCGCAGCTGGAAACCGCAGGCGCTGAGCATGACCGCAAGGCCCATTACCAGCAAATTGCGTTTGATCATGTTGTTGCTCCCTTGTGGGCCTGTTCCGCCCGCCCGCAGTGGCTGCGGGCGGGCGTTGCCATCAGTTGGCGACGATGTTGACCAGCTTGCCAGGTACCACGATGACCTTGCGGATGGCCAGGCCATCGATGAAGCGCAGGACGTTCTCGTTGCTGCGCGCGGCAGCTTCGATTTCTTCGCGGCTGGCGGCGGCCGGCATTTCGACCTGGCCACGCAGCTTGCCGTTGACCTGCACCACCAGGGTAACGGTGTCCTGCACCAGGGCAGCTTCATCGACGGCTGGCCAGCCGGCGTCGATCACGGCCTGCTGGTGGCCCAGTTGCTGCCACAGCTCGTGGGAGATGTGCGGGGTGATCGGTGCCAGCAGCAGGGTCACGGCTTCCAGGCCTTCCTGCAGCAGGGCACGGTCCTGTTCGGTGGCTTGCGGGGCCTTTTCCAGCACGTTCATCACGGTCATCACCTGGGCGATGGCGGTGTTGAACTTGTGGTACTGGCCGACGTCGGTGCTGGCCTGCTTGATGGCAGCGTGGATGGCGCGGCGGATGACCTTTTGCGCGTCGTCCAGGGCTGCGATGTCCAGCTTGCCTGCCGGGCCTTGGGCCACGTGGGCCTGGGCCAGGCGCCAGACACGGCGCAGGAAGCGGCTGGCGCCTTCGACGCCGGAGTCGGACCATTCCAGGCTCGCATCAGGTGGCGAGGCGAACATCATGAACAGGCGGCAGGTGTCGGCGCCGTACTGGTCGATCATCGACTGCGGGTCGACGCCGTTGTTCTTCGACTTCGACATCTTCTCGGTGCCGCCGATTTCCACCGGCAGGCCGTCGGTCTTCAGGCGTGCGCCAATGATCTTGGCCTTGGCATCGCGCTCGATTTCGACATCGGCCGGGTTGAACCAGTCCTTGCCGCCGTTGCTGGCCACACGGTAGTAGGTTTCGGCGACTACCATGCCCTGGGTCAGCAGGTTCTTGAACGGCTCGTTCGAGGTGACCAGGCCTTCGTCACGCATCAGCTTGTGGAAGAAGCGCGCGTACAGCAGGTGCAGGATGGCGTGTTCGATACCACCGATGTACTGGTCGACCGGCAGCCAGTGGTTGGCCGCTTTCGGGTCGACCATGCCACCTTCGTAGTTAGGCGAGGCGTAACGGGCGAAGTACCAGGACGACTCGACGAAGGTGTCCATGGTGTCGGTTTCGCGTTTGGCTGCAGTGCCGCATTTCGGGCAGCTGCATTCATAGAACTCTGGCATGCGCGCCAGCGGCGAACCGGCGCCGTCCGGCACCACGTTCTCCGGCAGGGTGACCGGCAGCTGGTCTTCTGGCACCGGCACGTCGCCACAGGACGGGCAGTGAATGATCGGGATCGGGCAGCCCCAGTAGCGCTGGCGGCTGATACCCCAGTCGCGCAGGCGGAACTGGGTCCGCGATTTGCCCAGCTCCTTGCGGATCAGGGCAGCTTCGATGGCGTCGAAGGCGCCGGCGAAGTCCAGGCCGTCGAACTCGGCGGAGTTGATCAGCTGGCCGTGTTCGCCGTAGGCGTCCTGCCACTCGTTGCCGACTTCATCGCCAGCGCTGGTGCGCACCACGGCCTTGACCGGCAGGTTGTACTTGTGAGCGAACTCGAAGTCGCGCTCGTCGTGGGCCGGTACGGCCATTACCGCGCCATCGCCGTAATGCATCAGCACGTAGTTGGCGACCCACACCGGCAGCTTTTCACCGGTCAGCGGGTGCTCGACCAGCAGGGAAGTGGCCATGCCCTTCTTCTCCTGGGTGGCCATGTCGGCTTCGGCGACGCTGCCGCCCTTGCACTCGTCGATGAACGCCTGCAGCGCCGGGTTGCCCTGGGCGGCCTGGGTGGCCAGCGGGTGTTCGGCTGCGACGGCGACGTAGGTGGCGCCCATCAGCGTGTCGGGACGGGTGGTGAAGACCTTGAGCGCGCCTTCGTGGCCGATGCTGGCCTGGTCGTACGGGAACTGTACTTCCATGCCGCGCGACTTGCCGATCCAGTTGCGCTGCATGGTCTTGACCTGCTCAGGCCAGCCCGGCAGCTCGTCGAGGCTTTCCAGCAGCTCGTCGGCGTAGTCGGTGATGCGGAAGTAGTACATCGGGATTTCGCGCTTTTCGATCAGCGCGCCGGAACGCCAGCCACGGCCGTCGATGACCTGCTCGTTGGCCAGCACGGTCTGGTCGGCCGGGTCCCAGTTCACGGTCCCGTTCTTGCGGTAGATGATGCCTTTCTCGAACAGGCGGGTGAACAGCCACTGCTCCCAACGGTAGTAGTCGGGCTTGCAGGTGGTGACTTCACGTGCCCAGTCGATGGCCAGGCCCAGGCTCTTGAGCTGGGTCTTCATGTAGTCGATGTTTTCGTACGTCCACTTGGCCGGGGCGACGTTGTTCTTCATCGCCGCGTTTTCCGCAGGCATGCCGAAAGCGTCCCAGCCCATCGGCTGCAGGACGTTCTTGCCCAGCATGCGCTGGTAGCGGGCAATCACGTCGCCGATGGTGTAGTTGCGCACGTGGCCCATGTGTAGCTTGCCGCTCGGGTACGGGAACATCGATAGGCAATAGTAGGTGTCTTTGCCTGGCTGTTCGGTAACAGCGAACGATTGTTGCTCGTCCCAGAAGTTCTGGGCGGCGGCTTCGATATCACGGGGCGTGTATTGTTCGTGCATGGCTACTTTTGGCTGAGAGAGAAGAGACCTTGTTCCAGGCAGCGGAACCTCGCTGCGTCCGGCACTCCGGTGTCGTTTAGAGTGAACGCCGTAGCATACAGCAGCGCTGCGCATCGTGGGAAACCTTCGTTGCGAATGGCCGCTGGTCGCGGCACAAGGCTGCTTTTTGCAACGACGCTAAGCTCAGGTGTGGGGGGAGATATTCTTATCTTCAATGAGGTGAACGGATGGGAGAGACGCAGCTACCCGCAATCAGACCGGAGCTTTACGAGCGCCTGATCGACCGGCTTGGCCTGGCACTGGAAACCGCCAGGACCTCGGTGCGATTGCGCGACGAGATGCCAGCCGAACTGGAATTGCGTGGTCTGAGCCACGCAGAGTTCGAAGTGATCAAGGCTTACCTGGATTCCCTCCCGGAGCGCCAAAACGCTGCAGTCGGCAGTTACCCACAAGCGGAGCCGACATCGGCCAAGATCATCTGGCTCAAGGACAAGAAACGCCCCGCCAGTACGGCGAGATCCAGGACGCTGCCACATCGCTAGCCGTTCAGGACGCCAGGCGCAGGCCAAGCGCGCCGGTTCTTCAATATCATCACAGCTCACGTTTGGCGCCGGTCGCACCCTTGTTGACCGGCGCCGATCCTTCTAGGCTGCACCTCTGCCAAGGAGCTGTGGCCAATGCCGATCCGATTTTTCATCAAACAATGGTTGATGCCGCCGGGCATCTTGTTCCTGCTGCTGCTTGCCGCATGGTGGTTGCGTGCGCGGCGGCCGCGGCTGGCAGCACTGTGCTTTGTCGTGGGGCTGGGTGGCCTGTGGCTGATGAGCCTGCCGCTGGTGGTGCAGGAAACCGCCCGGCTGCTGGAGACCGAGCCGCCGCTGGCGGTGAGCGACTGGGCGGGGCTGGCCAGCCGGGCAGATGCCATCGTGGTGCTGGGTGCGGGGCGCGAGCGGGGTGACCCGGCCTGGGGCGGCACTGACCAGCCTACGGCCACGGCGCTGGAGCGTATGCGCTTTGCCGCGCGGCTGGCCAAGGCGTCGGGCTTGCCGGTGCTGACCAGTGGCGGGCTGCACTACGGCACGCCGCCGAGCGAGGCGCAGTTGATGGCGGATCGCTTGCATGAAGATTTCGCGGTGGCGGTGAAGTGGCGCGAAGAGGCCAGCCGCACGACCTGGGAGAACGCCCAGCTGTCGGCCAAGGTGCTGCAACCATTGGGCATTCGTCGGGTGGTGGTGGTGACCCAGGCCTGGCACATGCAGCGCTCGCGCTGGAGCTTTGAACAGGCAGGGTTCGAGGTGGTACCGGCGCCGGTGGGGTTCCTTGGGCGCGAGCATGCACGGCCGTTCGGCGGGTTGCTGCCGGAGAGCCGGGCGATGTGGCAGAGCGGGCAGTTGGTGAATGAAGTGGTGGGGTTGGTGGGGTATCGGCTGTTCTATTGAATTCAGGTTTACGCGGTGCCTTGTAGGAGCGGCCTTGTGTCGCGATGGGCTGAGCAGCAGCCCCTGGATCTCAGCTCTATCTCAAGATTGCCGGGGCTGCTTTGCAGCCCATCGCGACGCAAGGCCGCTCCTACAGGGACCGTGTTACGCCAGCTAGACGGTCTTGGCAATGCGCCCGGCCAGCAACGCCCAGCCCAGCAGCAGCGCGCAGGCAATCGCCAGCGGCCACGAACGCCATTGCAGGTAGGGCGTCAGCTGTTGCATCGGTACCACCTCGCCATACAGCACCGCCTGCTGGAACTGCGGAATCTGCGTGGTAATGCGGCCAAACGGGTCGATCAGCGCGGTCACGCCGTTGTTGGTGGCGCGGATCATCCAGCGGCCGGCTTCCAGTGCACGCATCTGCGCCATCTGCAGGTGCTGCAGCGGGCCGATCGACGTGCCGAACCAGGTGTCGTTGCTGATGGTCAGCAGCAGGTCGCTACGTGCCGCCAGGCTGGCAGCAAACTCCGGGTACACCACTTCGTAGCAGATGTACGGCGCAATCTGGTAACCCTTGGCCTGCAGCAGCGGCTGGTCTTCCGGCCCACGGGCGAAGTCCGACATCGGCAGGTTGAAGAACTCGATGGCGCCGCGCAGCATGTCCTGCAGCGGCACGTACTCGCCAAACGGCACCAGCTTCTGCTTGAGGTAGGTGCCATCGCCTTCGCCGGTAACGGTGACGCCGTTGTAGTAGCGGCGCTGATGGTGCACTTCTTCACGTACCGGTACACCCGTGATCAGCGCCGAGTGCCGCTCGGCAGCGAAGCGGCCCATCACATCGATGTAGCCCTGGGCCTGGTCCTTGAGTATCGGCACCGCTGTTTCGGGCCACACCAGCAGGTCCACGGGTTTGGCGGTGAAGCTCAGGTCACGGTACAGCGCCAGTTGCGCGTCGATGTGCGCCGGGTCCCACTTCAGCTCCTGTTCGACGTTGCCCTGGATTGCCGCCACTTTCAGCGGGTCGCCGGCCGGCTTGGTCCAGGCGTGACCCTTGAGCGCCATGCCCAGTACCCACGGCGCCAGCAGCAATACCGCGGCAATGGCCAGGAACGATGGGCGCGCGCGCAGGCGGTGCAGGTTGCACAACAGGGCGGCGGTCAGGGCCAGGGTGAAGGAAACCAGCCATACACCGCCCAGCGGCGCCAGGCCGGCCAACGGGCCGTCCAGCTGGCTGTAGCCGGCGTAAAGCCAGGGGAAACCAGTCAGGAACCAGCCGCGGAAGGCCTCTTGCAGCAGCCACAGCGCAGCGAAGCACAAGGCGTCGGCCAGTGGCGCTTCGTTGCGCCGTAGCCAGCGTGCCCATAGCCAGGTGGGCAGGGCGAAGAACCAGGCCAGGGCGGCGAAAAACGCCAGCAGCAGCAGGATTGCCAGCAACGGCGAGGCGCCGCCGTAGGTGTTCATGCTGACGTAGATCCACCAGGTGCCGGCGCCGTACAGGCCGAAACCGAACCACCAGCCCCGCCACATGGCCTGGCGCGGGCTGAGCTCGCGCAGGCCAAGGTAGAGCACGGCGATCGACAACAGCGCCAACGGCCAGATGTCGAACGGCGCCAGGGCCAGGAGGGTGGAGGCACCGGCCGCCAGGGCCAGCAGGTTACCGGGCCAGCCGGGGCGGGTGATCCAACGCATGTTTGTCCTTAACGGCTGATCGGGGTCAGGCGCAGCAAGTGTATCCGCCGGCTGTCGGCGTTGAGAATACGGAACTTGTAAGACCCGATCTCGGTGGTTTCGTTGCGCTTGGGCAAGTGGCCGAACGCACTCATCACCAGGCCGCCGACCGTGTCGAACTCGTCATCGGAGAATTCGCTGTCGAAGAACTCGTTGAAGTTCTCGATCGGGGTGAGCGCCTTGACCAGGAAGTCACCGCTGGGCAGCGGCTTGATGTAGCTGTCTTCCTCGACGTCGTGCTCGTCCTCGATATCGCCGACGATCTGCTCCAGCACGTCCTCGATGGTCACCAGGCCCGCCACACCGCCGTATTCGTCGATAACGATGGCCATGTGGTTATGGTTGGCGCGGAACTCGCGCAGCAGCACGTTCAGGCGCTTGGACTCGGGCACGAAAGTGGCCGGGCGCAGCAGGTCCTTGATGTTGAAGCTGTCGCCGTTCTCTTTGAGGATCAGCGGCAGCAGGTCTTTGGCGAGCAGAATGCCGAGCACATCGTCGTGGCTTTCGCCGATCACCGGGTAACGCGAGTGCGCGGCGTCGATCACCGCCGGCAGGAATTCGCGCGGCGACTGGCTGGCCTTGATGCTGATCATTTGCGAGCGTGGGACCATGATGTCGCGCACCTGCAGGTCGGCGACCTGGATGGCACCTTCGACAATGGTCAGCGCTTCGCTGTCCAGCAGCTTGTTCTGATGGGCTTCGCGCAGCAGCTCAAGGAGCTCCTGGCGGTTTTTCGGCTCATGGGCAAAAGCCTGGGTCAGTTTACCCAGCCAGGACTTTTGCCCGTTGCTCGATCGATCTTCGCTCATGGCGGTTCTCGTGATCCTTCGTGTATCAGTATGTGAGAGTGTCGGTTTCATCGTCGGCGTACGGGTCAGGGTGACCCAGTTCTGCCAGCAATTCTCGTTCCAGGCCTTCCATTTCCTCGGCTTCCTCATCCTCGATGTGGTCGTAACCGAGCAAGTGCAGGCAGCCGTGGATGACCAGGTGCGCCCAGTGTGCTTCCAGCGACTTGCCTTGTTCGGCAGCCTCGCGCTCGACCACGGCTACGCAGATGACCAGGTCGCCCAGCAGCGGGATATCGAGCAGGTCATCGGGTACGTCGGCCGGGAACGACAGCACGTTGGTCGCGTAGTCCTTGTGCCGGTAGGTGTGGTTCAGCTCGCGGCCTTCAGCTTCGTCGACCAGGCGAATGGTCATTTCCGAGTCGGCGCTGCGCTGGCGCAAACCCAGTTCGCACCAGCGGCGGAAGGCGTCGTCATCCGGGGCGGCAGCATCCGTGGCCCGTTGGATATCAAGTTCAAGCATCTTTGCCGGGCGCCTCGGGCTTGGCCTGGCGGCCTTCGAAGCGGTCATAGGCTTCGACGATACGCTGCACCAGTGGGTGACGAACCACATCTTTGGGTTGGAAGTGGGTAAAACTGATACCCGGAACGTCCTTCAGCACCTCGATGACGTGCGCCAGGCCCGATTTGGTGCCACGCGGCAGGTCGACCTGGGTAATGTCACCGGTAATCACGGCGGTGGAGCCGAAACCGATGCGGGTGAGGAACATCTTCATCTGTTCCAGCGTGGTGTTCTGGCTTTCGTCGAGGATGATGAAGCTGTTGTTCAGGGTGCGGCCACGCATGTAGGCCAGCGGGGCGATTTCGATCACCTGGCGCTCGATCAGCTTGGCGACGTGTTCGAAGCCGAGCATTTCGTACAGGGCGTCGTACAGCGGGCGCAGGTACGGGTCGATTTTCTGCGCCAGGTCACCGGGCAGGAAGCCGAGCTTTTCGCCCGCCTCGACCGCAGGGCGCACCAGCAGGATGCGGCGCACCTGTTCGCGCTCCAGCGCGTCCACCGCGCAGGCCACGGCCAGGTAGGTCTTGCCGGTACCGGCCGGGCCGATGCCGAAGTTGATGTCGTTGGCCAGGATTTCCTTGACGTAGCGCTGCTGGTTAAGCCCGCGCGGGCGGATGTTGCCCTTGCGCGTGCGCAGCGAAACGCTGACCTCGTTCACGGCCGGGTTGTCGATGTTCTCGACGGCCGACTCCTGCAGGTACAGGTGCACGGTTTCCGGCGACAGGTCGCTGGCCTTGGTCTCGCGGTAGAGACGGCGCAGCAGCTGTTCGGCAGCGGAGGTGGTCTTGGGTTCGCCGATCAGTTCGAACTGATTGCCACGGTTGCGGATTTCGATGGCCAGGCGCTGTTCGATCAGGCGCAGGTGCTCGTCGAACTGGCCGCACAAGTTGGCGAAACGGTGGGCCTCGAAAGGTTCGAGGATGAAACGATGGGGTTGTATGGGTGCGTTCAAGGTCGTTTTTAGCCGCTCGACGGCAATGGAGTTGATCTCAAGAATAACCCTTGAATGGCAGTGGCGAAAGCACTGAAACGTTCAACGGTATGTACGGCCTGTTCTGGCCCTATCGCCGGCAAGCCTGCTCCCACAGGTACTGCACAGGCCTGGGGCTAGCGCGGTACCCGTGGGAGCTGGCTTGCCGGCGATAGGGCCGGGCCAGGCAACACAGTTCAGCAAGCCTGTCTGCTATGATGCGCCCCTTTTCTTACGCATGTGTTATCCCGCCGAACATGAGCAAACGCGAACCCGCCATCTATAAAGTGATCTTCCTCAACCAGGGGCAGGTCTTCGAGATGTACGCCAAGCAGATCTACCAGAGCGACCTGTGGGGCTTCCTGGAAATCGAGGAGTTCGTGTTCGGCGAGCGCTCGCAACTGGTGGTGGACCCGAGCGAGGAGAAGCTCAAGAACCAGTTCGAGGGGGTGATCCGCAGTTTCGTGCCGATGCATTCGATCGTGCGCATCGATGAGGTGGAGCGGCTGGGCACGGCAAAGATCAGCGAAGCCAAGGGCGGCGGCAATGTGATGCCGTTCCCGATGCCAATGCCGGAAAAGTAACCCTCAGGGAAGTGGCGAGAAGGGCGTGCGCCCTTCGGCGTTCTGCAGTTCCAGCAGGTACTTGCGGAAGATCTGGCCGAGCACCTGGGTGGCATGCTCCAGCTCGTCGCGGGGCATTTGCTCGGTGACTTCATCGGCCATGTCCAGCGCATCTTCGGCGCCGTTGACCGCGGCCATTTTCAGCAGGATATAGGCCTGCACGTTGTTGGCCTTGACCCCTTCGCCATGGAAGAACATGGCGCCCAGGCGGTACTGGGCATCGGCGTGGCCTTGCAACGAGGCCTTCTGGAACCAGTCCAGCGCCTTGTTCAGGTTTTTTGGCGTTTGCGTGTAGTAGTACTCGCCCAGTTCGAATTGCGCCTGGGCGTCCCCCGCGGTTGCCGTCTGCTCGCAGGCCTTGAGGGCGTTCGCCAGGTCTTCTGGCTGAACGTTCAAGGTGCAGCGGCCCGTTGCCGGAATAAGCAGCGAGTTACCGCCCTCCGCCAGGGCCAGCAGGGGCTGTAGAAGCAACAGGCAGCCCAGGGTCAGGGCGCGGCCGGTGCGGTTCATGGGGATCGACTTACCTCTGCAAAGCTGCGGCCAATGTCTCTGGTGGCACATTATGGGATAAGCAGCGCCAACCTTACAAAGTTTTACTCGAATTTCTGCTTGGTTGGGGAAGTCAGCTGATTGTGCTGGGCATTTTATTGCCTGTGCCGGCCTATTCGCGGGTGAACCCGCTCCCACCTTACACGCATAACTTGTAGGAGCGGGTTTACCCGCGAATAGGCCAGTACAGGCTAACCATCACTTCAGGGCAGCAAATGCCTTCTCAGCCGCATCCAGGGTGATCTGCAGCTCCTTGTCGCCATGGGCAATGGAGGTGAAGCCTGCCTCGAACGCGCTCGGCGCCAGGTACACGCCACCGTCGAGCATCAGGTGGAAGAAGCGCTTGAAGCGCTCGGCATCGCTGGCCATCACGTCTTCGAAGGTGACGATATCGTCGGCACCGCTGAAGTACAGGCCGAACATGGCACCGGCCTGCGTGGTGACGAACGGCACGCCTGCAGCATCGGCGCGCTGCTGCAGGCCGTCGAGCATGCGGCTGGTGTAATCGGTCAGCTCGGCGTGGAAGCCCGGGCGACTGATCAGCTTCAGGGTGGTCAGACCGGCGGCCATGGCCAGCGGGTTGCCCGACAGCGTGCCCGCCTGGTAGACCGGGCCGAGCGGGGCGATGCAGCCCATGATTTCACGCTTGCCGCCGAAGCAGCCGACCGGCATGCCACCGCCGACGATCTTGCCGAAGGTGGACAGGTCCGGCTTGATGCCGTAGTGGCCTTGGGCGCCACCGAGGGATACGCGGAAACCGGTCATCACTTCGTCGAAGATCAGCACCACGCCGTGTTTGTCGCACTGTTCGCGCAGGCCTTCAAGGAAGCCTGGCGCTGGCGGCACGCAGTTCATGTTGCCGGCCACCGGCTCGACGATGATGCAGGCAACGGTCTGGCCAACTTCGGCCAGGGTTTTCTCGACCGCGGCAATGTCGTTGAACGGCAGGGTAAGGGTGTGCTTGGCGAAGTCGGCCGGCACGCCCGCCGAGCTTGGCACACCCTGGGTCAGCAGGCCGGAACCGGCTTTTACCAGCAGGCTGTCGGAGTGGCCGTGGTAGCAGCCTTCGAACTTGATGATGGCATCGCGGCCGGTGTAGCCACGGGCCAGGCGGATGGCGCTCATGGTGGCTTCGGTGCCCGAGCTGACCATGCGCACCATTTCCATGGAAGGCACGATCGAGCAGACCAGGTCGGCCATTTCGGTTTCCATGGCGGTCGGTGCGCCGTAGGACAGGCCGTGCTCCAGCTGCTTGCGCACCGAGTCGAGCACGTCCGGGTGGCCGTGGCCGAGGATCATCGGGCCCCAAGAGCCGACGTAGTCGACGTAGCGCTTGTCGTCCTCGTCAACGACGTAGGCGCCTTCGGCATGCTTGAAGAACAGCGGCGTGCCGCCCACGCTCTTGAAAGCGCGGACCGGCGAGTTGACGCCACCGGGGATGTGCTTCTGGGCTTGGGCGAACAGGGCTTCGGAACGGGACATGGGGTTCTCTCGAATCAGGATGCGAACAAGGCGTTGAAGGCGCGGGCGCGGCGGGTGACTTCCTGCGCGCTGTCGGCACCGAACAGGCCGTGGATCACCGCCAGCAGGTCGGCGCCATGGGCGACCAGCGGGGCGGCGTTGTCGAGGGTAATGCCGCCGATCACCGCGATCGGCAGTTTGACTTGGGCGCGGGCCTGCGCCACCAGGTCGGTGTTGGCAGCGGGCGCGCCCGGCTTGGTTACGGAATTGAAGAAGCGGCCAAAGGCTACATAGCTGGCGCCTTGGTCGGCAGCCCGGGCCGCCAGCTCGAGGTCGGCGTGGCAGGTGGAGCCGATGATCGCCTGGCGGCCGAGCAGGGCGCGGGCCGGGGTCAGCGGGCCGTCGGTCTGGCCCAGGTGCACGCCGACGCCCAGGCGCGCGGCCAGTTCGGCATCGTCGTTGATCAGCAACTGGGTGCCGTAACGCTCGCAGAGCTTGAGCAGCCCTTCGGCTTCACGCAGCCGGCGCGCCGCGTCGTCGCTTTTGTCGCGGTACTGCAGCAGGCATACACCGCCTTCCAGCGCCGCTTCGACATGGGACAGGAAACGGCCGGCGAGCAGCTGGCTGTCGGTGATGGCGTACAGACCGCGTAGCTTCATTGAAAGCCTCGTATCAGGAACAGAAATCCAACGGCAGACGGCGTGGCACGAATTGGCCTTTGCCCAGTTGCTCGGCGTCCCGCAGGGTGCGCCAGGTGTAGTCCAGGGCGCTGCGCACGGCGCTTTCCAGCTGCTCGCCCAGTGCCAGGCGGCCGGCCAGGGCGCTGGCCAGGGTGCAGCCCGAGCCGTGGTAGCTGCCCGGCAGGCGCTGGCAGGTCCAGGTGTGGAGCTTTCCGTCCTGGGTGTACAGGCGGTTGTGAATTTCGTCTTCGTCGCCGTGACCGCCGGTAATCAGCAGGTGTCTACAGAACGGCAGCAGTTTCTCGGCACACTGGTCGGCAGTGCCTTCGGGCAGTTCGGCGAGGATGCGCGCTTCGGGCAGGTTCGGTGTGGCGATGGTCGCCAGCGGTAGCAGGCGTTCGCGTAGCGCGTAGCCCACTTCGTCCTTGCCCAGGCGGCCGCCGCCACCGGCACGCAGTACCGGGTCGCAGACCAGCGGCAGGTGCGGGTGGGCGGCGAGCAGTTCGGCGACGGTGTCGACCATGTCGATCGAGCCGAGCATACCCAGCTTGACGGCGGCCACTGCGGAGTCCGCCAGCACGGCGTTGGCCTGGGCCAGCACCCACTCGCGGTCGAGCACACGGAAGTCGGAAACGTTGACGGTATCCTGCACGGTCAGGGCGGTCACTGCAGGTGCAGCGTGACAGCCTTGGGCGATCAGGGCTTCGATATCTGCCTGCAAGCCGGCGCCGCCACTTGGGTCGTGGCCGGAGAGACAGAGGACAACGGGGCGGGAGCTGTAGGTATTCATGGTCGGCGAGCTTACCACCAAACCTGTTTGGGCGGATCGTCCGACAAACGAGATTTGTTGATCGTTCGGTCAGATTTGTTTTTTATCGTCCTCTGAAAGCATTGATTTAGAGCCTTCTCATTGTGATTTGTTATGGCCGATTGCCAGGTTGTGAAGCTATGCTAGAGTGCTCGGATAACTCGACAAACGGGTTCTGCCGGATTGCGTCGTCTCAAACGGATGGGAGGCAACCGCGACGCGACCGGACAGGCCATGCTGGGGCTGTATGCGCTATTTGCTGATTGTGCTTCTGGGTTTATTGCCCGTGCTGGCCGGAGCGGTCGATTTCGACGACGCGACCGGGCATGTTCCGTTGGGCAAGGCCATGCAGGTTTATGAAGACCTCGATGGCAGCACCAGCATTGCCCAGGTCAGCGCCCCGGGGTTCGCCAAACGCTTTCGCCCCCACCAGGAAGACGTGCTGAACGCCGGTTATTCCACCTCGGTGTTCTGGCTCAAGGTCGAGTTGCGCCCTGTAGCCCCGCCCGGCGCTGCCCCCCGGCAATGGCTGCTGGAACTGGCCTATCCGCCGCTGGACCACCTTGAGCTGTACCTGCCCGACCGCAGCGGCGTATATCGCCTGGCCCAACGCACCGGCGATGCCTTGCCCTATGGCAGTCGGCAGATCCGCCAGAACAACTACCTGTTCGAACTGCAGCTGCCGCCTGGCCAGGTGACCACCGCCTACCTGCGCCTGCACAGCCAGGGCTCGGTGCAGGCGCCGCTGGCGCTCTGGTCCCCCCAGGCCTACATGGAAGACCAGCCCACGCGCCTGTATGTGCTGGGGATGATCTACGGCGTGCTGCTGGTGATGCTGGTGTACAACCTGTTCATCTACCTCAGCGTGCGCGATGTCAGCTACCTCTACTACATCCTCTATATCGCGTCGTTCGGCTTTTATCAGGTGTCGGTGAACGGTGCCGGTGTGGCGTACTTCTGGCCGGACAGCCCATGGTGGGCGAATGCCTCGACACCACTGTTCATTGGCGCTGCCGGGCTGTTCGGCTGCCAGTTTGCCCGGCACTTCCTGCAACTGGGCAGCATCAGCCGCCGCTTCGACCGGTTGCTGCAATTGCTGATGCTGGGCGGCGCCGTGGTGATGGTGCTGGCGGTGAGCGTGCCTTACGGCATTGCCTTGCGCATGGCCACGTTGCTGGCGCTGCTGTTTACCGTGAGCATCTTCAGCGCCGGGCTGTATGCCTGGTGGCGCGGCCTGCGCGTGGCGCGCTGGTTCATTATTGCCTGGACGGCGTTCCTGCTCGGTGGCCTGGTCAATACCCTGATGGTGCTGGGTTACCTGCCCAATGTGTTTATCACCATGTATGCCAGCCAGCTGGGTTCAGCGCTGGAAGTGGCGTTGCTGTCGCTGGCGCTGGCCGACCGTATCAACAGCCTGCGCGAGCAGCAGGCGCAGACCTTGCGTGAGACCGGGCGCACGCTGGAACAGTTGAACCTGCAACTGGCCAGGAGCAACCGGCTGAAGGATGAGTTCCTGGCGAGTGTGACCCATGAGCTGCGCACGCCGATGAATGGGGTGATTGGCTCGCTGGAGCTGATGCACACGCTGCCGATGGAAGGCGAGATGGCCCAGTACCATCGTACAGCGGTGGGCTCGGCGCAGGGCATGATGGACATGGTTGATGCGATTCTGACCCTGTCCGAGTTGCAAGCGGGCCGTTTGCGCGCACAGCCTGCGCCGTTCAGCTTGCGCACGCTGCTACAGAGCTTGCGTGCCGGGTATGCCGGGCAGGCTTTGGGCAAAGGCCTGTACCTGAGCCTGGATATCCCGGCCGACTTGCCGGACGGGCTGTTGGGTGACGGGCAGAAGCTGGCGCGTTGCCTGGGCTGCCTGGTGGACAACGGGCTGAAGTTCACCCATCAGGGCGGGGTGATGATCCAGGTGCGCGGGCGCCGGGTGGGGCCGGATGACCTGGCGTTGACCTTTACCGTGAGTGACAGCGGGATCGGCTTTGATGACCTGGAACAGTCGACCTTGTACCAGCGGTTCTTCCAGGTGGATGGCTCGATGACCCGGCGCTATGGCGGGTTGGGGATCGGGTTGTCGATTTGCCGACAGATGGGGGAATTGCTTGGGGCGCGGTTGGCGCATGAGTCGACGCGCGGTTTGGGGAGCCGGTTTGAGTTGAGTTTGAATATGGCGGTTTCGCAGGTGCAGGTGCCGGTTGGTATTCTGCAGACGCGGCGTTCGGTTTGAGGGTGTGGGGTTTAGGTGGGGCTGGAAGGTGTTCGCCGATAGGTTTTTAGCGCCTATGAGATCGAGCGCCGCCCGCGCGGCGCTTCGCGGGGCAAGCCCGCTCCCACTGTCTGTTTCGGGCCAGTCAATCCTGTGAGGTCACCTCTGTCCGCCTTGTTTGTTCCCTTCGATATTGAAGGTTGCGCCTCTGCTTTTCTGCAATTCCCAGCCATGCACCCAGGGAGCGAGTGCGGAGGAAGCAGGAGTAACTGGCCCGAAACAGATGTGGGAGCGGGCTTGTCCCGCGAAGCGCCGCGCGGGCGGCGCTCGATCTCACAGGCGCTGAACCTGTCATGTCGAACACCTGTCAGCCCTGATGCCTTCCCCAGCCATGCCCCCTGCAACCTACAAAAACTCCAGACTCTTCCTACACCCCAGCACTAGCAACTCCACCCCCTGCGAAATACCCTACAACCTCTGTCGACACGCGTCTGATTGTTCCTGCAAATCCCGCCCTCTAGGCTTTGCCTGTCGCTGATGGTTCAGCGATCGGGTGTGGAAACCTGCAGCAAGCATTTCAGGTTATGTCGTTCATGGCGGCTGTACCCGGGAGGCCTTGTGCCTACCGAGTTTTCTCTGAGTGCACTCGGGTTTCCACCCCGTGTACAGCCGCCACCCTTCCTGTGGAAACGGAAGAGGCGGTCAACGAGCATTCAGGAAAACCCATGACCGACGAAACCAAAACCACCCCCGGCGTCACCTACTTCTTCCAAGGCGAAGGCCAAACCCACCCACTGTTCCGCATCGCCGAGGGCATCCCCTGCCGCAGCGCCCGCGAGCAGGCCTCTGAACTGATGGGCTATGCACGCGACCTGTCGCTGACCGGTTTGATGGATGGCGACCAGCAGATGATGTGGGCATCGCATTACTTTGCAGCCATGGCGAAAGCGCTGCTAGATGATGCCGAGTTGGGTTTGATGCGCTGACCCTTGTATTGGCTGGGCCGGCCCTTTCGCGGCTAAAGCCGCTCCTACATAAGTTGTGCGCAACCTGAGTGATGCGCAATCCCTTGTAGGAGCGGGTTTACCCGCGAAAGGGCCAGTACAGCCAATACAAATCAATCGTTCACAAAACAGAACGCTAAAGCCAAAAACCACTATCTACCGCTCCAAAGGTGATGGTTTTAATCTTCTCCCATCAACGCGAAACACCAAATTACTGAAAAGATCAAAACCCTTAGGAGCGCAGACCATGACCAACTTCAAATACAACCGCCTGAACAAAGACGATGCCGCCGTACTGCTGGTCGACCACCAGGCTGGCCTGCTGTCGTTGGTGCGTGACATCGAGCCGGACAAGTTCAAGAACAACGTGCTGGCCCTGGCTGACCTGGCCAAGTTCTTCAACCTGCCGACCATCCTCACCACCAGCTTCGAACAAGGCCCCAACGGCCCGTTGGTGCCAGAGCTGAAAGAGCTGTTCCCGGACGCCCCTTACATCGCCCGTCCAGGCCAGATCAACGCCTGGGACAACGAAGACTTCGTCAAGGCGGTGAAGGCGACGGGCAAGAAGCAGCTGATCATTGCTGGCGTGGTAACCGAGGTTTGCGTGGCGTTCCCGGCGCTGTCGGCTTTGGAAGAAGAGTTTGAGGTGTTTGTGGTGACTGATGCTTCCGGCACCTTCAACGAAATGACCCGCGATGCGGCGCATGACCGCATGAGCCAGGCAGGGGCACAGATGATGACCTGGTTTGGCGTGGCCTGTGAGCTGCACCGTGACTGGCGTAATGATGTGGAAGGGCTGGCGGCGCTGTGCTCGAACCATATTCCGGATTATCGGAATTTGATGACCAGCTATAACGCGTTGACTGCCGGGAAGTAAGGCGGGGGATGGGCGCAGGGCTGAAAGGTGTTCGCCACAACACATTCAGCGCCTGTGAGATCGAGCGCCGCCCGCGCGGCGCTTCGCGGGGCAAGCCCGCTCCCACATCTGTTTCGGGCCAGTCCCTCCTGTGAGGTCACCGCTGTCCGCCTTGTCTGTTCCCTTCGATATTGAAGAGGACGCAATTTTTCTTAATCAATCTCCAGTCATGCACCAAGGCTGCAACCCACTTGGCACAGGAATAACTGGCCCGAAACAGATGTGGGAGCGGGCTTGTCCCGCGAAGCGCCGCGCGGGCGGCGCTCGATCTCACAGGCGCTGAATGTGTTGTGGCGAACACCTGTCAGCCCTCATGCATGCCTAAGGCATACATCTGCCAGCCCTGACTCATACTCAAGGCTTGCACCTGCCAGCCCTGACACATGCTCAAGCCATACACCTGCCAACCCCCTCACCCCATGCCCCCACCACCACACCTTTAGTCGCGAATGCCACTTTGCCTCCCCCACAGGGAATGCTTCACTGGGTCTATCAAGCCTACCCGGATCCAGGAGCCCCCGATGAACCTGCACCAGTACGCTGAAACCCACGAAGTCACCAACCAGCCGCCGTCCCTCGACGGTGCCAACCTGTACCGCCTCGACCTGCCACTGCAGGAATGGTCGCGGCGTTTCGGCGCCGGCTGGGCCGAGTCGCGGATCGATGCCTACGGGGCCTTGGCCGGCGGCCCACTGATGCAGGCGGGTTTCCTGGCCAACGCGCACAAACCCGAATTCAACAGCCACGACCGCTACGGCCATCGCATCGACCTGGTCGAATTCCACCCGGCCTACCACGAACTGATGCGCACCGCCGTCGAACACGGCCTGCCTTCTTTGCCATGGGCAGAACCCCGCCCGGGCGCCCATGTGGCCCGCGCCTCGATGACCTACCTGCACAGCCAGGCCGAGGCCGGTACTGGCTGCCCGCTGACCATGACCTTCGCCGCCGTGCCGGCGCTGCGCCTGCAACCCGAGCTGGCCGAATACTGGCTGCCGAAGATCCTTGCCTGCGAGTACGACCCGCGCAATGTTGGCGACCGGTACAAGGCCGGGGTCACCTTGGGCATGGCCATGACCGAGAAGCAGGGCGGCACCGATGTGCGGGCCAATACCACGCGCGCCTACCCGGTAGGGGCGCCAGGGCCGGGCCAGGCCTACGAGCTGGTCGGCCACAAGTGGTTCTGCTCGGCGCCCATGTGCGATGCCTTCCTCACCCTGGCGCAAACCGAAAAAGGCCTGAGCTGCTTCCTGTTGCCGCGTCATCGTCCGGACGACAACTGTAACCAGTTCTACATCCAGCGCCTGAAGAACAAACTGGGCAACAGCTCAAATGCGTCCAGCGAAGTCGAGTTCCGTGGTGCGCTGGCGTGGATGATCGGCGAAGAGGGGCGCGGTGTGCCGACCATCATCGAGATGGTGGCCATGACCCGCTTCGATTGCATGGTCGGCTCCAGTGCGCTGATGCGTCAGGCGCTGACCCAGGCTACCCACCACTGCGCGTACCGCAAGGTCGGTGGGCGGGTGTTGAACGAGCAACCACTGATGCAGAACGTGCTGGCCGACCTGGCCCTGGAAAGCGAGGCCGCGCTGGCCTTGAGCCTGCGCATGGGGCAGGCGCTGGAGCAACCGGACGACCCACAGCAGGCGCATTTCGCCCGACTGGTTACTGCAGTGGGCAAGTACTGGATCTGCAAACGTGCGCCAGCCATGATCAACGAAGCCGCCGAGTGCCTGGGCGGTGCGGGCTACGTGGAGGACAGCATCCTGCCACGGCTGTACCGCGAGGCCCCGGTCAACTCGACTTGGGAAGGCTCGGGCAATGTGCAGTGCCTGGATGTGCTGCGGGCCTTGTCCAAAGAACCGGGGGTGCTTGATGCCTTGTTCGCCGAGTTGGGCGATGGGCATGGTGACCCGCGCTTGGCGGCACATATTGGCAACCTCAAGGGGGCGTTTGCCGATACTGGCGACCTGCAGTACCGCGCGCGGCAGTTGACCGAAGATATTGCCTTGGCATTGCAGGCCAAGCTGCTGCTGGAGGCGGGCAATGCACGGGTGAGTGATGCGTTCATTGGCAGCCGGTTGGCGGGGGGCGGCCGGGTGTATGGGGCGTTGCCGCGGGGAGTGGATGTGGACGCCCTGGTGGCGAGGGCGACGCCAGCACAGGACCTGTAGGAGCGGCCTTGTGTCGCGATCGGGCTGCTAAGCAGCCCCAGGGTATCAGCACAGATGCACAAATTGCTGGGGCTGCTTCGCAGCCCGATCGCGACACAAGGCCGCTCCTACAGGGACCAGCGCCAGCCTGCTGATTAACACCGATCAATGGGGATGTAATTAGCCCAGAAGGCAGGCAAGATGGTTCACATGCATGTCCAGACAGGAAGCACAGTGTGAGCCACGCTTTTGTAGTCGTTGATACCCCCGAACAGGCCGTCGACCGTCTGGCGGCCCTGCATGAACAGGCCACCGGTGCCCTTAGCCAGGCCCTCAAGCGTTACCTGAAGGACCGTACCGAGCCTGATGCCGATGAGCGCGACCTGTTCCGCTACCCGGCATTGCGCCTGACCTACTACAGCCACGGTGAAGTGGCTGCCACCACCCGCGCCTATGCCAAGGTCCAGGTAGCCGGCACCTACAGCGTCACCGTCACCCAGCCCGCCGCGTTCCGTGGCTACCTGCTGGAGCAACTGCGCCCGCTGATGCACGACTACACCGTCACGGTAGAGGTCGGTGTCAGCGAGCAGAACATCCCTTACCCCTACGTGGTCGACCAGGGCGACGAGCTGGCCGGCAGCGGCATTACTGCCGCACAGCTGGCGCGGGTGTTCCCCAGCACCGACCTGTCGGCTGCCACCGACAACATTGCCGACGGCCTGTGCGACTGGGAGCGTGCCGAAGTCCTGCCGCTGGCACTGTTCGATGCCGCGCGCGTCGACTTTTCGCTACGCCGCCTGGTGCACTACACCGGCAGTGACTGGCGCCATGTGCAGCCGTGGATCCTGCTGACCAACTACCACCGCTATGTCGACCAGTTCATCAGCCATGGCCTGGAGCAACTGCGTGACGACCCCCGCTTCGTGCGCATGGTACTGCCGGGCAA
This sequence comes from Pseudomonas sp. NPDC089408, assembly GCF_044749445.1. Lineage (NCBI taxonomy): Bacteria > Pseudomonadati > Pseudomonadota > Gammaproteobacteria > Pseudomonadales > Pseudomonadaceae > Pseudomonas > Pseudomonas sp. NPDC089408. The sequence continues at coordinate 61,279 of NZ_JBIVHY010000010.1, forward strand.
CGTGGTGATCGAGAAAGGCATGGACCACGGTGAAACCCAGGCGCTGGTGGCCAGCGTGGTCTGGCACCGTTACCAGATGCCGGCCTACCACCTTATCGCCGGGGACGGCGACGGCGTTACCTTGGTCAATATCGGCGTCGGCCCGTCCAACGCCAAGAACATTACCGACCACCTGGCAGTACTTCGCCCGCATTGCTGGCTGATGATCGGCCACTGCGGTGGCCTGCGCCAATCGCAGACCATCGGCGACTACGTGCTGGCCCACGCCTACATGCGCCGCGACGGCATTCTTGATCGCGTCGTGCCGCCGAACATTCCTATCCCGGCCCTGGCCGAAGTGCAGCTGGCCCTGCAGGAGGCTGCCGCGCAAGTCACCGGCGAGCGTGGCGAGCAGTTGAAGAAGCGCCTGCGCACCGGCACCGTGCTGACCTACGACGACCGCAACTGGGAGCTGCGCTGGGCCCAGGAACGGCCGTTGATCAACCTGTCACGCGCCGTGGCGGTAGACATGGAAAGCGGCACCATTGCCGCCCAGGGCTACCGTTTGCGCGTGCCGTACGGCACCTTGCTGTGTGTCTCCGACAAACCGCTGCACAGCGAGATCAAGCTGCCGGGCTCGGCCAACGCGTTCTACAACCGGGCGGTCAGCCAGCACCTGAAGATCGGCATTGCCGCCCTCGACCTGCTGCGTACCGAGCTCAACTCGCTGCACTCGCGTAAACTGCGCAGCTTCGATGAGCCGCCGTTCCGCTGAGGATCCATGCCACTGCCACCCCGTAACAAGCCGCGCCGCCCGCAGGCGCGGCCTACCACCGGCCCGCGTCGCCAGGCCAAGGCGCCGCCGGCCGAACCGCGCCTGATCCTGTTCAACAAGCCGTTCGACGTGCTGACCCAGTTCAGTGATGGTGAAGGGCGGGCGACGCTCAAGGACTTCATCGACATCCCGGGCGTGTACCCGGCCGGGCGGCTGGACCGCGACAGTGAAGGCTTGCTGTTGCTGACCAATGATGGCGGGCTGCAAGCGCGGATTGCCGACCCCAGGCACAAGCTGGCCAAGACCTATTGGGTGCAGGTGGAGGGCGAGCCGAGCGACGAGCAGTTGCAGCGTTTGCGCGATGGCGTGGAACTGAACGACGGGCCGACCTTGCCAGCCGAGGCGCGGCGCCTGGACGAGCCTGAACTGTGGCCGCGCAACCCGCCGGTGCGGTTTCGCAAGAGCGTGCCGACCAGTTGGCTGGAGCTGGTGATTCGCGAGGGGCGTAACCGCCAGGTGCGGCGGATGACGGCGGCGGTGGGGTTGCCGACCTTGCGCCTGGTGCGGGTGCGGATTGGTGACTGGGCGCTGGAGGGGTTGGAGCAGGGGTGCTGGCGCGAGGTTACCCCACGACTATAGGCCCATTCGCGGGTGAACCCGCTCCCACAGGTACTGCACTGTTCTTGAGGATGGCGGGTTACCTGTGGGAGCGGGTTCACCCGCGAAGAGGCCCTATAGTTTCTACACCCCTTCGAGAAACCCCACCACCACACTCTTGATGATAAAGGCCAGCACCCCCAGCCCCAGCACGAAGAACAGGATCAGCGTACCGAACTTGCCTGCCTTGGACTTTTTCGCCAGGTCCCAGACGATGAAACCCATGAAACCGATCAGCACGGTGACCAGGATGATCATCATCCACTCTTCGAATACGGCGGGATCCATCGGTGTTCTCCAGGCGGGTTGAGCGTTCGATTATACGCCTGCCGGCGCAGGCATTCAGCGCAGGTGGGTCAATGGCAGCTCGGTGCTGGCCAGGACTTGGTTGAGCACGAAACTCGAACGCACGCTGGTGACGCCGTCGATGCGGGTCAGGCTGCCTAGCAGCAGTTTCTGGTAGTGGTCCATGTCCGGCACCACCACTTTCAACTGGTAGTCGGCATCCATACCCGTGACCAGGCTGCACTCGAGCACCTGAGGCAGGTTGCGGATGGCCGCTTCGAAGGTTTCAAAGCGTTCCGGGGTATGGCGGTCCATGCCGATCAGTACGTACGCGGTCAGGCTCAGGCCCAGCTTCTTGCGGTCGAGCAGGGCCACCTGGCGCGAGATGTAGCCATCGTCTTCCAGCTGCTTGACCCGACGCGAGCATGGCGAAGGCGACAGGCCGATGCGTTCGGCCAGTTCCTGGTTGGAAATGCGCGCATCGCGCTGCAGTTCGGCGAGAATGCTCAGGTCATAGCGGTCAAGTTTGCTCATGGCATTTGCCTTTTCTGTTCATATTGCTGCGAATTATCGATCCAGGGTGAAAAATTGCGCAAGTGCTATTTATCCGAGCAATCTTCGCAATCCTCTGTCGCAACCTGTCCGGTATCTTTATCAACAGAATCACTGCCCGGACATCAGTCCACGGCGACGCGCCCTAGGCGGGCGGTCGCGGCCAGCCATCCAACAGGATCTGCAGGCCCCCGGGCTACACAGCTTCCAGAAGACGCTGTGAGGTGAGCCGGCGCCACAAGTGCCGAGCACGGACGACAATTCCTGAAGGGAGGCCCTGTGGCCTCCCTTTTTTCATGTCTGGAAATTTAATTGGCCTGCATGATGGGCAAGGTAGACTGGTTGCAGGTGCAGTTTTTCTACCGAGAGGAATACCATGAAGTCGCGCATCTGGCAGTTGGCAGGTGTTGGTTTACTGGGTGTGAGCATCAGCCTTGGGGCCATGGCCGAAGGGCCGGGTGAGGGGCACGGGGAACACGGTCAGCAGGTGCAAGGTGAGGGTGGGCCGGGTCGGCCGCTCAACTCGCGCGACGAGGTGCGCCAGACCCAGCCGCCACGCCAGGGCTATTACCAGGACATCCCCCAGCGCCACGGCGACAACCGCTACTGGCAGGCCGGCGGGCCGGGGCAACGGCCCGGGGGTGACTGGCAGGGGCGCCCGGATGGTCATGGCAATGGCTGGGGCCCCGGGCCGCAATATCGCCCCGGGCACACCATCGATCATTTTCCCGATCGCTACTGGAAAGTGCCTTATCGCGGCAATGATTACTTCTACTCTGGCGGCTACTGGTACCGCCCGCATGGCGGCAGTTACATCGTGGTGACCCCGCCTTATGGCGTGCGGGTCAACTATCTGCCGCCTTATGCACAGGAAGTATGGTTGGGTGGCGCGCTGTTCTTCCTGGTGGCTGATACCTATTACCAGTACCTGGCCGACAGCCAAGAGTATGTGGTGGTCAACCCGCCGGTCGGCGTGCCGGCGCCGGCACCGGTGGCGCCATCGAACGGTGGCTATGACGTGGTGGCGTACCCGATGCATGGCCAGGGGCAGGAGCAGCAGGAGCAGGACCGTTACCAGTGCCACCGCTGGGCGGTGAGCCAGTCAGGGTTTGACCCGGCGACGGCGACCTACGCGCCGCCGGCCAATGTGCTCAGCATTTACCAGCGGGCGCTGGGGGCCTGCTTCAGTGGACGGGGGTACAGCATCAACTGAAGCCAGCGCGGCCCCCTGTAGGAGCGGCCTTGTGTCGCGAAAGGGCCGCATAGCGGCCCCCGGATTCCAGCGTTAGTGCAAATATTGCCGGGGCCGCTTTGCGGCCCTTTCGCGACACAAGGCCGCTCCTACAGCGATCGCGTGTGGCTTGAGAGACTCATACCGGGTCGGCGTGCACCATCACATCGGCCTGTGGATAACGCTGGCGGATCACCCGCGAAGCCTCGACGCACAGCCCATGCGCCTGATCCAGCGGCAACTGCCCCGGCAACTCCAGATGCAACTGCACGAACCACTGGCTGCCCGACACCCGCGTACGCAGGTCATGCACGCCCTTCACCCCGGGAATGGCCAGCACCAGCGTGGCCATGTCCTCGCCCACATCGCCGGGCAGTTCCTTGTCCATCAGGATGGCCGTACTTTCGCGGGCGATCTGCAACGCGCTCCAGAGAATGTAGAAAGCGATACCCAGGCCGAACAGCGCGTCCAGCTGCGGCCAGCCGAAGCGTGCGAGCAGCAGGGCCAGCAGGATGCTGCTGTTCAGCAGCAAGTCCGAGCGGTAGTGCAGGGAATCGGCCCGCACCGCCGTGGAGCCGGTCAGGCGGATGACCTTGTACTGCAGCGCCAGCAAGGCAACGGTCAATACCAGCGAAAGTACCATCACCGCGATGCCGATGCCGGTGCCACCCAGCGGTTGTGGCGTATGCAGGCGCTCCACCGCCTGTACCCCGATCAGCACCGCACTGACGCCGATGAACAGCGCCTGCGCCATGCCGGCCAGCGCTTCGGCCTTGCCATGGCCGAAGCGGTGGTCATCGTCGGCTGGGCGCAGGGCGTAGTGCACCGCCAGCAGGTTGAGGAACGAGGCCACGGCATCCAGTGCCGAGTCGGTCAGCCCGGCCAGCAGGCTCACCGAACCGCTCAGCCACCAGGCCAGCGCCTTGCTCAGCACCAGGATGCTGGCCACTGCCAGAGACGCGCGCGTGGCCAGGCGCAGCAGGCGCTGGTGTTCAGCCGGGGTGGTGATCATCCGTGGTCAGTGTCCTTGTGGCTCAGGCTGCCGGAACCAGGCCCACACTGGCCAGTTGCTCGATGCTGCCGCGGTGCTGGATCAGCCGCGGGTCGTCCAGCGGCAGGCGCTGGCCCAGTTCGCTTTCGAGAATGGCCTGCAGTTTCAGGTTGTCGACCTTGCCATCAGGGCTGACCGCTTCTTGCAGCTTGGCCGGGTCGACCTGGGCGGTGCGGCCACCCGGGTAGTAGATGGCACCCGTGGCGAAGTCGATGCCGAAGGCGATCAGCCCCGGGATTACGTAGAACAGGATGCCGATAGCGTCCATTGCGGCAACCACAGGGTCGATCTTGCCGCCAATCTGGCCGCGCCGGTCCGGGTAGAAAATGGTGCCGCAGGCGGTCAGTTGGGTCAGCAGGGTGACGATGATAGCGCCACCGATGACGCGGGTTGGGATGCGCATGTAAATCTCCGAGAAGGTATTCAGCAGGGCAAGCGAAGCGCCTGCGCCTGATGCTAAGACCATGATAGAGCAGGCTGGGTTCGCCGTTATACTCGCCAGACTGTTCGAGGACCACCATGATTTCATTACCCATTGATGCAGTTTTGCCGGCGTTGCGCCAAGCCTTGGAAAACCGTGACGAAGCGGTGCTCGAGGCGCCGCCCGGCGCCGGCAAGACCACCCGTGTGCCGCTGGCGCTGCTGCACGAGCCGTGGCTGGCCGGGCAGACCATCCTGATGCTAGAACCCAGGCGCCTGGCGGCGCGTGCAGCGGCCGAACGGCTGGCCAGTGAACTGGGGGAGAAGGTCGGGGAAACGGTGGGTTACCGCATTCGCCTGGACAGCAAGGTCGGGCCGAAAACCCGTATCGAGGTGGTCACCGAAGGTATCCTTACCCTTCGTCTGCAGGCCGACCCGGCGCTGGAAGGCGTGGGTTTGCTTATTTTTGACGAATATCACGAACGTAGCCTGGATGCTGACCTGGCCCTGGCGCTGAGCCTCAATGGCCGCGAATTGCTGCGTGACGACCCGCCACTGAAGATTCTGCTGATGTCGGCCACCCTGGAAGGCGAGCGCCTGTCGCGGTTGCTGGGCGATGCCCCGGTGGTGAGCAGCGAAGGCCGCATGCACCCGGTGGATATCCGCTGGGGGCGGCCCTTCCAGCCTGGCGAGTTCATCGAACCGCGGGTGGTGGACAGTGTGCTGCAGGCGTTGGCCGAGCAAACGGGCAGTGTGCTGGTGTTCTTGCCCGGCCAGGCCGAGATCCGCCGGGTGCACCAGAGCCTGCAGGAAGCCTTGGGCGAACGCCCCGAGATTCTGCTGTGCCCGCTGCATGGCGAGCTTGACCTCAACGCCCAGCGCGCCGTCATCGACCCACCGGGCAAAGGCCTGCGCAAAGTGGTGCTGGCGACCAACATTGCCGAAACCAGCCTGACCATCGACGGCGTGCGCGTGGTGATCGATGCCGGCCTGGCCCGGGTGCCGCGCTTCGATCCGGGCAGCGGCATGACTCGCCTGGACACTCAGCGCATTTCCCGCGCCAGTGCCACCCAGCGTGCAGGCCGCGCCGGCCGCCTGGAACCTGGCGTGTGCTACCGGCTGTGGTCCGAGGCCCAGCATGACCAGTTGGCTGCCCACGGCAGCGCCGAAATCCTTCAGGCCGACCTGGCCGGGCTGGCCCTTCAGCTGGCACGTTGGGGCGTTACCCCCGAGCAGTTGCGCTGGCTTGACCAGCCACCGACGGCGGCCTTTGCCCAGGCCCAGGAACTGCTGGCGCGGCTTAATGCCTTCAAGCCCGGCAGCCGCGACAACCTCAGCGAGCATGGCCAGGCCATGGCTGAACTGCCGGCGCATCCACGTATCGCGCATTTGTTGCTGCGCGGGCAGGACCTGGGCCTGGCGCAGATGGCGTGTGATGTCGCCGCCCTACTGGGTGAACGGGATATCCTGCGCGGCGGCGGCGCCGACCTGCACAGCCGGCTGGCGCTGGTCAGCGGCGAGAGCAGGACCACGCGCGCTGGCCAAGGTGGTGTGCAGCGTGCCCGGCAACTGTCCCGTCAGTACCGTGGCCTGCTGCGTGGCAAAGCCGGCGCGCCGGTCGCCGACCCGGGCCACCCGCGCTGGCTGGGCGCACTGCTGGCGCTGGCCTACCCCGACCGTGTCGCCCAGCAGCGCCGCGAGGGTGGGGCGGAATACCGGCTGGCCAACGGCCGTGCGGCGCTGTTTGCCGAGGTTGATGCGCTGATGAAGTGCCCATGGTTGGTGATTGCTGACCTGGGCAGCCGCCAAGGGCAGCGTGAGGAACGCATCTACCTGGCCGCTGAGTTCGACCCGGCCCTGCTCGAAGGCGTGCTGGCCGAGCAGGTCGAGCGGGTCGATATCCTTGATTGGGATGAACGCGAGCAAGTGTTGCGCGCCGAGCGCCAGGTCAAGGTTGGCGAACTGGTGCTCAGCCGCGAGCCGCTGCCGGGCCTGGATGACGACGCCAGGGCTCGGGCGCTGCTTGGCCTGGTCCGGCGCAAGGGCCTTAACCTGCTGACCTGGACACCGGAACTGCGCCAGTGGCAGGCGCGCGTGGCACTGTTGCGGCAGCTGGACCTGGACAAGACGGGGCACAGCGAATGGCCCGACTTGTGCGACGAGGCGTTGCTTGCCAGCCTGGAAGACTGGTTGCAGCCTTACCTGGGCAAGGTGTCGCGGCTGAGTCATTTCGCCGCCCTGGACCTGTCATCGCTGCTGCGCAACCTGTTGCCTTGGCCACTGCCGCAGCGCCTGGAGGAGCAGGCCCCGGCCCACCTGGCCGTGCCTTCCGGTTCCAATATCCGTCTGGACTACAGCGAAAACCCGCCGATTCTTGCCGTGCGCCTGCAAGAGCTGTTCGGCCTGGCCGACACGCCGCGCATTGCCAATGGTCGGCAGCAGGTCAAGCTGCACTTGCTGTCGCCGGCGCGGCGGCCGGTGCAGGTGACCCAGGACCTGGCGAACTTCTGGCGCACCACCTATGCCGAGGTGAAGAAGGACCTGAAAGGGCGCTACCCGAAGCATTACTGGCCGGATGACCCGTTGGTTGCTGAAGCCACCGCGCGGGCCAAGCCTCGGGGGACTTGACGGGAGCTATGGCATTCAGGGCGGCGGTACTCGCTGGAGGGCGCGGGTTACCTGCTGTTCAGGGGCTACCGCATTACCGCGCGGCGGGGTGAGCGCATGCTGCAGAGGCAGACCGAAACCGTCGCGGCCAAGTATCAAGGTCTCGCCTCGCCATTGCGCCGCCAGCTCGAAAAGTGGCATGCGCAAGTGGCCGCGAGCGGGGTCTGCCAGAAATGCATGGCCCCCGCTAACGCCTTTGAGCACCACGAAGTGGTGGAGCTTCGTGTTGTTTGGCCTCAGCAGTATGATGACTGGCCCTTTCAGCTGTGAGGCGGCTTCGATGGGCAACATGACACCAGCAGCAGAGTAGCCAAGGCGCTGCGCCGATTGCTTGAGGTCTAGCATGGAAAAACCCTCGTGCATGCGCTCGATTTCCTCGTCCTTGCTCAAGCGATAGACGATATCTGCCAGAATCTGCACCATTGGTTTGGATTGCCGGAAATATCTGCCATCCAAGTATATCCGGCCACCGTATAGACGATGCCGCCATGATTGAACTGTTGATTTTCCTGTGGAGAATAGGCGAATCCGACGTATCGGTATTTCCGATAATCAGCCTGGCTACCAAATCCCAACCATGAAACGTTGAAGGTTTTAGAACCCTGCGTTACGCTCGGGAGCGGTTGGCCGATGACAAGTGCCGCACCTTTTATGTCTCGTAATTTCTCGTCCGAGAGCCGCATGACATGGTGACCCTGCTTATCTATAGAGGTCAGGATCTCGTTCGCAGCTTGGCTTGCGGCCGGTTGTAGCGTAATTGTCAGGACGGTGGCGGTAAAAAGTCGGTTCGCTAGCATGTTATACCTCAAGAAATGGAAATACCGATGGTTTTCATGAGCGCGAGAAGCTTCTCGTCTGATGCTATGCTTTCCTTGAATTGCTGATGAATTTCCTCACTGCGGCTTTTGTCAGCGATCAATTCGTTGTAATGTTTTTCAGGCGTGTCAATGCCATTTTTTTCAAGAATGCTCAAGTAGTGTTGGCGAATGCCAGCATTGAATTCTGCTTTGATACTGGAGTCGGCCGAAGCAAATTTTTGATTGTTGGCCGTCATCATGATTTCTGCCCAGGTTTTTCCAATCATGCTATCGTCCAAGACCATGCCGTAGCCGATCATCCAGTCGGGTATGGCGTATTGTTGTACACTCACTTCAGGGTCTGGATTATTTACAATATCCTGATAGGCACTTCGGCTGGTTTGCAGTGCGGCTTTCGCCTCTTCACTGATCGTGAGCTTTTCGCCTTGTAAGTTAGCTGTAGTATTGACAAAGGTTTCTTGAAATGTCGTTGACCTGCCCGTGTCCTCAAGTGGACGCTGGCTGCTGCCTGTAGGCGTGGCGTTCCAAGACGCCTGTGTGGGAGTTAGATTGATCATTTCATGTCGTCCATTACTGTGTGGTGGAGAACGCTGAAACTTACCGATGGCACGTTAATTGGCCGATTTGATAAGCCTGCGTAAAGAGACGAGCAGAAAGCGTGCCAGCGCAGTTGACCTGGGCGCTGTCACGGCTGTGGGGAAGGAGAAGTACGGATATACGTCAAGAAACTATTAATTTTAATATAACTTACGAAGTTTGTAAGTTTTGCCTGTAGGAAAAGTCGCGCTATAGCGTCGAATAATTGTCACGCGCGTCTGCATTCATTTTCCGAGGAAAGGTTAGGGCGGCAATCGTTTGCCTGGTGCGGCAAGAGATTGCCGCGGCCTGTATCCGAGAGGGATGTCGGTCGACTAGTTTGAGCCGGAAAGTTAAAACCTCCTTGCTCGACGTTCAGGTAGCCAGGGTTATGAACGGGAGGGCGCGGTATTACCCCCCCGCCCCCAGCCGTTGGTCGGGTTTGATGCCCACGCGGTCGCCCTGGTAATCGCGCAGGTTGCATAGGGTGGCTGCAGTTATAAGCGGGGGGTATGCCTGGCATACCCCGTCGCTGTATTACCAGCGGAAGGTTGTCATGGGGCGGTTCCAATCGGAACTGCGTAAAGCCTGGTTAGTGGGCTTGGGATTGTCTTCATTGAGTATTTGCAAGTGGTACTCAATTGCGACTGAATTAACCTTAGACCATTGGTTTGGATTGCCGGACATATCTGCCAGCCAAGTATCTCCGGCCACTGTGTAGACTTTGCCGCCATAACTGATCTTTTGGTTGTCCTGCGGAGAATAGCTGTCTCCCCAGTGGCGGTATTGCCGATAATCGGCCTTGTTACCAAATCCCTTCCATGAAACATGGAAGGTCTTGGAACCCTGCGTTACGGTCGGCAGCGGTTGGCCGATGACAAGTGCCGCACCCTTATATGTCTCGTAATTTTTCGTCCGAGAGCCGCACTGCGTTGTGACCCTCCTTATCTAGGGAGGCTAGGATCTCGTTCGCTGCTTGGCTTGCCGCCGGTAGTAGAGCAAATGTCAGGGCGGTGGCGGTAATAAGTCGGTTTGCTAGCATGTTATACCTCGTTAAGAAATGGAAATACCTATGGTTTGCATGAGCGCGAGAAGCTTCTCGTCTGATGCTATGCTTTCCTTGAATTGCTGATGAATTTCCTCACTGCGGCTTTTGTCAGCAATCAATTCGTTGTAATGTTTTTCAGGCGTGTCAATGCCATTCTTTTCAAGAACACTTAAGTAGTGTTGGCGAATGCCAGCATCGAACTCTGCTTTGATACCGGAATCGGCCGAGGCAAATTTCTGGTTGTTGGCCGACATCATGATTTCTGCCCAGGTTCTTCCAATTATTTTTTCCGCATCCAAGACGATGCCATAGCCACTCATCCAGTCAGGTACGGCGTATTGTTGTACACTTACTTCAGGGTCTGGATTATTTACAATATCCTGATAGGCGCTTCGACTGGTTTGCAGTGCGGCTTTGGCCTCTTCGCTGATCGTGAGCTTTTCGCCTTGCAAGTTCGCTGCGGTGCTGGCAAGTGTTTCTTGAAATGTCGTTGGCCTGCTCGTGTCCTCAAGTGGACGCTGACTGCTGCCTGTAGGTGTGGCGTTCCAAGACGCCTGCGTGGGAGTTAGATTGATCATTTCATGTCGTCCATTACTGTGTGGTGGAGAACGCTGAAACTTACCGATGGCACGTTAATTGGCCGATTTGATAAGCCTGCGTAAAGAGACGAGCAGAAAGCGTGCCAGCGCAGTTGACATGGGAGCTGTCACGGCTGTGGGGAAGGAGAAGTACGGGTATTCGTCAAGAAACTATTAATTTAAATGTAACTTACGAAGTTTGTAAGTTTTGGCTGTAGGAAAAGTCGCGCTATAACGTCGACTAATTGTCACGTGCGTCTGCATTCTTTTTCCGAGGAAAGGTTAGGGCGGCAATCATTTGCCTGGTGCGGCAAGAGACTGCCGCGGCCTGTATCCGAGAGAGGGATGTCGGTCGACTAGTTTGAGCCGGAAAGTTAAAACCTCGCCTTGCTCGACGTTCAGCTAGCCAGGCTTATGAACGGGGAGGGCGCGGTACTGCCCCCGCCCCCCAGCCGTTGGTCGGGTTTGATGTCAACGCGGTCGCCCTGGTAGTCGCGCAAATTGCATATCAGCTCCTGGATTATCAGCTTCAGGGGCACTTGTCGCGACTACAGCATGAAAGCTCTGTGCTGCCTCAGGCGCTCGCTTGCTCTTCCAGCAGCATGAACAACCGGTAGAGTACAACGGTGCTGAACAGTTGCAGGAAGCCACTGAGGCTGTCCATGGCCAGCTCCATGCCGGGGGAGGGTTCGGGGAAGGCCATCAGCAGCAGCCCGTCGATCAGCCAGATGGGCGCCAGCACCGCGACCACGCAGACCATGATGCGCATGAAGTGCCCGGTGGTCATGCTGGCGCTTTCGCGCATCGCCAGCATCACCGGCCGGCCGCGCAGCACCAGCAGGTACTCGGCGAACACCAGGTTGATCATGATCCACACGCCCGGGAAGACGAACAGCGCCAGGCCGGCCATGATCAGCAGCGAGCTGATCAGGATGAGCAGGGCCAGTTGCGGCCAGAGCTGCAAGGCGCGGGCAAACAGATCGCGCTTGGCAATGTCCTGGCCCTTGCTGCGGGTGTCGAGGTAGAGAATCAGCGCGGCGCTGTACAGCGGGTAGAACAGCAGACTGACCAACATGCCGTAGGCCGGTGAGGCCTGATCGCCCAGCTGGCGGTACAGCAACTGGGTGAGCAAGGCCTCTGCCACCACCAGCGGCAGGCACAACTGGAGGATGTTTGGCAGGTGGCGGCGGAAGAAGTACAGGGAGTCGCGCAGGACGCTCAGCGGATTCATCGGTCAACATCGCATGGCAGTAAAAACAAGGGCATCACTTTAGCCCAAAGTGGACCCGCGGCTGTCACTTGCTGAAAAAAGTTTCACCGCGTCCATGATTGAATCCCGCGCCGTAACGCCCCATCTTTGACGCTGTCCGTTGTCCTGCTACCCCACGAGGTCGCCCCATGAACACTGAAGAACAAACCCTGATCGACGGCCTGTTCGGCCGCATCAAGCAAGCCGAAGACCCAAGCCAGCCGCGTGATCCGCAGGCCCAGGCGTGCATCGAGCAACACCTGCGCCAGCAGCCGGCGGCGCCTTACTACATGGCCCAGGCGATCCTGGTGCAGGAGGCCGCGATCAAGCGCCTCGACGAACAGAACAAGCAGCTGGAAGCCGAGCTGCAGCAGGCCCGTGCCCAGGCCCAGGCAGCACAAGCCGCCAACAACGCGCCGAGCAATGGCGGGGGTGGTTTCCTGTCCAGCATCTTTGGTTCGGGTGGGCGCAATGCCCCGGCGGTGCAGCCGCAGCGGCCTTCGGCGGCCCCTGTCGCGTCTGGTGGTGGCTGGCGTGAGCCCTCGGCACCGGGCTTCTCCCAACCGCAAGCGCAGCCGCAGCCAGGGTTTGGCGCCGCGCCAGCACGCGGTGGTGCCAGCAGTTTCCTCGGTGGGGCGATGCAGACTGCAGCGGGTGTGGCGGGTGGCGTGTTGCTGGCACAGGGCATCAGCAGCCTGTTCAACCACAACTCGCAGCCGGAAGAGGTGGTTGAGGTCATCAAGGAAGAGCCGACGCCGGCCAGCGACAGTGGCGGCTGGAACGACCAAGGTGGGCAGCAGCAGGTGGCTGACAACGGTGGTTGGGGCAGTGACCAGGGTGGCTACGCCGACACCGATTATGGCAGCGAGGGTGGCGGGTTCTTCTCGGACGACGACTCGTACGTCTGACAGGTCTGGCATACTGCTGGCATTTCTGGGGGCGCTGTGCGCCCCTTTCGCGACGCAAGGCCGCTCCTACAAGGGTACGCAAATTCCTGAAGGAGCGGCCTTGTGTCGCGAAAGGGCTGCATAGCAGCCCCAGCATTCCCAGCCCAGACACGAGGTTCCCAGGTGAAAAAGATCGCGCTGTTCGCCGATGTGCAGAACCTCTATTACACCGTGCGCCAGGCCCATGGCTGCCATTTCAACTACACCGCCCTGTGGTCCGACGTTAGCCGTGAAGGCCAGATCGTCGAGGCCGTGGCCTACGCCATCGACCGCGGCGACAGCAAGCAGCAGCAGTTCCAGCAGATCTTGCGCAACCTCGGTTTCGACGTGCGCCTCAAACCGTTCATCCAGCGCAGCGACGGCTCGGCCAAAGGCGACTGGGATGTGGGCATTACCCTGGATGTGATCGACGCGGCCAGCCGGGTCGACCAGGTGGTGCTGGCCTCTGGCGATGGCGATTTCGACCTGCTGCTTGAGCGGGTAATCCAGCGCCATGGTACAGAGGCAGTGGTGTATGGTGTGCCCGGGCTGACGGCACTGTCACTGATCCGCGCCGCCACCCGCTATGTGCCCATCGAGGGTAAGCTGTTGCTCAAGCACTGAGGTTTTTCGTGGAACGTATCGCTGTCATCGACTTTGAAACCACCGGCATTTCCCCCGGTACCGGCTGCCGTGCCACCGAAGTAGCGGTGGTGGTGCTGGAAGGCGGGCGCATCGTCGAGCGCTACCAGAGCCTGATGAATGCCGGTGTCGCGGTGCCTGCGTTCGTTGCCGGGCTGACTGGCATCACCACGGCCATGCTGCGCAGTGCGCCGCCAGTGGACAAGGTGATGAACGAAGTGGCCGAGTTTGTCGGCAGCACCCCGCTGCTGGCACACAATGCTGCTTTCGACCAGAAGTTCTGGGACTACGAACTGAGCCGCATCGGCCGTAGCCGCAGCCAGTCATTCGCCTGTTCGCTGTTGTTGTCGCGGCGCCTGCTGCCGGCAGCGCCGAACCATAAGTTGGGCACCCTGACCCGCTGGGCGGGGCTACCGGATACCGGTACGGCGCACCGGGCCATGGCCGATGCCGAAATGGCGGCCAACCTGTTGCAACACCTGGCGGGTGTGTTGCGCCAGGACCATGGGGTGCAACAGCTTTCCCATGCGCTGCTGTGCCGGTTGCAGAAAACACCGGCGGCGAAGGTTCGCGAGGCGTTGGCGAAGTTTTGTTGAGGGCTGACAGGCGCTTGGCGTGAATGATGAGTCGCCTGTGAGATCGAGCGCCGCCCGCGCGGCGCTTCGCGGCATAAGGCCGCTCCCACATCTGTTTCGGGCTAATTATTCCTGTGCCTTTGCCGCGCGCACCCTGGGCGCATGGCTGGAGATTGATGAAAAACAGCGGCGTCTCCTTCAATATTGAAGGGAACAAACAAGGCGGACAGCGGTGGCCTCACAGGATTGACTGGCCCGAAACAGATGTGGGAGCGGCCTTGTGCCGCGAAGCGCCGCGCGGGCGGCGCTCGATCTCCCAGGCGCCACAACTCTCAAAGCCGAACGCACCAAAAGTGTGCCGCTCATTTCGTACGATTTTGTAACTTATGTTCCCCCTGGCAGGCCCTTAAACTGAACCACCCGTAAACGGATTTCGAGTTTTCCCCATGCCTGCCTCCCGTCGCTTTCCTTTGTTGCTGATCGGTGCCTTTCTGGCCCTTTACCTGGTCTGGGGCTCTACCTATCTGTTCATTCGTATTGGTGTCGAAAGCTGGCCGCCGATGCTCATGGCTGGGGTGCGCTTCCTGATTGCCGGTGGCCTGCTTTACGGCTTTCTGCGTTGGCGTGGTGCGCCGGCACCGACCTGGCCGCAGTGGCGGGCGGCAGGGGCGATCGGCTTCTTGCTGCTGAGCTGTGGCAACGGTGGGGTGACCGTGGCCGAGCATGCGGGCGTGGCGTCGGGCGTGGCGGCACTGGCGGTGGCCACGGTGCCGCTGTTCACCTTGCTGTTCGGCCTGTTGTTCGGGCACCGCAACTCGAAGCTGGAGTGGGCGGGCATTGCCCTCGGGCTGGTGGGTATCGGCCTGCTGAACCTGGGCTCCAACCTGCAGGCGAGCCCGGTTGGCGCGGCGCTGATCATCTTTGCGGCGGCGTCGTGGGCGTTTGGCTCGGTGTGGAGCAAGAGCTTGCCGCTGCCGCAGGGGCCGATGGCCAGCGCCGCGGAAATGCTGGTCGGTGGCGCAGTGCTGTTGCTGGGCAGTGTGCTGTCGGGTGAACGCATGGCGCAAATGCCGACCGCTGCCGGTTGGGGCGCGCTGGCCTACCTGGTGTTCTTCGGTTCGATCCTGGCGTTCAGTGCCTACATGTACCTGCTCAAGCACGTGCGCCCGGCGGCTGCCACCAGCTATGCCTACGTCAACCCGGCGGTGGCGGTGCTGTTGGGTATCGTGTTTGCGGGTGAACAGATTGGTGCCGAAGAATGCGTGGCGATGGCGGTGATCATTGGCGCGGTGGTGCTGATCGGCCTGCCGCAGTGGCGCAAGGCGCCCCAGCCCACGCAGCCGTTGAAAGGCGAAATCTGCAAGTAGGCAGGGGCGATGCGGTAAACTTGCCGGCTTCGCTGAACCCCCTGACGGTATTGCCATGAATTTCGCCAAACTCGGCCTGATCGAACCGCTGCTGCGCACCCTGCAGCAGCTGGACTACACCACCCCGACCCCGGTGCAGGCCAAGGCCATCCCCGCCGTGCTGGCCGGCCGCGACCTGATGGCCGCTGCCCAGACCGGCACTGGCAAGACCGCAGGCTTCGCCCTGCCCGTGCTGCAGCGCCTGGCGCTGGAAGGCGAGAAGGTGGCCAGCAACTCGATCCGTGCGCTGGTGCTGGTGCCTACCCGTGAGCTGGCCGAGCAGGTGCACAACAACGTGCGCGAGTACGCCGAGAACCTGCCGCTGAGCACCTATGCGGTGTACGGCGGGGTCAGCATCAACCCGCAGATGATGCGCCTGCGCCGTGGCGTCGACCTGCTGGTGGCCACCCCTGGCCGCCTGCTCGACCTGTTCCGGCAGAACGCGGTGAAGTTCAACCAGGTGCAGACCTTGGTGCTGGACGAAGCCGACCGCATGCTCGACCTCGGCTTTGCCGAAGAGCTGCAGTCGGTGTACGCCGCGCTGCCACGCAAGCGCCAGACGCTGCTGTTTTCCGCCACCTTCTCCGAGCAGATCCGCCTGTTAGCGGGGTTGGCACTGAATGACCCGCTGAGCATCGAAGTCAGCCCGCGCAACGCCACGGCCAGCAGCGTCAAGCAGTGGCTGGTGCCTGTGGATAAAAAACGCAAGGAAGACCTGTTCTGCCACCTGATGCGCAAGCAGCGCTGGAAGCAGGTGCTGGTGTTCGCCAAGACCCGTAATGGTGTCGACCAGCTGGTAGAGCGTTTGCTGGCCGAAGGCGTGAATGCCGACGGCATCCACGGTGACCGCCCGCAGGCCACCCGTCAGCGCGCGCTGGACAGCTTCAAGGCCCGTGAGATCCAGGTGCTGGTAGCTACCGATGTAGCGGCCCGTGGCCTGGACATCGATGACCTGCCATTGGTGGTCAACCTCGACCTGCCAATCGTTGCCGAGGATTACGTGCACCGCATCGGTCGTACCGGACGGGCGGGTAACAAGGGCGAGGCGATTTCGTTGGTGTGTGCGGATGAAGTGCAGTTGCTGTCGGCGATTGAAGTGCTGACCCGGCAGACCTTGCCGCGCCATGAAGAGCCCGACTTCATCCCTGACCATCGGGTGCCGATGACCGATGCCAGTGGCCAGGTGGTCAAGAAGCCGAAGAAACCCAAGAAGCCGAAAGAGAACAGCGCCAAGCGTGGCTTGGGGCGCTGGATGGACAGCACTGAGGCAGGCAATGCCGAGCCGGCAGTGAAAGCGGTGCGCAAGGTGCCGAGTTTCAATGGTGGGCCGCGCAAGCGTAAGCCTTGAGATTTTTGGGGCCGCTTTGCGGCCCATCGCGACACAAGGCCGCTCCTACAGGGATTGCACAATGCCTAGGGCTTGCGCTGTACCTGTAGGAGCGGCCTTGTGTCGCGATGGGCTGCAAAGCAGCCCCGGCCATCTGTCAGGAAACCCGCAAAACCCAATCCGCCGCCGCCCGCCCGGCGCGCAGGCCGCTGGCAAAGCAAGCCGTCAGCAGATACCCCCCGGTCGGCGCCTCCCAGTCCAGCATCTCGCCGGCGCAGAACACCCCCGGCATGCCCTTGACCATCAACCCCGCATCCAGCCCTTCGAAGCGCACCCCACCCGCACTGCTGATCGCCTCATCCAGCGGCCGTGCACGCACCAGTGTGATGGGCAGCGCCTTGATCGCCCGCGCCAACGCATCAGGGTCGGCAAAGGTCGCCTGATCGGTGAGTTCGCGTAGCAGCGCGGCCTTCACCCCATCAATGCCCAACTGGCTGTGCAGGTGCTTGGCCATGGAGCGCGAACCACGCGGCTTGGCCAGGGCCTGGGCAATCTTGTCCACAGGCTTGTCCGGCAGCAGGTCGAGCAACAGCACACCACGGCCTTCGCGGTTGATGGCTTCGCGCACGGGCGCCGACCAGGCATACACCAGGCTGCCCTCCACACCTTGCGCTGTGAGGATGAACTCGCCCTTGCGCGGCGCGCTGCCGGGCACGCCGAGGGCGATGTTTTTCAGCGGTGCACCGGCGAATTTGTCCTTGAGCAGCGCGCTCCAGCCCGCCACTTCGAAACCACAGTTGCTTGGCTGCAGCGGTGAGATATCCACAGCCCGCTCGGCCAGCAACGCTTGCCAGCTGCCGTCGGAGCCCAAGCGCGCCCAGCTGCCGCCACCCAGTGCCAGCACCACTACGGCTGCGTTAACGGCGCGTTCGCCCTGTGGATAAGCGATCCGCAAGGCGCCATCGGCGGTCCAGCCCAACCAGCGATGACGGGTGTGGATAACTACGCCACTGTCACGCAGGCGCTTGAGCCAGGCCCGCAGCAGCGGCGCGGCTTTCATGTCGGTGGGGAACACCCGGCCCGAGGTGCCGACGAAGGTTTCGATACCCAACCCGTGAATCCATTGTCGCAAGGCTTCGGCATCGAAGTCGCGCAGCAGGGCGTCGATTTCGTTCTGGCGCTCGGCATAGCGGGCGGTGAACGCCGGGTAGGGCTCGGAATGGGTGATGTTCATGCCGCCGACACCTGCCAGCAGGAACTTGCGCCCTACCGATGGCATGGCATCGAACACCTCCACCGCCAGGCCCGCCTGGGCCAGGGCTTCGGCGGCCATCAGGCCGGCGGGCCCGCCACCGATGACGACGGCGAGGGGAGGGGCGGTAGGGTTCAGATCGGACATGGTCGGCAGCGGGCTGTGGAAAAGATGCGCATTCTAGCGCAGCGCTGCCTATGGAAGCACTGGTCAAAATTTGATCAGCTCTCCGCAGGCCTTGTCGGCCGAGGGCTACAGCGTCTTTCCCGCAGGTTATCCACAAGCGGTTCCACAGTCATTGTGAACAACCCATGACACGTGCCGCGCAGTGGTGAAGGATGCCGTGGCGTTTGGCCAAGGCTACGCGGTCCTTGCTGTAGCCGCCGCCGATCACGCCCATCACCGGGATATCGCGGCCCAGGCAGTGACGCAGCACGGCCTCGTCACGGGCGGCCACGCCGGCGTCGCTCAATTGCAGGTAGCCCAGGGCGTCATCCTTGTGCACATCGACACCGGCGTCATACAGCACCAGGTCGGGCTGATACAGCGGTAGCAGGTAGTTGAGGGTGTCATCCACCACCTTCAGGTAGGCGTGGTCGCCCATACCCCGGGGCAGGGGGATGTCCCAATCACTGTGGGCCTTGCGCGCCGGGAAGTTCTGCTCGCAGTGCAGTGAAACGGTGATTGCCTCTGGGGTGTCGTGAAGGATGCGTGCGGTGCCGTCGCCCTGGTGCACGTCACAGTCGAAGATCAGCACCCGATGTACCCGGCCGGCCTCCAGCAGGTAGTGGCTGATCACGGCCAGGTCGTTAAAGATACAGAAGCCGGCGGGGTGGTCGTAATGGGCGTGGTGGGTGCCACCGGCCAAGTGGCAGGCAATGCCGTGCTGCAGCGCCAGTTCGGCGGTCAGCAGCGAGCCACCGACTGCGCGCACGGTGCGCCGGGCCAGGGCCTCGCTCCAGGGCAGGCCTAGGCGGCGCTGGTCCTCGCGTGACAGCGCGCCGTTCATGTAGCGCTCGATATAGCCGCGGTCGTGGGCCAGGGCGAGGATGTCATTGGGGCAGATTTCCGGGCGCAGCAGGGCCTGGTCGGTGGTCAGGCCGCTGTCGATCAGGTGGTCGTGCAGCAGGCGGAACTTGTCCATCGGGAAGCGGTGTTCGGCGGGGAACTCCGGGCTGTAGTCTTCGTGGTAGATCAGCGGCAACGGCATGGGTGGGGGTCGCAGTCAGGGCCAGTGCTGATCTTGCCAGTTCCAGGGTTGCAGATGCCATGGCGAATGCGATCCCTGTAGGAGCGGCCTTGTGTCGCGATGGGCCGCAAAGCGGCCCCCGGGCTTTGGCGCCACAGCAGAAATTGCCAGGGCCGCGTTGCGGCCCATCGCGACACAAGGCCGCTCCTACAGTGCAGCGCTGGCCAGCACCCGCTGCCAGTCGGGCTCGTTCAGGCGGCCGAGGATGCGCGTCTTGCCATTGCCATCCACCGAGACGAACAGCGCGCTGGCGTAGCCGCTTGCACGCTCGCCCCCCACGACGTTCTGTTGGCGGGCGAAATGATCGATGCAGCCGTTATGGGTCACCAGCACCAGGTTATGCCCGTCGCGTTTGTGCGCCAGTGCTTCGCTGGCGAACTGGCTGTCGCAGCTCTCCAGCCAGTCTTCGCTGGTCGCCACCTGACCAAGAATGAAATGCGCAGTCTGGCGGGTGCGCAGTTTCGGGCTGCTGAGCAGGTCGGCGTTGTCCAGGCCCAACTGGTGCAGCCCTTGGCCGACGCGGCTGGCAGCCTCGCTGCCGGCTACGGTGATGCCGGTCGGGTCGTTTAGGCAGGGGCCGGGGGCGCTGTCGCAGCGTTCGGCGTGGCGGATCATCACGATCACTGCACCGTCGGCCCAGTCCTGCAGCAGGCCGCTGTCACTCAATTGTTGCTCGTTGCCAAGGTCCACGATGTGCGTCCTCGTCGCCAGCCAAGTGGTCAACGCCGCCACGACCATGCACAGGCCAAGGGCGGCACCCAGGGCTTTGCGTGATAGGCGCCGCTTGCGCCGTGCGTGAATGGCCGCGTGCCCCAGGGTATTGCTCGATTGCATGCGTTGCTCCAATGGCATGGCCGTGGCTGGCACGGCAGAGATGGCGGCATTGTGCAAAGCGACCTGTCGGGGGCCGGTGAAGGGCGTGTGAAAATTGCATTCGCTGTGCCGCCTGGGTGAAACCCGTGCCCGCGCCTACGCTGTAAACTGCAATACGGCAAAACCGGAGCAGGCCTGATGACCCCCATCCTTGAACTGGAAAGCGCACGGCTGGTGCTGCGCCAATGGCACGACGACGACCTGCATGGGTTCGCTGAGATGTGCGCCGACCCACAGGTGATGCGTTACTTTCCCGCCCCGCTGACGCGCCTGGAGGCCGCTGCGCTGATTGGCCGGGTGCGCGGGCACTTCAACGAATACGGTTTTGGCTTGTGGGCGCTGGAGCGCAAGGACAGTGGTGCGTTCATTGGCATGACCGGCTTGCTGCACGTAGGCTTTGACGCCGATTTCGCCCCAGCCGTGGAAATTGGCTGGCGCCTGGCCCGCCGCCACTGGGGCCTGGGTTTTGCCAGTGAGGCGGCGTGGACCTGCCTGCGTTGTGCTTTCGCCCAATTGCGCCTGGAGGAGGTGGTGTCGTTCACTAGTGAGAGCAACCTGCCCTCGCAGAAGGTCATGCAAGCCATCGGCATGCAGCAGGACCTGGCCGGCAGCTTCGAGCACCCCCGCTTGCCCGAGGGCCACCCGCTGCGCCCGCATGTGCTGTACCGCATCGACCGCGCACACTGGGAACGCACCCTGCGCGCCTGAATGCACGGCCATGCCCGGCGCGAATGACAAACCCTGTATTATTTGCCCATTAGAAGGTGCGGGCTGCAACATGCCCGGCACCTGTGAGATCGAGCGCCGCCATGGCGGCGCATCGCGAGCAAGCTCGCTCCTACGGAGAACCCCCGATGAGTCATGTGTTGGACGACCTGGTCGATCTGTTGAGCCTCGAGTCCATCGAGGAGAACCTGTTCCGTGGGCGCAGCCAGGACCTGGGCTTTCGCCAGCTGTACGGCGGGCAAGTGCTGGGGCAGTCGTTGTCGGCCGCCAGCCAGACGGTCGAGGACGCGCGCCATGTGCACTCGCTGCATGGTTACTTCCTGCGCCCGGGCGATGCCAGCCTGCCGGTGGTGTACTCGGTAGACCGCGTGCGTGATGGCGGCAGTTTCAGCACCCGGCGGGTGACGGCGATCCAGAAAGGCCAGACCATCTTTACCTGCAGCGCCTCGTTCCAGTACGACGAGGAAGGTTTCGAGCACCAGGCGCAGATGCCTGACGTGGTCGGCCCGGAAAACCTGCCTACCGAAGTGGAACTGGCGCGGGCCATGGCCGACCAGCTGCCGGAGCGCATTCGCGACAAAGTGCTGTGCGCCAAGCCGATCGAGATCCGCCCGGTTACCGAGCGTGACCCGTTCAACCCCAAACCCGGCGACCCGGTCAAATACGCCTGGTTCCGCGCCGACGGCAACCTGCCCGATGTACCAGCCCTGCACAAGTACCTGCTGGCCTACGCCTCGGACTTCGGCCTGCTGACCACCGCGTTGCTGCCGCACGGCAAGTCGGTGTGGCAACGCGACATGCAGATCGCCAGCCTCGACCACTCGCTGTGGTTCCACGGCAACCTGCGTGCCGACGAGTGGCTGCTGTACGCCACCGACAGCCCTTGGGCCGGTAATTCCCGTGGCTTCTGCCGTGGCAGCATCTTCAACCAGGCCGGGCAACTGGTGGCATCGTCGAGCCAGGAAGGCCTGATTCGCCATCGCAAGGACTGGGCATGAGCCTGGGCGAGGTTCGCAATTGGGTGTTCGACATGGACGGCACCCTGACCGTGGCGGTGCACGACTTTGCCGCCATTCGCGTGGCGCTGGATATCCCGCCCGAAGATGACATCCTGACTCACCTGGCCGCCTTGCCGGCGAACGAAGCGGCGGCCAAGCATGCCTGGTTGCTGGAGCACGAGCGTGACCTGGCGATTGCCTCCACCGCGGCCGCCGGGGCCGTGGAGCTGGTACGCGAACTGGCCGAACGCGGTTGCCGGCTGGGCATCCTGACCCGCAATGCGCGTGAGTTGGCGCATGTGGCGCTGAAGGCCATCGGCCTGGCGGACTGCTTTGCGGTGGAGCACATTCTTGGGCGTGACGAGGCGGCGCCGAAGCCGAGCCCGGATGGGTTGCTGAAGATTGCCAGTGCCTGGGGCGTGGCGCCGAGCGAGCTGGTGATGGTGGGGGACTACCGCTTTGACTTGGACTGTGGTCGAGCGGCGGGGGCGCGGACAGTGTTGGTGAATTTGCCGGACAATCCCTGGCCGGAGCTGGTGGATTGGCATGCGGCGGATTGCCGGGCATTGAAGGTGATGCTGGGCTGATCATTGTATTGCCTGGTCTGGCCTCTTCGCGGGTGAACCCGCTCTTACATTATTGCGCGACCCTTGTAGGAGCGGGTTCACCCGCGAAGAGGCCAGACCTGTCTATGCTGAACCCCATTCTTCACGCTGATACGGAGACCCACCCATGACCAGCAAGGCCATCTACGTTCAACCCGGCGGCGGCTACGACAAGGTCGAAGTCGGCACCTGCGAGGCGGCTGCACCCCGGGCCGGTGAGATCACCGTGCGCCTGCACGCCAGCTCCCTCAATTATCACGATTTCGCCGTGGTCAGCGGCATGTGGGGCCCGAGCGAGCGGCGCATTCCCATGGCCGATGGCGCTGGCGAAGTGGTCGCAGTGGGGGCTGGCGTTTCAGAGTTTCAGGTCGGCGACAGCGTGGTCAGTACCTTCTTCCCCGACTGGCTCGATGGCCAGGCCAATGTCGAGGGCTTTGCCCGGGTACCGGGTGACGGCATCGATGGCTACGCCCGCGAGCAGGTGACCGCCCGCGCTACGGCGTTCACGCTGGCGCCCAAGGGCTTCAGCCACGCCGAGGCGGCTACCCTGACCACCGCCGGCCTGACTGCGTGGCGTGCGCTGATGAGCGATGATCAACTCAAGCCCGGCGACACGGTGCTGGTGCAGGGCACCGGTGGTGTGTCGATCTTCGCCCTGCAGTTCGCCAAGCTGGCCGGTGCCACGGTGATCGCCACCTCGTCCAGCGACGCCAAGCTGGAGCGCCTGAAGGCCCTGGGGGCCGACCACCTGATCAACTACAAAAGCACCCCAGCCTGGGGCGAGAAAGTGCGCGCGCTGACCGGCAACCGTGGCGTTGATCATGTGATCGAAGTGGGCGGCCCGGCGACCCTGGAGCAATCGATGATTGCTGCGCGCATTGGTGGGCATGTGTCGCTGATCGGCATTCTTACCGGGGTGGCCGGGCAACTGCCGCTGGTGCAGGCGCTGGTACGGCAGATTCGCCTGCAAGGGGTGCTGGTGGGCAGCCGCGCGCAGCAGCAGGCAATGGTGCGGGCCATTGATGCCAACGCTTTGCGGCCGGTGGTAGACAAGCATTTCGAACTGGAGCAGATCGTCGAAGCGTTCCGTTACCAGGAGAGCAACCGGCATTTCGGCAAGATCTGCCTGACTTGGTAATCGATGGGCCCTAGGGCAACAACCGGTCCCGGCTGTTGGACAGGTGCAGGCACACCGCCGCGCGCGCCGCATCCGGGTCTTGCCGGCGGATGGCATTTAGGATCGCCTCGTGCTCCAGGTTGGCCAGGTACGCCTGCCGCGCCAGCTTGGCCCCGCTGCGTTCGGCCGCATCCATGCGGTTGCGCGGTATCAGGCCGTTGCCCAGCTGCAGCAGCATCTCGGTGAAATACAGGTTGCCGGTAGCCTCGGCAATCAGCAGGTGAAAACGCCGGTCGGCCTCGATGCAGCTGTCACCTGCCGCTGCCAGGTCCTGGTAGTCATCCAGCGCCTGGCGCATGCGCGCCAAATGCCCCTCATCCCGGCGCAGTGCCGCCAGCGCGGCGGCTTGGCCCTCCAGACCGATTCGCAGCTCCAGCAGGTCGCGCACATTCGCCGCGCTTTCCGCCGCAACACGCAACCCGGCCTGGGCCTGGCGCTCCATCACGAATGTACCGATACCGTGGCGCGGCTCCACCAGCCCCGAGGCCTGCAACTTCGACAAGGCTTCGCGAACCACCGTGCGGCTGACCCCGTGCTCGCGCACCAAGGTGTTCTCCGAGGGCAGTTTGTCGCCCGGCTTGAAGGTGCCCAGCAGAATCTGCTGGGTCAGGCTGGAAACCAGGTCATGGGCGCGGCTGTGGCCGCGTTTGCGGGCGTGGTCGGGTTGCATGGTGTGATCCGGTTCTTGTTGTGCTTGTACGACAAGTTAATCGATAAAAATATTTTTTGCCGATTTTTCGAGCGTTCAAGTCAACACGTAGCTGTTCGGTTTTTGCATGTTCGTAGCATATTGGTGTTATGACAGCTTGTATTTTGCTGTTTTGCCGACATTAATGATCTTGTCGTACAACTTCCCTGCGCATAAGCTCTTCCCCACTGCCCTGTCAGACAACCCCGACCCGCACAAAAACAATTAGTGGGAGATCCGCAAGTGAACGACACCCTCGCTCCGCCTGCCCGGAATGATGGCGACGCATTGGCCAGCGCCGTGGCCAAGGTCAAGCGTCACGTCCTGCCGCTGTTCGTCATCATGTTCATCGTCAACTACCTCGACCGCGTCAACATCGGCTTCGTCCGGCCGCACCTGGAAAGCGACCTGGGCATCAGCGCTGCGGCCTTTGGCTTTGGTGCCGGGCTTTTCTTCATCGGCTACGCACTGTTCGAGGTGCCTTCGAACATGCTGCTGCAAAAGGTGGGGGCCCGCCTGTGGCTGACCCGCATCATGTTCACCTGGGGGCTGGTGGCCACGGCCATGGCCTTCGTGCAGAACGAGACCCAGTTCTACGTGCTGCGCTTTCTGCTCGGGGTGGCCGAAGCGGGTTTCTTCCCCGGGGTGATCTACTACTTCACCCGCTGGCTGCCGGCGGCGGAACGCGGCAAGGCGATTGCCATTTTCCTCAGTGGCTCGGCCCTGGCTTCACTGATCTCCGGCCCGCTGGCCGGGGCGTTGATGCAGATCCAGGGCCTTGGCCTGCACGGTTGGCAGTGGATGTTGTTCATCGAAGGCATGGCCTCGGTGGCGTTGTGCTTCTTCGTGTTCTTCTGGCTGGACTCCAAACCACAGGACGCCAAGTGGCTGAGTCAGGCCGAGCAGGACGCGCTGGTCGCTACCGTCGACCGTGAGCAGCAAGCGCGCGAGGCGCTCGGTGCGGTCAAGCCGTCGGCATGGAGCCTGCTCAAGGATCGCCAGATCGTGCTGTTCTGCCTGATCTACTTCTGCATCCAACTGACCATCTATGCCGCCACCTTCTGGCTGCCAAGCATCATCAAGCGCATGGGCGACCTCAGCGACGTGCAGGTGGGCTTCTTCAACTCGATCCCGTGGCTGATCTCGATTCTGGCCATGTATGCCTTCGCTGCGGGATCTGCACGCTGGAAGTTTCAGCAGGCCTGGGTGGCGGGTGCCCTGGTGATTGCTGCCATCGGCATGTTCATGTCCACCACCGGCGGGCCGGTGTTCGCCTTTGTTGCCGTGTGCTTCGCGGCCATTGGTTTCAAGTCGGCCTCGGCACTGTTCTGGCCGATCCCTCAGGGTTACCTGGACGCCCGTATCGCCGCAGCGGTGATTGCGCTGATCAACTCGATCGGCAACCTCGGCGGCTTCGTCGCCCCTACCACGTTCGGCCTGCTGGAGCAGCAGACCGGCTCGATCCAGGGCGGGTTGTATGGCCTGGCGGTGACTTCGGTGTTGGCGGCAATTGCCATCTTCTTCGTGCGTACACGCCCCAAGGGCGCCTCTTCCGATGACCTCAAGGCCCCTTCGGCCCTGGGCCACACCCACTGACGACTGCGAGAAAACAATCATGAACATGCAGACCAACCCCGCCGTTCATACCAGCACCCCGGTGGTTACCGACTTGCGCGTGATCCCCGTCGCCGGCCACGACAGCATGCTGCTCAACCTCAGTGGCGCCCATGGGCCCTACTTCACCCGCAACGTGGTGGTCCTGCGCGACAGTGCCGGCAACACCGGCCTGGGCGAGGTGCCCGGCGGCGAGAAAATTCGCCAGACGCTGGAAGACGCCCGCAGCCTGGTGGTCGGCCAGCCGATCGGTCATTACCAGCGCGTGCTCAATGCCATGCGCCAGACTTTCGCCAACCGCGACTCTGCCGGCCGCGGCCTGCAGACCTTCGACCTGCGCATTACCGTGCATGCGGTAACCGCTATCGAGTCGGCGCTGCTCGACCTGCTCGGCCAGCACCTGAACGTGCCGATGGCGGCACTGCTGGGCGAAGGCCAGCAACGTGATGCAGTGAAAATGCTGGGCTACCTGTTCTATATCGGCGACCGCCAGCAGACCGACCTGGCCTACCGCAGCGAAGCGGATAGCGATGACGACTGGTTCCGTGTGCGCCACGAAAAGGCTCTGACCCCCGAGGCGGTTGTGCGCCTGGCCGAAGCGGCCAAGCAGCGTTATGGCTTCAGCGACTTCAAGCTCAAGGGTGGCGTGCTGCGAGGTGAAGAAGAAATGGAAGCGGTGACGGCACTGGCCGAACGCTTCCCCGAAGCGCGCATCACCCTGGACCCCAACGGCGCCTGGTCACTCAAGGAAGCCATCGCCTTGTGCCGCGACAAACACGATGTGCTGGCCTATGCCGAAGACCCGTGCGGCGCCGAGAACGGCTACTCGGGCCGCGAGGTGATGGCCGAGTTCCGTCGCGCTACGGGTTTGCCCACGGCTACCAACATGATCGCCACCGACTGGCGGCAGATGGGCCATGCGATCCAGCTGCAGTCGGTGGACATTCCGCTGGCCGACCCGCACTTCTGGACCTTGCAGGGCTCGGTGCGGGTGGCGCAGATGTGCAATGACTGGGGGTTGACCTGGGGTTCGCACTCGAACAACCACTTCGATATTTCGCTGGCGATGTTCACCCAGGTGGCGGCTGCGGCGCCAGGTGAGATCACGGCGATCGACACCCACTGGATCTGGCAGGACGGCCAGCGCCTGACCCGCGAGCCGCTGCGCATTGTCGGTGGCCATGTGCGGGTGCCGGCACGGCCGGGGTTGGGTGTGGAACTGGATGAAGACCAGCTGGCCAAGGCCCATGAGTGCTACCGCAACATGGGGCTGGGGGCGCGCGATGACAGCGTGGCGATGCAGTTCCTGATGCCGGGGTGGAGTTTCGATAACAAGCGGCCTTGCCTGGTGCGTTAAGGCTGCTGGCCTCTTCGCGGGTGAACCCGCTCCTACAGGTGCAGCGCACGCCTCAAGTGCTGCACCGAACCTGTGGGAGCGGGCAAGCCCGCGAAGAAGCAGACACAAATCAACCTGCTTCGAAAAACGCCCGCGCCATCTCGACGAATGCCCCCAGCACCGGGTTGGGGTTATCCCGGCAGAACGCCAGGAATATCTCTGCCTGCTGCTCCATGCCCGCCAGTGGCTTGAACACCACTTGCTCCAGGCGCAGGGCCTGCGCCGAGGCCGGCACCACCGCACACCCCAGCCCCACATTGACCAGGCCCAGGATCGAATGCGTCTGCCCCAACTGATGCAAGTACTGCGGCTGCACTTCGTGCCGGGCAAACAGGTTGGCGATACGGTCATGGAAATAGCGCCCTTCGTTGGCGCTGTACATCACGAACGGCTGCTCGTCGAAGTCGCTCGGCCTGAGCCGTTCGCGCGCCGCCAACGCATGCTTGGCGGGCAGGGCGGCGACGAAGGGTTCGCGGTGGATCGGCAAATATTCCACGCGTGCGCTGGGCAGCACCTGGCGCACCAGGCCGACATCGATCAGCCCCGCTTCCAGGTCGTGCACCTGTGTGCTGGAGACGCGCTCGCTAAGCACCAATTCGATATCCGGCAGTGTCTGCCCGGCATGCACCAGCAAGCGCGGGATCATGCTGTAGGCGCCCACTGCGGTGAACCCCAAGGTCAGCCGGCCCGCTTCGCCGTGGGCGATGCGCCGCGCCGAGTGGCTGGCCGATTCGGCGATTTGCAGGATGCGCCGGGCGTCTTCAAGAAAGCTCTGCCCCGCCAAGGTCAGCCGCGCCTGGCGGTTGTTGCGCTCGAGCAGCAATACCCCCAGGGCATGTTCCAGCAGCTGGATCTGCCGGCTCAAGGGCGGTTGGGTCATGTGCAGGCGGGTAGCGGCGCGGCCGAAATGCAGCTCTTCGGCCACGGCCACGAAGCAGCGCAACTGGTGCAGCTCCATGATTCAATTCCTGAATTATTCGATCCAGTATCTATATTAGACCTGTATCAAACGGCAGCCTAGCATCAAGTCATGTCTTCGAACTGCCGGATGCCCACGATGAACAACCACCCCATCGAAGTGTTGTTGACCCAGCCCGTACCTGAGGCTATCGATGCCCAACTGGTCAGTGCCTATCAGGTGCACCGCCTGTATCAGCATGCCAACCCGCAGCAGCTGCTTACCGAAGCCGGGCCGCGCATTCGTGGCGTTGTCACAGGTGGCGCGAAGGGCCTGTCCAACGCACTGATGGATCAGTTGCCTGCCCTTGAGGTCATCGCCATCAGCGGCATTGGTACTGATGCCGTAGACCTGCGCCATGCGGCCAGCCGCGGTATTTACGTCACCACCACGCCGGGCGTGCTCACCGCCGATGTGGCCGACCTGGCCATGGGCCTGATCATCAATACCCTGCGCCGCCTGGGCGAGGGCGAGCGGCTGGTGCGCGACGGTTTGTGGGGCAAGGTCGATTTGCCGCTGGCGCGCCGGGTCAGTGGTATCGCGCTGGGTATCCTCGGGCTTGGCCAGGTGGGTAAGGCGATTGCCCGGCGTGCGGCGGCATTCGACATGCGCATTGCCTACCACGGGCGGCATGAACAGCCAGAAACGGGGTACCGCTATGAAGCGGACCTGGTTGCGCTGGCGCGCTCCGTGGATGTGCTGGTGGTCGCCGCTGCCGCCGATGGCGGGCAGGTGCTGGTGACGGCCGAGGTGCTTGAGGCACTGGGGCCGCAGGGTTACCTGGTCAACGTTGCGCGCGGCAAGTTGGTGGATGAAGACGCGCTGGTCGAGGCCTTGCGCGAACAGCGTATCGCTGGGGCCGGGCTGGATGTGTTTGTCGATGAGCCGCATGTGCCGCCGGCCTTGCGTGACCTCAACCAGGTCAGCCTGCAACCGCACCGGGGCAGCGCCACGCTGCAGACCCGGCTGGAGATGGGGCGCATGGTCTTGCTCAACCTGCAGGCGTGCTTTCGGGGCGAGGTGCCGCCGAATCGGGTGATTCATCTCTAGGGCCTCTTCGCGGGTGAACCCGCTCCCACAGGATCTCCACAACCCTCAGGGCTGTGGTGTCCCTGTGGGAGCGGGTTCATCGAGGCGTCGAACCGCCGCGAAGAGGCCGGTACAGGCAACACAAGCCCCAAGAGCTACACCTTCTCCGCACAAGAACAATCGCTTCCACCGAGAAGCAAGAGGGTCCACATGAACAGCAAATCCGCCGTCGCCGCACCGCAGGCTGTGGCCGGGATCGGTCGCCATCGCTTCCTGGTCCTGGCGCTGATCTTCGTCATTACCGTCATCAACTATGCCGACCGCGCCACCTTGTCGATCACCGGCACCGAGGTGCTCGCGGACCTTGGCCTGGACCCGGTCATGCTGGGCATGATCTTCTCCGCGTTCGCCTGGGCCTACGCCCTGGGCCAAGTGCCCGGTGGCTGGCTGCTCGACCGCTTCGGTGCCCGGCGTGTCTACGGCATCAGCCTGATCCTCTGGTCGCTGTTCACCCTGCTGCAAGGCACCGTGGGCTGGATGGGACTGGCCGGTGCGTCGGCAGCGGTGGCGCTGTTTTCCATGCGCTTCATGCTCGGCCTGGTGGAGTCGCCGGCTTTCCCGGCCAACTCGCGCATCGTCAGTTGCTGGTTCCCCACCCGCGAGCGCGGTACCGCCTCGGCACTGTTCAACTCGGCGCAGTATATGGCCGTGGTGGTGTTTGCCCCGCTGATGGCATGGATGACCCATGCGTTGAGCTGGGAGCAGGTGTTCGTCTGGATGGGGGGGGTTGGGGCTGTTGCTGAGCGTGGTGTGGTTCCGCCTGTACCATGAGCCGCACAGTGCTCCGGGGCTGAGCCGCGAAGAGCTGGCCTACATGCGTGAAGGCGGCGCCCTGGTTGACCTGGAAAAGGAACGCAAGAGCGCCAGAAGCAAACTGACCCGGGCGCAGTTGGCGCAGCTGTTCACCAGCCGCAACCTGTGGGCTGTGTACCTGGGCCAGTACTGCATTACCGCGCTGACCTACTTCTTCATCACCTGGTTCCCGATCTACCTGATCAAGGGCCGTGGCATGACCATCATGGAAGCTGGCTGGGTGGCCGCGTTGCCTGCAATTTGTGGCTTCACCGGTGGCATCCTTGGCGGCTTCGTGTCCGACTGGCTGATCCGCCGTGGCGTGCATCCGTCCAGGGCGCGCAAGACGCCGTTCATCATCGGCATGGCGCTGTCTACCAGCCTGGTGCTGGCCAACTATGTGGACGGCAACGCGGCGGTGATCGCCCTGATGACCCTGGCTTTCTTCGGCAAGGGCCTGGCGGCGGTGGGCTGGGCGGTGTTGTCGGATGTGGCACCGAAGACCATGGTTGGCCTGTGCGGTGGCGTGTTCAACGGCATCGGCAACATCGCCGGCATCGTTACTCCGCTGGTGATTGGTTATGTGGTGGCCAGCACCGGCTCGTTCCACAACGCACTCTGGTTCGTGGCCGCCCATGGCGTGCTGGGGATCCTCGCTTACCTGTTGCTGGCCCGACGCTTCGTGCGTACCGGGCAGGCGTAGGCAGACGCCTTGGCAACAGAGGCCCCGGGAAACCGGGGCTTTTTTGTGGGTGGCTGAAAATGGTTTTTGCCAGTGCTGGCCTCTTCGCGGGTAAACCCGCTCCTACGAACCTTGTAGGAGCGGGTTTACCCGCGAAGAGGCCGGCACAGGCGAAACACATCCAAATGAAAAACAAAAGCGCCAGATGGCCCGATGGCGTGATCGGACATGCCATTCGCGACATCTGCCGCGAATGGAATTGCCCTGTCGTGATCAAACAGTTCCGGGGCGTTCTCGTGTAATTACCCACAGCCATGCGGGGCTTAAATGAACCCCGAACCGCACCGGCACGTTGCTCTGTGATGCGCAGCAAAGATCAACAACAGAGCACCAGCAACCTGTCGACTTATTGATTTCAAAGGAGATATTTTCGCCTACGCCTGCCCCCATCCTTGTGTCAGCAAAAAGAGAACAACATCAATGAACACCGTGGGATCTGATGGCAACCTTGCACAAGGTTTCAAGCCACGTCATGTAACGATGCTGTCCATCGCCGGCATCATCGGCGCCGGACTTTTCGTAGGTTCGGGTCACGCCATCGCGGCGGCCGGGCCAGCAACCATAATTTCCTATTTCGTGGCCGGGACCCTGGTGGTACTGGTCATGCGCATGCTCGGCGAAATGGCCGTGGCGCACCCTGACACCGGATCGTTTTCCACCTACGCCGACCAGGCCATCGGCCGCTGGGCCGGGTACACCATCGGCTGGTTGTACTGGTGGTTCTGGGTGCTGGTGATCCCTATCGAAGCATTGGCCGCCGGGCATGTACTGAACGCCTGGTTCCCACAGGTGGACAGCTGGATCTTCGCCCTGGCCTCGGTGCTACTGCTGGCCTGCACCAACCTGTTCAGCGTGGCCAAGTACGGCGAGTTCGAATTCTGGTTCGCCATTCTCAAAGTCACCGCCATTCTCGGTTTCATCGGCCTGGGCTTTGCCGCGCTGATGGGCTGGCTGCCCAACCGTGAGGTCAGCGGCCTGAGCGGGCTGATCGCCGAATACGGCGGCTTTGCACCGAAGGGCTGGTCGGCAGTGGTTGGCGCGTTCATCACCGTCATGTTCAGCTTCATCGGTACCGAGGCGGTGACCATCGCCGCGTCCGAGTCCAGCGACCCGTCGCGCAACATTGCCAAAGCCACCCGCTCGGTGATCTGGCGCATCAGCACCTTCTACATCCTGTCGATCTTCGTGATCATCTCGGTGGTGCCGTGGAATGACCCACAGCTTGCCGTGGTGGGCTCGTACCAGCGCGCGCTGGAAATCATGAACATTCCCAATGCGGCGTTCATGGTCGACCTGGTGGTGCTGGTGGCGGTGACCAGTTGCATGAACTCGTCGATCTATATCGCTTCGCGGATGATGTACTCGCTGGCCAAGCGCGGTGACGCCCCGGCCTTCCTCAACAAGACCTCCAAGGTCGGCGTGCCGCGTGCGGCGGTGTTCGGCAGCACCCTGATCGGCGCAGCCATTGCTGTGCTCAACTACTTCGCGCCGAAGGGCGTGTTCGAGTTCCTGCTGGCCAGCTCCGGCGCCATCGCCTTGCTGGTGTACATGGTCATCGCTATTTCACAGCTGCGCATGCGCCGCCGCCTGGAGCGGGAGAACACCGAGCTGAAGTTCCGCATGTGGCTGTTCCCGTACCTGACCTGGGCGGTGATCATCTTCATTGCCGGGGCGTTGGCGGTGATGATGTACACGCCTGAGCACCGGGCGGAAGTGAGTTCGACACTGGGCCTGGCGATTGTAATTTCCTTCCTGGGCATCGTGACTTCGCGGGGCCATGCGCAACCGGTGGGGGCGCGTACGATGGGGTGATCGAGGTCACCTGGCGGTAGGGCAGAGGGCACCTTTGGATGGGTGCCCTTTGTTTTTCTGCTTTGAAAATGCGTCTGGGCTGAAAGGTGCTAGCCGCAAGATTTTTATCGTCTATGAGATCGAGCGCCGCCCGCGCGGCGCTTCGCGGCTAAAGCCGCTCCTACGTTTGTTTCGGGCGAGTCCATCCTGTGCCAGGCGCGCGCGACCGCCCTGTTTGTACGACGCGATATCTAGCCATGCGCCAAGGCGTTCGCGCGCAAATCCCACAGGAATAATTGGCCGGAAACAAATGTAGGAGCGGCTTTAGCCGCGAAGCGCCGCGCGGGCGGCGCTCGATTTGCGCACCAGCTAAAAGCTTAGGTCAGGCACCTTGTCGCCTTCACCCTGTCCCACGACAAGCACATCGCAGCCATAATCAGCGTTATCTAAAAAGTGTCAGCGCCGCTGGCACAATGTTCAATGGAGAAAAATCTCACCACCGGTGAGACAAATGTGACTGCTCAGTACTTGATCATCTCGATGTACCTCACCACCGCCGGCGCTTTCTCGAAGCGCCGGTAGATCAGGCTAAGCCACGAACTGGCCTGGCAGTCGACGATTCGCCGGTAGTTCACCTGCGGCAGGTTGATGCGCTGCACCACCGATTCCGGCACCACGGCGATGCCCTGGCCGAGTGATACCAGGGTAATCACCGCCACCAGGCTGCCGGGCTGCGGGCCCAGGCGCGGGACGAAGCCGCCTTGCGCCGCCACCTCCAGCGTGCCGGAGATCTGCTCGGGCAGGATGAAGGTTTGATTGGCCAGGCGCGAGGCCGGGATCTGCGGCACTTCGTTGATTCGCGAGCTGGCGGGCAGGGCGAGGACGAAGCCTTCCTGGTGCAGTGCAATGGCTTCCAGTTCGTCAGGCAGCTCCATTGGTGAGCGCACGTAGGCCAGGTCGAGCAGGCCATCGCGAACCATGCCGGGCAGTTCGGCCATGGGCAGTTCGCGGATGTTCAGGCGCACGCCGGGGCAGGTTGCGCTGTACTGGCTGACTTGCTGCTGGAGCATGCCCGAGTAGGCGGCGGAGGCAACGTAGCCCAGTTCGATTCGCCCGCTTTCACCCCGGGACGCGCGTTGCGCGCCCAGTTGCGCGGCGTCGAACTGGCGCACGGCCTGTTCTGCCTCGATCAGCAGCGCCTGGCCGGCGGCGGTGAGGTTGACCTCGCGCTGGTTGCGTTCGAACAGGCGCACACCCAGCTCGCGCTCCATGTCCTGAATCTGCCGGCTGAGGGTGGGCGGGGCGATGCCCAGTTGCTCGGCAGCCCGGGTGAAATGGCCGTGGCGGGCGACGCAGAGGAAGTAGCGGAAATGGCGGATTTCCATGGGTGTTACCTGCAGGGTAATGACGCAGGCCGCCAGGGCTAACAAGGCTTGCAGTTGGCGGGGTTATGGTGAAGCCAACACTACAAGGCTGGTGGCTTGGGGGCAAAGTTTGCCTGTGGAATTGCAGGGGACCGCTTTGCGGTCCATCGCCGGCAAGGCAGCCCCGGCGATCTTGCAGGAGAAAAGTACCCGTCGAGCCAACCAGCCGAGCTTCTGGAGCACCACCATGCCCTCTGCACGTTTCACCCTGCTCACCGCCTCGCTGGTCTGCGCCCTGATCATCCTCGACACCAACATTGTCGCGGTCAGCCTGCCCAGCATTGCCCGTGACCTGTCCGGCTCGTTCGCCGATATCGAATGGGTGGTCAGCGCCTACCTGCTGGCCTTTGCCGCTTGCCTGCTACCTGCCGGCAGCCTGGCCGACCGTTTCGGCCGGCGGCGCATGCTGTTGCTTGGCCTGGTGCTGTTCGGCCTCGCCTCGCTGGCCTGCGGTGCGGCCCCCAGCCTGCTGTACCTCGACCTGGCCAGGGCAGCCAAGGGCGTGGGCGCTGCCTTGCTGCTGACCTCGGCCCTGGCCGTGATCGGCAACCGTTTCCATCAGCCGCAGGAGCGCATGCATGCCTGGGCTTTCTGGGGCGCCTGCATGGGTGCCACCATCACCTTCGCGCCGCTGCTCGGCGGGGTGATAGCCAGCACCTTGGGCTGGCGCTGGATTTTCTACATCAATCTGCCGCTGGTGGCGCTGCTGGCAATCATGGTCATGCGCAGTGTCGAGGCGTCACGCGACAGTGCAGCGGCGCGGCTCGACCCTTGGGGCAGCCTGACGTTCGCCGGCAGCCTGGGCTACCTGATCTGGGCGATGATCGACGCCAACCAGGTGGGCTGGGGCAGCGCGCAAACCCTCGGTCGGCTGGTAATCAGCGCCTTCCTGTTCGGCCTGTTCGTCATGGTCGAGCGCAGCCAGGAGCGCCCCATGATCGACCTGCAACTGATGCGCAGCGGGCGTTTCGTGGGGGCCTTGCTGGGCATGTTCGCCTATGCCGCCTGCGCCCAGGTGATGATGACGTTGTTGCCGCTGTACTTGCAGAACGGCTTGCAACTGTCAGCCCTGGCCGCTGGGGCTGGTATGCTGCCGTTTGCCGTGGCCATGCTGCTGACACCGCGGGTGGGCATGCACCTGGCCACCCGCTTGAGCCCCGCGCAGGTGTTTGCGTTTGGCCTGGTGCTGGTGGGCGCGGGCAACCTGCTGTGTGCCTGGGCTACGCGCCATGGTGGCTATGGCGCCTTCGCGCTGGCCAGCCTGGTGCTGGGCGCTGGTGCGGGGTTGCTCAATGGCGACACGCAGAAAAACATCATGGCCTGTGTGCCGCGTGAGCGCACCGGCATGGCTTCGGGCCTGAGTACCACCACGCGGTTCGGCGCGATCGTACTGGCCATTGGTGTGCTTGGGGGCGTGCTGGCCACCCGCACTGAGCAATTGCTCTACGAAGCCATGGCCGCAGCAGCGCTTGGGGAGCTGGGCCAGATCGCGGCGATGGCCACTCGGGTCGCCGCCGGAGACTTAACGTCGGCATTGGCCCTGGTCGATCCCAGCCTGCGCGATGGGCTTGCGCCATTGGCTCGGCAGGCATTTGTCGGGGGATTCGAGGCGGT
This sequence comes from Pseudomonas sp. NPDC089408, assembly GCF_044749445.1. Taxonomy (NCBI): domain Bacteria; kingdom Pseudomonadati; phylum Pseudomonadota; class Gammaproteobacteria; order Pseudomonadales; family Pseudomonadaceae; genus Pseudomonas; species Pseudomonas sp. NPDC089408. Next base: position 97,029 of record NZ_JBIVHY010000010.1, read on the forward strand.
GTTGTACAGCGCCGGGGTAGCTGCGCTGGTCTTCGCCGTGCTTGTCGGCGTCCTGCTTTCTCGCCCGCCGGTGGTGCTGCGTGGCGCAGAGTACGCGCCAGGAGAGGCCGGATAAGCTAACGTGAGGTGGCCCATTGCAATTATCTTTCTCTCGCGCACAACTATTTCATCCGGCAAGTGTCACTCACAGCAGGCCGGCCATTAATGGGGACGCCGGCCTTCATCTCTGGAGCGAAGGCAAATGGCAACACTGCACGGCAGCACGTTGGAAGCAATCAAGGGCAACCAGGCGAAATTGCTGGGGGAGTGGCTTTCTGGCCTGGAAGCCAATGGCGCCACGCGCAACATCAAGGAACAGGTACTGGTGCAGGAAACAAGCGAGTTCCTGCAGCTGCTGATTGGCGGTTTGCAAAGCGAAAGCGGCAGCAATCTGGCCGTTCCGGGCTGGGAAGGCGTACGCCGGTTTCTGGAAAAACTCTCGTCGTCGCGCGCTCAGCTGGGCCATGACTCTCATCAGACCGTGTACTTCATCTTTGCGCTGAAGGGGCCTTTGTTCGGCTTGTTGCAGTCGCACTTCAATAATGAACCGGCGCGCCTGGCCGAGCAGTTGTGGGTCGTTTCCGAACTGCTCGACGGTATGGGTATGCACACCATCCGCACTTTCCAAAAGTCCCGCGAGGAGGTGATCAAGCGCCAGCAGGAGGAGTTGCTGGAGTTGTCCACCCCGGTGGTCAAACTGTGGGAAGGTGTGCTGGCGTTACCGCTAATCGGCACGCTGGACTCGCAACGCAGCCAGACCGTGATGGAGTCGCTGCTGCAACGCATCGTCGACACAGGCTCGGAAATTGCCATCATCGACATTACCGGCGTGCCCACCGTCGACACACTGGTCGCCCAGCACTTGCTGAAAACCGTCACCGCCATCCGCCTGATGGGGGCTGACTGCATCATCAGCGGTGTGCGCCCTCAAATCGCCCAGACCATCGTGCACCTGGGGCTGGACCTCGGCTCGCTGACCACCAAGGCCAACCTGGCAGACGCCCTCAAGCTTGCCCTCTCTCGCCTGGGCAGCGATATCAGCCAGCGGGTGTAAGCGTATGGAGCGTATTCCGATCCTGCAAATGGGTGAATTCCTGTTGGTGACCATCCAGGTGGACATGCACGACCAGCTGGCGTTGACCTTGCAAGAGGACCTGACCGAGCGCATCAGCCGCACCTCGGCGCGGGGCGTGCTGATCGATATTTCCGCACTGGACATGGTCGATTCCTTTATCGGCCGGATGATTGCGAGCATCTCTGGCCTGTCACGCATCATGGATGCCGAAACCATGGTGGTCGGCATGCAGCCGGCAGTGGCGATAACCTTGGTCGAACTTGGCCTTACCCTGCCGGGCGTGAGCACGGCACTCAATGTGGAGCGCGGCATGCAAGAGCTGCGTCAACGCGTGAAGCGAAAATGAATGTGCGCGAAAGCGGCAGCCAACCGGTACGCATTGAGCAGGATGTGGTGCTGGCGCGACAGTTGGCGCGCAAGTTGGCCGGCGAGTGCGGCATGCGCCTGGTGGACTTGACCAAGCTGGTGACGGCAGTCAGTGAACTGGCACGCAATACCGTGGTGTATGGCGGCGGTGGCGATATGGATTGGTCCGTTCTGGACGATGGCGCACGAACCGGGTTGCGCCTGCTGTTCCGCGACGAAGGGCCTGGCATACCCGACATCAAGCTGGCATTGACCGATGGCTGGACTTCGGGCAGCGGCCTGGGGCTAGGCCTGACCGGCGCGCGGCGCCTGGTTGACGAATTCGAACTGGACACCGCGCCTGGGCAGGGCACGCGTGTAACGATTACCCGATGGACCTGAGTATTTTCGCCAGCCAGACCCAGGTGATCGGCCTTGATGAGCAAAGCGATGTTGGCCATGCCCGCCGCACGGCATACAAGCTGGCCGAACAACACGGCTTTGACGAGGAATACGCCGGGCGTGTTGCGCTGCTGGCTACTGAGCTGTGCAGTAATGTCATCAAGCATGCGGGCCGCGGTGAGCTGCACTTGCGGGTACTGCCGCGTAACGGGGGCGGCTACATCATCGAGTTGCTGACCGTGGACCGTGCGCAGGGCTTCGATGCCCCGACGTGTCTGGCTGATGGCTATTCGACATCCGGCACGCAAGGTATCGGCATGGGCGCCTTGGCGCGTATGGCGCAGGTGTTCGATGTCTACGCCGATTCGCGTGGCGCCGTAGTGTTGGCGCGGCTGTATGAGCCGGGCGCGGGCGCAGCGGATCTGCGGGTGGGCATTAGCCAGCACGCGCTGTATGGCGACCCTGCCTGTGGTGATACCTGGCACCTGGCGATCAATGGCCAGCATATCAGTGCGATTGTGATCGACGGCCTGGGCCACGGCGCCGATGCCGAGGTGGCCGCACGCGCGGGGGCGGCGGCATTTGCTGAAGCACCATTCGCCGACCCCGTGCAACTGTTGCATGCCATGCACCAGGCGATGCTCGGCAGCCGTGGTGGGGCGGCAGCGCTGGCGCAGTATGACGGCGCCAATGACTACCTGGCTTTTATCGGCGTTGGCAACATCGGCGCCAGCCTTATCGCCGGTAGCCAGGCGCGTGGCCTGGCGTCGTTGCCCGGCATCGTCGGCGGGCAATTCAGAAAGGCCCAGGTCTTTGACTACGCTCAAGCAAATGGAAAGTTGTTGATCATGTACAGCGATGGCCTGCAATCGCGTTGGAACCTTCAGGATTACCCAGGCCTGGTGCATCGTCACCCAGCCGTGATCGCCGCCGTGTTGCACCGCGACTTCTGTCGTGGTCGCGATGATGTGACCGTACTCGTTGTAGATTTGGAGGCCGCACATGCCTGATACCCAGCTGATTGCCAGGCTCCAGGCCGAAAACGAGGCCTTGCGCGCCGAGCTCGAGGAAACCAATCAGGGCGTGCTCGCCTTGTACGCCGAGCTGGACATCCAGGCCGAGCAACTGCGCCAGGCTTCGGACTTGAAAAGCCGCTTCCTGTCCTACATGAGCCATGAGTTCCGCACGCCGCTCGGTTCGATCCTGAGCATCACCGGCCTGCTCACCGACGAACTCGACGGCCCGCTGTCGCAAGAGCAGCACCGCCAGGTCACGTTCATCAGCACTGCTTCCCGCGAGCTGTCCGACATGGTCGATGACCTGCTCGACCTGGCCAAGATCGAAGCCGGGCGCATTACCATTTCGCCGGCCTGGTTCGACATGTTCGACCTGTTCGCGGCATTGCGCGGTATGTTCCGCCCTATTGTGGACGCCACTGCGGTAGATCTGATTTTCGAAGAGCCGGTCGGGCTGCCGCGTCTGTACACCGATGACAAGAAGCTTGCGCAAATTCTGCGAAACTTTATTGCCAATGCGCTGAAGTTCACCACCCGTGGCGAAGTGCGCGTTTCAGCCCAGTTGCAGGGCAACGACATGATCCGCTTTGCTGTCAGCGATACCGGTATCGGCATTGCGCAGGAGCTGTTGGGCACTTTGTTCGAGGACTTTGCCCAAGTTGATTCGCCCCTGCAGAAACGCCTGCGCGGCACCGGTCTGGGCCTGTCGCTGTGCAAGCGCTTCGCGAGCCTTTTGGGTGGCGAAGTGGGCGTGCACAGTGAGCCAGGGGTTGGTTCTTCCTTCTTCGTGATCATTCCGCTGGCTCTTGCCCAGGAGAGCGTCGATGAAACCTGATGTGCGCCTGCTGATCGTCGACGACAACGTCGCAACCCGCTATGCCCTGCGGCGGCGCCTTGCGGTGCACGGTTACGACGTGATGGAGGCGGGCACAGGCGGCGAGGGGCTGGCACTGATCCGCGATCAGCAGGTGGACGCACTGATTCTGGATGTGAACCTGCCGGACATGAGCGGTTTCGATATCGTCAGGCTGTTGCGCGAGGACGCGCGCACTGCGTTGCTGCCTGTCATTCACGTGTCAGCGGCGTCGATCCTGAGCGACGATATCATCACCGGCCTGAACGCTGGCGCTGATGCCTACCTGGTCCATCCCGTCGACCCGGATGTGTTGCTCGCTACCCTGCGTACCTTGCTGCGCGTTCGTGATGCCGAGCGCGCGCTGCGTCAGAGCGAGGCGCGCTTCCGTGAGATCTTCAGTAGCGTATCGGCCCCGATCGCCGTGCTCGATGCGCAATTGAAGGTGCATGAATGCAACCAGGCGTTCAGCAATCTGAGCCAGGACAACCGCGACCCTGCGCAGCTTCGTGAGTGTTTTGCCGACGGGCAGGAGGCGGCCCTGAATGCGCTGCGCCGGCACCTGTTGGCAGGCGAACGCTGGAAAGGCACGCTGAGCATGCAACTGCGTGGACACTTGCGCGAAACCGAATGGCAGCTGTCGCCCTACCAGGCGCCAGGGCTGTGCCTGGTGTTCATCGAAGATGTCACTGAACACCGCCACCGCGAGCGTTCGCACCTGGCCCGCCTGGATGTTGCCACCAGCCAGCTGGCTCGAGAAGTGGCTGAACGCGAGCGTACCGAGGCGCAGCTGCTGCAGCTGCAGAAAATGGACGCCTTGGGCAGCCTTACGGGCGGTATCGCTCACGATTTCAACAATCTGCTCACCGGCATCATCACCAGCCTGGAGCTGATCCGCAAGCGCGTGGCGCAAAACCGTACCGAGATGGTGCCCAAGTACACCGAAGCAGCGCTTAGTTCCGCCACCAGCGCTGCGTCTCTTACCCACCGCCTGCTTGCCTTTGCCCGCCAACAACCGCTAGACACCCGCCCAGTGGACGTCAACCGGCACGTCCGTTCGCTTGAAGATTTACTGACGCGCACCATTGGCGAGCGCGTTCAGCTGACCTTGGACTTGTCCACAGACCCCGCCATTGCCCTGGTTGACCCTGTGCAACTGGAAAGTGCCGTGCTCAATCTGGTTATCAACGCCCGCGATGCGCTGCCCAAGGGCGGGCAAATATGGGTCAACACCGCCGCTACCTGGTCCCACGGCAACCCCAATTTGCTGGATGGCCCTTATATCGCCGTGTGCGTGCGGGACAATGGCAGCGGCATCCAGCCCGAGCTGCTGGAGAAGGTGTTCGACCCGTTTTTCACTACCAAGCCTGTGGGGCAAGGCACCGGCCTGGGGTTGTCGACCATCTACGGGTTCGCCCGACAGTCGCGTGGGCACGTGTTATTGAGTAGCGTGGTCGGTCAAGGGACCGAAGTGACGTTGATGCTGCCCGCCAGTGCCGAGGCGGCCATGCCCGTGCACCGCGAAAGCGGCCAGGCTGTGCAGGGCAATGGCGAGCATGTGCTGGTGGTTGAAGACATGACCTCCGTGCGCCTTTCTGTAGCCGAGGCGCTGACCGATGCAGGTTATCGCTGCACCCTGGCCGCTACCACAGACGAAGCGCTGGCTTTGTTGCAGACCGACCCGAGCCTGGACATGATGTTGACGGACGTTGGCTTGCCGACACTGAGCGGGCGCGAGCTGGCCGACCTGGCGAGGGGGTACCGGCCGGAACTGCCGGTGGTGTTCATGACCGGGTACGCGGATGCGGCAGTCGACCGTCAGGCCTTTCTGGGGGAGGGTATGGATATGTTGTTAAAACCCTTTCAGTTGGCGGAGTTGCTTGGAAAAGTGCGACAGGCGTTGGACAAGGGTTGAGGTTTTTGCACGGGGTTGACGAATGGATAATATTGCCAGCCCCCCAGTTAAAACGGCATCGCTAAAATGATGTTTTTTTAATTTCAGTTTATGTTGTTCAAGAAAATGGAGTTTCAGGTGCACGATCAGTCCAAAACCAATGGCGCATCCCGGCAAGCTATCGAACTACCGAATGGCGTATTCCCGCCGATGCCTGGATATACGCACGAAGATCTACTGGTAGTTGTCAATGAACCCGTCGAAGCTTTCCTTGAGTCGCTGGGAGTCGACCCCGGTTTCATTCGCGAAACCAGCATCGCGCTGGTCAGCCGCTTGTGGGCCGACCTGCAGCGGATGGGCATCGAGTACCAGATTTCGACCTGGTACCAGACGCCGTACGCGGACCCGGCTACGCGCGCGCGCAACGTCAGCAACATGGCGTTGGATGTGGGCAACTTTGCCAAGCGGTCGGCGTACCAATCGTTAGAGGGCTCGCCACTGTTGAATGCGGGGGACGATGTCGTGGCAGCGTTCACCGACAAAGCCGCGTGGGGCATACATGACCATATCGTCAAGCTGAATGATGAAGCGCTCATGAACCCTGCAGACTTAATGGGCAAGAAGGCGGAACGGGTGCGCGATGGGTACTCGGATGAAGTGCCGAATACACCCTTTGAACTTACCCCAAACGTGTTGCCTCCGCTGGCAGGTTATGCCGTCGACGATTTAGTTGTGGTTGGCTCAGGGCCCATTGAAGCGCTGCTTCAAAGCCACAATATCGAAAGCGATCAGACGCGCAACAGCCTGGTCGAGTTGAAGAAGTATTTGGCGAAAGGTTTCAACAGTAGCGCGGTCGAGTGTTTGATCCCCTTCCATTATCTGCAGCCGTTAGATGACGCCGCCCTGCGTGCGAGCAACATCGCCGAGTTGGCTCAAGATGCCGGTGGGGTCGCGGCGAAGGCAGCAGACGACTTTTTGCGCAGTTCACCCTTGCTGGGGCAGGGCGAAGCGTTCTGCATCGAGTTTTACCAATGCGTGGGCTTTGCAATCAGGGACCACATTCTTCAACTGAACGGTACCCGTGCCGAGGCGGGCTCAGCGCCGTTGCATTGATGGCGATGGCTGAGTACGCACAACTGATTGAAAAATAAATGAGGTGTTTTCTCATTCTCGTTCGGCTTGTAGGGAAGGCCGGAATACAGGCCAGCCGCCGACCCTCTACGGAGCGAGAAAATGAGTTCGACACCGGTTCCACAGCGCCATCCCCTGAATCGTGCCTTGCACGCGGCGATTCTGGGTTTGGTTGTCAGCAGCTACGCATTGCCGTCGCTTGCGCAACCCTTGGGCGCTGATCGCAATAATCAGCTGCAGCAGTGGAACATCCCGGGTGGTCCGTTGGCGCCCGCTCTGGATCGCTTTGCCCGCCAGGCGGGTATCAGCCTGTCCTTCGATGCACAGAGCGTAGCCAACCGCAACACGGCGGGTGTGCAGGGCACGTTGGGGGCCACGGCTGCACTCTCGTCATTGTTGCAGGGGACCGAGCTTCAGGCTGAGCAGCAAGGCCCGAGTGCGTACCTGGTAGTGCCGCAGCCAAAGCCAGCCGGCCCGCTGGAGCTGGGCGCGACCGAGGACTATCGGCTGGCGCCGGTCATTATCAATGCCAAGGTCAAAGCCAGTGCCGACGATGACACGAACTCGGTGGTTGCCAAGGAACTGTGGGTCGGTGGCAAGGTAGCGACCAGCATCCTCAACACGCCAGCTTCTGTGTCTGTGGTTACCAACAAGGAAATGCAGCAGCGTAGCGTCAGCACTACGGAAGAGGCGCTGCAATATACCCCGGGTGTGGTCAGCGACTTCTACGGCTCGGATGACCGTAACGACTACTTTCAGATCCGCGGCTTCCAGGCCACCACTTACCGGGACGGCCTGACCTTGAGCTCGATGCGCGGTGTGCGCGAAGACCCGTATGCCTACGAGCGCATCGAGATTTTGCGTGGCGCCAACTCCACCCTGTTCGGCCCGGCAGACCCGGGTGGCTCGGTGAACTTCGTGACCAAGCAGCCACGCTTCGAAAAGTTCGGGCAAGGCTATGTGACCTATGGCTCCTATGATCATGCCGAGACCGGTATCGATGTGGGCGACGCGCTGAACGATGAGCAAACCCTGGCCGGCCGCTTCACGGCCAAGATGCAGAACAGCGACCGCGAGTACGATCACTCGCAGGACGACAACCGCTTCGTAATGGGTGGCCTGACCTGGGCACCCACCGATTTCACCTCGGCCACGGTGATCCTGGATTACCTGAAGACCAACAGCTCGCCAAACAGCGGTGGCTACCCGCTGGACAAGGAATACGACCGAGAAGATTTCTACGGTGAGCCCGGCTACAACTTTCACGATGTCGAGCGCACCAGCCTCAGCGGCAACATCACCCACGACTTCGACAACGGCTTTACGCTGCGCGGCAACCTGCGCTACAGCGAGCTGAGCGATGACTTTGGCTATGTCTACCTGAGCGACAGCGCTTCGCGGGTGGGCACCACCATCCCGCGCTACGTGTTCGGCACCGACAGCGATGCCGACCAGCTCAACGGCAACCTGATGCTGCAGTACGATGCCCAGTTCGAGCACATCGACAGCAGTACCCTGGTGGGTGTGGAGTATCTCGACTCGACCACCCGGCAAAGTTCGGTGTACAGCACGGCACCTTCCATCGACATCGCCAACCCGGTATTCACGGGTGTTCCCGGTGGTGTTACGCCGTATACCCGCAAGAAAAACGACGCCACCACCAAGGCCGTGTTCCTGCAGCAGAACCTGTCCTTCTATGACCGCCTGATCGCAACCGCGGGTGTGCGTAATGATTCTATGGACCTGTCCAGCACGGAGTACGTTGGCGGGGTAAACAAGCAAAGCGACAACTTCTCTGAAACCTCGTACCGTGGCGCGCTGACCTACATCGTCAACGATGAAGTCTCTACTTACGTGAGCATGGTGGAGTCGGTTTCGCCGCCGCAGGTAGGCGTCACCCCGCAGACCGGCAGGCAGTACGAAGTGGGCGTGAAGTACTCGCCCATGGGCATGGATGCGCTGTTTTCTGCCGCCGTTTATGACCTGACCCAGGAAAACGTCACCATTGCCGTCGTGCTGCCGAGTGGCATCATCGAACAGCAGACGGTGGGCGAGTCGCGAGCCCGCGGCCTGGACCTGGAAGCCAAGGCGCAAGTCACGCAAAACCTGAGCCTGATCGGTGCCTATTCCTACATGGAGACTGAAGTGCTGCGCGGTGCGCTGTATGACGGCACTTCACTCAAGGGCAAGGAATTCACCGTGGCACCGAAGCATACGGCGTCGCTGTGGAGCTATTACGACATCCCTGATACCGACGTGAGCGTTGGTCTGGGTGCGCGTTACGTAGGCGGTTATTACATGGATGCCGCCAACACCAAGAAAAGCGACGGCACTACGCTGTTCGACGCAGCGCTGAACTACAAGATTGCCAAGGGCACTGACCTGGCGCTGAATGTCAGCAACCTGTTTGACGAGCAGCATGTGGTGGGGTCGGGGACGGCGAACTACTACAACCCGGGGCGTGAGGTTACGGCCAAGTTGAGTTACAGCTGGTAAGGCGGGTGCGGGATGGCACGGGCTGCGCCCGTGTTCGCGGCTAAAGCCGCTCCTACACGGATCCCACAATGCCTGAGGGATGCGCCCTACCTGTGGGAGCGGGCATGCCCGCGAACACCGACGCAGCCGGTGCCAGCCATTGCGTCGCTTGTGTCACGGCGGTCCGACGCCTCGACATACCCGCTCCCACTGGGGCTGTGCTGGTCGAGTTCACGCGGTCCCTGTAGGAGCGGCTTTAGCCGCGAACACCGGCGTAGCCGGTGCCATCCACCGAGTGGCTTGCTTCGCGGGCACGCCCGCTCCCACAGGTTTCCGCAAAATCCAGCGCTGTTGCTTCAGCGCATCATGCCCAGTTCGGCATCATCCAGTAGCGCTTTGCCCAAGGCGCACAGGTAGTGCGCTGCCCAGATCAGCTTCGGTTTTTCTTCCATCAGGCCGTCGATGGTCAGGTCCCGCGCATAGCCCATCAATTCTGACGCCTGTTCACGGGCGTTCTGGCAGGGGATACCAGCCTCGATGCGGAACAGTGGGTGGGTCTGGTTTTCACCTTGAAAGAAGATGGTTTTACCGACAGTGCATTGGGTGTCTTCAGTTGTCATTGAGCAATCTCCCTGGTGTTGTTGGCGCCTGGGCTGGCCCTGTCGCCGGCAAGCCGGGCTCCCACAGGTTCAGCATGTGCCAGCGCTGATTCGAGCAATCGCCGCAAGGTTTCAAGCTCGTGCATCGAGGCCATGATCAACACCGAGGCGGGCGACCTGGGCTGCATCAGCATCGCCTGCTGGGCTACGGCTTCTGCACAGAGTGCGTAGTCCGAGGCCAACATGATGGTGTCTTCCAGGGAGTGGAGTGGTAGGGGTGGATCAGGGACTATCTTCAACATGATTGCTTCCGTTTTCAGGGCCGTCAGCATCTGCTGTCAAACAGAGGGTGGCAGCTGTACGCGGGTTGACAGACCGGCGGAAACAACAAGTTCCGGCGCACGCAAGCGTGCCCGCACGTACAGCCGCCATAACGACGAGCCGTTTTGTTGTTTACCGTCGCGACCTGTCAAAGTCGTGCCGTTGATGATCAACGACCCACCGAGCCTAAAACCCTGAAATAGTGACCGCAACGGAAAACAGGCGCTGAGAGTATCTTTGGGAAACGTCCTACACGGAAGGGGCTAAATCTGATTTCAAGCCTCGCTTCCGGCAAATTTCAGACACAAAAAAAAAGACGCCCAAGGGCGTCTTCTTTTTTGGATTTGGTGGAGCCGGGGGGATTTGAACCCCCGTCCGCCAGTACTCCGCTGTCGGTACTACATGCTTAGCCGTGTCTACTGAGTTAATCCGCAGCCGCCCGACGGGCAGGGTGCTTTGGACGAGTTGGGTAAGTTTTAGTCGCTTTGCCCCCAACGTGCTACACGACGATCCTGTTCTGTATGACAATCATTTCGGGTTTACAGGCATCCCCTGATGATTGCTGGAGCCGAAGCTACCAGGAGAGCGGGCTCAGCTGCTTACGCAGCGAGAGCGTAACCCTCGTAGTTTTCGTCATTGGCAACTATAGAAAGTTGCAACAGTGGATTTACGAGTTCTGTTACCAACTCGGCATGCACCTAGAGTTTCGCTACCGGCGTCGAATCCTAATCGGCCCCACACTAGCTCTTGGCTAACGCACCTTACGGCACGTGAGGTGGAGTATACGCCATTGTGCGGGCGACGTCGACAGCCGGTCCTGTCGCCCGCACTTTGGCTCATGCGCCGCCGCTGCCGGTACCACTGCCTTTCTCGGTTTTTTCCAGGCGCTCCAGCACTTTGCTGGTGATGGCGATGCATTCCTTGGTGTCGCCCGAGGCCTGGGCGGCCTTGGCTTTGTCGACGTGCTCGGTGATGGCTTTGTCCAGGCCTTCGGAGGTGGCGCCGGCGGTGGCCATGCTGTTGTCGATCTTCTGCAGGTTGATGGTGCACAGGTCTTCAGCGGCGAACACCGGCGAAGCCAGCAGGGTAGCGGCCGCGAACAGGGCCGAAAGCGCGGTACCTTTCATGGGAGTCTCCTCTGGGGCCTCGGGAAGGTGGGCCTGTAGGGTGGACTTTGGGGAAATGGCGGGGGTTCAATCGGGATGGTGGCGGGGGGGATGGCACCGGCGTTGCCGGTGTTCGCGGCTGAAGCCGCTCCTACAGGGATCGCGGTTGGCCCAGGCTTGCGCTGTACCTGTGTAGGAGCGGCCTTGTGTCGCGATCGGGCTGCGAAGCAGCCCCTGGAGTCAGCAAGGGGGCGTAAATCGTGGGGCCGCTTCGCGGCCCGATCGCGACACAAGGCCGCTCCTACAAAGGTGAATGTAAGTGCCTTTAGATGCTACGCGGCCGGGTAACGCGGTCAACCAGGTACACCAGGCCGTGGTAGTCGATGCCGCTGTGGCTCGACAGGCCAATTTCGCAGGTGCGGCTGGTGGAGATGCCTTCGCTGCAGTACTGCACGGCGTCTTTCAGGCTGCGCAGCGAGTGGGCATTCAGCTCGGGCGTGGTGAAACCCTTGTCACCGGCAAAGCCGCAGCAATGAATGCCTTCCGGGATCACCACCTGCTTGCTGCAACGCCGCGCCAGGTCGATCAGGGCCTGGCTTTCACCCAGGTGCTGGGTGCTGCAGGTTACGTGCACGGCCACAGGTTCGTCCTGGGGGGTGAACTCCAGGCGCTCGACCAGGTGCGTGCGGATGAAGCGCACTGGGTCGTACAGGTCCAGCCGGCTTTCACCCAGGTCCTGCACCAGGCGCAGGGTGCAGGGGCTGGTGTCGCAATAGATCGGGTCGAGGCCGCCGCGGCTGGCGTGCAGCAGGGCGTTGATCAGTTCCTGGCGCTTGTGTTCGGCCTGCTCGGGGTAGCCCTTGGAGGCGAATGGCTGGCCGCAGCACAGGCTGTCGGCGTTTTCGGGGAACACCACCTGGTAGCCGGCCTTTTCCAGCAAGGCGCGGGTCTTGTCCAGCAGCGAGCTTTGCTCGCGGTCGGCAAAGGATGGGCCCATTACGCGCGAGACGCAGGCGGCCAGGTACACCACGCGGGGGCGGGCGTCGTTGCTGGCCGGGCTGAAGTCCAGTGGGCGCAGGGGTTGCGGCATGGCCGGTGTCCACTGTGGCAGGCGGCCTTTGCTGGCTTTGCTCAGCGAGGCGCTCAGGCGACTCAGGCGCGGGGCACCGAGCAGCTTGCGTGCGCCGTTGGCGGCGGTCAGGGTCAGGCGGGCGCCACCCAGAACGGTGTGGAAATGGTCGGCCAGCCAGTGGGCGGCCTTGCCGTGGTCGGCGGCCTGGCTGCGCAGTTTCTTCACCAGCTCGCCGGTGTTGATGCCGACCGGGCAGCGCTGCGCGCACAGGCCGGTGGCGGCGCAGGTGTCGATGCCCTGGTACTGGTAGGTTTGCATCAGTTGGCGGGTGTCGATGCCGGCGCGCTGCTTGGCCTGGATGTCCCGCCACATGACGATGCGCTGGCGCGGGCTGAGGGTGAGGCCTTTGGACGGGCACACCGGTTCGCAGAAGCCGCACTCGATGCACTTGTCGACGATCTCGTCGGCAGCCGGCAGCGGCTTGAGGTTTTTCAAGTGGATATCCGGGTCTTCACTCAGCACCACGTCGGGGTTTAGGATGCCGTTGGGGTCGAGCAGGCGCTTGAGCTTCCACATCAGCTGGTAGGCGTCCTGGCCCCATTCCAGCTCGACGAACGGCGCCATGTTGCGCCCGGTGCCGTGCTCGGCCTTCAGCGAACCGCCAAACTCCACGGCCACCAGTTGTGCCACGTCGTCCATGAATGCCTGATAACGGGCAACTTCCTCGGCACTGTTGAAGCCTTGGGTAAAGACGAAGTGCAGGTTGCCTTCCAGCGCGTGGCCGAAAATGATCGCTTCGTCGTAGCGGTGCTTGTCGAACAGCTGGATCAGGCGGTTGACGCCCTCGGCCAGTTGCTCGACGGGGAACGTCACGTCTTCGATGATGACCGTGGTGCCGGTCTGGCGCACGGCGCCAACGGCGGGGAAGGTGTCCTTGCGGATTTTCCACAGCTGGTTGTACACCGCCGGGTCTTCGCTGAAGTCGACCTGCTGTTCCAGCGGGAAGTCGGCGATCGAGGCCATTACCTGCTGCAGTTGCTCGTGCAGCAGGCTCTGGCTGGCGGCACGCGATTCGATCAGCAGGGCGCAGGCGTTGTCCGACAGGCCTTTTACCCATAGCGGCATGCCGGGCATGTTCTGCACCGAGCGCAGGCTGCGGCGGTCGAGCAGTTCCACGGCGGACACCGGCTGGCGCTTGAGTACAGTGACTGCACGGCAACAGCTTTCAACGCTGGGGAACACCAGCAGGGCGCTGGCCTTGTGCGGGTGATCGGGCACGGTGTCGTAGGTGACGGCACTGATGAAACCCAGGGTGCCTTCGGAACCGACCAGCAAGTGCTGCAGGATATCCAGTGGCTGGTCGTAGTCCACCAGTGCGTTCAGCGACAGGCCGGTGGTGTTCTTCAACCGGTACTTGTGGCGGATGCGCTCCGCCAATGCAGAGTTGGCGCGGGTTTCGCGTCCCAGGCGGGCGAGGGCTTTCAGCAGCTCGGCATGGCTGGCTTCAAAGGCGGCCACGCTGGCCGGGTCTTCGCTGTCCAGGCGGGTGCCGTCGGCCAGCACCAGGCGCAGGCCGGCCAGGGTGTGGTAGGTGTTCTGTGCAGTGCCGCAGCACATGCCGCTGGCGTTGTTGGCGACAATGCCGCCAATCTTGCAGGCGTTGATCGAGGCCGGGTCGGGGCCGATCTTGCGGCCGAACGGGGCCAGCCAGGCATTGGCCTGGGCGCCGATAACACCGGGTTGCAGGCGGATCTGCTCGCCCTGGCCACGAATTTCGCGGCCGTTCCAGTTATCACCCAGTACGATCAGCACCGAGTCGCTGATGGCCTGGCCGGACAGGCTGGTGCCGGCGGCGCGGAAGGTGACCGGCACCCGCTCGCGTTGGGCCAGCTTGATCAGGCCGACCACTTCGTCCTCGGACTCGACACGCACCACCAGCTTGGGGATCAGCCGATAGAAGCTGGCGTCGGTACCGAAGGCCAGGGTGGAGGTGGGGTCGTCGAAACGGCGTTCGGCGGGGATCAGGCGCTCGGCATCACGCAGGAATGCGGCGGGCAGGCTCATGCAGTCTCCTCGCGGGGCTGTGGCGTCTGTGCGCCACATGCCCCGGGTCAATCAGGCGGTCGTTGTTGCAGGCGGTCAGGCGCCCAGTTCGCGTACCAGCGAGTCGCGGGTGATCTCGCTGATCGACTTGGCGCCGGTCAGCACCATGGCCACGCGCATTTCCTTTTCGAACAGCTCCAGCAGGTTCTTCACCCCGGCTTCGCCATGCACGGCCAAGGCCCAGAGGAAGGCGCGGCCGATCAGCACGGTGTCGGCGCCCATGGCGATCATGCGCACTACGTCGAGGCCGCTGCGGATGCCGGAGTCGGCGAGAATCTTCAGGTCGCCTTTGACCGCATCGGCGATGGCCGGCAAGGCACGGGCGCTGGACAGCACGCCGTCGAGCTGGCGGCCTCCGTGGTTGGACACGACGATGCCGTCGGCACCGAACTTGACCGCATCGCGGGCGTCATCGGCATCGAGAATGCCTTTGATGATCATCGGGCCGTCCCAGTAGTCGCGGATCCACTCCAGGTCTTTCCACGAGATGGACGGGTCGAAGTTGTTACCCAGCCAGCCGATGTAGTCGGCAAGGCCGGTGGGGTTGCCACGGTATTTGGAGATGTTGCCCAGGTCATGCGGGCGACCCATCACGCCGACATCCCACGCCCATTCTGGGTGAGTCATGGCTTGCAATACACGGCGCATTGGCCCGTTCTTGCCGCTCATGCCGGAGTGTGCGTCGCGGTAGCGGGCGCCGGGCACCGGCATGTCGACCGTGAACACCAGAGTCTTAACCCCGGCTGCCCTGGCCCGCTCAAGGGCGTTGCGCATGAAACCGCGGTCCTTGAGCACGTACAGCTGGAACCACATCGGCCGGTCGATGGCCGGGGCCACTTCTTCGATCGGGCACACCGACACCGTCGACAGGGTGAACGGGATGCCATGCGCCGCCGCCGCACGCGCCGCCTGCACTTCGCCACGGCGGGCGTACATGCCGGTGAGGCCGACCGGGGCCAGGGCCACGGGCATGCTCAGGGTCTCGTCGAACAGCTTGGTCTCAAGGCTGAGCTCGGACATGTTCTTCAGCACGCGCTGGCGCAGGGCAATGCTGGCCAGGTCGGAGACGTTGTGGCGCAGCGTATGCTCGGCGTAGGCGCCGCCGTCGGCATAGTGGAACAGGAAGGGAGGCAGCTTGCGTTGGGCCGCGGCGCGATAGTCGGTAGAGGCAGAAATGATCATGGATTCTCGCAGCGTTGCTTGTGGGGAATGCCGGGCGCGCGATGGCGCCCGGCCCCTTTCACTTTAGTGATGAACCAGCATGCCGGTCAGCCAGTAAGCCTGGATCAGGGTGATCAGGCCGACGATGGTGGCGAAGAACAGGCTGTGCTTGACGGTGAAGCGGAACAGGTCGGATTCCTTGCCGACCAGGCCGGTGGCGGCGCAGGCCACGGCAATCGACTGCGGCGAGATCATCTTGCCGGTTACGCCGCCGCTGGTATTGGCCGCTACCAGCAGGGTGTCGTTGACCCCAATCTGGTGTGCAGTGGTGGCCTGCAGCGAGCTGAACAGGGCGTTGGACGAGGTGTCCGAGCCGGTCAGGAACACGCCCAGCCAGCCGAGGAATGGCGAGAAGAACGGGAACGCCGCGCCGGTGCCGGCCAGCACCAGGGCCATGGTCGAAGACATGCCCGAGTAGTTGGTGACGAAGGCAAAGGCCAGCACCATGCCGATCGACAGGATTGGCCAGCGCAGTTCCCAGAAGGTTTCTTTGAAAGTGGTCAGACCAGTTTTGAAGTTGATCTTCAGCACGGCCATGGAGATCAACGCAGAGAGGAAGATCGCGGTGCCGGTGGCGGAGATCGGGTCGAGCTTGAACACGGCTGGCATGGCGGTTGGCGCGGCAACGATCGGTGCGGTCTTGATTACCAGCTGGTCGAGGTGCGGGATGGCGAAGTTGAACACGAAATTGTACATCGCGCCGCCCGGTGCGAAGGCCGCCTTGAACGGCTTTAGGGTCCAGATGGTGACCAGCACGGTAAGGATCAGGAACGGCGACCAAGCCTTGAAAATCTCACCGAAGCTGTACGGGCTCGGCTGGCTGCCACTTGGCTGTACCACGGCGGCGCCTACGCTGCCTTTGGCTTCGGCGAACGAGCGCTTGGGCTGCCAGACTTTCAGGAACAGGGTCAGGCAGATCAGGCTGGCCAGCGCCGAGGTGATGTCGGGCAGTTCCGGGCCGATGAAGTTCGAGGTGAAGTACTGGGTAACGGCAAAGCTCAGGCCGGCGACCAGGGCGGCAGGCCAGGTTTCCTTCACGCCGCGCAGGCCGTCCATCATGAACACTAGCCAGAATGGCACGAACAGCGACAGCAGCGGCAGTTGGCGGCCGGTCATGGCGCCGATGTGGAAGGCGTCGATACCGGTGACCTGGCCGGCCACGATGATCGGGATGCCGAGGGCGCCAAAGGCCACGGGGGCAGTGTTGGCGATCAGGCACAGGCCGGCGGCGTACAGCGGGTTGAAGCCCAGGCCCACCAGCAGCGCGGCAGTGATTGCCACCGGTGCGCCGAAGCCAGCTGCGCCTTCCAGGAAGGCACCGAAGCAGAAGCCGATCAGCAATACCTGTAGGCGCTGGTCGTCGGTAATCGACAGCACCGAGCTGCGGATCACTTCGAACTGGCCGCTCTTGACCGTAAGTTTGTACAGGAACACCGCGGCGACGATGATCCAGGCAATTGGCCAGAGGCCGTAGAGGAAGCCGTATCCCGCAGCGGCGAAGGCCATGTCGACAGGCATCTGGAAGGCGAAGATTGCCACCAGGATCGACAGTGCCAGGGTGATGCTGCCGGCCACGTGGCCCTTGAGGCGGAACACGGCCAAGGCCAGGAAGAAGAACACAATGGGAATGACCGCCGCCAGTGCGGACAGGCCAAGACTACCAAGCGGGCTATAGAGTTGTTGCCAGGTTTGCATATGGGGTGGCCCCTAATTGTTGTTGGTCAGGCACTGGCATTGGATAATTGGTAAGACCAATTTACAATGGCTGGTCGCTAGGTTAAAAGCGCTGTCGTGGGTGTGTCAATTTGTCCTGTGCAAAACTTTGGTCGCGTACCGATGAGCGGGCGCCTGATGCGCCGGGAAAATCGCGGTGTGATGGGTGTTTGCGCGGCCTGGATCGGCGAGAATAGGCGCCCCCTGAAATTTGCCGGGGGTTTGTGGAGAGCATGTGATGGTTTTTGATCAGGTCCGCCAACGGCGCCTGTCCGACGACATTGTCGATCGGTTGGAAGCGATGATTCTGGAAGGCACGCTGACTTCGGGGCAGCGGCTGCCGGCCGAACGCGCGCTTGCCGAACAGTTTGGCGTGTCCCGCCCGTCACTGCGTGAGGCGATCCAGAAGCTGGTGGCCAAGGGGCTGTTGGTCAGCCGCCAGGGTGGCGGCAACTTTGTCGCCGAATCACTGGGGTCGACTTTCAGCGACCCGCTGCTGCAGTTGCTTGAACACAGCGCTGAGGCGCAACGCGACCTGCTTGAGTTCCGCCATACCCTGGAGGCGTCCTGCGCCTATTACGCGGCCCAGCGTGCCACCGAGCCGGATCGTGCGCGGTTGAAGGCGGCATTCGATGTGCTGCAAGACTGCTATGCCAGGGTCGATGAAGTGACGCGGGCGGAGGAGGGCGCGGCCGATGCGCGCTTCCACCTGGCGATTGCCGAGGCCAGCCATAATGCGGTGTTGCTGCACACCATCCGCGGTTTGTTCGACTTGCTGAAGCGCAATGTGGTGACCAACATTGGTGGCATGTACCAGCAGCGCACCGAAACCCGGGACATGCTGATCAGCCAGCACCGGGAGCTGTACCTGGCGATTGTCGAAGGCAGGGCGGAGGATGCGCGGGAGGTGTCCAGCCGGCACATCCTGTATGTGCAGGAGGTACTGGAAGAGGCGCATCACGAGGCGCAGCGGGTGGCGCGGGCAGAGCGGCGCAGCGGGCGCTGAAAACACGCTATTCATGCTGAGGCGCTGTTTTTGTGGGAGCGGCCTTGTGTCGCGAAAGGGCTGCGAAGCAGCCCCGGCAATTTGTGTATCGGCAGCAATTTTTGGGGGCCGCGTTGCGACCCTTTCGCGACACAAGGCCGCTCCCACAACGGCCAAGCAGGCTGTTTAGTCTTCCTTGCCCTTGTTCCGCACCGCACGCTGCAGTTCGCGGTTGGAATCGCGTTCGCGCACGGTGTCGCGCTTGTCGAATTCCTTCTTGCCCTTGCCCAGTGCAATTTCGCACTTGATCAGGTGCTTGCTCCAGTACAGTGACAAGGCCACGCAGGTGTAACCCTTTTGCGCCACCGCAGCTTCCAGGCGCTCAAGCTCGCGCTTGTTCAGCAGCAGCTTGCGCGTGCGGATAGGGTCGGCGATGACGTGGGTGCTGGCGGTGGTCAGCGGGGTGATGTGGCTGCCGAACAGCCAGGCTTCACCGTCCTTGAGCAGCACGTAGCTGTCCACGAGGTGCGCCTTGCCGGCTCGCAGGCTTTTTACTTCCCAGCCGGACAGGACCAGCCCGGCCTCGAACTTGTGTTCGATGAAGTAATCGTGTCGCGCTTTCTTGTTCTGCGCGATGGTCCCGGTCGGATGTTTTTTTTGCTTAGCCATAGGGGCGGCATTATAGGCAAGTCCGAGCGCCGTCCGCTATGGGATTTCGGTGTGCTTGAGCCACTGCAATGAATACCGGACAATACAAACCCTGTCATAAGCACAGAATCTGTTTTTGGCACGCTGCGAAGCGCCGCCACCCAGCCTTGGAAGTGACGCCTGGATGACTACCCATATTCAACGTTCCGCTCTGCTGCCATACCCTGCCCAGGCGCTCTACGATCTGGTCAACGATGTGGCCAGCTACCCTGAGTTTCTGCCGTGGTGTTCGGCCTCGACGGTGATCGAAGCCAGCGGCACGCACATGCGCGCCAAGCTCGATGTGGCCAAGGGCGGCATGAGCCAGCACTTCGTGACGCGTAACGTGCTGGTGCCGGGGCAGTCCATCGAAATGAACCTGGAAGAAGGGCCGTTCACCCAGTTGCATGGGCTGTGGGTATTCAAGCCATTGGGTGAAAAGGCCTGCAAGATCAGCCTGGACCTGTCCTTCGATTATGCCGGGTCGATTGTGCGTGCCACGTTGGGCCCGTTGTTCAACCAGGCGGCCAATACGTTGGTCGATGCGTTTTGCCAGCGCGCCAAGCAACTGCATGGCTGATTGAGTTGGCGGCAACAAAAAGCCCGGAACAAGTCCGGGCTTTTTTGTTGCTGTCGATTACCGGGTTTCCAGCGGTGCCGGAGTCGGGACCGGGGTAGTCTCGATGGTATCGATCTCGCGCTGGATGGACTCTTCGGTCGAACCATGCTTGGCCGGTTTTTCCACAGGCTGCGGGGTTGGCTGCTCGGCCTGGCCTGGCTCGGTAACCGGGGTGACAGTGGTGTCGCTGCTGCCACCGAGGATTTCCTGGTCGCGGCTGACGCCTGGCATGAAGTCTCCAGACAAACTGACCAACTGGTCGCTTTCGTTGAAGAAAATGCTCATGCGCTCTTGCTGGCGTTTACCGCCACCAGGCTGCAGGCTGTACAGGTAATCCCAACGATTGGTGTTGAAAGTGTCCTGAATAAGCGGGTTGCCCATGATAAACCTTACTTGCCGTCGGGTCATTCCCGGGCGTAATTGGTCTATCATGTCCTGCGTGACGACATTGCCCTGCTGGATGTCGATTTTGTAAACCCCGGGAAACGAGCAACCGGCGAGTGCGAGCAGTCCCGCGAGGGCGAGGCTGTTTAGCAAGAGCTTGGTGTTTTGCATCGGTGGGCGACTTCCACTATCTTGGCTGGACAACGTAAACCCCGATCATACCCGTATTAAGAGAAGCTGCGAAGCAGCATCGGCGAGAAAGCTGACCATGGTTGAAAATAGCGAATTGCGCAAAGCCGGTCTCAAGGTGACCCTGCCTCGAGTCAAGATCCTTCAGATGCTCGACTCCACCGAGCAGCGTCACATGAGCGCCGAGGATGTCTACAAGGCGCTGATGGAAGCTGGCGAAGACGTGGGCCTGGCCACCGTCTATCGCGTACTGACCCAGTTCGAAGCGGCGGGTCTGGTGGTTCGCCACAACTTCGACGGCGGCCACGCGGTGTTCGAGCTGGCCGATGGCGGCCACCACGACCATATGGTCAACGTGGATACCAGCGAAGTCATCGAATTCATGGATGCTGAAATCGAGAAGCGCCAGCGCGAAATCGTGGCCGCGCACGGCTACGAGCTGGTGGACCACAATCTGGTCCTGTACGTGCGTAAAAAGAAGTAACGATTTTTCGTTATGGATAGCAGAGGCGACCTTCGGGTCGCCTTTGTGCTTTCTGGGGGCTTAAGGGCACCGCTGGCCTTTGTAGGAGCGGCCTTGCGTCGCGAAAGGGCTGCGAAGCGGCCCCCAAGTTTTTAGCTTCGCAGCCAATATCGCCGGGGCCGCTTTGCGACCCTTTCGCGACGCAAGGCCGCTCCTACAGGGATCGCGCCAGCCTTGCGGCGAGGCCTCAGGCCTTGCCGCTTACAACCATTTTGCGCGCATGTGCCAGGGATTCCTTGGTCAGGTCGATACCGCCGAGCATCCGCGCCACCTCCTCGACCCGCTCACGCTTGCCCAGGCTGGCCACGGCGGTGTGGGTGGTGTCGCTGTTGCGCACTTTGTGCACGAACAGGTGGTGGTGACCTTGCGCCGCCACTTGCGGCAGGTGGGTCACGGTCAGTACCTGACCGCGCTCACCCAGGCGGCGCAGCAACTGGCCGACGATTTCTGCAGTCGGCCCGCCAATGCCCACGTCGACTTCGTCGAACACCAGGGTCGGGATGCGTGAGGTCTGCGCAGTAATGACCTGGATCGCCAAGCTGATACGCGACAGCTCACCGCCCGAAGCCACCTTCGCCAAGCCCTTGAGCGGTTGGCCGGGGTTAGCGCTGACCAGCAGTTCGATCTGCTCCAGGCCATGCGGCGACAGGTCTGCGCCTTCGTTTGCCGTCAATTCGATACAGAAACGCCCGCCGGGCATGCCCAGACGCTGGATTTCCTGTTCCACCGCCACAGCCAATTGCTGGGCGGCCTGCTGGCGCAGGGCGCTGAGCTCGCGAGCCTTCTCTTTATAGTGCTGGGCGAAAGCTGCCAGCTCTTCACCCAACTGCTCGATCGACTCATCACTGGCGTTCAGGCCTTCCAGTTCTTCCATCAGTTGCTGCTGCAGGTGGGGTAGTTCGGTCGGGTGTATGCGGTGTTTGCGCGCCAGTGTATAGATGGTGTCGAGGCGCTCTTCCAGTGCCTGCAGGCGCATCGGGTCAGCGTCGAAGTTGTCGAGAAAGCGGTTGAGCTCGCCCATGGCTTCTTCGACCTGGATTTGCGCGCTGGCGATCAGGTTGGCCGCTTCGCCCAGCGCCTTGGGTGAGTTGGTGGCGGCGCCCAGGCGGTTGAGGCTGGCGGTGAGCGCGCTGAGCACATTGCCCGAATCGCTTTCGCTGCACTGGTCGATGACCTGGCGGCAAATGCCGAACAGGGCTTCGGCGCTGGTCAGGTTCTTGTGTTCCTGCTCCAGCTGCTCCAGTTCGTGTTCACCCAGGCCGAGGTTGTCGAGTTCTTCCAGCTGGTAGCTGAGCAACTGGTGGCGGGCGCGCTGCTCGTCGCCGGAGTTGGACAGGCGCTCCAGCTCCAGGCGGGTCTGGTTCCAGCGTTTGGCGGCAAGCTGTACCTGGCGGGCCAGGTCGACGGCGCCGGCGTACTCGTCGAGCAGGCGGCGATGGGTGTCGGTTTTCAGCAGCGACTGGTGTTCATGCTGGCTGTGGATGTCGATCAGCAGCTCACCGAGTGCCTTGAGGTCGCCAAGCGGGCAGGGCGTGCCGTTGATGTAGCCACGGCTGCGGCCTTCGGCGGTGATGACCCGGCGCAGGATGCACAGGCCGTCGTTGTTCAGGTCGCGCTCGGCCAGCCAGGTATGGGCCTCGGGGATGTCCACCAGGTCGAACGTGGCGAGGATGTCTGCCTTGTCGGTGCCGGGGCGCACCACGCCGCTGTCGGCCCGGTCGCCCAGGGCCAGGCCGAGGGCGTCGAGCATGATCGATTTGCCGGCACCGGTCTCGCCCGTGATGACGGACATGCCGCGGGCGATTTCGAGGTCGAGGTGCTCGACGATGGCGTAGTTGTGAATGGACAGGTGCACCAGCATGGGGCGGCTCCCGAAAGGTCAGGTCTGGTTATTTATACAGTACTTTTTTCAGGCCTGCCAATGCCCCTTGGCAGATTCTGTTTCTGGCTGGAAATCACCTTGCCCCTTGAAGCTGCTTTTTCCGGCCCCATATAGCCGACATCCAATGGCGAGCCTGGCTCGCAGTCCACAAAATTGCGCAGGAGAGACCCCATGGCTGACGAACAGCTGAACGAAAAAGACCTTAACGTTGAAGAAACCGGTGCAGAAACCACTGCTGACGCCCGTGTTCTGGAACTCGAGGAACAGCTGGCCGCCGCCAAGGACCAGTCGCTGCGCGTTGCTGCAGAAGCACAGAACAGCATTCGTCGCGCTGAGCAGGAGGTCGACAAGGCTCGCAAGTTCGCCCTGGAGAAGTTCTCCAGCGACCTGCTGCCGATTATCGACAGCCTCGAGCTGGCCCTGGCCCACTCCAGCGCCGAAGACGAGCACGTCAAGCAGATCCGCGAAGGTGTCGAGCTGACCTTGAAGATGTTCCAGGACACCCTCAAGCGCTACAACCTCGAAGCTGTCGACCCGCACGGCCAGCCGTTCAACCCTGAGCACCACCAGGCCATGGCCATGCAGGAAAGCGGCGACGTCGAGCCAAACAGCGTGCTGAACGTGTTCCAGAAGGGCTACCTGCTGAACGGCCGTCTGCTGCGCCCCGCCATGGTGGTGGTCAGCAAGGCGCCGAGCGCGGCGCAACCCTCGATCAATGAAAAGGCTTGAAATCCGTCGGGGCACCCCCATCTAGGTGTCAAGCCTTCAAGTATTACCGCAGTTGGCCAAAGTAGTCGCTGCTACCAAATTCAAGTTTCGGGAGAGTTAACATGGGTAAAATCATCGGTATCGACCTGGGGACCACCAACTCGTGCGTCTCCATCCTGGAAAACGGTAACGTCAAGGTCATCGAAAACGCCGAGGGTGCGCGTACTACCCCTTCGATCGTGGCCTACGCCAACGATGGCGAAATCCTGGTAGGCCAGTCGGCCAAGCGCCAGGCTGTTACCAACCCGCACAACACCCTGTTCGCAGTGAAGCGCCTGATCGGCCGCCGCTTCGAAGAAGACGTCGTGCAGAAAGATATCAAGCTGGTGCCGTACAAGATCGTCAAGGGCGGTAACGGCGACGCTTGGGTACAGGCCAGCGGCAAGGACATGGCGCCACCACAGATCAGCGCCGAAGTCCTGAAAAAGATGAAAAAGACTGCCGAAGACTACCTCGGCGAGCCTGTCACCGAGGCGGTCATCACCGTTCCGGCCTACTTCAACGACAGCCAGCGCCAAGCTACCAAGGATGCCGGTCGCATCGCCGGCCTGGACGTCAAGCGCATCATCAACGAGCCGACCGCTGCTGCACTGGCCTACGGCATGGACAAGGCCAAGGGCGACCACACTGTCATCGTTTATGACCTGGGTGGCGGTACCTTCGACGTATCGGTCATCGAAATCGCTGAAGTCGACGGTGAGCACCAGTTTGAAGTGCTGGCCACCAACGGCGACACCTTCCTGGGTGGCGAAGACTTCGACATGCGCCTGATCGACTACCTCGTTGACGAGTTCAAGAAAGAGTCCGGCATGGACCTGAAGAACGATCCACTGGCCCTGCAGCGTTTGAAAGAAGCTGCTGAAAAAGCCAAGATCGAACTGTCCTCCGCTCAGTCGACCGACGTCAACCTGCCGTACATCACCGCAGACGCCACCGGTCCTAAGCACCTGAACGTGAAGATCTCCCGCGCCAAGCTGGAGTCGCTGGTCGAAGACCTGGTCAACCGCACCATCGAGCCTTGCCGCATCGCCCTGAAAGACGCCGGCATCGACGCCAGCAAGATCGACGACGTGATCCTGGTCGGTGGCCAGACCCGTATGCCGATGGTGCAGAAGGCCGTTGCCGACTTCTTTGGTAAAGAAGCGCGCAAGGACGTCAACCCGGACGAAGCCGTGGCCATGGGTGCTGCCATCCAGGGCGCTGTTCTGGCTGGTGACGTGAAAGACGTATTGCTGCTGGACGTCAGCCCGCTGACCCTGGGTATTGAAACCATGGGTGGCGTGATGACCGCGCTGATCGAGAAAAACACCACCATCCCGACCAAAAAGTCGCAGGTGTTCTCGACTGCCGACGACAACCAGGGCGCCGTGACCATTCACGTGCTGCAGGGTGAGCGTAAGCAGGCTGCACAGAACAAGTCGCTGGGCAAGTTCGACCTGGCTGACATTCCACCGGCTCCACGTGGTGTGCCACAGATCGAAGTAACCTTCGACATCGACGCCAACGGCATCCTGCACGTCGGCGCCAAAGACAAGGCCACCGGCAAGGCTCAGTCGATCGTGATCAAGGCCAACTCCGGTCTGTCGGACGAAGAAATCGAGCGCATGGTGCGTGACGCCGAGGCCAACGCCGAGGAAGACCGCAAGTTCGAAGAGCTGGCCGCTGCTCGTAACCAGGGTGACGCGCTGGTTCACTCGACCCGCAAGATGGTCGCTGACGCAGGTGACAAGGTTACCGCAGAAGAGAAAACTGCCATCGAGGCTGCTGTTGTTGCCCTGGAAGCTGCTGTAAAAGGCGACGACAAGGCTGCCATCGACGCCAAGGTCGAAGAGCTGTCCAAGGTCTCGGCGCCGGTTGCCCAGAAGATGTACGCCGAGCAGTCGGCCGAACAGCCTCAGGGTAGCGCGCAGCAGGCCGAGCCAGAAGCCAAGCACGATGACGTGGTTGACGCCGAGTTCGAAGAAGTAAAAGGCGACGACAAGAAGTAATCGTTGCATGTTGTCGGCCAGTTCTCCGTCGTTTGCCGGTGAACTGGTAGGATGTCGCCGCGCGGGGGCTTGCTCCCGCGTTGGCGTATCTGGAATTCGAGAATTTTTACAGCATCTGTCAGCAGCCCTGGTGGGCCGCGAGCAGGTGCTGACGGCGTGGCGCAGATGCCGCACGCCCAACAAGGTGCAAATGACCTATGTCCAAGCGTGATTATTATGAGGTTCTGGGTGTCGAGCGCGGCGCCAGTGAAGGTGACCTCAAGAAGGCTTATCGCCGCCTGGCGATGAAGTACCACCCGGACCGCAACCCGGGCGATAAAGAATCGGAAGACAAGTTCAAGGAGGCCAACGAGGCCTACGAGGTGCTGTCTGACGCGAGCAAACGCGCAGCCTTCGACCAGTACGGCCATGCCGGCGTCGACCCAAGCATGGGTGGCGGTGGTGCCGGCTTCGGTGGTGCCAACTTCTCCGACATCTTCGGTGATGTGTTCAGCGATTTCTTCGGTGGTGGCCGCGGGGGCGGACGTGGCGGTGCCCAGCGTGGCAGCGACCTGCGCTACACCCTGGAGCTGAACCTGGAAGAAGCAGTGCGTGGCACCACGGTCAGCATCCGTGTGCCTACGCTGGTCAACTGCCAGCCTTGCGACGGCTCTGGTGCGAAGAAGGGTTCGACCCCGTCGACCTGCCCGACCTGCGGCGGCATCGGCCAGGTGCGCATGCAGCAGGGCTTCTTCTCGGTGCAGCAGACCTGCCCGCGTTGTCATGGCCAGGGCAAGATCATCACCGACCCGTGCACCTCGTGCCACGGCGAAGGCCGTGTCGAGGAATACAAGACCCTGTCGGTCAAGGTGCCGGCGGGTGTCGATACTGGCGACCGCATCCGCCTGTCGGGCGAGGGCGAGGCCGGTACCCATGGTGGCCCGACCGGCGACCTGTATGTGGTGATCAGTGTGCGTGAGCACGAGATCTTCCAGCGTGACGGGAAGCATCTGTATTGCGAAGTACCGATCAGTTACACCGATGCTGCCCTGGGCGGCGAGCTGGAAGTGCCGACCCTGGATGGCCGCGTTAAGCTGAAAATTCCGGAAGGCACCCAGACCGGCAAGCAGTTCCGCCTGCGTGGCAAGGGTGTGGCGCCGGTGCGTGGCGGTGGTGCTGGTGACCTGCTGTGCCGTGTGGCGGTGGAAACACCGGTCAACCTCAGCCGTCGTCAGCGCGAACTGCTGGAAGAGTTGCGTGACTCGCTGGAAGGCGACAGCTCGCATTCGCCCAAGGCCAGTGGCTGGTTCGATGGCGTGAAGCGCTTCTTCGGCGATCTCTGACAAGGAACAGGTTATGCGACGTATTGCGGTAATGGGCGCGGCAGGGCGCATGGGCAAGGTGCTGATCGAGGCTGTGCAGCAGCAGGCGCCGAAGGCTGGCCTGACGGCTGCCATCCATCGTCCGGACGGCACCCTGGTTGGCGCTGATGCTGGCGAGCTGGCTGGCCTGGGGCGGATTGGTGTGCCGATTGCCGACGACCTGGTCAAGGTGGTCGACGAGTTCGATGTATTGATCGACTTTACCCACCCATCGGTAACCCTGAAGAACCTGGCGTTCTGCCGCAAGGTAGGCAAGGCCATGGTGATCGGTACTACCGGTTTCACCGCAGACGAGAAAGCACTGCTGGTGGAGGCGGGCAAAGAAATCCCGATCGTGTTCGCCGCCAACTTCAGTGTCGGCGTCAACCTCAGCCTCAAATTGCTGGATATGGCAGCCCGGGTGCTGGGCGACGATGTTGATATCGAGATCATCGAGGCGCACCACCGGCACAAGGTCGATGCGCCCTCGGGTACAGCGCTGCGCATGGGTGAAGTGGTTGCCAATGCGCTGGGTCGAGACCTGCAGGAAGTGGCCGTGTATGGCCGCGAAGGGCAAACCGGTGCGCGTGATCGCAAGACCATCGGCTTCGCTACCGTGCGTGCTGGCGACGTGGTCGGTGACCATACCGTGCTGTTTGCCGCTGAAGGCGAGCGCCTGGAAATCACCCACAAGGCCTCCAGCCGCATGACATTCGCCAAAGGTGCTGTGCGTGCGGCACTGTGGCTGGATGGGCGTGAGCCTGGGCTGTATGACATGCAGGATGTGCTCGAGCTGCGTTAAGCCGTTCCCCGGGGTATGCGCGATCCCTGTAGGAGCGGCCTTGTGTCGCGAAAGGGTCGCGCAGCGGCCCCAAAGATCTCGGCGGCGCCGCAGAAAGCTGGGGCTGCTACGCAGCCCGTTCGCGACACAAGGCCGCTCCTACACGGGCGTGCAATGCCCAAGAAGGTCAGCCTGTCGCATTGATGTGTTTTAGAGACACATATGCGGTAGACCGAAAACGCACTTTTCTGTAAGCTACAGCTTTAGTGTGTCCACTAAAAGCGCGCAGCGAATTGAATTCAGCACATGAAAGCGGGGTGACGTGTCCATACGTCACTCCGCTTTTTTGCAACCTGCGATCGCCCTTTCATGCTTGATTTACGGGAGGTCTTCTTGACAAAGCCAGCCATACTCGCCCTTGCCGACGGCAGTATTTTCCGCGGTGAAGCCATCGGTGCCGACGGTCAGACCGTTGGTGAGGTGGTATTCAACACCGCTATGACCGGCTACCAGGAAATCCTTACAGACCCTTCCTACGCGCAGCAAATCGTTACCCTGACCTACCCGCACATCGGCAACACCGGTACCACCCCGGAAGACGCCGAGTCGAACCGCGTCTGGTCCGCTGGCCTGGTCATCCGTGACCTGCCGCTGCTGGCCAGCAACTGGCGTAACACCCAGTCGCTGCCTGAATACCTCAAGGCCAACAACGTCGTTGCCATCGCCGGCATCGACACCCGTCGCCTGACCCGTATCCTGCGTGAAAAGGGCGCCCAGAACGGCTGTATCCTCGCTGGTGACAACATCAGCGAAGAAGCCGCCATCGCCGCAGCCCGTGGTTTCCCGGGCCTGAAAGGCATGGACCTGGCCAAGGTCGTTTCCACCAAGGAACGCTACGAGTGGCGCTCCAGCGTGTGGGAGCTGAAAACCGACAGCCACCCGACCCTCGATGCTGCCGACCTGCCGTACCACGTGGTTGCCTTCGACTACGGCGTCAAGCTGAACATCCTGCGCATGCTGGTTGCCCGTGGCTGCCGCGTGACAGTGGTCCCGGCCCAGACCCCGGCCAGCGAAGTGCTGGCACTCAACCCGGACGGCGTGTTCCTGTCCAACGGCCCGGGTGACCCTGAGCCATGCGACTACGCCATCCAGGCGATCAAGGAAATCCTCGAGACCGAGATCCCGGTATTCGGCATCTGCCTTGGCCACCAGCTGCTGGCCCTGGCATCCGGCGCCAAGACCGTGAAAATGGGCCACGGCCACCACGGTGCCAACCACCCGGTCCAGGACCTGGACACTGGTGTGGTCATGATCACCAGCCAGAACCACGGCTTTGCCGTTGACGAGGCCACCCTGCCGGGCAACGTCCGCGCCATCCACAAGTCGCTGTTCGACGGCACCCTGCAGGGTATCGAGCGTACCGACAAGAGCGCGTTCAGCTTCCAGGGCCACCCTGAAGCGAGCCCAGGCCCGACCGACGTCGCGCCACTGTTCGATCGTTTCACCGATGCCATGGCCAAGCGCCGCTGAGCATCCTGCTTCAAGGCCCCGGGCCGGCACACGCCGCGCCCGGCTGCGCCTGACCCAGATTGTTCAAAGCGGCTTGCCGACTGACCCCGGATTTGAGTGACCACCATGCCAAAACGTACAGACATCAAAAGCATCCTGATTCTCGGCGCTGGCCCGATCGTGATCGGCCAGGCCTGCGAATTCGACTACTCCGGCGCCCAGGCCTGTAAAGCCCTGCGCGAGGAAGGTTTCCGCGTCATCCTGGTGAACTCCAACCCAGCCACCATCATGACTGACCCGGCCATGGCCGATGCCACCTACATCGAGCCGATCAAGTGGCAGTCGGTGGCCAAGATCATCGAGAAAGAGCGCCCGGACGCCGTCCTGCCGACCATGGGTGGCCAGACTGCCCTGAACTGCGCCCTGGACCTGGAGCGCCACGGCGTTCTGGAAAAGTTCGGCGTAGAGATGATCGGCGCCAACGCCGACACCATCGACAAGGCTGAAGACCGTTCGCGCTTCGACAAGGCCATGAAAGACATCGGCCTGGAGTGCCCGCGCTCCGGTATCGCCCACAGCATGGAAGAGGCCAATGCGGTCCTCGAGAAGCTCGGCTTCCCATGCATCATCCGCCCATCGTTCACCATGGGCGGCACTGGCGGCGGTATTGCCTACAACCGTGAAGAATTCGAAGAAATCTGCACCCGTGGTCTGGACCTGTCGCCGACCAAAGAGCTGCTGATCGACGAATCGCTGATCGGCTGGAAAGAGTACGAGATGGAAGTGGTCCGCGACAAAAAGGACAACTGCATCATCGTCTGCTCGATCGAGAACTTCGACCCGATGGGCGTGCACACCGGCGACTCGATCACTGTTGCCCCGGCGCAGACCCTGACCGACAAGGAATACCAGATCATGCGCAACGCCTCGCTGGCGGTGCTGCGTGAAATCGGTGTGGAGACCGGCGGTTCGAACGTGCAGTTCGGCATTTGCCCGGACACCGGCCGCATGGTCGTGATCGAGATGAACCCGCGCGTTTCGCGTTCGTCCGCCCTGGCTTCGAAAGCTACCGGCTTCCCGATCGCCAAGATCGCCGCCAAGCTGGCCATCGGTTACACCCTCGACGAACTGCAGAACGACATCACCGGCGGCCGCACTCCGGCGTCCTTCGAGCCGTCGATCGACTACGTCGTCACCAAGCTGCCACGTTTCGCCTTCGAGAAATTCCCGAAAGCCGACGCCCGTCTGACCACCCAGATGAAATCCGTGGGTGAAGTCATGGCTATCGGCCGTACCTTCCAGGAATCCCTGCAGAAAGCCCTGCGCGGCCTGGAAGTGGGCGCCTGCGGCCTCGACCCGAAAGTCGACCTGGCCAGCCCGGAAGCCGCCAGCATCCTCAAGCGCGAACTGACCGTGCCGGGTGCCGAGCGTATCTGGTATGTCGCCGACGCCATGCGTTCGGGCATGAGCTGCGAAGAAATCTTCAATCTGACCGGCATCGACATGTGGTTCCTGGTGCAGATGGAAGACCTGATCAAGGAAGAAGAGAAGGTCAAGACCCTGGCCCTGTCGGCGATCGACAAGGACTACATGCTGCGCCTCAAGCGCAAGGGCTTCTCTGACCAGCGCCTGGCCGTGCTGCTGGGTATCACCGACAAGAACCTGCGCCGTCACCGACACAAGCTGGAAGTGTTCCCGGTGTACAAGCGCGTCGACACCTGCGCCGCCGAGTTCGCCACCGACACCGCTTACCTGTACTCCACCTACGAGGAAGAGTGCGAGGCCAACCCGTCGACCCGCGACAAGATCATGATCCTGGGTGGCGGCCCGAACCGTATTGGCCAAGGCATCGAGTTCGACTACTGCTGCGTACACGCAGCCCTGGCGCTGCGTGAAGACGGTTACGAGACCATCATGGTCAACTGCAACCCGGAAACCGTCTCCACCGACTACGACACCTCCGACCGCCTGTACTTCGAGCCGCTGACCCTGGAAGACGTGCTGGAAGTGTGCCGCGTCGAGAAGCCGAAAGGCGTCATCGTCCACTACGGCGGCCAGACCCCGCTGAAGCTGGCCCGCGCCCTGGAAGAAGCCGGCGTACCGATCATCGGTACCAGCCCAGACGCCATCGACCGCGCCGAAGACCGTGAGCGCTTCCAGCAGATGGTTCAGCGCCTGAATCTGCTGCAGCCGCCAAACGCCACCGTGCGCAGCGAAGAAGAAGCCATCCGCGCTGCTGGCGGCATCGGCTACCCGTTGGTGGTGCGCCCGTCCTACGTACTGGGCGGCCGTGCAATGGAAATCGTCTACGAACTGGACGAGCTCAAGCGCTACCTGCGTGAAGCGGTACAGGTTTCCAACGACAGCCCGGTGCTGCTCGACCACTTCCTTAACTGCGCCATCGAGATGGACGTGGATGCGGTGTGCGACGGTACCGATGTGGTGATCGGCGCCATCATGCAGCACATCGAACAGGCGGGCGTTCACTCCGGTGACTCGGCGTGCTCGCTGCCTCCTTACTCGCTGAGCAAGGAAGTGCAGGACGAAGTCCGCGTACAGGTCAAGAAAATGGCCCTGGAGCTGGGCGTGGTCGGCCTGATGAACGTGCAGCTGGCCCTGCAGGGCGACAAGATCTACGTGATCGAAGTCAACCCGCGTGCTTCGCGTACCGTTCCGTTCGTGTCCAAGTGCATCGGCACTTCCCTGGCGATGATCGCGGCCCGCGTCATGGCGGGTAAAACCCTGAAAGAGCTGGGCTTCACCCAGGAAATCATCCCGAACTTCTACAGCGTCAAGGAAGCTGTCTTCCCGTTCGCGAAGTTCCCGGGGGTTGACCCGATCCTCGGCCCTGAGATGAAATCGACCGGTGAAGTCATGGGTGTCGGTGACAGCTTCGGTGAAGCCTTCGCCAAGGCGCAGATGGGTGCCAGCGAAGTGCTGCCGACCGGCGGTACTGCGTTCATCAGCGTGCGTGACGACGACAAGCCACAAGTGGCTGGCGTTGCCCGCGACCTGATCGCCCTGGGCTTCGAAGTGGTTGCTACTGCCGGCACCGCCAAGGTTATCGAAGCGGCTGGCCTGAAAGTGCGCCGTGTGAACAAAGTGACCGAAGGTCGCCCGCACGTGGTCGACATGATCAAGAACGACGAAGTGTCGCTGATCATCAACACTACCGAAGGCCGCCAGTCGATCGCCGATTCCTACTCGATTCGTCGCAATGCGCTGCAGCACAAGATTTACTGCACCACTACCATTGCGGCTGGTGAAGCCATCTGCGAAGCGCTGAAATTTGGTCCGGAAAAGACCGTTCGTCGCTTGCAAGATCTGCATGCAGGACTCAAAGCATGAGCATTACCAAGTACCCGATGACCGTCCAGGGCGCTCGCGCCCTGGAAGAGGAGCACCTGTTCCTGAGCAAGACTGAACGCCCGCGCCTGAGCCAGGCGATTGGTGAAGCGCGTGAACTGGGTGATCTCAAGGAAAACGCCGAATACCATGCTGCCCGCGAAGAGCAGGGCATGGTCGAGGCGCGTATCCGTGATATCGAAGGCCGCCTGCAGAACTCGGTGGTAATCGACGTGACCACCATTGCCCACACCGGCAAGGTCATCTTCGGTACCACTGTAGACCTGGAAAACACCGAAACCGGTGACCAGGTGACCTACCAGATCGTTGGCGAGGACGAAGCCGACATCAAGAAGGGCAAGCTCTCGGCCGGCGCGCCGATTGCCCGTGCCATCATCGGCAAGGAAGAAGGTGATATTGTCGTCGTCAAGACGCCTAGTGGCACGGTCGAGTACGAGATTGTCGAAGTCAAGCACATCTGACCGGCGCCTGCGGGCGCCATCCCTTGAGGGGATCCTCTGGCAACTGGCCCAGGTATTCTGGGTCGGGGGCTTGTGGGTGTTCCATGTGGGGCTGGTGCCTGCGCTCAAGGTCAGTGGCCTGGCGCCGCTGCTGGTGCAGGATATCGCCGGGCAGATCGACCGCTGGTTGATCGGCGTGGCATTGCTTGGCTTGTTGACCCAGCTGGCAGTGCTGGCAAGGGTGGACGGCCTGGCGGCCTGGTGGCGGCAATTCCGTGGCCAGATGCTGTTGCTCGGCTTCGGCGCTTGCGTGGGGTATTACACCTTGCGCTACGGCATTTCCGTAGGCGAGCGCTGGCAGATGTTCTGCTTCCTGGTACTGGGCTTTTCCGGCATCGTGCTGGTGGCCCAGCCGGTGCCGGTCAAGGCCCGGCGCTAGCCCAGGCTGCTGCGGGCCCTTGTAGGAGCGGCCTTGTGTCGCGACGGGCTGCGAAGCAGCCCCCTGCAATATCAGCTTAACCACAGATATTGCAGGGGGCTGCTTCGCAGCCCATCGCGACACAAGGCCGCTCCTACACAGGTCTCGCGCTGTCTGTGCCGTTACTTGTAACGGTGGATGTTGGACAGCTGCTTGTTCGGCTGCGGGTTCTTGCGGTAGATCAGGGCTTTCTTGCCGATGGTCTGCACCAGCTCGGCACGGCCGGCCTTGCACAGCTCGGCAATGGTCACGGCGCGCTCTTCACGATCTTCCGAACGGATTTCGACCTTGATCAGCTCGTGGTCGACCAGCGCGCGCTCCAGTTCGGCGATGACGCCTTCATTCAAACCGTTGCCAGCAACGATCAGGACCGGCTTCAGGTCATGACCAATGGACTTGTATTGCTTCTTCTGCTCGTTATTGAGCGGCATAATCTGACCCTTTCCGTCTGATTCTGTAAAATTGACCGGCATTTTACCCGAGGGCCACCGGCTCCGCCCAGTCAATCACGACGCATATCATCGAGGTGCCCCGTGGTACAACGTTCCAAAAGCAGCGCAAACTGGCTGCGAGAGCATTTCAACGATCCTTTTGTGAAACAGGCACAGAAGGATGGCTACCGTTCGCGTGCGAGCTACAAACTGCTGGAGATCCAGGAGAAAGACCGCCTGATTCGCCCCGGCATGAGTGTAATCGACCTTGGTGCGGCCCCCGGTGGCTGGTCGCAGGTGACCAGTCGTCTGATTGGTGGCCAGGGCCGCCTGATCGCTTCCGACATCCTGGAAATGGACTCGATCCCTGATGTGACCTTCATTCAGGGGGATTTCACCGATGACGCCGTGCTGCAGCAGATCCTGCAGGCGGTCGGCGATTCTCATGTAGACCTTGTGATTTCCGACATGGCCCCCAATATGAGTGGTACGCCCGAAGTGGACATGCCGCGCGCCATGTTCCTCTGCGAGCTGGCCCTGGACCTGGCGACCCGCGTGCTGAAGCCTGGCGGTGATTTCCTGATCAAGATTTTCCAGGGTGAAGGCTTCGACATGTACCTGAAGGATGTGCGCACCAAGTTCGACAAGGTGCAAATGCGCAAGCCGTCCTCTTCGCGGGATCGTTCGCGTGAGCAGTACTTGTTGGGTAAAGGTTTCAAAGGCGCTTGAAAGGCGTGAAGCGTGGTGGCTGATAGTTATTTCCAATCGTCCACCGCGTCAGGATCGTCCGAACTTCGTGTAGTCTAGCTTTCACAAAGGGTTACAGACGGTGCCTGCGGCTGCGTAGGTAATGTAGTAAGTTAGGGCGATGAATATCATGCGAGGCACGGCTGCGTCGTGCGCCGGCCTCAGAGGGTAGCGAATTGAACGACATGGCAAAGAATCTGATCCTGTGGTTGATCATCGCAGCTGTCCTGGTGACGGTGATGAACAACTTCTCCAGCCCTAACGAGCCGCAGACCCTCAACTACTCCGACTTCATCCAGCAGGTCAAGGATGGCAAGGTCGAGCGTGTGACCGTCGATGGCTACATCATTACCGGCAAGCGCGCTGACGGCGACAGCTTCAAGACCGTGCGCCCGGCCATTACCGACAATGGCCTGATCGGCGACCTGGTCGACAATCACGTGGTTGTCGAGGGCAAGCAGCCCGAGCAGCAGAGTATCTGGACGCAGTTGTTGGTTGCGAGCTTCCCGATCCTGGTGATCATTGCCGTGTTCATGTTCTTCATGCGCCAGATGCAAGGCGGTGCAGGCGGCAAGGGCGGGCCGATGAGTTTCGGCAAGAGCAAGGCGCGCCTGCTGTCCGAAGACCAGGTCAAGACTACCCTGGCTGACGTTGCTGGTTGCGACGAGGCCAAGGAAGAGGTTGGCGAGTTGGTCGAGTTTCTGCGCGACCCGGGCAAGTTCCAGCGCCTGGGTGGCCGTATCCCGCGTGGCGTGCTGATGGTTGGCCCGCCCGGTACCGGTAAGACCCTGCTGGCCAAGGCCATTGCTGGTGAAGCGAAAGTACCGTTTTTCACCATTTCCGGTTCGGACTTCGTGGAAATGTTCGTCGGTGTCGGTGCCAGCCGTGTGCGCGACATGTTCGAACAGGCCAAGAAGCACGCCCCGTGCATCATCTTCATCGACGAGATCGACGCCGTTGGTCGCCACCGTGGCGCCGGCATGGGCGGTGGTCACGACGAGCGTGAGCAAACCCTCAACCAGTTGCTGGTAGAGATGGACGGCTTCGAGATGAACGATGGCATCATCGTCATCGCTGCCACCAACCGCCCGGACGTACTCGACCCTGCACTGCTGCGCCCTGGCCGTTTCGACCGCCAGGTGGTGGTCGGCCTGCCGGACATCCGCGGTCGCGAGCAAATCCTCAAGGTACACATGCGCAAGGTGCCGGTTGGCGAAAACGTCAACCCGGCCGTCATCGCCCGTGGTACCCCGGGCTTCTCCGGCGCCGACTTGGCCAACCTGGTCAACGAAGCTTCGCTGTTTGCTGCACGCTCCAACAAGCGCCTGGTCGAAATGAAAGAGTTCGAACTGGCCAAGGACAAGATCATGATGGGCGCCGAGCGCAAGACCATGGTCATGTCGGAAAAGGAAAAGCGCAATACGGCCTATCACGAGGCTGGCCACGCCATCGTCGGTCGCCTGGTGCCTGAGCACGACCCGGTCTACAAGGTTTCGATCATCCCGCGGGGTCGCGCCCTGGGTGTGACCATGTTCCTGCCGGAAGAAGACCGCTACAGCCTGTCCAAGCGTGCGCTGATCAGCCAGATCTGCTCGCTGTATGGGGGCCGTATTGCCGAAGAGATGACCCTGGGCTTCGATGGCGTGACGACTGGCGCGTCCAACGACATCATGCGTGCCAGCCAGATCGCTCGTAACATGGTTACCAAGTGGGGCCTGTCCGAGAAGCTCGGCCCGCTGATGTATGCGGAGGAAGAGGGTGAAGTGTTCCTTGGTCGCAGTGCCGGCAGCCAGCACGCCAGTGTGTCCGGCGAAACGGCCAAGCTGATCGACTCCGAGGTGCGCAGCATCATCGATCAGTGCTACGCCACGGCCAAGCAGCTGCTGATCGATAACCGCGACAAGCTCGAAGCGATGACCGAAGCGCTGATGAAGTATGAGACCATTGATGCCGATCAGATCGACGACATCATGGCTGGGCGTACGCCGCGTGAGCCGCGTGACTGGGACGATGACAAGGATTCGGGCACGCCTGCTGCCCAGAATGATCGTCCGGAATCGCCAATCGGCGGCCCGGCAGCTCAACACTAAGGGCATCTATGAGCTCAGTGCAGTACCCGACCCGGTTGCCTTGCGGCAACCGGGTTCTTGATTTGTCGCGTACCCATGTCATGGGTATTCTCAATGTCACCCCCGATTCCTTCTCCGATGGCGGGCGCTTCAACCAGCGCGACGAGGCCTTGCGCCATGCCGAGGCGATGGCTGCCGCTGGCGCCACGCTGATCGACATCGGTGGCGAGTCCACCCGCCCGGGTGCACGTGCCGTTTCGGTAACCGAAGAGCTGGAGCGCGTGGCGCCCATGGTCGAGGCGATCAACAGCCGTCTCGATGTGGTCATCTCGGTCGATACCTCCACGCCGGCCGTCATGCGGGAGTCTGCGCGCCTTGGTGCCGGGCTGATCAACGACGTGCGTGGTCTGGAGCGTGATGGCGCCCTGGATGCTGCTGCCGCTACCGGCCTGCCGGTGTGCCTGATGCATATGCGTGGCGAGCCGGGCAACATGCAGGACGATCCGCATTACGAAGATGTCACTGCCGACGTTGCGCGCTATCTTGAACAGCGTATGGCCGCTTGCGCATCGGCAGGCATCCCGGCGGAACGCATCATCCTTGACCCGGGCTTCGGGTTCGCCAAGACGCTGGCGCACAACCTGAGCCTGTTCAAACACATGGAAGCGCTCTATCGCCTTGGGCGCCCGCTGCTGGTGGGTGTTTCACGAAAGAGCATGATCGGCCTGACGCTGGAACGTCCGGTCGGTGAGCGCTTGTACGGCAGCCTGGCGCTGGCAGCATTGGCCATGACCAAGGGCGCTAGCATCCTGCGTGTCCATGACGTGGCCGAAACTGTCGATGTCGTGCGCATGATCGCTGCAGTGCAAAACGCCGAATAAGAACCTTGGAGTCCCTATGAGCAGAAAATACTTTGGTACCGACGGCATTCGTGGCCGCGTCGGCGAATACCCGATCACACCGGACTTCATGCTGAAGCTTGGCTGGGCGGCCGGCATGGCCTTCCGCAAGCTGGGCCACTGTCGGGTCCTGGTGGGTAAGGACACGCGTATTTCGGGCTACATGTTCGAGTCCGCACTTGAGGCCGGCCTGTCTGCCGCGGGTGCCGACGTGATGCTGCTCGGGCCGATGCCGACACCGGCCATCGCCTATTTGACACGTACCTTCCACGCTGAAGCCGGTATCGTCATCAGCGCCTCGCACAACCCGCACGACGACAACGGCATCAAGTTCTTCTCGGGGCAGGGCACCAAGCTGCCGGATGAAGTCGAGCTGATGATCGAGGAACTGCTCGACCAGCCGATGACCGTTGTCGAGTCGAGCAAGCTGGGCAAGGTTTCGCGCATCAACGATGCCGCTGGCCGCTACATCGAGTTCTGCAAAAGCAGCGTACCGAGCAGCACCAGCTTCGAAGGCCTCAAGCTGGTGGTCGATTGCGCCCATGGCGCGACCTACAAGGTCGCGCCAAGCGTGTTCCGCGAGCTAGGCGCCGACGTAACCGTGCTGCACGCCCAGCCTGACGGCCTGAACATCAACGAAGGCTGCGGCTCGACCCATATCGAATCGCTGCAGGCTGCCGTGCTGGTAGGCCATGCCGACCTCGGTATCGCCTTCGACGGCGACGGCGACCGCGTGCTGATGGTCGACCACACCGGCGCCATCGTCGATGGCGACGAATTGCTGTTCATCATCGCCCGCGACCTGCATGACCGTGGGAAGCTGCAGGGCGGGGTGGTGGGTACTCTCATGAGCAACCTGGGCCTTGAGCTTGCGCTGAAAGACCTGGATATCCCGTTTGTACGGGCCAAGGTCGGCGACCGTTACGTCATGGCCGAGCTGCTGGAGCGTGAGTGGCTGATCGGTGGCGAAAACTCCGGCCACGTCGTGTGCTGCAACCACACCACTACCGGCGACGCGATCATCGCCGCGCTGCAGGTGCTGATGGCGCTCAAGCGCCGTGGCGAGACCCTGTCCCAGGCCCGTCAGGCCCTGCGCAAGTGCCCGCAGGTGCTGATCAATGTGCGCTTCGGGGCGAGCAAAGTCGACCCGCTGGCGCACCCGGCGGTCAAGGAAGCCAGCGCCAAGGTCACCGAAGCTCTGGCCGGTCGTGGGCGTGTGCTGTTGCGCAAATCCGGCACCGAGCCGCTGGTGCGGGTCATGGTCGAGGGTGAAGACGAAAGCCAGGTGCGCGGCCATGCCGAAGCATTGGCCAAACTGGTCAGCGAAGTTTGTGTCTGAAGGCGCTTGCCAGCGCAGATCTGGTTGGGTAAGATCTGCGCCCACTTTGACCGACGAGGTAAAGCATGCGTCGCCCTATGGTAGCTGGTAACTGGAAGATGCACGGTACCCGCGCTAGCGTCGCTGAGCTGACCGAAGGCTTGAGCAATCTCGCCTTGCCGAGCGGAGTGGAAGTCGCGGTATTTCCACCGGCCCTGTTCATCAATCAAGTGGTTGATGGCCTAGCAGGTAAAGAAATTACTGTCGGCGCACAGAATTCTGCTGTACAACCCGAACAGGGTGCGCTGACCGGGGAAGTTGCTCCCGAGCAGCTGGTTGAAGCAGGTTGCAAGTTGGTGTTGATTGGTCACTCGGAGCGCCGCCAGATCATTGGTGAAACCGACGAAGTGCTCAATCGCAAGTTTGCAGCGGCCCAGGCCAAAGGTTTGAAGCCAGTGCTTTGCATCGGGGAAACCCTTGAAGAGCGCGAGGCTGGCAAAACGCTCGAAGTTGTCGGGCGTCAACTAAGCAGTATCATCGAAGCATTCGGTGTTAAGGCTTTTGCCAATGCAGTAATTGCCTATGAGCCTGTATGGGCCATCGGCACCGGCCTTAC
The DNA here is from genome assembly GCF_044749445.1 of Pseudomonas sp. NPDC089408. Lineage (NCBI taxonomy): Bacteria > Pseudomonadati > Pseudomonadota > Gammaproteobacteria > Pseudomonadales > Pseudomonadaceae > Pseudomonas > Pseudomonas sp. NPDC089408. Next base: position 136,413 of record NZ_JBIVHY010000010.1, read on the forward strand.
GGCCACGCCACAGCAGGCCCAGGATGTGCACGCCGCCATCCGCGGCCAGCTGGCGGCAGAAGATGCTGAAGTGGCTGCGAAGGTGCAGTTGCTCTACGGCGGCAGCGTGAAGGCGGCCAATGCGGCCGAACTGTTCGGCATGCCGGATATCGATGGGGGTCTCATTGGTGGGGCTTCCCTGAACGCAGACGAATTCGGTGCAATTTGTCGCGCCGCAGGAAACTGAACAAATGCTGGAAACAGTCATCGTTGTTTTTCATCTGTTGGCAGCGCTGTCGCTTGTAGTGCTGGTGCTGTTGCAACAGGGTAAAGGTGCTGAAGCAGGTGCATCTTTCGGCGCGGGTGCTTCTAATACCGTGTTCGGGAGCCAAGGCTCTGCAACGTTCCTAAGTAAATTCACTGCTATACTCGCTGCCACTTTCTTTTTGACAGCACTTGGGTTAGGATACTTCGCGAAGCAACAAGCTCACCAGCTTAGCCAAGCAGGTCTTCCAGATCCAGCTGTGCTAGAAGTGAAAGAGCCGCAAAAACCGGCAGTTAATGATGATGTACCGGTGCTCCAGCAGCAGAAGAGTGAAACCACCAATAACACGGGTGATGTACCTCCTCCGGCACAAGAGCAGAAGTAACGGGTTTCAAGTAGTAGTATTGCCGAGGTGGTGGAATTGGTAGACACGCAACCTTGAGGTGGTTGTGCCCATAGGGTGTAGGGGTTCGAGTCCCCTTCTCGGTACCAATTGAAGCTTGAGAGCCCGCTTTAGCGGGCTTTCTTGCAGGTGAAGGTTAAGATTTGACCCTCAACAGGGTTCGGTCTTATACTTTCGCCCCAGCTTTGTCGCGGGGTGGAGCAGCTTGGTAGCTCGTCGGGCTCATAACCCGAAGGTCGTTGGTTCAAATCCAGCCCCCGCAACCAGCTTCAGCGGAGCCCCTTTTCAGGGGCTTTTTGCTAACCGAACAGTTTTCGGCGTCGTTGTCCAACGGCGCTTTCAGGGATGGGCGCTTCGCCCATTTTTTATTTGCACAGCATGCACGAGGGGGTTCAGGTGTCGAGCAAGCTAGAACAGTTGCAGGCCTTGTTGGCCCCGGTTGTCGAGGGTCTGGGCTATCAGTGCTGGGGGATCGAGTTCGTTTCCCAGGGTAAGCATTCGGTACTGCGCATCTACATCGACAAGGAAGGCGGCATCCTGGTGGAGGACTGCGAAGCGGTCAGTCGTCAGGCCAGCGCCATTCTCGATGTGGAAGATCCAATCAGCAGTGAGTACACCCTCGAGGTGTCTTCTCCCGGCATGGATCGCCCACTGTTCACTTTGGAACAGTTTGCCTCGCATGCCGGCGAACAAGTGAAGATCAAGCTGCGCTCACCCTTCGAGGGTCGTCGTAACTTCCAGGGCCTTCTCCGCGGTGTGGAGGAGCAGGACGTGGTGGTCCAGGTGGACAACCAGGAATTCCTTCTGCCGATCGACTCGATCGACAAGGCCAATATTATTCCCAGTTTTGACTGAGACGTGCCGGGCCCGGCGGACTATCCGGGCCCAATGGCTTGCGCAAGGCGAGGCGTACGATGAGCAAAGAAGTACTGCTGGTTGTTGAATCGGTATCCAACGAAAAAGGTGTACCGCCCGGCGTCATTTTCGAAGCGCTGGAAGTGGCCTTGGCCACTGCAACCAAAAAACGTTTTGAGGACGAAGTCGACCTGCGTGTGGAAATCAACCGCCACACCGGTAGCTACGAGACTTTCCGTCGCTGGACCGTGGTCGACGAAAACGACCTGGACGATCCGGCGATCGAAACCTGGCTGGACAAGATCAAGGACACTCACCCTGAAGCGAAAATCGGTGACGTGATCGAAGAAAAGATCGAGTCCATCGAGTTCGGCCGTATCGCCGCGCAGACCGCCAAGCAGGTCATCGTGCAGAAGGTCCGTGAGGCCGAGCGTGCCCAGGTGGTCGATGCCTATCGCGAACGCGTTGGCGAGATCATCTCCGGTACCGTGAAAAAGGTTACCCGCGACAACGTCATCGTTGACCTGGGCAACAACGCCGAGGCCTTGCTGGCCCGCGAAGACATCATTCCGCGCGAAACCTTCCGTGTTGGCGTGCGCCTGCGTGCGCTGCTCAAGGAAATTCGCACTGAAAACCGTGGCCCCCAGCTGATCCTGTCGCGCACTGCGCCACAGATGCTGATCGAGCTTTTCCGCATTGAAGTGCCGGAAATTGCCGAGGGCCTGATCGAAGTCATGGCCGCTTCCCGTGATCCGGGTTCGCGAGCCAAGATCGCCGTCCGCTCCAAGGACAAGCGCATCGACCCGCAAGGTGCCTGTATCGGCATGCGTGGTTCGCGCGTCCAGGCCGTATCCGGGGAGTTGGGTGGTGAGCGTGTGGATATCGTCCTGTGGGACGATAACCCGGCGCAGTTCGTCATCAACGCCATGTCGCCGGCTGAAGTCGCGGCGATCATCGTTGATGAAGATGCCCATGCCATGGACATCGCCGTCGCCGAGGACAACCTGGCCCAGGCCATTGGCCGTGGCGGTCAGAACGTTCGTCTTGCCAGTCAGCTGACCGGCTGGACCCTGAACGTGATGACCGAGAAGGATATCCAGGCCAAGCAACAGGCCGAAACCGGTGACATCCTGCGCAATTTCATCGATGAACTGGAAGTCGACGAGGAGCTGGCCCAAGTGCTGGTCGACGAAGGCTTTACCAGCCTCGAAGAAATTGCCTACGTACCGTTGGAAGAAATGCTCAACATCGATGGCTTTGACGAAGATATCGTCAATGAGCTCCGCGCTCGAGCCAAGGACCGTTTGTTGACCAAGGCCATCGCTACCGAAGAAAAACTGGCAGACGCCCACCCGGCCGAAGACCTGCTCTCCCTTGAGGGCATGGACAAGGACCTGGCGGCTGAACTGGCGGTGCGCGGCGTGGTTAACCGCGAAGACCTGGCCGAGCAGTCGATCGACGATCTGCTCGACATCGACGGCATCGACGAAGAGCGTGCCGGCAAGTTGATCATGGCCGCCCGAGCCCACTGGTTCGAGTAATTAGGCGCGGCCTGAGGAGAGAAGTGCATGACGCAAGTCACGGTGAAAGAACTGGCCCAAGAGGTCGAGGCACCGGTAGAGCGCCTGCTGCAGCAGATGCGTGAGGCAGGTCTGCCGCACACCGACGCCGGTCAGGTAGTGACCGACAATGAGAAGCAGACCCTGCTGACTCATTTGAAAAGCAGCCACAAGAGCAAGGCGGAAGAGCCGCGCAAGATTACCTTGCAGCGCAAAACCACCAGCACCCTGCGTGTCGCCGGTAGCAAGAGCATCAGCGTAGAAGTACGCAAGAAGAAAGTTTTCGTTCAGCGCAGCCCGGAAGAAATCCAGGCTGAGCAGAAGCGTGAGCTGGAAGAGCGCCGCGCGGCTGAAAATGCCGCTCGCGACAAGGTCGACGCTGAAGTTCGCCAGCGCAACGAGGACCAGGCTCGCCGTCAGGCGGCCGAAGCCCCGGCTGCTGCCCCTGCGCCTGCCGCCAAGCCTGCACCAGCCCCGGCTGCTGCACCGGCCCCGGTGGTCGCTGACGCACCTGCGTCCGAAGACGCCGCAGCCCGTGCTGCCGAGCGCAAGAAGGACGAGACCCGTCGCAACGAAAGCCGCACCCGTGATGACGACCGTCGTCGTGGCGAGGCCCCTCGTGTGTCGATCAAGGTCAAGGTCAAGGAGAAGGAAAAGGCTCCGACTCCACGTGCCGCTCCGCGCACTACCGACGAAGAGAGCGATGGCGCTCGTCGTGGTCGCGGTGGCAAGGGCAAGCTGAAGAAGCGTAACCAGCACGGCTTCCAGAACCCGACCGGTCCAGTCATCCGTGACGTGACCATCGGCGAAACCATCACGGTTTCCGAGCTGGCCAACCAGATGTCCGTGAAGGGCGCTGAAGTGGTCAAGTTCATGTTCAAGATGGGTACCCCGGTTACCATCAACCAGGTACTCGACCAGGAAACCGCTCAGCTGATCGCAGAAGAGCTGGGCCACAAGGTCACCCTGGTCAGCGATACCGCCCTGGAAGACTCGCTGGCCGAATCGCTGAAGTTCGAAGGCCAGACCGAGTCGCGCGCGCCGGTGGTTACCGTCATGGGTCACGTTGACCATGGCAAGACCTCGCTGCTCGACTACATCCGTCGTGCCAAGGTTGCTGCTGGCGAAGCCGGTGGTATTACCCAGCACATCGGCGCCTACCACGTGGAAACCGACCGCGGCATGGTCACCTTCCTCGATACCCCTGGCCACGCTGCGTTTACCCAGATGCGTGCCCGTGGTGCCAAGGCGACCGACATCGTCATCCTGGTGGTGGCGGCGGACGACGGCGTGATGCCGCAAACCCGTGAAGCGGTGCAGCATGCCAAGGCAGCTGGCGTTCCACTGGTTGTTGCCGTGAACAAGATCGACAAGCCGGGTGCTGACCTCGATCGCATCCGTAACGAACTGTCGGTCGAAGGTGTGACCTCCGAGGAATGGGGTGGTGACACGCCATTCGTCAAGGTTTCGGCGAAGATGGGTACCGGTGTAGACGAACTGCTCGAAGCCGTCCTGCTGCAGGCCGAGATCCTTGAGCTGAAGGCTACCCCGACCGCTCCAGGTCGTGGTGTCGTGGTCGAGTCGCGCCTGGACAAGGGCCGTGGCCCAGTGGCAACCATCCTGGTTCAGGACGGTACCCTGCGTCAGGGCGACATGGTCCTGTGCGGTTCCAACTATGGCCGCGTGCGTGCCATGCTCGACGAGAACGGCAAGCCTGTGAAGGAAGCCGGCCCGTCGATCCCGGTCGAAATCCTCGGCCTGGACGGTACCCCGGAAGCCGGTGACGAGCTGTCCGTGGTGGCTGACGAGAAGAAAGCCCGCGAAGTTGCCCTGTTCCGTCAAGGCAAGTACCGCGAGGTCAAGCTGGCCCGTGCTCACGCCGGCAAGCTGGAAAACATCTTCGAGACCATGGGTCAGGAAGAGAAGAAAACCCTCAACATCGTTCTCAAGACCGATGTGCGCGGTTCTCTGGAAGCACTGCAGGGCTCGCTCGGCGGCCTGGGCAACGACGAAGTGCAAGTGCGCGTGATTGGTGGTGGTGTCGGTGGTATCACCGAGAGCGACGCCAACCTGGCACTGGCTTCGAACGCAGTACTGTTCGGCTTCAACGTGCGTGCCGATGCCGGTGCGCGCAAGATCGTCGAGCAGGAAGGTCTGGATATGCGTTACTACAACGTGATCTACGACATCATCGAAGACGTCAAGAAGGCCCTGACCGGTATGCTTGGCAGCGATGTTCGCGAGAACATCCTGGGTGTCGCCGAAGTACGTGACGTGTTCCGTTCGCCGAAGTTCGGCGCCATCGCTGGCTGTATGGTCATCGAGGGTACCGTGTACCGCAACCGTCCGATCCGCGTACTGCGCGACGACGTTGTGATCTTCGAAGGCGAACTGGAATCGCTGCGTCGCTTCAAGGACGACGCCTCCGAAGTCCGTTCGGGCATGGAGTGCGGTATTGGCGTCAAGAGCTACAACGACGTCAAGGTCGGCGACAAGATCGAAGTCTTCGAGAAAGTCCAGGTGGCTCGTACCCTTTAAGGGCGAGCAAGCCGCAAGCGCCCGCTACAGGGCGGCTTGCGGTACCTCTTCAGGTGGCGCCCGGTCAGGCTCAGGTCTGTCCGGGCGTTTGCCGCTTTAAGTTACAGGTAGCAAGAATGGCCAAAGAATATAGCCGTACCCAACGTATTGGCGATCAGATGCAGCGCGAGCTGGCCGAGCTGATCCGCCGCGAAGTCAAGGACCCGCGTGTCGGCCTGGTGACCATCACCGCCGTGGATGTCAGCCGTGACCTGGGCCATGCCAAGGTGTTCATCACTGTCATGGGCGAGGAAACCCCGGACGCCGTGCAGCAGTCGCTGAAGGCACTGAACAGCGCTGCCAGCTTCCTGCGTTTGCACCTGGGGCGCTCGATGCAACTGCGCAGCGTGCCGCAACTGCATTTCCACTTCGATGAAAGTGTCAGCCGCGGTGTGCACCTGTCGGCGCTGATCGAGCGTGCAGTGGCCGAAGACCGCCTGCACAAGGAAACTGACGAGCCGGACACCAAGGAGTAAGCGGTGGCCCAGGTCAAACGTATCCGCCGTAACGTCAGCGGCATCATCCTGCTCGACAAGCCGCTGGGCTTTACCTCCAACGCCGCGCTGCAGAAAGTGCGCTGGCTGCTAAACGCGGAAAAGGCCGGCCATACCGGTAGCCTCGACCCGTTGGCGACCGGCGTACTGCCGTTGTGCTTCGGCGAAGCGACCAAGTTTTCGCAGTACCTGCTCGATTCCGACAAGGGCTACGAAACCGTCATGCAGATGGGGCAGACTACCAACACCGGCGACGCCGAAGGTGAGGTACTGCAAACCCGCGAGGTGACCGTTGGTCGCACCGACATCGAGGCGCTGCTGCCACGTTTTCGCGGCCCGATCAGCCAGATACCGCCGATGTACTCGGCACTCAAGCGTGACGGCCAGCCGCTGTACAAGCTGGCACGTGCAGGAGAGGTAGTGGAGCGCGAGGCGCGTTCTGTTACTATTAACCGCTTGGAGCTGCTCGAGTGCGACGGCACCCGTGCGCGGTTGAGCGTAGGATGCAGCAAAGGCACCTATATCCGTACCCTGGTGGAGGATATTGGCGAGGCCCTTGGTTGCGGCGCCTATGTCGCCGAGTTGCGCAGGACCCAGGCCGGGCCCTTCGCGCTGGCACAGACGGTCACCCTCGAGGAACTCGAACAGGCCCACGCCGAAGGTGGCAACGAAGCGCTCGATCGCTTCCTGATGCCATCGGACAGCGGCTTGCAGGACTGGCCAATGGTCAGCTTGTCCGAACACAGTGCGTTCTACTGGCTGCATGGGCAGGCGGTACGTGCGCCGGACGCGCCACAGTTTGGCATGGTCCGGGTACAGGATCACAATGCGCGCTTCATCGGTATCGGTGAAGTGAGCGAAGACGGGCGCATTGCGCCGCGTCGGCTGATTCGGTCGGAATGACCGAAACCGCAGGGTAAGGCAGTTGCCGAACCCTACGGAATCAAGGGTGGCTGTCAGTAGGCACGGTCACTCCTTTTTTATTAATACAGGGATTTGTCCCTGGCCTATTGGACCCCGCTTGCGGGATCCGTTATCAGGAGAAGCCAAATGGCCCTCAGCGTTGAAGAAAAAGCTCAAATCGTTACCGACTTCCAGCAAGCCGCTGGCGACACTGGTAGCCCGGAAGTTCAGGTTGCTCTGCTGACCGCGAACATCAACAAGCTGCAAGGCCACTTCAAGGCCAACGGTAAAGACCACCACTCCCGTCGTGGCCTGATCCGTATGGTTAACCAGCGTCGTAAGCTGCTGGACTACCTGAAGGGCAAAGACACCACTCGTTACAGCGCCCTGATCGGTCGCCTGGGCCTGCGTCGCTAATAGCGGCCAGGTCAGTGGTGTGCCTGGCGTGTCGCAAGCTTCGGCTATGCTGTTTCGCAGCATCGTCGTCGGTCACGCCACGCGTATCTCCGAGGTTGGCAGCCTGGTTGTGCTGAGCGGTTTACCGCGCAGCAGCCAGGCTCCCAGCCTCGTGTTGTATCTGGACGGTCAATGGGGCCGATTCCCCGTTCTGCCCAAGAATTCGCAAGAAACCAGTTCCCCCAAGAGCCACTGAAAAAGGTAGGAAACCGTGAACCCGGTAATCAAGACTTTCCAGTTCGGTCAATCGACCGTTACTCTCGAAACGGGCCGTATTGCCCGTCAGGCAACCGGCGCCGTGCTGGTTACCGTCGACAACGACGTCACCGTGCTGGTGACTGTGGTAGGCGCCAAACAGGCTGATCCAGGCAAGGGCTTCTTCCCGCTGTCGGTTCACTACCAGGAAAAGACCTACGCCGCCGGCAAGATCCCGGGTGGCTTCTTCAAGCGTGAAGGCCGTCCTTCCGAGAAAGAGACGCTGACCTCGCGCCTGATCGACCGTCCGATCCGCCCGCTGTTCCCGGAAGGCTTCATGAACGAAGTGCAGGTCGTCTGCACCGTGGTTTCCACCAGCAAGAAGACCGACCCGGACATCGCTGCGATGATCGGTACCTCGGCTGCCCTGGCCATCTCCGGCATTCCGTTCGAGGGCCCGATCGGCGCCGCTCGCGTTGCCTTCCATGAAAGCACCGGCTACCTGTTGAACCCGACCTACGAGCAACTGGCTGCCTCGAGCCTGGACATGGTCGTTGCCGGTACCTCCGACGCCGTACTGATGGTTGAATCGGAAGCACAAGAGCTGACCGAAGACCAGATGCTGGGTGCCGTACTGTTCGCCCACGACGAATTCCAGGCTGTTATCCAGGCTGTCAAAGAGCTGGCTGCCGAAGCCGCCAAGCCGACCTGGGACTGGAAACCTGCCGTTGCCAACACCGAGCTGTTCAACGCCATCCGCGCCGAGTTCGGCGAAGCGGTTTCGCAGGGCTACACCATCACCGTCAAGGCTGACCGCTACGCGCGCCTGGGCGAGCTGCGTGACCAGGCTGTTGCCAAGTTCTCTGGTGAAGAAGGCCAGCCTTCGGCTTCCGAAGTCAAAGACATCTTCGGCGAAATCGAATACCGCACCGTTCGCGAAAACATCGTTAACGGCAAGCCACGTATCGACGGCCGCGACACCAAGACCGTACGCCCGCTGAACATCGAGGTTGGCGTACTGCCGAAAACCCACGGTTCGGCACTGTTCACCCGTGGCGAAACCCAGGCCCTGGTGGTTGCGACCCTGGGTACTGCCCGTGACGCCCAGCTGCTGGACACCCTTGAAGGCGAGAAGAAAGACCCGTTCATGCTGCACTACAACTTCCCACCGTTCTCGGTAGGTGAGTGTGGCCGCATGGGTGGTGCTGGCCGTCGTGAAATCGGCCACGGCCGTCTGGCCCGCCGTTCGGTCCAGGCCATGCTGCCTGCCGCTGACGTGTTCCCGTACACCATCCGCGTGGTTTCGGAAATCACCGAATCCAACGGTTCCAGCTCCATGGCTTCGGTCTGCGGTGCTTCCCTGGCCCTGATGGACGCCGGTGTACCGATGAAGGCGCCAGTAGCCGGTATCGCCATGGGTCTGGTCAAGGAAGGCGACAAGTTCGCGGTCCTGACCGACATCCTCGGTGACGAAGACCACCTGGGCGACATGGACTTCAAGGTAGCTGGTACCGCCAAAGGCGTTACCGCGCTGCAGATGGACATCAAGATCAACGGCATCACCGAAGAGATCATGGAAATCGCCCTGGGCCAGGCCCTGGAAGCGCGCCTGAACATCCTCGGTCAGATGAACCAGATCATCGGTCAGTCGCGTACCGAGCTGTCGGCCAACGCCCCGACCATGATCGCGATGAAGATCGACACCGACAAGATCCGTGACGTGATCGGCAAAGGCGGCGCCACCATTCGCGCCATCTGCGAAGAAACCAAGGCTTCGATCGACATCGAAGACGATGGCTCGATCAAGATCTTCGGCGAAACCAAGGAAGCGGCAGAAGCTGCCAAACAGCGCATCCTGGGCATCACCGCAGAAGCCGAGATCGGCAAGATCTACGTCGGCAAGGTTGAGCGCATCGTCGACTTCGGCGCCTTCGTCAACATCCTGCCTGGCAAGGACGGCCTGGTGCATATCTCCATGCTGAGCGATGCTCGCGTCGAGAAAGTCACCGACATCCTGAAAGAAGGCCAGGAAGTCGAAGTACTGGTACTGGACGTGGACAACCGCGGCCGTATCAAGCTGTCGATCAAAGACGTTGCTGCGGCGAAAGCCTCGGGCGTCTAAGCGACAGACGCAACATGGAAGGGCCCTTCGGGGCCCTTTTTTTCATGCGTCGCGGGAACCTTTTGCGGACTTGCATCTTGCATGCAGGTTTACCGCGCGGATTGCAAAATGCACGAAACCGCAAATGGCGGCTTATAGTTAACCTATTGATTTACAAGGGTTTAAGCGAAACGGTAAAGCTGGCACAACGCATGCAACTACCTTCATATCTGACGCCAGGACATACGGCGCAGACCTTTCAAATAAACAGGAGTGACTCACATGAAGAAGTTCGCCATTGCTGCCGCTACTGCAACCGCTCTGACCCTGACCATGGCTAACGGTGCCTTCGCTGCCGAGCCAACCCAGGCTCCAGTCATGTTGGCTGCCAACACTGTTGACAACGCCAAGCAAGAAGGCTCCGACACTTGGATCACCACCAAGGTCAAAGCTGACCTGCTGACTGAAAAAGGCATTCCAGGCAGCGACATCAAAGTCGAGACCAGCCAAGGTGTTGTTTCCCTGTCTTCCGATGTAAAAGTCACCGAATCGCAGAAAGAAGAAGCGGTACGTATCACCAAGAACATCAAAGGCGTCAAGAGCGTGATGTCTGACGGCCTGAAAGCTGAATAAGGAATGTCCCGTCGGCCAAATGGATTTGGCCACCGTTACCGAAAGCCCTGGCCCCTGCCAGGGCTTTTTCTTTTAACTCAGCACACCGGATTACGCGCGATGACATCGCTCTCAAAGCATTCCTGCTCGACGATCAGCGGCTCCACCAGCGGTCTGCTGTCGCGGAAGTGCGCCGTCTGGGTGTGCGCCTCATAGGCGGCATCGTCGCGGTAGATCTCGTATAGATAGATCACCTCCGGGTCTGCCCGGTCTTGCGATACATCGAACACCAGGCAACCCGGCTCACTGGCCACCGAGGCTGCGGCATTGACCTTGATCGCGCTAAGGAAAGCGTCGACACATCCGGGTTTCACGCGGGTCTTGATGAACAGGCTATACACAAAGCTCTCCTTTTGTTTTAAATTCAGCATAGAATTGTATACAAAAAAGGAGCCTAGCCAATGTCCGAATTGCCTGCACGCCCTGGTCGCTTGAATGGCCTGCGCCATATTGCCTTGCTGGTACCCAACCTTGAGGAGTGCGAACGCTTCTATGTCGATGTGCTGGGCATGGAAGTGCTGAACCGCGCCAATGAAGACCTGGTGTACCTGACCTGCGGTAACGACAACCTGTCGCTGGGGCGCGGAGCAGGGGCGGCCAATGGGCTGCAGACCCTGGACCACTATGGGTTCATCGTCGATAGCGTCGAGGAGCTGGAGGCCTGGTATGCGTACTTCAAGGCCCGAGGGGTGACCTTGCTTGACCGGCCATTCAACCATGGGGACGGTGCGCGCAGCTTCCACCTGCTGGACCCGGCGGGGAACAAGGTGCAACCGCTGTATCACCCGGCGGTGTCGGGGCAGCGGTTGGTCAGTGCCTGAATTGATGTTGCCTGGTCGGGCCTCTTCGCGGGTAAACCCGCTCCTACAGGTACTGCACAGGCCTTGTAGGAGCGGGTTCACCCGCGAATGGGCCGGGCCTGCTATCAGAGATTACTCGGCATCCAGATGCATCGGCGTCACCACTCGGCCATCGCTTTCTGCCTGCCCCAGACTGGTATCGATGAAATACACCCGGTCATCTTCCAGCTTGCCCTTGTCGACCAGGTAGTCCTTGATGCTGCTGGCCCGTTCCTGGCCCAGTGCACGCAGTAACGCGGTGCTTTCGGCCCACGACTTGATCACCGCCTCGCGCAGCTTGGCAGTGCGCTCATCGCGCCCCAACTGCTCCCACTCGGCCGGCGGTTGCTGCTTCAGACGGGTGCGGTAGATGCCTTCGAGCATCGCCGGCTTGTCACTGTCATCAACAATCAGCATCGAAGCATTAGGCGGCACCTTGTCACCACGGCGCTGCAGGATCTTGTACCAGGTGGCCTGGTACTCACGCTCCAGGCGCTGTTGGGCGATCAGTGGGCCGTCGCTGGCCTGGGCGCTGGTGCCTTCGATTTCCAGGCGCAGTTCCGGGCGTTCTTTCAGCGCCGATGCCAGCTTGTCCAGCGACGACTGGGCATCGCCGCTGAGTTCGCTCGAGCCCGGTGCGAAGGCCACATTACCGAGGTCTTGCGAACCACCCCCGGTAATCAGCCCGCCAATGAACTTGAACGGCGCTTGCGCCGCGCGAAGCACCAGGTTGCGCAGGGTTTGCCAGACGATCGGCATTACGCTGAACTGTGGGTTATTGAGGTCGCCCGTCACCGGCAGCTCGATCGAGATCTTGCCCTCGGTGTCCTTCAGCAATGCCACCGCCAGGCGGATCGGCAAGTCGACCGCATCCGGGCTGTCGACTTTTTCGCCCAGTTGCAACTGCTCCACCACGACCTTGTTCTCGGCCTTGAGCTGGCCGTTGGTGATCAGGTAATGCAGGTCGAGATTGAGCCGGCCTTTGCGGATACGGAAACCGGCGAACTTGCCGGAGTAGGGGGTCAATGTGGTCAGCTCGACGCGCTTGAAGCTGGTAGCGATGTCCAGGCTGGCCAGCGGGTTGAACGGGTTGAGGGCGCCTTTGATGGTCACCGGTGCATAGCGGTCGACCTTGCCCTTGACGTCAACCTTGGCCGGTGCCGGCTTGCGGTTGTCGATGGTGCCGATCTGGCCGTTGAGCTGCTGGATGGCCGTGGCGAAGTTGGGGGTCAGCGACAGGTCGGCAAAGTTGGCCGAGCCGTCGTTGATGTCGACCTGGCCGATGTGGATGCCCAGCGGTTTGCTGTTGCTGGCCGGGGCTGATTTCGCCTGGCTGCTCGCCGGTGCGCCGGCCGGCTGCGGGATCAGCAGGTCGTTGACGTTGGTGGTGCGGTCTTCGTTGATGATGAAGCGTGCATAGGGTTGCAGCAGGGTCACCTTGTCGATCGACAGCGCATCACCATGCACGTAGGACAGGCCGTCCACGTTCACCTGCTGCCATTTGACGAAGTCGCGGCTCTTGATCGTGTCGAGGGTGTGCAACTGACTGACCTGGGCCTTGCCGGTAACATTGAAGGCCAGCGGCGCGGTGTCTTTCAGGTCGACCTTGAGATCGCTGGAGAGCATGCCGCTGCGCAGCTCCAGCAGGATGAACGGGCTGATGTAGGCCTGGGCCACGCGCAGGTCGATATCGCGGGTGCTGACATCCAGCTTGGCCCAGATCGGCGCCAGGTTGACCTGGCCGGCTGCCTGCAGCTTGCCTTGCTTGCCCACACCGGTATCGAGCTTGAGGGTGAAGGGCGTCTGGTTGAGGCTGTCAAACCCTTGCAGGTCGGCGTTGAGCGGGCCGATATCGAGGGCCACAGGCTCCTTTTGCGTACGGTCTGCCAGGTGCACCTGGTAGTTGCGCAACTGGACGTCCTTGAGCAGCACCTGCCAGGGCTTGCTCGGCTCCTTGGCCGCTTTTTCTTCAGGCCTAGGCTCGGCGGTAGCCGGCTCGGCCTTTTCTTCCGGCGTGGCTTTGGCCGGTTGGCCGGCGAACAGCTTCTGCCAATCGAGCTGGCCGTCTTTTTCCAGCGCAGCCCAGGTTTCCAGTTTTTCGCTGCGGATCTTGCCGACGGTGACCCGTTGCTTGACCAGGTCGACAGAGGTTTCGCTCACCTCCAAGCTGGCCAGGCGCGCCAGCGGGCGGCCATCCGGTGCCTTGATGGCGAACGGTGCGATCCGCACGGAGGCATTGTCCAGGAGCAGTTCTGTCTGTTTGGCGAGGTTGAGCTTGTAGTGGGTGTCGAGGCTGACCACGCCGTCTTCCAGCACCAACGGCACGGCATCGCGCACATAGGGCCAGAATGCCTTCATCTTGCCTTCGGTGATCTTCAGCGTGCCTTCAGAGGCGATCGGCACCAGGCTGAGAGTACCTTTCCAGTCGATACGCCCGCCGTTGGGGCCAAGGGCCACCAGGGACATGTCGGCATTGTCGTTGGGCAAGGTGCTGAGGTTTTTCAGCTCCAGGTTCATGTTGTCGTAGAGAAACTCGATCGGCTCGCTGGGGCGCTGGTCCTCGAAATGCAGGTAGCCATCGATCAGTTTGATGCTGCCGATGCGCAGCGGGAACGGGTCGCTGGGTGGTTCGTCGGGCTTGGCTTCACTGGCCGGCAGCTTGAACAGCCCGGTCAGGTTGAGCGTACCGTCCTTGGCGAACAGTACCTCGTTGCGCGGTTTGTCGAGCTCGACCGCTTCCAGGTGCAGGGCGCGGGCCCACAGGCTGTCGAGCGAGAGGTTGGCATATAGCCGTTCGAAGCCCACCTGCTCCTTGCCGGGTTCGCCGATCTGCAGGCCCCACAGTGTCAGCTCGAGGCTGAAGGGGTTGAGCTCGATCCGTTCGAGGTGGGCCGGTACGGTAGCGTACTGGGCCAACTGCTGATTGGCGATGCGCAGTGCGACACCGGGAAGTATGAGAAAGCCGAGCAGGCTGTAAAGGGCCACCAAGGCCACGATTGCGCCAGCGGCGCGAGTCAATCCTTTGTACATGTGTCGCTTCGTCTGTCTAAGCAGGAGTGCTTGGAGTATGGCACGTTAAATCAGTTCCGCTGGGCGGACCAACTGGCGTCAGTCGATACCCATGCGTCGCTTGGCCCGGTGCGCCGAGCCATCGCGCATCGCCCAGCGCAATACCGCTGCGGTGCGCTTCAGGCCCAGGCGGATCAGGCGCTGTTGCAGGGGCCCATGCTGCAAGTCGAGCATCACTTGGGCCCAGCCCGGTAGCAGGTCGATACCGGCGTGTAGCATCAACTTGCCGACTGGTTGAGCCAAGCGGCTGGGCGCCGGGGCGTCGAGTAGAATCCGAATCACCTCGTGGCTGCGTGCATCGCAGTGCAGTTGCGGGCGCATGCGCTGCAGGTAATCTTCCACCTGCTGGCAGGAACGTGGCACGTCTCGGGCGCCCAGGCGCTCGGCAATCAGCGCGATCTCGCTGTAGTAGGCATCCTGCTCACTGTGCGGCAGGAGCGGGTTGCGGTAACGCAAGTGGGCAGCGAGGAAGCTGCTGACCTCCGCCACATGCACCCAGGTCAGCAAGTCCGGGTCGCTGGCCGCATAGGGACGGCCGTCCGGCGCGGTACCGGTGACCTGAAGGTGAATGGTGCGCACCTTGTCGATCAGCCATTCGGCGTCGCCCGTGGCACCGAAGGTAGTCCCGGAGATGAACTGGCTGGTACGGCGCAAGCGGCCGAGCAGGTCTTCACGGAAATTGGAATGGTCCCAAACACCGGCCAATGCCAGCGGGTGCAGCAATTGCAGCATGAGTGCGCTGATGCCGCCGACCAGCATGCTGGGAAAGTCCCCATGCACCTGCCAGCTGATGCTGTGCGGGCCGAACAGCCCAGGGTCGCCCTTGGGCGATTCCAGGTCGAGCTGGCCGAGGGCCAGCCCGGTGAGGCTCATGACCTGGGTTTCGATGCGGCGACGAAGGGCTTCCATGGCGACCTGCGGGGCAGGGCGGCCATGAACAGTGGCCGCCGGTTACTGGTTGAGGCGTTTGTCGATCAGGCCCTGCACCACGCTGGGGTCGGCCAGGGTCGAGGTATCGCCCAGGTTGTCCAACTCGTTGCAGGCGATCTTGCGCAGTATACGCCGCATGATCTTGCCTGAGCGCGTCTTCGGCAGCGCCGGTGCCCACTGGATCAGCTCGGGCTTGGCGAAACTGCCGATCTCCTTGCTGACCAGCGCCAGCAGCTCGGCTTTCAGTGCGTCGTCTGGCGTTACACCATTCATGGGCGTGACGAAGGCGTACACACCCTGGCCCTTGAGGTCATGCGGGTAGCCAACCACGGCGGCTTCGGCAACGCTGTCATGCAGTACCAACGCGCTTTCCACTTCGGCAGTGCCGATGCGGTGGCCGGACACGTTGATCACATCATCGATGCGGCCGGTGATCCAGAAGTCGCCGTCGGCATCGCGGCGGGCACCGTCGCCGGTGAAGTAATAACCGGGCATGGGTTTGAAGTAGGTGTCGACCATGCGTTGGTGGTCGCCATAGACGCTGCGGATCTGCCCAGGCCAGCTAGCCTTGATGACCAGCAGGCCGGCGCCGGGGCCTTCGATCAGTTGGCCTTTTTCGTCCAGCAGCACCGGTTGCACACCGAACATGGGCTGGGTGGCGCAGCCAGGCTTGAGCGAGGGTGAGCCAGGCAGCGGGGTCAGCATGATGCCGCCGGTTTCGGTCTGCCACCAGGTATCGACAATCGGGCAGCGCTTCTGCCCAACTTCCTCGAAGTACCACTCCCAGGCTTCTGGGTTGATCGGCTCGCCGACACTGCCCAGCAGGCGCAGGCTTTTGCGCGTGGTGCTCTGCAGCGGTGCCGAACCTTCGCGCATCAGCGCGCGCAGGGCGGTCGGGGCGGTGTAGAAGATGTTCACCTGGTGCTTGTCCACCACCTGCCAGAAGCGCGAGGTGTCCGGGTAGTTGGGCACGCCTTCGAACATCAGCGAGATCGCACCATTGGCCAGCGGGCCATAGACGATGTAGCTGTGGCCGGTGACCCAGCCGACGTCGGCGGTGCACCAGAACACTTCGCCGTCCCGGTAATCGAACACTACGTCGAAGGTCATGGTCGCCTGCAGCAGGTAGCCGCCGGTGGTGTGCAGCACGCCTTTGGGTTTACCGGTGCTGCCAGAGGTATAGAGAATGAACAGCGGGTCTTCGGCTTCCATCGGCTCGGGGGCGCAATCGTCGCCAGCCTTTTCCGTGGCCTCGAGGTACCAGAGGTCGCGGCCCTCGGCCCAGGCAACCTCGCCACCGGTGCGGCGCACCACGAAGACGCTGCTGACTGCGGGGCAGCTGGCCAGGGCCTTGTCGACGTTGTGTTTGAGCGGGATGCGCTTGCCACCGCGCACGCCTTCATCGGCGGTGATCACGGTGCGGCAGTCGGCATCGAGAATGCGGTCGCGCAGGGCATCGGGGGAGAAACCGCCGAACACCACCGAGTGGATGGCGCCGATACGGGTGCAGGCGAGCATGGCGAAGGCGGCTTCGGGGATCATCGGCATGTAGATGCACACCCGGTCGCCTTTCTTCACGCCGCGTGCTTTCAGGGCGTTGGCCAGGCGGCAGACCTGGCGGTGCAGCTCGCGGTAAGTAATGGCCTTGGAATCTTTCGGGTCGTCACCTTCCCACAGCAGGGCGGTCTGTTCGCCGCGCCGGGCCAGGTGGCGATCGATGCAGTTGTAGCTGACGTTGAGCTGAGCACCGTCGAACCAGCGCGCCTTGCCGGTTTTCAGGTCGCATTGCTGCACGCTTGACCAGGGCTTGATCCAGTCCAGGCGTTTGGCTTGTTCGGCCCAGAAACCGTCGGGGTCGTCGACCGACTGGCGGTACAGGCGTTGGTAGTCGTCGGGAGTGAGGGCGGCGGCCTGGCTGACGGCCAGGGCCTGGGGGTAATTGCGGATATCGAACATGGCGGGTGGTCCTGCTCTTGTAAGGGGCGAGGGACTGCAACGGCTATTCGATAGGACAGTGTAGCTGGGGGAGGTGTTCCGCCTGTGCCGGCCCCACAGTTGAAGTTTGTGCGGTCCCTGTAGGAGCGGCCTTGCGTCGCGATGGGCCGCAACGCGGCCCCAGGATTTCAGCACTGGTGCATCAATTGTTGGGGCCGCTTTGCGGCCCATCGCGACACAAGGCCGCTCCTACACAGAGCGACTGTGTGGCGTTGGGATCACCCGCGGTGACGGCCGCGGAAGTAGTTGATCAGGCCTTGGGTCGAGCCATCTTCAGCGCTGTCTTCCAGGCTGCCGACCAAGCGCTGGTAAACGCCCTTGCCCAGTTCCTTGCCCAGCTCCACGCCCCACTGGTCAAAGGCGTTGATACCCCAGATCACGCTCTGCACGAACACCTTGTGCTCGTACATCGCCACCAACGCGCCCAAGCGGCGCGGGCTGATGCGCTCGACCACCAGCGTGTTGCTCGGGCGGTTGCCCGGGATCACCTTGTGCGGGGCCAGCTTTTCGATGTCCGCTTCGTTCAGGCCTTTGCCACGCAGTTCGGTTTCGGCTTCTTCGCGGGTTTTACCCAGCATCAGCGCCTGGCTCTGCGACAGGCAGTTGGCATACAGCCACTGGTGATGGTCGGCTACTGGGTTGAAGCTCACGACCGGCACGATGAAGTCGGCCGGAATCAGCTGGGTGCCCTGGTGCAGCAACTGGTGGTAGGCGTGCTGGCCGTTACAGCCGACGCCACCCCAGATGACCGGGCCGGTATCGGTTTTCACCGGGGTGCCATCTTGCAGCACGCTTTTGCCGTTGGACTCCATGTCCAGCTGCTGCAAGTGCTTGGTGATGTTACGCAGGTAATGGTCGTAGGGCAGGATCGCGTGACTGCTGGCGCCCCAGAAATTGCCATACCACACGCCCAGCAGGGCCAGCAGCACGGGCATGTTCTTGTCGAACGGCGCGGTCTGGAAATGCTGGTCCATGGTGTAGGCACCGGAAAGCAGCTCCTTGAAGTTGGCGGTGCCGATGGCCAGGGCGATTGGCAGACCGATGGCCGACCACAGCGAGTAGCGGCCACCCACCCAGTCCCACATCGGGAAGATGTTCTCTTCGCGGATGCCGAAGGCCACGGCGGCGGCCTTGTTGCTGGAGACCGCAATGAAGTGGCGGTACAGCTCGGCTTCCGATCCGCCCTGGGCCAGGTACCAGGTGCGTGCGGCCATGGCGTTTTTCAGGGTCTCGAGGGTGTTGAACGACTTCGACGAGACGATGAACAGGGTGGTTTCGGCGCGCAGGTTGGCCGACAGCTCGTGGAACTCGCTGCCGTCGATGTTGGCCAGGTAGTGGCAGCGCACGCCGCGCTGGGCGTAGGGCAGCAACGCCTCGGAGACCAGCTCGGGGCCGAGGAACGAGCCGCCGATGCCGATGTTGACCACGTCGGTGATCGGCTTCTCGCTGTAGCCACGCCACAGGCCGTCATGGATGCGGCCAACCAGTTCGGTGATCTGGTTGAGTACCTTGTGCACTTCCGGCATGACGTTCACGCCGTTGACGCTGAGTTTGTCACCTACGGGTCGGCGCAGGGCGGTATGCAGCACCGGGCGGCCTTCGGAGGCGTTGATGATTTCGCCGCTGAACATCGACTTGATGGCGTCCTGCAGGCCCACTTCGTTGGCCAGGTTGACCAGCAGGTCGCGGCTTTGTTCAGTAATCAGGTTTTTCGAATAGTCGAGGAACAGACCGCAAGCGCTAAGGGAGAACTGGTCGAAGCGCTTGGCATCGGCGGCAAAGGCTTCGCGCATGCTGAAGCTCTGCATGGCATCGCGGTGTTGCTGAAGCGCCTGCCAGGCGGGCAGGGCCGTCACATCGTGGGGAGTACGGTAATACGCCATTGCGCGGGGTTCCCTTGGTGCGTGGTGAGACCTTGGACACGGCAGTCGTTGCCGGGTTCAGGCTGGCATCATTATAGGCATAGGCCACTTACAGGGAATGGGTATGGCGGGGGAATTTGGGGGCGCTTTGCGCCCCTATCGCGACACAAGGCCGCTCCCACAGAGGAGCGCGATCTGTGTAGGAGCGGGCTTGTCCCGCGAATGGGCTGCAAGGCAGCCCCAGGCCTTTATGCGGTCTTCTCTTCCACATGCAGGTAAAGGTTGTCGATCAACCGGGTGTTCCCCATGTAAGCCGCCGCAATCACCACCAGGTCGCGATCATCGATCACTGCCGGGCGCAGGCTCACGGCATGGCGCACTTCCAAGTAGTCCGGGCGGAAACCCGCCGCAGCCAGTTGCGCCTGCCCTTCGGCAACCAGCGCAGCAAAATCCCGCTGTCCCCGGCCAATGCCCGCCGCAATCTGCTGCAACGTGCGGTACAGCGCTGGTGCAGCACTACGCTGCTCCGGCGTGAGGTAACCATTGCGCGACGACAGCGCCAGGCCATCTTCGGCCCGTACGGTGGGCTCGCCAATGATCTGCACCGGCATGTTCAGGTCGCGCACCATGGCGCGGATCACCGCCAGTTGTTGAAAGTCCTTTTCACCGAATACCGCAAGGTCCGGCTGGACCATGTTGAACAGCTTGCTGACCACTGTGGCTACACCTTCGAAATGCCCGGGCCGGCTGGCGCCGCACAGGCCTTCGGAAAGCTGGGGCACGCTGACGCGGGTTTGCACGCTCATGCCGTCGGGGTACATCTCGTCCACGGTGGGCGCGAACAGCAGGTTACAGCCGGCCTGCAGCAGGCGCTCCTGGTCGGCGGCCAGTGTGCGTGGGTACTTGTCGAGGTCTTCGTTGGCGCCGAACTGCAGCGGGTTGACGAAGATACTGGCGACCACGAAGTCGGCGCGCTGCGCGGCCTTGGTTACCAGCGCAGCGTGGCCGCTGTGCAGGTTGCCCATGGTCGGCACGAAGCCGATGCGCTTGCCCTCACCGCGGGCGCGGGCTACTGCTGCGCGTAGTTCGCGGACGGTCTTGACTGTATTCATGCACTGAACCCGTGTTCGCTGCCTGGGAAGCTGACTTGCTTGACCGCCTCGACGTACGCGACGAGGGCGCTGTGGATATCCGGCTGGCCTTGCATGAAGTTCTTCACGAACTTCGGTACCCGACCCGTCAGCGACAGGCCGAGCATGTCGTGCAGTACCAGTACCTGGCCATCGGTGGCGCTGCCGGCGCCAATGCCGATCACCGGGATGCCTACGGCATTGGTGATTTCCGCCGCCAGTTCGCTGGGCACGCATTCCAGCAGCAGCATGGCTGCACCGGCTTGCTCCAGGGCAATGGCGTCGGCACGCATCTGCCGGGCCTGGGCTTCCTGGCGGCCTTGCACTTTGTAGCCGCCCAGCACGTTGACGGTTTGTGGGGTCAGGCCCATGTGCGCACACACCGGCACGCCACGTTCGGCCAGCAGGCGAATGGTCTCGGCCAGCCAGGCGGCGCCTTCGATCTTGACCATGTGGGCGCCGGCCTGCATCAGCGTAGCGCTGTTGGCAAAGGCCTGCTCAGGGGTGGCGTGGGCCATGAACGGTAGGTCGGCAAGGATCAGCGCGCCATCGTTGCCGCGTTTGACGCTGGCGGTATGGTAGGCCATGTCCGCCGTGGTTACCGGCAAGGTGCTGTCGTGGCCCTGCAGGACCATCCCCAGCGAGTCGCCCACCAGCAACACTTCAATGCCAGCCTGGCTGGCGACCTTGGCGAAGGTTGCGTCGTAGCAGGTCAGCATGGTGATTTTTTCACCCTTGGCCTTGAGGCCATTGAGGGTGGTGAGGGTTACTTCAGGCATGTAGGAAATTCCTCGTTCAGGCGCTGTAAAAAACGACTGCATTCAACGCGTGTAGTCATCTTCCGGAGCGGCACATCATCGCGCGTGATGTTCGGGCACAGGTCCGTCCGGGCCTAAATACGGGTATGCGGCACTTTGGTGCCACACGGGACGCCTATAGTCGTGAGCGAGGTGGGGGAAGTCAATCACCCTGTTACCGCATTGTTACGATCAGGGTGTTACTGGCGTTACCGTAGCGGTATGGCTGGCTGGAACGCCCGGTTTACAGGCGTTCCAGGCCGACGAATGGGCACTCGTCGAGCAGTTGCGCAAGAACGCGGCCATCGGCCAGGCGGAAATCGCCGGGTACCAGTTCGGCCAGCGGGTACAGCACGAACGGGCGGGCGTGCATGTGGTAATGCGGCACTTTCAGGCGGGGCTCGTCGAGTACCTGGTCGCCGAACAGCAGGATGTCCAGGTCCAGTGTGCGTGGGCCCCAGCGTTCCTTGCGTACCCGGCCCTGGCCGTTCTCGATGGCCTGCAGCGCGTCGAGCAGGGCCAGGGGTGCCAGGGTGGTGTCCAGCGCGGCGACTGCGTTGGTGTAGCGGGGCTGGCCAGGCAGCAGCGAATCGCTGGTGTACAAGGCCGAGGCCGCTACCAGGCGTGTGGCTTCGAGCTGGTCCAGCGCCTGCAAGGCGCTGCGCAGCTGCTCGGCAGGTGCATCCAGGTTGCTGCCCAGGCCAACGTAGGCGCGGGTGGTCACTCGAATGCCTCGTCGCCACCACGCTTGCGCTTGCTACCGCTGCGCTTGCGTTTGCGCGGGCCGGCGCCGGTGCCTTCATCACGGCTACCCAGCTCGCGGATCATCTCGCGGCGCTCGCTGTCGTTGGCATCCTGATAGTCGGTCCACCACTGGCCGAGGTCGTCGGTTTCCTCGCCGGCGCTTTCACGCAGCAGCAGGAAGTCGTAACCGGCACGGAAACGCGGGTTGTCCAGCAGCAGGTCGGCGCGCTTGCCGCTGCGGCGTGGCAGGCGTTCCTGCATGTCCCAGATCTCGCGGATCGGCAGGGTGAAGCGCTTGGGGATGGCAATGCGCGCGCACTGCTCGGCGATCAGGTCGTGGGCTGCGCCGTTCATGGCTGGAATTGGCGGCACGCCTTGGTTCTGCAGGTGCAGTACACGGGACGGCAGGGCAGGCCACAGAAGTGCAGCGAAAAGGAAGGCTGGCGTCACCGGTTTGCCCTGCTTCACGCGCAGGTCGGTGTTGTTCAGTGCCTGGCTGATAAGCGTGTGGGTGTAGGTAGGGCGCTCTTCCAGGGCGTGTGCACTGGCCGGGAACAACGGCTCGAACAGTTCCAGGTCGACCAGCATTTCGAAGGCAATGGCACCTTGGCCGGAAAGGAACAGCTTCAGGCACTCTTCGAACAGGCGTGCTGGCGGAATTTCGCGCAGCAACGGGGCCAGTTCGCGGATCGGCTTGAAGGTGTGCTTCTCGATGCCGAAGTCCAGCTTGGCGGCGAAACGCACCGCGCGCAGCATGCGCACCGGGTCTTCCTGGTAACGGTGGGTCGGGTCGCCGATCAGCCGCAGCAGGCGGTTGCGCACGTCATGTACGCCGTTGGCGTAGTCGAGGATGCGCTCGCTAACCGGGTCGTAGTACAGGGCGTTGATGGTGAAGTCACGGCGTTGCGCGTCCTCTTCCAGGGTGCCGTACACGTTGTCACGCAGGATGCGCCCACTGGCGTTATGCGACGAACGGTGGCTGTCACCCTGGTCGTCTTCCGAGTGCGGCGCGCGGAATGTGGCGACTTCGATGATCTCACGGCCGAAATGCACGTGGACCAGCTTGAAGCGGCGGCCAATGATGCGCGCGTTACGGAACTCGGCACGGACCTGTTCGGGCGTGGCACTGGTGGCCACGTCGAAGTCTTTTGGTGTGATGCCCAGCATCAGGTCGCGGACGCAGCCACCGACCAGGTAGGCCTGGTAACCCGCACTTTGCAGGCGCTCGACGATGTTCACCGCATGGCGGCTGAACTGGTGGCGCTGCAGCGAGTGCTGGCTCTTGTTGATCACCTCAGGCGTGGTGCGCCTGTGGTGCTGGCCCGGTACGGGCGGGCGGAACGACTGGAACAGCTTCTTCAGCATGGGATGCACTGTTTGAAGGAATGTTCGGCCAAGAATAGGAGAATGGCCGCATGATGGGCGGGGATTCTAGCATTTACTCAGGGAATGGTGTAGGCGGGTAGCAGGATGCCTGCAGGAATGACAGAAACGACAAGGGGAGCCTAAGCTCCCCAAGAAGTGTCGTTGCGTGCTCTTATTATTTTTTTGCTGGGCTTTTTGTTTTTGTTGAGTGCCCTGCCCACAAATCTAGAAACTTGTGGACGACCCCCAAACCGGGGGTAAAGAGCAAACGGATTGCTTTGGCCGCTGATGTCACGTTGATCTGTCGATCCAACCAGTTCAGGCGCTGCTTTTTAGTGCAGTTTTTGTTGTTCTCTGCCTGGTCGTGGGGCAAGCCCCAAACACGCATCCTCTCCAAAAGAATCAGTTAGCTGCGCCTCCGCCGTCTTGTTTTTATTGTGCGTGAGCCGTTTCGTCTTGTTCTTATTTTAGGTTTCAGTGCTTGTTATTGTTTTTGTACTAAGCATATAGCAGGTGCCGTGCCAACTTTGCTAAACCTAGTAAAATCAAGCGGTTGGGATGATTCCGCGATTTTCGGAAGCTCGAAAATATCGTGATTTCGTTACCGTACGCCTCGGGAACTGTTACGGCTGAAAGGTTGGGTAACAGATTTTTGCGAGGGAGTGAGGTGTTACCTGGGGTGTTCGCCGTGACAGGTGCGGGGCAGGGGAGGCCGAGCGCCGCCAGGTGTTCGCCGTGAGAAATTCAGCGCCTGTGAAATCGAGCGCCGCAGGTGTTCGCCATGACACATTCAGCGCCTGTGAAATCGAGCGCCGCCCGCGCGGCGCTTCGCGGGTAAACCCGCTCCTACGTTTGTTTCGGGCCAGTTCATCCTGTGCCAGACGCGCGCGACCGCCTTGTTGGTACGACGCGATACCGAGCCATGCACCAAGGCGTTCGCGCGCGAATCCCACAGGAATAATTGGCCCGAAACAAACGTAGGAGCGGGTTTACCCGCGAAGCGCCGCGCGGGCGGCGCTCGATTTCATAGGCGCTGAATGTGTCATGGCGAACACCTGCGGCGCTCGGCCTCTCAGGCGCTGAATTTGTCACGGCGAACACCTGCGGCGCTCGTCTCATCGGCGCCACACATGTTGAGGTGTACGGTGCGCAGGTCGTTACTCGCTGGTAGCGTTGCTCTTACGCCGCGGAATGCCCAGACGCTGGCGGCGTTCCCACAGGCACTTGCGGCTGACGCCGAGCTTGCGTGCCAGCTCGGTCTCGGTCATATGGTCTTGATGCTCAAGCACAAAGTGCTGGAAATAATCCTCCAGCGACAGGTCCTCGGTCGGCTCGTGGCTGGCACTGGCCGCACTCGCCACCACCAGGGCGTTGTCGAGGATGTCGTCTTCCTCCAGGTCGCTCAGTTCGATGTCGATGCCCAGCAGCTCGGCAGAAATTTCCGCACTCTCGCTGAGGATCACCGCACGCTCCACGGCGTTTTCCAGCTCACGCACGTTACCCGGCCAGCTGTAGTGACGAATGGCCTGTTCGGCTTCTGCCGAGAAATGCAGGTCGTCACGGCCGATGCGCGCGCTCTGGCGGGCCAGGAAGGCGCTGGCAATTTCGTTGACGTCGCTGCCGCGCTCGCGCAGGGCCGGAAGCTTCAGGGCAATCACGTGCAGGCGGTAATACAAGTCTTCACGGAACTGGCCGGCCTTGGCCAGGTTCTTCAGGTCGCGGTGGGTCGCCGCGATCAGGCGCACGTCGACCTTTTGCGACTGCACTGAACCCACCCGGCGAATCTCGCCCTCCTGCAGCACGCGCAGCAGGCGGGCCTGGGCTTCCAGGGGCAGTTCACCAATTTCATCGAGGAACAGCGTACCGCCGTCGGCGGCTTCGACCAGGCCGGCACGACCGGCGCTGGCGCCGGTGAAGGCACCTTTTTCGTGGCCGAACAGTTCGGATTCGATCAAGGTCTCGGGGATGGCTGCGCAGTTCACCGAAATCATCGGCGCCTTGGCCCGTCGTGACAAGTTGTGCAGGGCGCGGGCCACCAGTTCCTTACCGGTACCCGATTCGCCCTGGATCAACACATTGGAGTCGGTCGGCGCGACCTTGCGGATCTTGCTGTACATGTCCTGCATGGGCGGGCACGAGCCGATGATGCCGATTTCGCCATTGGCCGCTGCCGCGCTGGCTTTGTCGGCCGGGGCGGCCTTGCCGTTGCTGGCGCGTGGCTCGGCAGCCGGTGCAGCGGCGGGGGCGTTCTGCCGGTCGCGCAGGATACGCGCCACCGCTTGCAGCATTTCGTCGTGGTCGAAGGGCTTGGCGATGTAGTCCACCGCGCCCATTTTCATCGAGTCCACCGCCGAGCGCAGGCTGGCGTAGCTGGTCATGATCAGCACCGGCGTGCCCTGGCCAAGCTTGATCAGTTCGGTGCCAGGCGCACCAGGCAGGCGCAGGTCACTGACGATCAGGTCAAAGGTGGCAATGCTGAAGCGTTCCTGGGCTTCCTGCACCGAGCCGGCTTCGCTGACCTGGTACTGGTTCCGCTCAAGCAGACGACGCAAGGCCGAGCGGATGATGGTTTCGTCTTCGACGATCAGAATGTGCGGCATTGATTCAATTCTCTCGACGGTCTCGAATTTCAGGGGACGTCGCTACGACATGCCGGGGCAGGGTCACGCGGATCCGGGTGCCACGTTGCCGTTCGATGTCGGCCGGGCTGTCGATGGTGATTTGCCCATAATGCTCTTCCACGATGGAATAGACCAGAGCGAGCCCCAGTCCGGTTCCTTCGCCCGGGTCCTTGGTGGTGAAGAACGGTTCGAACAAGCGGTCCTGGATGTTCTTCGGGATCCCGCTGCCCTCGTCCTCGACGATCAGGTCGACGGTGTGCTCGCTGACTTCGCTGCGCACGCGCACGGCGCTGCCCGGCGGTGAGGCGTCGCGGGCGTTGGAGAGCAGGTTGATCAGCACCTGGGCCAGGCGCTGCGGGTCCCCCTCGGCCCAGTGGTCCGGGTCGCAGAGGTTGAAGAACTGTACTTCGAAATTGCGCCGGTTCAACGCCAGCAGACCGATGGCGTCCTGCGCCACTTCGGCCAGGCACACCGGCTCTTCGCTGTTCTGGTGGCTGCCACCGGCATGGGCAAAGCTCATCAGCGACTGGACGATGCGCGACACCCGCTTGGTCTGGTCGAGAATCTGGCTGGACAGCTCGATGATTTCGCCATCGCCGTCGCGTTCCTCGCGCAGGTTCTGCGCCAGGCAGGCGATGCCGGTGATCGGGTTGCCGATCTCGTGGGCCACGCCCGCAGCCAGGCGGCCAATGCTGGCCAGCCGCTCGGAATGCACCAGCTTGTCTTCCAGGGCCTGGGTTTCGGTAAGGTCCTCGACCAGCAGCACCAGGCCACTGTTACCGGGGGCCAGTGGCTCGTCGATGGCTGCCTTGTGCAGGTTCAACCAGCGCGGCTGGCCGTCGAGTGCCAGGCGCTGTTTGTGCAGGTGTTCGTCGGGTACGTTGATGAAGCCTTGCAGCAGCCCGCGCCAGGGTTCGGCGATGGTGACCAGGCGTGAGCCGACCACGTGCTTGGCGGCGATGCCGGTGAGTTCTTCCATGGCCTTGTTCCACATCAGGATTTCCTGGTCCTTGGCCAGCGAGCAGACGCCCATGGGCAGTTCCTGCAGGGTCTGGCGGTGGTAGCGGCGCAGGGCATCGAGTTCGGCGGCCAGGCCGGTCAGGCGCGAGTGGTAGTCTTCCAGGCGGCTTTCGATGAAGTGAATGTCCTCGGTCACGTAGTTTTCGTTACCGGACTTGTATGGCAGGAAGGTTTCGACCATGTCCTGGGCCACGCTCGGCCCCATCAGGCCCGACAGGTTGGCTTCGATGCGGTCACGCAGGCGGCGCAGGGCATAAGGGCGGCGCTCGTCGAACGGCAGGTACAGGTCGCGCAGGGCTTGCTCCACTTCCTTTTGCGCAGCCTTGGCACCCAGTGGCTTGGCCAGCTGGGTGGCGAATTCCTGCGGCGAGGCAGCGTGCAGCTCGCGGCGCTGTGGCCGGCGCACGTTGTCCACCGCGCAGGCTTCAGCGGCGCTGACCTCTTCGGTGCTGGCGTTGGTGAACAGCGAGATCAGGGTGAACAGCAGCACGTTGGCTGCCAGCGACGCGATGGCCGCCATGTGCCAGCTGGTATCGTCCAGCACATAGATCATGTCCAGCAGCGGAATGTAGAAGCCCTGCAGGTTGCCCAGCAGCGGCAGCAGCATGGTAACAGTCCACACCAGTGTCCCGGCCAGCAGCCCGGCGATGAAACCGCGGCGGTTAGCGGTTGGCCAGTACAGTACCGACAGGACACCTGGCAGGAACTGCAAGGTGGCGACGAAGGCGACGATCCCGAGATTGGCCAGGCTCTGATGGTTGTTCTGGGTCAGGTAGAACATGAAGCCGGCAGTGATGATGGCGACGATCAGCGCGCGGCGGGTCCACTTCAGCCAGCGGTAGATATTGCCCTCGGCAGGCGGCTGGTACAGCGGTAGCACCAGGTGGTTGAGGGCCATGCCTGACAAGGCCAGGGTCGTGACGATAATCAGCCCGCTGGCAGACGCAAGCCCGCCCACGTAGGCCAGCAGTGTCAGCGCCTGATTGTTGGCGGCGATCCCCAGCCCCAAGGTGAAGTACTCGGGGTTGGTGCTGGCGCCCAGGCGCAGGCCGGCCCACAGCACCAGCGGCACGGCCAGGCTCATCAGCAGCAGGAACAGCGGCAGGCCCCAGCTGGCGCTGACCAGCGAGCGCGGGTTGAGGTTTTCGGTAAAGGCCATGTGGTACATGTGCGGCATGACGATGGCCGAGGCGAAGAACACCAGCAACAGGGTGCGCCATGGGCCTTCCTGCAGCGGGGTGTGCAGGGCCGCCAGTGCGGTCTGGTTCTGCAGCAGCCAGACTTCCAGCTCGTGCGGGCCGCCGAATACGCCGTACAAGGCGTACAACCCGATGCCGCCCAGCGCCAGCAACTTGATCACCGACTCGAAGGCAATGGCGAATACCAGCCCTTCGTGCTTTTCGCGCGTGGCAATGTGCCGCGAGCCGAAAAAGATGGTGAACAGGATGATCAGCACGCAGAAGGCAAAGGCCACCCGGGCCTTGACCGGTTCACCGGTGAGGATGCTGATGGAGTCGGCCACCGCCTGGATCTGCAGGGCCAGCAACGGCAGCACGCCGATCAGCATGATGATGGTGGTCAATGCCCCGGCCCAGGTGCTGCGGAAGCGGAACGCCAGCAGGTCGGCCAGCGATGAAAGCTGGTAGGTGCGGGTGATTTTCAGGATCGGGTAAAGCAGCACCGGTGCCAGCAGGAACGCCCCGGACACCCCCAGGTAACAGGCCAGGAAGCCGTAGCCGTACTGGTAGGCCAGGCCCACCGAGCCATAGAAGGCCCAGGCACTGGCGTACACACCCAGCGACAGGGTGTAGGTGAGCGGGTGGCGAATGATGGCGCGCGGGATCAACCCGCGCTCACTGATCCAGGCCACGCCGAACAGCACCATGAGGTACCCGGCGCTGATCAGGATCATCTGGGTCAGGCTAAAGCTCATCGGCATCTCGTTGGCTCTGCAGGATGAAGGTGACGACGATCAGGATCAGCCAGAGCAGGTAGGGGCGGTACCAGGCTCCGGTCGGCTCGATCCACCAGTCCATGATGGCCGGGGAGAACAGGTAGATCCCCACGACCAGAAGCAGGACCAAACGATAGATGTACATGCTGGCCTCGATGGTTGGGCGCTGCGGGCTTGGACTTATTATTGGCGCAAATGGCTGGGGGGATGCTAGCGGGAATCGATGGGGTTAGCCAAGGGTTTGAATTTGTTGGGCTTTTGTTTTTCGGAGAGGTACGCAGTTTTCAGCATTATGCGATCCCTGTAGGAGCGGCCTTGTGTCGCGATGGGGCGCGCAGCGGCCCCAGGATTTCAGCGCTGACGCACATATGCCGGGGCTGCTTTGCAGCCCATCCGACCGGTCCGGCGCCCCGGCAAGGCCGCTCCTACACTGACCGCATTGGCCGGTAAGATCCGAGGCTCAGCGCAAATCAGCCTCTGGCACCGTTGTCCGCTGGGCAATCGCCTCTGGCCGCCACTGCTGGCGGGCCATTGCCAACACCTCAGCCGGCGTAGCCAGCAGCAAGTCGGTGTCTGCTTCCTGCCCCAGCGCCCGCAACGCACGCAACAACAGCGGCGTGGCATGTTCGGCCTGCAGCGGCGGCGAGCGGTACGACTTGCCCAGCTTGTGTCCGTCCGGCTGCACGATCAGCGGAATGTGCAGGTAACGCGGCTGCGAAAAGCCCAGCAACTCTTGCAGGTACAGCTGACGCGGGGTGTTGTCGAGCAGGTCGGCGCCGCGCACGATGTCGGTAACACCCTGCCAGGCATCGTCCAGTACCACCGCCAGCTGATACGCGTACAGCCCGTCGCGGCGCTGGATGACGAAATCGCCCACCTCGCGGCCCAGGTGTTGCTGGTAATCACCTTGCACCCGGTCGGTAAAGCGGTAGATCAGTTCCGGCACCCGCAAGCGGATGGCCGCCCCTTCACGGGCATGCCCGGCGTTGCGGCAAAAGCCCGGGTAGATACCGTTGTAGCCTTCCAACTGCTTGCGTGAGCAAGTGCAGGCATAGGCCAGGCCCATATTGAACAGGCGGTCGACCACGGCGGCATAGGCGTCGTGGCGCTGGCTCTGGAACACCACCTCGCCGTCCCATTCCAGGCCGTAACGCTCAAGCGTTTGCAGGATGGCATCGCGCGCGCCGGGCATTTCCCGGGGCGGGTCGGTGTCTTCCATGCGCAGCAGCCAGCGGCCGTTGACAGCGCGGGCATCCAACCAGGAGGCGAGGGCCGCGACCAGCGAGCCAAAGTGCAGGAAGCCGCTGGGGGTGGGGGCGAAACGCCCGATGTAGCTGGAGTCGGTCATGGTCTGGCTAGGCATATAAATGAAACGGGGCGCATGATGCGCCCCGTTCAGGTGGAAGAAAGATCAGCCTTTGCCGACCGTTTTTTCCTTTTTCTCGGCGATTTCCTTGCAGTCGAAGCACAGGTCGGCGGTAGGGCGGGCTTCCAGGCGGCGCAGGCCGATCTCGATGCCGCACGATTCGCACCAGCCGTAGTCTTCGTCCTGAATCTTTTGCAGGGTCTTGTCGATCTTCTTGATCAGCTTGCGCTCGCGGTCACGGTTGCGCAGCTCCAGAGCAAATTCTTCTTCCTGGCTGGCGCGGTCGGCCGGGTCCGGGAAGTTCGCAGCTTCATCCTTCATGTGGTCTACGGTGCGATCCACACTCTGCATGAGCTCGCCTTTCCAGGCGTTGAGAAGCTTGGTGAAATGCTTCTTCATGGGCTCACCCATGTACTCTTCGCCCTTGGTCTCTTTATAGGGCTCGACACCGTACATGGTTTGACCGGGTTTTTGCTTTTCTACGGTGGACATGAATAGACCGCCTCTCACTCATCTGATCCAATGCGCAGGATGCTCCATCTCCGGCGACCGCCGGCCCTGCGACTGCGAGCCGCCGAACTTACCAGATAGATCGGGGGTGCGCTAGCCCGCCCGATCCTGCTTATTGACACTGACCTGGGCGGGACGTTCGATCGTTTGCAGGGGTAGAATCTCCAGTTTAGTCGCTATTGAGAGAAGGTCATGGCCCATCCCTACAGCGCGCGCAGCCGCGCCATTGAACCCTTCCATGTAATGGCGCTGCTTGCCCGGGCCAACGAGCTGCAGGCGGCGGGGCACGACGTGATCCACCTGGAAATCGGCGAGCCGGATTTCACCACCGCCGCGCCTATCGTCGCTGCTGGCCAGGCCGCGCTGGCCGCCGGGCATACCCGCTACACCGCCGCACGCGGCCTGCCGGCCCTGCGCGAGGCGATTGCCGGCTTTTATGCCCAGCGCTATGGCCTGAGCATAGACCCTGAGCGCATTCTCATTACCCCAGGCGGCTCCGGCGCGCTGCTGCTGGCCAGCAGCCTGCTGGTCGACCCGGGCAAGCACTGGCTGCTGGCCGACCCGGGCTACCCATGCAACCGTCACTTCCTGCGCCTGGTCGAAGGCGGCGCGCAGCTGGTGCCGGTGGGGCCGGAGGTGAATTACCAACTGACCGAAGATCTGGTCGACCGCTACTGGGACAAGGACACCGTTGGCGCCCTGGTCGCTTCGCCGGCCAACCCCACTGGCACCGTACTGAACCGCGAAGAGCTCGCCGGCCTGGCCAAGGCCACCCATCAGCGGCATGGCCACCTGGTAGTGGACGAGATCTACCATGGCCTGACCTATGGCATGGATGCGCCCAGCGTGCTGGAAGTCGACGACTCAGCGTTCGTCCTGAATAGTTTTTCCAAGTATTTCGGCATGACCGGCTGGCGTCTGGGCTGGTTGGTGGCGCCGCGTGGCGCAGTGGCCGACCTGGAGAAGCTGGCGCAGAACCTGTACATCAGCGCGCCGAGCATGGCCCAGCACGCCGCATTGGCGTGTTTCCTGCCTGAAACCCTGGCGATCTTCGAAGAACGCCGTGCCGAATTTGCCCGCCGCCGCGACTACCTGTTGCCTGCGCTGCGCGAACTGGGCTTCCGCATTGCCGTCGAACCGCAGGGCGCGTTCTACCTGTACGCCGATATCAGCGCCTTTGGCGGTGACGCGTTCGCCTTCTGCCGGCATTTCCTGGAGACCGAGCACCTGGCCTTTACGCCGGGCCTGGATTTCGGGCGTCACCTGGCCGGGCACCATGTGCGCTTTGCCTATACCCAGAGCCTGCCGCGCCTGGAAGAGGCGGTGCTGCGGATTGCCCGTGGCCTGCGGAGCTGGCAAGGCTGATGCGTTTTTCTCCTGCACTTGAACACGGCCGCCTGCTGCGTCGCTACAAGCGTTTTCTGGCCGATATCGAATTGGCCAGCGGCGAACTACTGACCATTCACTGCCCGAACACCGGTTCCATGCTCAACTGCATGCTTGAAGGCGGGCAGGTGTGGTTCAGCCGCTCCAACGACCCCAAGCGCAAGCTGCCCGGCACCTGGGAAATCAGCGAAACCCCACAGGGGCGGCTGGCCTGCGTGAATACCGGGCGCGCCAACGCGCTGGTCGAAGAGGCCCTGCGCGCCGGCACCATCACCGAGCTCGCCGGGTTTACCGCACTGAAGCGTGAAGTGGCCTATGGCGAGGAAGGCAGCCGTATCGACTTTCGCCTGGAGTTTGACGGTGCGCCGGCCTACGTCGAGGTCAAGAGCGCGACCTTGGGTTACCCCGACAGCCGCGTCGCGGCGTTCCCCGATGCGGTGACCCAGCGCGGGGCCAAGCACCTGCGCGAATTGGCCAAGCTGGCCAGGCAGGGCGTGCGGGCGGTGCAGCTGTATTGCGTGAACCTGACCGGCGTCGATGCCGTGCGCCCGGCCGAGGAAATTGATGCGGCCTATGCCCAGGCCTTGCGGGCCGCGGTGGCGGATGGGGTGGAGGTGCTGGCCTATGGCGTGCGCCTGGACCCCGAAGGCATCGTCATCGACCGCCGCCTACCGGTGCTGCTCAACCCTTGAGCCAGATGCCCTGGCTGTCCTCGCGGCAGCCCAAGGCCTGCAGCTGTTCACCTTCACAGGGGCCGGCCACGCATTCCCCGCTTTCAATCAGGAACAGTGCGCCGTGATGGGCGCAGTGGATGAGGCTGGCGCTGTCATCGAGAAACGCGTCTTCTGCCCAGTTCAACGGGATACCCTTGTGCGGGCAGCGGTTGCGGTACAGGAACACCTGCCCTTGGCGGCGTACGCCGAACAGTTCGAGGCCGTCTACGCTGAAGGCGCGGCTTTGGCCTTCGGCCAGGCTGTGTGAAGTACAAAGGAAATGCATGGCAAGGACGACTCGTGAAACAGATGATGGCTTGACGCTTCAATGCGAATAATTATCAAATTGCCCGCATTCGCTGCGCCCGGCTGCTTATGGTGCGCAGTTCCGCGGCCCGCCACAAGGCGTGCAACCTGCCTTTAAAAGGAACCCGATGATGCGCCGTCCAGCCGCTTTGCTCGCCCTGTGTGCAAGCCTTGTGCTCTCTACCCAGGCCTTGGCGGCCGAGCTGCCGCAACGTTGGGTCAGCGCCGGTGGCGCGCTAAGCGAGTGGATAACCGCGTTGGGCGGTGAAGCGCGGCTGGTTGGCGTGGATACCACCAGCCAACACCCAGCCTCGTTGAAATCACTGCCCAGCGTAGGTTATCAGCGGCAGTTGTCGGCTGAAGGCATTCTCAGCCTGCGCCCGGATGTGCTGGTGGGCACCGAAGAAATGGGCCCGCCGCCGGTACTGGCGCAAATCCGCAAGGCCGGCGTACGGGTGGAACTGTTCTCCAGCAAGGCCGAGCTGGCGGCAGTAGATGCAAACCTCAAGCACCTTGGGCAACTGCTCGGCGCCGAACAGCAAGCGTCGGCATTGTCGGCTGGCTACCACCAGCAGCTGCAAGCGCTGCAAGCCGAGGTCAAGCAGGCCCAGGCCGGGCACAAGGCACCCGGGGTGCTGCTGCTGGTCGGGCATGCCGGGGCCAAGCCGCTGATCGCTGGGCAGGGTACTGCTGGCGACTGGCTACTGGGCCAGGCAGGTGGGCGTAACCTGGCAGAACATCAGGGCTACAAGAGTTTCTCCAACGAGGCATTGGCCGCGCTGGACCCGGATGTGATCGTGTTCTCAGACCGGGCGCTGGCCGATGAGCAGGCCTTGCAGGCGCTTTTGAAAGAAAACCCGGCGCTGGCTGCATCGCGTGCCGTGCGTGAGAAGCGCCTGGTATCGCTTGACCCGACACTGCTGGTGGGTGGCCTGGGGCCGCGCCTGCCGGCGACCTTGCAATCGCTGGCAGCTAGCTTCTATCCGGCAGCCAAGTCCAGCTTCGCACAATGAAACAGCGGGTACAGCCACGTACGTTGTTCATTTGCCTGAGCCTGCTGTGCCTGTTGGCGGTGTGGCTGTCGCTGGCGCTGGGGCCGGTCAGCCTGCCGCTGTTCGATACCTTGCGCGCGGGGCTGCGCCTGTTGGGCCTGCCAATCGCTGCCGATGGCCTGCAACAGGCCGAGATGATCCTTGGCCAGATCCGCCTGCCGCGCACCCTGCTGGGGCTGGCAGTGGGTGCAGTGCTGGCGCTGTCCGGGGTGGCCATGCAGGGGTTGTTCCGCAACCCGCTGGCCGACCCCGGGTTGGTCGGGGTGGCCGCCGGGGCAGCAATGGGGGCCGCGGTCGCGATCGTCGGCGGTGCCTGGTTTGGCGGCCTGCCGGAGGTTTTCGCACCTTACATGCTGTCGTTCTGCGCGTTTGTTGGCGGGCTTGGCGTCACCGCGCTGGTTTACCGCCTTGGGCGTCGCGATGGCCAGACCAATGTCGCCACGATGCTACTGGCGGGCGTGGCAATGACTGCGCTGGGCGGTGCGGCTGTAGGGCTGTTCTCCTACCTGGCCGATGATGCCACCCTGCGCACGCTGACTTTCTGGAACCTGGGCAGCCTCAATGGCGCCAGCTACGAGCGGCTATGGCCGTTGTTGCTGGTGGCTGCGGGGGTGGCAGTGTGGCTACCGCGTCGAGCCAAGGCGCTGAATGCGCTGCTGCTGGGTGAGTCCGAGGCGCGCCACCTGGGCGTCGATGTAGAGCGGCTCAAGCGCGAACTGGTGTGTTGCACGGCGCTGGGCGTTGGCGCTGCGGTGGCGGCTGCCGGGCTGATCGGCTTCATCGGCCTGGTGGTACCGCACCTGGTGCGCTTGCTGGCCGGGCCTGATCACCGCGTGGTGCTGCCGGCCTCGCTGCTGGCCGGTGGCGTACTGATGCTGTTCGCTGACCTGGCGGCACGGCTGCTGTTGGCACCTGCCGAACTGCCGATCGGTATCGTAACGGCCTTCATCGGTGCGCCGTTCTTTCTGTTCCTGCTGATGCGAGGGCGCAGCTGATGTTGCAAGTCGAGGGCCTGCATCTGCGGCGGGGCAACAATGAAGTACTGCATGACATTCATCTGCGGTTGCACCCCGGGCAGGTGGTGGGTGTGCTCGGCCCCAACGGTGCGGGCAAAAGCAGCCTGCTGGGGGCGTTGTGCGGCGAACTGGCGGCGGACCGTGGCCAGGTGACGCTGCAGGGGCGGCCACTGGTGGACTGGGCCGGGCAGGAACGGGCCAGGCGCCTGGCGGTACTGCCGCAGGTGTCCAGCCTGGGCTTTTCGTTCAGGGTCGAGGAGGTGGTGGGCATGGGGCGTATGCCCCATGGCACCGGGCAGCGGCGGGATGCCGAAATTGTCGAGGCAGCGTTGCTGGCGGCGGATGCCTGGCACCTGGTGGAGCGCAGTTACCTGGCGTTGTCCGGCGGCGAGCGCCAGCGGGTGCACCTGGCCCGTGTACTGGCGCAGTTGTGGCCGGGGGAGGAAGGCACCACCTTGCTGCTTGATGAGCCGACTTCGATGCTCGACCCGCTGCACCAGCACACCACACTGGAGGCTGTGCGCCGCTTTGCCGAGCGTGGCGCTGCGGTGCTGGTGATCCTGCATGACCTGAACCTGGCGGCGCGCTACTGTGACCGTATCCTGTTGCTGGAGCAGGGGCGCTGCCATGCGTTTGCCACGCCTGAAGCAGTGTTGACGCCGGCGGCGTTGAAGGCGGTGTACGGGATCGATGTGCTGGTGCAGCCGCACCCTGAACGGGGGCACCCGCTGATCATCACCCGCTAAGAGTCATGTTGCGCGGTCTTTGTAGGAGCGGCCTTGCGTCGCGACAGGGCCGCAAAGCGGCCCCGACAATTTCTGCATTTGCGCTGAAATCCTGGGGCCGCTCTGCAGCCCTTTCGCGACACAAGGCCGCTCCTACAGGGTCCGCGCAGGCCATCAATGGAGGTAACTGCCCATGCGACACCCGCTGCTGTCCGGTTTCTCGCTGTGCCTGCTGCTGGCACTGGGCGGCTGCCAGGCCAGCCTGCCACCGTTGCCTGCCTGGCAAAGCACTGAAGGGCGTTCCCATGGCGAACTGGGGCACATCGTCGATCTCGCCAGCGGGCAGGTAATCGACCCCGAACAGCTGGTGCAACGCCTGGCTGCCGCACCGCGAGTGCTGGTTGGCGAAAAACACGACAACCCCGACCATCACGCGCTGCAACTATGGCTGCTGCGCGCCCTGCAAGGCCAGCGTGCCCAAGGCAGCCTGTTGCTGGAGATGCTGCAACCCGAACAGCAGCCGCTCGTGGACAAGCTTGCGGGGCAGCCTTTGCCGGCAGACTTGCCAAAGGCGCTGGCCTGGCAGGAGGGCTGGGACTGGCAGTTGTACGGGCCGATCGTGCGGGAAGCCGTGCAACAGCGCATGCCTTTGCTGGCCGCCAACCTTTCACCTGGCGAAATGCGCCAGGCCTATCGACAGCCGGCTTCATTGAGCGGTGAAAGGTCCAATGCACCACCGGTGAAGGCTGCCTTGCTGGAGCAGGTGCGCGCCGGGCATTGCGGCATGCTGCCAGAAAGCCAGCTACCGGCGATGCTGGCCGTGCAGCAGCAGCGTGACCGACGCATGGCCGAGCGCCTGCTGGCGGCGCCGCAGCCAGCGCTGCTGTGTGCCGGTGCTTATCACGTACGCAAGGACCTGGGCGTGCCGTTGCACTTGAGTGATCTGGGGGCGCAGGGGCAGAGCGTGGTGCTATTGCTGGCTGAAGTGGGTGAACAGGTCGAGGCAGGCCAGGCGGATTACGTGTGGTACACGGCAGCGATGCCGGAGCAGGATTACTGCGCGCAGCTGAAGCGATAAGGCCGGTCAAACCACAGGCAAAAAAAGACCCGGCAAATTGCCGGGTCAATAACCGTGATTAGCCTGATGAGGAGATAATCTGAGAGTCCGAACCAGGGGCTCTTAGCTTATCCAACCAGTCTCGCGACCAGTTGCGATAATCATAACAATTCTCATTTAGACGTCAATCCCCTTTTCACGATTATTCTGGATTTTTTGCGAAGGGCTTTTCGCATCCAGTTGTTGGTTGAGCGCCTCTTTGCGTTCAAGCGGCAAATCGTTCCAGTGCATGTCCAGCAGGGCGCCTTCAATGGCATACAACAGCACCTTCGATGCGCGGAACCCTCGTGTTCTCACGGCCTGGTACGCACTCACCGCGCCCAGGCGGCGCAGATCCGATGCACTGTGGATGCCGGCTGCATGCAGCCACTGCGCAGAGGTCTTGCCAAGGTTCTTCAGATGCTGCAATTCATCGTTCATCGAGCCTCCTTGCGATGGCTGAACGGGTCATTGGGAGATAAATCGCGAGCAGGTCAGAGAGGAGTGTAGCGGGGGTTGGGGAATACGCGGCTTTTTGCCATCTGGGGGGATGAGTTGTCCTGTCCTGGCCTCTTCGCGGGTAAACCCGCTCCTATACACGGCAGAGGTGAGCCCTTGAAGGAGCGGGTTTACCCGCGAAGAGGCCAGAACAGGCAAAGATGTACTTACAGGCCCGGCAAACGCTGGCGAATCTGCTCGATCACCTGGTCCATGCTGCCCGCCGCCTGGGTATCAACGCGGGTGCTTTGTACCAACTCCTGCGCATCCAGTACCTCACGGCTGGCCTGTTGCGCCTTGACCACCTCCAGGGTGGCATCCGACGGGTCGCTGTTCTCCGCCTGGCGCTGCCCCAGCCAGCTGGCGATCACCGCCTCCGGCGCGTGGCAATCGAGGATCAGGAACGGCACACCGGTCTGGCTGGCGACGTCAGCCGCGGCCTGGCGCTGCTCGCGCTTGAGGTAGGTGGCATCCAGCACCACCGGGAAACCGGCACGCAGTACGGTTGCCGCCACTTCATGCAGGCGCTGGTAGGTCGCGGTGCTGGCATCCTGGTCATAGATGCCGGCGCTCAGCTGGCCGGCTTCTGCCTGCTGCTGTTCACCGAACAGGCGCTTGCGCTCCACGTCCGAACGCACGCGCACCGCACCCAGGGCCTCGACCATGCGCATGGCCACGTGGCTTTTGCCCACGGCTGAAACACCGTGGGTGATGGCCAGCAGGCGCGACGGGATGGCGCTGTAGCTTTCCGCCAGGTTGGCGTAATTGCGGTAGGTGCGCAGGGTGGTGGCACGCTGCACGCCATCGGCGTCGGCCGGCAGGCTGAACAGCGCGACCTTGGCCCGCACCAGGGCGCGGTAGGCCTTGTAGAAGTTGAGCAGTTCCAGGCCTTCGTAATCGCCGGTCAGTTCCAGGTACTGGCTGACGAAACGGCGGGCCAGGCACTTCAGGCCGCGGTCTTCCAGGTCCATGGCCAGGAAGCCGGTGTCGGCGTAGACGTCGGTCAGGCGGAACGGTTCGTTGAACTCGATGCAGTCGAAGATCACCACCTTGCCATCGATCAGGGTGGCGTTGCCCAGGTGAATGTCACCGTGGCATTCACGGATAAAGCCATTGGCCTTGCGCTTTTCCAGCAGGCCATGCAGGCGCTCGAAGCTGCTGCGGGCCCAGGCCTGCAGGGCGTCGAGCTGCTGCAGGTCGGCCTTGTCGCTGAGGAACGGGCGAATCTGCTCGAAGTTCTGCTCCACCGGCGCCATCACGCTTTCAGGCGTGCCCAGCGGGTGCTCTACTGGCACGCGTGGTGCCTGCAGGTGGAATTCAGCGATCTGCCGGGCCATCTGGTCGATGTGCGTGGCGTTGAGCTCGCCATTGGCCTGCAGGGTGCTGAGCATCTGCCCCTGGGGGAACTGGCGCATCTTCAGCGCGTATTCGATGGCTTCGCCTTCACCGCCGAGCTGTGGCGCGTCGACGCTACCGGTGATCGGCAAAACGTCCAGGTACAGGCCTTCGGTCAGGCGCTGGTTCAGACGTAATTCTTCATTACAGAAATGCTGGCGCTGGTCCAGACCGGTGAAGTCGAGAAAGCCGAAGTTCATCGGCTTCTTGATCTTGTAGGCGTACTCGCCCGTGAGCAGGACCCAGGAGATATGCGTCTCGATGAGCTGGAACCCATCCACGGGGTGGGGGTACAGGGCTGGGTTCTGCAACGCAGTAATAAGAGCTTGGCTCACGGCAAATCCTTCCGGGGGCAGGGAATTCGAATGCGCCATTATGGTCAATGGTGCCGTCCCTGCCTACCGCCGGGCCGTCTGCCCAGCCTTTATAAAGTGCGTATAATCCGCCGCCATGACCCGAACCCGAAATCCCCGTACCCCTCAGAAACGCCCGACCGGCCGCTCCCGCGCCTGGCTGGGCTGGGCTTTGAAGCTCAGCCTGGTAGGCCTGGTGATCGTCGCTGGTTTCGCGGTTTACCTCGATGCCGTCGTCCAGGAGAAGTTTTCTGGCAAGCGCTGGACCATCCCGGCCAAGGTGTATGCCCGGCCGCTGGAGCTGTTCACCGGCCAGAAACTGAGCAAAAGCGACTTCCTCACCGAGCTCGACGCGCTTGGCTACCGCCGTGAAAGCGCCGCCAACGGCCCAGGTGCTGCGTCGGTCAATGGCAATACCGTCGACCTCAACACCCGTGGCTTCCAGTTCTACGAGGGCATGGAGCCGGCGCAGTTCGTGCGCGTGCGCTTCTCTGGCGATTACGTGGCCGGCCTTTCCAGTGCCAACGGCAAGGCGCTCGACGTCGTGCGCCTGGAACCGCTGATGATCGGCGGCATCTACCCGAAAAACCTCGAAGACCGCATCCTGATCAAGATCGACCAGGTGCCCAGGTACCTGCTCGAAACCCTGGTGGCCACGGAGGACCGCGACTTCTACAACCACTTCGGCGTGTCGCCCAAGTCCATCGCCCGGGCCATGTGGGTCAACACTTCGTCCGGCTCCATGCGCCAGGGCGGCAGTACCCTGACCCAGCAGCTGGTGAAGAACTTCTACCTCACCAGTGAGCGCAGCCTTAGCCGCAAACTGACCGAGGCGATGATGGCGATGCTGCTTGAGCTGCATTACGACAAGCGCGAAATCCTCGAGGCCTACCTCAACGAGGTGTTCGTCGGCCAGGACGGCCAGCGTGCCGTGCATGGCTTCGGCCTGGCCAGCCAGTTCTTCTTCAGCCAGCCGCTGTCCGAACTCAAGCTGCACCAGGTCGCCTTGTTGGTGGGCATGGTCAAAGGCCCGTCCTATTACAACCCGCGGCGCTACCCCGAGCGCGCCCTGGCCCGGCGTAATCTGGTGCTCGACCTGGTGGCCGAGCAAGGCGTGGCCAGCCAGGCCGAAGTCGATGCGGCGAAGAAGATGCCACTGGGCGTGACCAAGCGCGGCAGCCTCGCCGACAGCTCGTTCCCGGCCTTCCTCGACCTGGTCAAGCGTCAGCTGCGCCAGGACTACCGCGACGAAGACTTGACCGAAGAAGGCCTACGCATCTTCACCAGCTTCGACCCGATCCTGCAGATGAAGGCCGAAACCTCGATGAGCGAGACCTTCAAGCGCCTGGCCGGTCGCAAAGGGGCTGACGAGGTGGAGTCGGCAATGGTCGTGACCAACCCTGAAACCGGTGAGGTGCAGGCGCTGATCGGTAGCCGTCAGGCGGGCTTTGCCGGCTTCAACCGGGCCATCGATGCGGTGCGGCCAATAGGCTCGCTGGTCAAGCCGTCGGTCTACCTGACCGCGCTGGAGCAGCCGAGCAAGTTCACCTTGACCAGCTGGGTGCAGGACGAGCCGTTCTCGGTCAAAGGTGCAGATGGCCAGGTCTGGCGCCCGCAAAACTACGACCGTCGCCCGCACGGCACCATTTACCTTTACCAGGGGCTGGCCAACTCCTACAACCTGTCGACCGCCAAGCTCGGCCTGGAAGTGGGCGTGCCGAATGTGATCAAGACCATCGGCCGGCTGGGCGTGAACGTTGACTGGAAGCCGTTCCCGGCAATGCTACTGGGCGCCGGTGGCATGTCGCCGATGCAGGTCGCGACCATGTACCAGACCATCGCCAATGGTGGCTTCAACACGCCGATGCGCGGTATCCGCAGCGTGCTCACGGCCGAGGGCGAGCCGCTCAAGCGCTACCCGTTCCAGATCCAGCAAACCTTCGACCCGGGTGCCATCTACCTGGTGCAGAACGCCATGCAGCGGGTAATGCGCGAAGGTACCGGGCGTTCGGTGTACAACACCCTGCCGCGCTCGCTGACCTTGGCGGGCAAGACCGGTACCAGTAACGACTCGCGCGACAGCTGGTTCTCCGGCTTCAGCCAGGACCTGCTGGCGGTGGTGTGGATGGGCCGTGACGATAACGGCAAGACCC
This sequence comes from Pseudomonas sp. NPDC089408, assembly GCF_044749445.1. Classification (NCBI taxonomy): domain Bacteria; kingdom Pseudomonadati; phylum Pseudomonadota; class Gammaproteobacteria; order Pseudomonadales; family Pseudomonadaceae; genus Pseudomonas; species Pseudomonas sp. NPDC089408. Next base: position 177,767 of record NZ_JBIVHY010000010.1, read on the forward strand.
CGTTCACCGGCGCCACCGGTGCCCTGCAGGTGTGGACCAGCTTCATGAAGAAGGCCGACCCGCTGCCGCTGGACATGCCACAGCCGGACAACGTGGTGCAGGCCTGGATCGACCCCTACACGGGCCACGGGTCTGACGGTAGCTGTCCGGGAGCGGTGCAGTTGCCGTATATTCGCGGCAGTGAACCGCCTGCCGGCGCGACCTGTGGCGGCGAGCAGAATCCCGCCGAATCGGTCATGGACTGGGTCAAGGGCTGGATGAATTAAGCACAGGCTGCATTGATGAGGTGTGATGTGAACAAGTGGCTGTTTCCTGCCGTGACGGCGCTGGTGGTGCTCCAGGGGTGCTCCAGCGTCCCGCGCGGCAATATCCCCGTGGTCGATTCGAGCTCCCGCGTGTCCAACAGCGAACGCGTGACGGCCAACCGCCCGGCGGGTGGCTACAACGCGGGCACTGCGCAAGCGCAAACGCTGCCAGAGGATTCCGGCGTTACCGTGATGATCCCGCAGGGCGCAGGCGCCTCGGGAATCCAGACGTTCCCGGCGGCCAACGGCGCAGCGCCGATCAGCACCTCGCCGATCACGCCGGGCCCGATTACTACCGGGCCGGTAACTTCGGCACCGATGACCACCAATCCGAACCCGATCGCCGATGAACCGTTCGACATCGCCTCGATGAACAGTGCCCCGGCTGCCAGCAGCGCGCCAACCGGCATTCCGCGCAGCACGCCCGCTGCCGGTGGCCTGTCGGCCGACGAGCAACTGGACGGGCCGGTGCTGGCACTGCTGACCACCGCCAAGACCCAGCAGGGCAGTGGCGACTTCAACGGCGCCGCGTCGAGCCTGGAACGTGCCCAGCGCATCGCCCCGCGCGAGCCGCAGGTGCTGTACCGCCTGGCCCAGGTGCGCCTGTCGCAAGGTGATGCGCCGCAGGCCGAGCAGCTGGCGCGTCGCGCCCTGACCTACGCCAACGGCCGCCCGAGCCTGCAGGCCGAACTGTGGAACACCATCGCCCAGGCCCGTGAAAAGCAGGGTGACAGCGCTGGTGCTGCACTGGCCCGGCAAAAGGCACGGGTCAATTCGTGATGATCGAGCAACGTATTCTGGATATCGCCGACCATCTGCTGCTGATTGAGCGTGAACTGCAGGTACAAGGCTGGTGGGATGACGAGCCGCCGAGCGACGAGGCATTGGCCAGTACCATCCCGTTCGCCGTCGATACGCTGCGTTTCGAGCAATGGCTGCAATGGATTTTCCTGCAGCGTATGAAGATCATCATCGAGCTCGGCCAGCCGCTGCCTAACGCCTCCAGCATCCTGGTCATGGCCGAAACGGTGTTTGTCGACCGGCCGGAGCAAAGTCGTGAGTTGCGCCGCCTGTTGGCAGCTTTTGACCAATTGATCGCTCCTTCCGCCTGATTTCTTCAGTTTTTCCTTCAAGGGCCGCAGATTGTGGCCCTTTTTTGTGGAAATCTTATTAATTCTGCTGCTGAAGCGATTTTTAGTGGTGGCAGGAATTCATCTTGGGGAAAAATTGGCAATAATTTTTCTTGACTTGTAGCCGCCAAATCACAAGAATCCAACTTCCGCTGTAGTGGGACTGCCAGAAGCAGACCCGCTAAGCAGATCATGAGGTGCATACCCGCGCCGACCTGTTACACCCCGCAACGCGTTACCTCGCGCTGGGTGGGAAAACCCCGCAACACTCAGGGGTGCTCCCAATACTTGCTCAGTCAGTGCTGACGTTCGCTCATGCTCTGCTTGGCAGTAAACCTATTAAGACCCGTCCAGTGAGGGCGGTATTCTGGCGTTTTAGAGGTGAACAACGTGGAGCTTTTATCTGGCGCTGAGATGGTCGTCCGCTTCTTGCGTGACGAAGGCGTTAAGCACATCTACGGGTACCCTGGTGGTGCTCTCCTGCATGTTTACGACGCCCTGTTCAAAGAACCGGAAGTGGAACACATCCTGGTTCGCCACGAGCAGGCGGCAACCCATATGGCGGACGGCTACGCCCGCGCCACCGGCAAGGCCGGTGTGGTGCTGGTAACCTCCGGCCCGGGCGCGACCAATGCCATTACCGGCATTGCCACCGCCTACATGGACTCGATTCCGATGGTCATCCTGTCCGGCCAGGTGCCTAGCACCATGGTAGGTACCGATGCCTTCCAGGAAACCGACATGATCGGTATCTCGCGGCCGATCGTGAAGCACAGCTTCATGATCAAGAACCCGACCGAGATCCCTGAAGTTCTGAAAAAAGCGTTCTACCTGGCGCAATCCGGTCGCCCAGGTCCAGTCGTGGTCGACATTCCAAAAGACATGACCAACCCGGCTGAGAAGTTCGAATACGTCTACCCGAAAAAGGTCAAGCTGCGTTCCTACAGCCCAGCGGTCCGTGGCCACTCCGGCCAGATCCGCAAAGCTGCAGAAATGCTGCTGGCGGCCAAGCGCCCGATCGTCTACGCCGGTGGTGGCGTGATCCTCGGCGGTGGCTCCGAAGCCCTGACCGAAATCGCCAAGTCGCTGAACCTGCCCGTCACCAATACCCTGATGGGTCTGGGCGGGTTCCCGGGTACCGACCGCCAGTTCCTCGGCATGCTCGGCATGCACGGCAGCTACACCGCCAACATGGCCATGCACAATGCCGACGTGATCTTCGCCGTCGGTGCGCGTTTCGACGACCGCGTGGTCAACGGCCCGGCCAAGTTCTGCCCGAACGCCAAGATCATCCATGTCGATATCGACCCGGCGTCGATTTCAAAGATGATCAAGGCCGACGTGCCAATCGTTGGGCCGGTCGACAGTGTGCTCAGCGAAATGCTCGGCATCCTCAAGGAAATCGGTGAGCAGCCTGACAAGGCGGCGCTGGATGGCTGGTGGAAGCAGATAGACGAATGGCGTGGCAATGGCGAACTGTTCCCTTACGACAAGGGCGACGGCAACGTCATCAAACCGCAAAAAGTGATCGAGACCCTGTGCGAAGTGACCAACGGCGATGCCTTCGTCACCTCCGATGTGGGCCAGCACCAGATGTTCGCGGCGCAGTACTACCGCTTCAACAAGCCGAACCGCTGGATCAACTCCGGTGGCCTGGGCACCATGGGCTTCGGCTTCCCGGCGGCGATGGGCGTCAAGCTCAACTTCCCCGACCAGGACGTTGCCTGCGTGACCGGTGAAGGCAGCATCCAGATGAACATCCAGGAGCTGTCCACCTGCATGCAGTACGGCCTGCCGGTGAAGATCGTCAACCTGAACAACGGTGTGTTGGGCATGGTCCGCCAGTGGCAGGACATGGCCTACAACGGTCGCCACTCGCACTCGTACGTGGAGTCGCTGCCTGACTTCATCAAGCTGGCCGAGGCCTATGGCCATGTGGGTATCCGCATCACCAGCCTGAAGGACCTCAAGCCGAAGCTGGAAGAAGCGTTTGCGATGAAGGACCGCCTGGTGTTCATCGACATCGCGGTTGACCGCAGTGAGCACGTCTATCCAATGCAGATCAAGGATGGCTCGATGCGTGACATGTGGCTGAGCAAGACGGAGCGTACCTGATATGCGGCATATCATTTCCCTGCTGCTGGAAAACGAACCTGGTGCTCTGTCCCGTGTGGTCGGCCTGTTCTCCCAGCGCAACTACAACATTGAAAGCCTGACCGTGGCGCCGACCGAAGACCCGACCCTGTCGCGTCTGACGCTGACCACCGTTGGCCATGACGAAGTGATCGAGCAGATCACCAAGAACCTGAACAAGCTGGTCGAAGTGGTCAAGCTTGTCGACCTGTCGGAAAGCGCTCACATCGAGCGTGAACTGATGCTGGTCAAGGTCAAGGCCACCGGTGCCCAGCGCGCCGAGATCAAGCGCACCACGGATATCTTCCGTGGCCAGATCGTCGATGTGACCGCCAGCGTGTACACCGTACAGTTGAGCGGTACCAGCGACAAACTGGACAGCTTCATCCAGGCCATCGGCACTGCATCGATTCTCGAAACCGTGCGCAGCGGCGTTACCGGCATTGCCCGTGGCGACAAAGTGCTCAGCATCTAAATTCAAAAATTAGCGATGGCTCCGCAGGGGCCGAGATATAACCAGGGGTATTTTCATGAAAGTTTTCTACGATAAAGACTGCGACCTTTCCATCATCCAGGGCAAGAAAGTCGCCATCATCGGTTACGGTTCCCAAGGCCACGCCCAAGCGTGCAACCTGAAAGACTCCGGTGTAGACGTTACCGTCGGTCTGCGTAAAGGTTCGGCTACCGTTGCCAAGGCTGAAGCCCACGGCCTGAAAGTTGCTGACGTTGCTACCGCTGTCGCTGCGGCTGACCTGGTGATGATCCTGACCCCGGACGAGTTCCAGGGCGCTCTGTACAAGAACGAAATCGAGCCGAACATCAAGAAGGGCGCTACCCTGGCCTTCTCCCACGGTTTCTCGATCCACTACAACCAGGTTGTACCGCGTGCGGACCTCGACGTGATCATGATCGCGCCGAAGGCCCCGGGCCACACCGTGCGCTCCGAGTTCGTCAAAGGCGGCGGCATCCCTGACCTGATCGCTATCTACCAGGACGCGTCCGGCAACGCCAAGAACGTCGCCCTGTCCTACGCTGCTGGCGTGGGTGGCGGCCGTACCGGCATCATCGAAACCACCTTCAAGGACGAGACCGAAACCGACCTGTTCGGTGAGCAGGCTGTTCTGTGCGGCGGTACCGTCGAGCTGGTCAAAGCCGGTTTCGAAACCCTGGTTGAAGCTGGCTACGCGCCAGAAATGGCCTACTTCGAGTGCCTGCACGAGCTGAAGCTGATCGTTGACCTCATGTACGAAGGCGGCATCGCCAACATGAACTACTCGATCTCCAACAACGCCGAGTACGGTGAGTACGTCACCGGTCCGGAAGTCATCAACGAAGAATCCCGCAAGGCCATGCGCAACGCTCTGAAGCGCATCCAGGACGGCGAGTACGCGAAGATGTTCATCTCCGAAGGCGCTACCAACTACCCATCGATGACCGCCAAGCGTCGTAACAACGCTTCGCACGGCATCGAGATCATCGGTGAGCAATTGCGCTCGATGATGCCTTGGATCTCGGCGAACAAGATCGTCGACAAAGCCAAGAACTAAGTAACAACGCAACATGAAAAACGCGGCTTCGGCCGCGTTTTTTCGTTCTGGCAGCCTGCTTCTGGTATAAAGCAGACCAGTGGCCCGCCGTCAGAACCTGTTTCGTGGGCCCGTGTCGAACATTTTCCATCCTGTTGCAAGGTACCCTCCATGAGCGAACGTCCCGAAGAGCCGAACAAGCCCTCCGACGCCGAAAGCCTGCTACCGATCGACGAGCACGTTGAAGAAGGGCATGACGCCGAAGGCCGCAAGGTGCGCCACCGCGGCATCTACCTGCTGCCCAACCTGTTCACCACCGCTAACCTGTTTGCCGGCTTTTATTCCATCATCAGTTCGATGAGCGCGCAGAGCGCCCTGAGCGCGGGTGACCCTCGCGAGGCGAGCAAGTATTTCGCCTTTGCCGCCATCGCCATCTTCGTGGCCATGGTGCTCGACGGCCTGGACGGCCGTGTCGCGCGCATGACCAATACCCAGAGCGCCTTCGGTGCCGAGTATGACTCGCTGTCGGACATGGTCGCCTTCGGCGTGGCCCCGGCCTTGCTGGCCTTCGGCTGGGCACTGGGTGACATGGGCAAGGTCGGCTGGATGGTCGCCTTCATCTATGTAGCCGGTGCTGCGCTGCGTCTGGCGCGCTTCAACACCCAGGTCGGTACCGCCGACAAGCGTTACTTCATCGGCCTGGCCAGCCCGGCTGCCGCTGGCGTGGTGGCGGGGACCGTCTGGGCGTTCAGCGACTACGGCATCCAGGGTTCCAAGCTGTCGTTCCTGGTCGCGCTGCTGGTGGCTGCTGCCGGCATGCTGATGGTCAGCAACATCAAGTACAACAGCTTCAAAGAGCTGGACCTTAAAGGCCGCGTACCGTTCGTGGCGATTCTGGCCGTGGTGTTGGTGTTTGCTGTGGTGTTCAGCGACCCGCCGCGCATCCTGCTGCTGATCTTCCTCGCCTACGCGGCATCGGGGCCGATCCAGTTCCTGCTCAAGGCGCGCCGGCGTAAAGCGTGAAAATCGCTTAATGCTGGAATAACCCTCCGGCTCCATAGTCTTACTGGTACATCCGTTATCCAGTGCTGTGGAGCCGCCCATGCTCATCAAGCTTCCCCGGTCATCCGAATGCAAAGCATCGGAGATCACCCCCGAAGGCATCTACCTTTCCCGTCGTACCCTGTTGGGTGGCTCGCTGGCCGGTTTGGCCCTGGGCGCTCTGCCAGGTATTGGCCATGCGGCCGAAGCCAGCCGTTACGCCGATGTTGCGCCGGGCAAGGCGCCTGGCTGGTTCAGTGAAAAGCTGGCGGCCACGCAATGGCAGGCAGTCACGGTCAAGGGTGAGGCGATCACGCCGTTCAAGGACGCTACCCACTACAACAACTTCTATGAGTTTGGGCCCGACAAGGGCGACCCCACGGCCAATGGCGACAGCCTGAAGACCGAACCGTGGTCGATAGTGGTGGATGGTGAAGTCGGCAAGCCTGGGCGCTATGCGCTGGAAGACTTCGTAAAACCCTACCAGCTTGAAGAGCGCATTTATCGGCTGCGTTGCGTTGAGGCGTGGTCGATGGTCATTCCGTGGCTGGGGTTCCCCTTGGCACAAGTGCTCAAGCAGGTCGAGCCGACTTCCAAGGCCCGCTACGTGCGCTTCGAGACATTGAAGGACCCAGAGCATATGCCGGGGCAACGCTCGGGCTTCGCCCTGATCGACTGGCCATATAGAGAAGGCTTGCGTCTGGATGAGGCGATGCATCCTTTGGCCATTCTGGCCGTTGGCATGTATGGGCGGGAGCTGGCCAACCAGAACGGTGCGCCGCTGCGCTTGGTGGTGCCGTGGAAGTATGGCTTCAAAAGCATCAAGTCGATCGTGCGTATCAGCCTGGTGGCAGAGCAACCGGACACTACCTGGGAAGGATTGGCGCCGGATGAGTACGGCTTCTACGCCAATGTAAACCCGAATGTCGATCACCCGCGCTGGAGCCAGGCGCGTGAGCGGCGTTTGCCCAGCGGGTTGTTCAGCCCGAACGTGCGGGAAACGCAGATGTTCAATGGCTACGCCGATGAAGTGGCGTCGCTGTACGCCGGGCTTGATCTGCGGAAGAACTATTGATGCGCTACCCCTGGTTTCGCCTGGCCATTTTTGTGGTGGGGTGCCTGTTCCCTGCGTGGTGGTTGTATGAGGCCGCGATGAATCTGTTGGGGCCTGATCCCGGGAAGATCATGATGGATCGTCTGGGGCTTGGGGCGCTGACCTTCCTGCTGGTGACCTTGGGCATGACACCGCTGCAGAAGTTGACAGGGTGGTCGGGCTGGATTGTGGTGCGCCGGCAGCTGGGGTTGTGGGTGTTTGCCTATATTGTGCTGCACATTCTGGCTTACCTGTTCTTTATCCTGGGGCTGGATTGGGGGCAGTTGGCGGTGGAGTTGCGCAAGCGGCCCTACATTATTGTCGGGGCGTTGGGGTTTCTTGGGTTGTTGGCATTGGCGGTTACCTCGAACCGGTATAGCCAGCGGCGGCTCGGGGCGCGGTGGAAGAAGCTGCACAGGTTGGTGTATGCGGTGTTGGGGTTGGGGTTGTTGCATTTTTTGTGGATCGTGCGTTCGGATCTGCGGGAGTGGGCGGTGTATGCGTTTATTGGGGTTGTGTTGATGGTGTTGAGGATTCCGGCGGTTTCGCGGGTGCTGCCCAGGCTGGTGAGAAAGCAGGGTAGGGTGGTTTGAGGTATGAGCGGGGCTGCGGGGTGCCTGCCTTGGGATTGAGCTGGTTTTGAGAGGTGCCCGCCACAACACATTCAGCGCCTGTCAGATCGAGCGCCGCCCGCGCGGCGCTTCGCGGGACAAGCCCGCTCCCACAGTCTGTTTCGGGCCAGTCTCTTCTGTGAGGTCTCCGCTGCCCGCCTTGTTTGTCCCCCTCAATATAGAAGGTGTCGCCTCAGCTTTTTTGCAATCCCCAAGGCGCGAGTGGGGAGGTGGCAGGAGTAACTGGCCCGAAACAGACTGTGGGAGCGGGCTTGCCCCGCGAAGCGCCGCGCGGGCGGCGCTCGATCTCATAGGCGCTGCATGTGTTGTGGCGAACACCTGTGGGCCGCGACACGGTCTTTCCCCCCATATTTCAATTAAATGAAATTAAAGGTTGACGCCCTCTCGAATCCCCTTATAATGCGCCCCACTTCCAGCGACAACGGAACGACAAACTCCTTG
>NZ_JBIVHY010000011.1:0-78154 GCF_044749445.1 Pseudomonas sp. NPDC089408
CATTAGCGTTACGCGCTCTTCGATGGTCAAGTGGGTGTAGTGAGTAGTCATGCAGCACCTTACCTCGGGTGTTGCACTTGGTCACTGAGACCGCCCACCATACCCATCTACAGCACGCAGGGAAATTCCGCTGAGTTTGAAAAAACCATCAACGCTACACATACTAACGCCGGCTCCCGGGACGTGCGGCACCCAAATCCTGGCCACTGCGACTGATTGAAGAAAAAGGGCCGCTGACAAGTATTCACTTGAAACAGTGATGCTTCCTCTCCGGGCAATACTAGGGCCGCATAATCATATTCATTAAAATTCAATCCGTTTTTCTCAAGCGCTACAGCGCAAGGACAGAGAATGCGAACACTTGACAATTGGGCTCATCGGCTTTTGCAGGTACCGCTGCTCATCGAATGTCCTTCCATGCAGGTCATCGGCTATGACCATGAGGAACCGCTCTTCGTCGGGCCTGGCCATATTTCCATCACTTCCCGTACAGGGATGGAATTTGTCATGCATGGGAAACCCATCGACGAGAAAAAAGCCCACGAGCGCCTTTTTCGCGCCTTTGAAAATCCATTCGTCAACCTGGATCAGCTCAGGGTAATGGCAGTCGATTACGAGGGCGTTGAGTGGAACTGTGGATGGGTAGATGTACGGATAGGGGATACCGCGCAAGGCATATGGCGTCTCTCCGGAAACATACAGGTGATCATGACAAAAGCCTCGGGGACGCGGGTACAACCCGAGGCTAGCATCGAGGTGGTCTATGACGCCTCGTTGGATATTCCAATTCCACTGCTCAGCCGCAAAGAGCTACACCAGCGTGCTGAGTCCAATCTTTCTTCAGGAACTGGTATAGGACAACAGCACGTAGTTGAGGTTGAAGGCGGGCGGATGGCCTTTAGTAATAGCTGGAGTGAGAAAAGGCTCTGGGTCATGGCTTCCGGGTTCAAGCCCTCGCTTGGTGTCTTCCTGGAAAACTGGATCGGAGAGCCACTTAACATTTTGTTGGGACAATTGGTTTATCCGCGGCTGATCGCAAGAAATATGGGGGATGGTACTTCACTGGTATCACTGAGAAATGTATCTGAGCACGCTGCCGACTCGCGAGTTTCATCATTACTGTGCAGCCCCCTGCAGGTGCAGGGCGATCGTTTCTGGGAAATGTATCGACTGATTATGTCTATGATCATCAGAGAAGCTCAGGATAAAGCTGAGCCGGATCTTGCTGTCCACCAGCTGACACACTACTACCAAGAGATCGCTCAAGCGACGACAGGATCACATTGGGTATTGTGCATGACCCTGGCCAGCGTGATCGAAGGTATGGCCAATTTAATGTTTCCCGCATCTAAGCCCATACGGGGTGCTGATGATGAAGCCGATGCTTGGGAAAAATCAATTAGAAGCCTGGAGGCACACGTCCTAGAGTGGGAAGGAGAAAGCAAACTACGCCAGAGATTGATGACCTCACTGCAATCCGCACGAGAGAAAGGGGTGATACAGCGACTGAAACCACTGGTAGAAAGGGGTGTTATAAGTAAGGATCACCTCGATGTCTGGCATCGAGTGCGCAACAGCGTCATGCACGGCAATCTCGTTTCTCCCTGGCTTACTGAAGAGCTGGAGCAAAAGCTGAAGCGACTGACAGAACTGACTCACCGGTTAAGCGAAGCTTACATACGCAGGTGTGCAGAGTAGGATTTTGCACCCGAGCAGATACTGCGTGGCCTGGTTACTCAACGATGAGCCCGGGCCAGCGGTGCAATTGGTCGAAATAGATTCGATCAGCCAAACGCATCTGTCAGCAACGACTGCATGATGTGGGTGGCCGGGCCCTGCAAGAAGTACTCATCGGCACTGACTTCAAACGCACTGGGGTTTATGTGCACCACCGTCGACCCTTTGCTCAGTGCTCGTAGCGGAAGCTCCGCCGCGGGGAATACCATACCGGACGTGCCTATAGACAGGAACAGGTCGCAGCCCTCAGCAGCCGCAAGCCCTGCGCTCCAGGCGTGTTCAGGGAGCATCTCACCGAACCACACGACACCAGGGCGAATAAGGCCGTTACATGCGCCGCACCGCAGAGGCTCGATGCGGCATCCGTCATGGGACAGATCCTGGTCAGGCAGGATAGGGCCGTAAGCGACGGCGCAGTCGATACATCGTGGAGTATGCAGACTCCCATGAATGTGGATCACGCCCTCACATCCGGCACGCTCGTGAAGATCGTCGACATTTTGAGTAACGATAGTCAGCTTTGGAACGTGATTCGCAAGCTCAGCGATAGCCAGGTGTGCCGCATTCGGGATGGCCTGAAGAACCTTCGCTCGGCGCCATTCGTACCATCCCCAGCAGAGGCTCGGATCGGTTCGATACGCTTCTGCAGTCGCCAGTTGGGCAGGATCGAAGCGTTCCCATAGTCCGGTTAACGCGTCACGGAAGGTGGGGATACCGCTCTCGGCTGATACGCCAGCGCCGGTGAAGACGGTCACATGGTTCGCCTGGCGCAACCGCTCTGCAACGGAATTGACTGGCATGAAGTATCTCCTATCAAGCCATTTGTGCTGTTCAAGTGAACTGGAAGGGTGGCCCTAGCCTGGTCATCCCTATTGCCGCTTTTGGGCTATGAGCCGTAAGTGTACAAATGTACCCCTAGGCCGTTACCCCAATACTAGGCCTGAGTGAAATCAGGTTTCGAGGCATGCTCCAGGGCGTTAGCGAGTGTCTCCAAGGCGTCGGCCAAACGACCATCCTCCCGCGCGTCCCCGCTGCTTGGCGCAAACTCCCGGCAATGCCGGAGCAGGGCGTCGAGGTCGTTGTGGTTCAGATCCAGCTCTACGTACATAAGACGTCCAAAAGGGAGAGAGGGCAGCGAAGCTACTGGTATCCAAACACGCTTTAGCCGAATATTGCGCCCGGTTAGGAGAGTCTGGAGTCTAGTGGTGAAGGTTGAGAAGGAGACGCAGATCTGGCATTGCGCTGCTGCACATTATGGTGAGTCTCTCATCTCTATCGTGAATGGTGCACTGAAAAGCTTTCGCCGGGTTCCCGGCCTGGATGTGCTGACCCGGATCCACAAGGTGGATGTCGGCGCAGCGGCATTTACGATACTTGACCTCGCTATACCCAAAACGGGAATGCCATGGTCAGACGGCAGCTTTATTCATGCTCGGGAGCAGCTCAGATCGCACCTGAGCCGTTATGTGCTGAAAAGGCTGGTCGACGACAACGCGGCGCCCCCTGAGCTGCGGGACAGACTGCTCGCCATCGATCTTGGGCTCTGAGCCCCCTTCATCCCCCAGCCCCCTCAATCTGGGCCGAAAACCAGGCCACGAAAAACTCAATTTACGGTATATTTTCCTGAATAAATTGGCATTTACAGGTTAACTCACTGTATTTTCATCTTTCTAAAGGTGGCACCCTTGAAAATTTTTTCGCGAGACGGAGTTCTATATTTGAGGACAAGAAAAAAGCGAGTAGGTAGGCCACTGCCGCTGACCGGCAGGCTATCCACAGTTTTTCCGGATCAGCTTTTTCGCTTTGACGGTCTCTCGATCCTACCTCGTACCTAAGGCTGGCATCTGGTCGGCCCCGAAGGGGCTAAAGGGGAATCGCCTTCTTCGCAGCCAAAGGCTGCGCTTATGCTTTAAATACAAACAAACTCGCGTACTTTTTGAAAAAACACATATTGCGTCTCCTTCATCTGCGTGGATTTATCGTCCGGTACTGTGTTCTGGACTTCGCCCACCGTAGGCACTCGACGTCATCCCTCCAGATAAAGCCATCGCCCGGATAATCTGAGGATCATGGCAGTTGATCAATCGCATTGGCGTAATCGAAATCGATGCTGGTACCGCCGACTAAGTTGGCTTGCAGGCGTGGGCCTTCTTCCGTCGCCACCGCATAGGAGCTGAGAGCTTCGAGGTCGGCATGGGTTGCCGCCGAGAGGAGAGCTAGATACTCCTTGGCTTGCGAATTCGACACTAGCCCTGGCGCTTTGAGGCTCAAGTGATCCTTCACGCGACGCTTCAAATGTTCACGGGACGGCTGAAGGTGAGGGCCTAGGTAGACGGGGCCATCGCCAATTGGGGCCGTCAACGGGACTGCCGGCATGTGGTACAACTGGCGTATCTCTCGGTGCTCCAGCGTCCGGTTGTACAGCGTCAGCCCCCTCTGGACGTAGAGCTTGTACAGCCTACTCTTGGCGTCCAACGCAGCCTCTTTAGAGTCGACACGTTCAACTACCTGGAACACTGGCGTGATCCCTTGGGCGAGGAGTTCTGCAATTTTCACGCAGACACCTTTGCGTTTACGGCTGACGGAACCCAGGTAGTGAGCTTCGCGGCGCTCAAGGTCTATGGTTTCGCCGACGTAGAAAGGCTCGTTGGTCTCAGGGGGGGCAGATGTTGAAGACAACATGCTGAGCAGATGCCATGCCGTCTAGCGATGTCTGGAGCGCCTGGTGCGGCGCCTCAGGCACAATGTCGCTTGTTTCGAAATGAATGACGGGGGAGGCGTAACGTGCCCCATCAGGTATCCTCTGCCAGTACCATTCCAGGGCAAGCTCCAAGGTCGCGAAAGCCTCGTGTTCAGCACCTGAAACGCCTTGTGTTGCTTGTGCAGCACCACCTTCCCATGTGTTGAAAATCCCGGCTGGCTTGCCGGACACAACTGCGTAGTAGCGGGTTCTCTTGGCCATCCCTGGTTGCCTTACAGCCTCATTGGAATCGCAGTCTATCCCGAAGGGTGAGCTTGGTGATGTGAGAGACCAGTTCCTTCAGCGGTGCCGCCGAGCTACAGCTTCAGAAATGGCGATTGCGCCATCGCTTTACCCCCACACTAGTGCTCACGCCGAAGGCCAGATAGCATCACCTCATTGGCATCCGGGAAAATACGGGCTTCAGGTCACCAGCACATTCACTTGCGCTGGAGTTTTTCGACTGTGCTCCCGGACGGTGCCCAGCCTTGGGTGGTATTTGAGGAAGACGGGTTAGATGGAACCTTACAAACGTACGCTTTACGTCAGTCAACTAGCCGCTGAAATCGGTTCAATCGGTCAAGCCTTCGAAGCATTCGGGGGACTAGTAATGAACCTGGTTCTCAAGGTGCCCGTGGGCTCACAAGGCATCAATCTCAGAGGTTTTCCGGTTGGTGGTGTTGTTGATGGGGTCTCCCCGGATGGACTGTACGCTGCAGAGTATTCCGCCCTCCAAAAGTACTTCGACTCCAGCATGGGAAAAGCACGATCGGACTTACGCCATGTGCTTGCTAAAGCTCCATATGCTACAGAAATCTACTTGCTCTCCAGTGCTGTAAAAGCTACCAAGATCGCTCAGGCCTTTGAAACCGATGCTATGAATTGGCCAGAAATGAATGGGCGATCACTCCATCTTTGGGGTGCTGTAGAAATCGCAGATGCGATCATAGAGAACGCCCTGGACAATGAGCTTGCCGTTCGAAAACTGGGCCATTACCTACCGTCCCTATCTCGTTTCTCAGAGGAGGAGGCGGCGCAAGCACTCGTCCCACAGCCTGACACCGCGCGAATCCCGCGACCAGAAGTAGATGGATTGCTTGATGAGATCTTTGCTGAGCGGAACTGTGTGATTCTTGCAGGCCTGGCAGGTAGCGGGAAGTCCGATGCGGCGGCAGCTTATGTTCACCGCAATAGGCAAAAATACCACACAGTGTTATGGCTTCCAGGGGACAACCTCAAAAGGATCGAAGACTTTCAAGCGGTACCTATCATCCGCATGGGCGAGCTCCGCAATGTGGCAGGTCTGCTAAAAAATCGCTGCTGTCTGGTGGTTGTTGATGATGCAAGTGAGTCCCTTGCATCTGACGCGCTTTCATCGTTGTGCGGGCCAGGATCCCATGTACTGCTAATCCGTCGAGCCGTGACAACTGAGGCGCACGTCATTCCTCCGATGTCACAGGAGGATGCCCAGAGATTGTTGACACGCAACCTGTCAGCTTGCCCACCGCGGACGTGGGATATGATTTGGCAGGCAGTCGGAGGGCATCCGTTGACCATCAGCCTCCTCAATGCAGCGGTTTGTGAGGGAGCGACTTGGGCCGACATCGAGCAGGACTGCCGTATGCCTGGAACACTCGAATCCAATGGTCAGATATTGGCAGAACGGCTACTCGGCCGGTTACGCGCAGCATCCGAGCGGGGACTCGCACTTTTTGAATGGGCTGGCACTTCGCAAATTGATGACAAGCTGATCAAGACGTTGGCCACACCAGCAGTGGTAAGAACTCTGCGTAAATATGGCTTGACCGCTGCGAGCAGGCCGGGAGTGATACGCCTCCACGATGTAGTTTATGCAAGCCTTTCAGCTCAGAACTGGTGGACGCAAGCCGATCGGGATGCAATCACTGATAAGGTTTGCGCTTACATGGGTAGCGCTGCATTGGATACTGACTTAGCTTTTTGGTCGGCGGCGATCAATCAGCGTGTCAAAATTCAGCGCCTGGTTGAGGAGGGCGATCGCAGGCCCGCTTTCACCTACGCCATGCTATCTACTTGGTCGCCTTCAGATGTGCGACCGGAATTGCTAGCTGACCCACGCGTGGATGCCGACCTTATAGCTAAAGGCGCCAATTTAGCTACGCCTATAGCGACGATGGCCTTGATCGAGACGGTTGAGAAGTTATTCCTGCATGACAAACTCACCTCCCTCCGCCATGCGCAGCAAATGCTGAGTCAAAGAATTGATGTCTTTGACAAGCTGGCCACAGCGAAAGGGCTCACTATCAAGCAGCAGTCCGAGATCCTGCACCATAAGGGAAAGGCGCTTGTAAGGCTGAGCGTGAGCCTGAAGCCCTTGGCATTTTCGAAGGCATCATGAGTGGCCCCCAGCCTCTGCCTGAAACTGAAATCCAAATCATGCGTCTGCTCAAGAAGGGCGACCCTCTTAGCCAGCAGCGCGCAATCGATATTGCCAAGAGGATTTACAACGCGGCCACCTCAAATGAACCGGTTTCCCACTCAGTGTTTTTTGCCGCGGTTGAGTCAGGTACCACAGATCTCATCATTGCGCATGAGACACTTGTCACCACCATGCTCATCGATGCAGCAGAATTAGGCGTCTCTCAAGCGCTTCAAACGATGTCGACCATTTCAAGGTTTCTGTCCAGGGAAGCACCCGCTGTTTTAAATAAGCTGATTGCCGCGATTCCCCCTCACGTAATCGATGATCTGCCTGTACCGCAGGACAGGTTTGCCTGGGCCGACATCCTGTTTGAGGCATCACGCATCGATGGTGCACCCGCAGAGTCACAACGGGCAGAATCTTTGAGTTTGTTCGAGACGCTTCCACCTGACAGGTTTCACAGCCAGAGACACGCCGAACTGCTGCTACTGATGCAAAGACCTCTGGAAGCCAGGGCACTGCTGACCAAACGAGATGATTTGCAGGATGGCCCCTTCGCCCAACGACTCATGGCCATTGCTGAACATCAGTTAGGCAATCCCACCGTAGCCCTGGAGTGGATTGATCAGGCGTTTAAAAATTTGTCACCCAAGCAGGAGAGATACCGCTACGAGTTCCATGAGCATCGTTTCGACATCCTCGCGGCCATACCAAGCACATTCGCTGTAGCCGAACTCGAAAAGGCGATTGAGCTGAGCGCTGCTGGCAAAGAGCAGGATCGCTTAAAGAGGCGTCTAGTAGCGTTCCTGGAGACTCAGTAAAGCCAGGCGTTCGGTGAGAACCGCTTTGGGAATGACTGCCGACCATTCCGTGGTAGTCGTTCTCATTCGAGCGTTTCAGTCCCGTGAATCTCGAAAAACAAAGCCCTGTCACAGTACAATCTGCCGTCTTTTTTGCATCGGCTAGGGATTTTTCGGATGCTTGGCGTTAGCTTGAATTCCAGCAGTATCGCTACCTATGACCACTTGACCCAAACCATACATCTGAAGCGAGCTGAACAGCCTGACTTGGTCAGGCTCGCCGGGGCCGTCAACTCCCCAGGTTGGGATGCAGGGCTAGTATTGGTCGAGGGCGCATACAAGGTACTCGCGCCGTTGGCGCACGAGACCCGTCACTGGCTCGACATGAACTGCTCCATCAGAGGGCTTCGAACGCTGAAGGCAATCTTCGAGCTGCAAGCAAATCCTGTAGCAGGCACGCCACCGGTTAAAACGCTGAAGCAAGACATCACCCTGAATCATTTCATCGAACGTTACGAGCACCGGGATTTAGCCGCTCGCTACCCTTGGCAGGTCGATTTTAGCCTCAGCATGCCGCGTGCACATGAGCAAATCGAACATATCTCCCTGTGTTTTTACGGGGGCCAAGACCGTAATCGGTCAACCATTCTGTTCAAGTCCCCCATCTATCTGGGAAGCCTGTTGGAGACATGTGCTGTTTACCAAGAGCAGAGAGATGTGCTGCCTTTGTTTTTGCGAGACGGTCTGCCCCATGGTGCTCGTGGTGAGGCGGAAGAGAAAGCCCTAGGCTTCCTTAAAGATCCTAGCGCCCCGGAATATCACGCGATCATTCATGCTGTATCGATTGCAGCCCGTCAGCCCGAGGCTGTCCATGGGATCGCGCTTGCCGCAGGCCTTTGTACATTGCTACTGAACATGCCCGCGCAAATGCTAAAGGAGAGCTGCCGACGGGTTGAGGATGGATTGGGTAGCAGGCGCTATGGTAATGGCTTGATCTCCGCCGCAGGCCAGATGAGACGTATGGCAGGGGTTTGTCCGGAGGCTGCAATTATCCATAGCGTAGTCAACGAGCTGGCGCGCCGCTCAACAGCTGGCGCGTTGCCCTACAGCACTGACTTGATCTTCGATCTACTGCCATTCTGGCGAAAAAGACAGGACGAATTTTTTGAGCGCAGTCATGCTGATTTCGTGACACAAATCAGGAAAATCAAAGGGCCTGGGTACTTTCATGAGGCAGCACCTGCTCTGATTGAGAACAATCAGTGGCTCATGGAGCAAAAGTCCTTATCCCTTACGATGGGCGGACTGCCGAATCGCCCCCCAATCATCTTTGGTGACGGATTTGTACTTAAGGGTGCTGATGCCTTCGAAGGGTTGGTACCGAATTGTGAGAGTGCAGACAACTCTGCAGCAGAAGCTCTGTTGAACATCCAAAAACTCGACCCTAAAGGTGACTGAGCGCCGCCACCGCTCTACCCACAGCCTCTGGGAGCCGTCCACCTAGCCTGGATGCTTACGGCCTGCTACACCACGGCTATAAGCCGTGGTGCCTAGTTATCGCTGAATTAAAACCGCCCCTTCCTCAGTTTCTCGGCAACCGGATGATCCTCTGCGATCTGGCGGGCGGCATGAAGCGGGGAGGGAAGCCGCAAATAACCGTCCCACAGTGGCGCATTCTTGCACCAGTACCCAGCCTGCAGCGCCACCTGATCTTTGTTCGCAAAGTTTCCTTCCTGGATCATCACAAACTCCGTCACGCCCAGTTGCTGCCACGAATCCTTGAGCTGCGCCTGACTGACGTCGTAGCGCGTGTGGTAGCGATGAGACCGCACTTTGTTGAAGGTCTTGGAGTACGACGTGAAGTAGTACACCAGATCCTGGTGCTCGGCCTGATGCACGCCGATGCGGTTACCTATGTACATCGGTGCCAGGGGCGAGAGGGAATGTACGCCTGTCATTTGAGCCGTTTGGTAATCAGAGCGCGTACGGATCAACCAGGCGCTCTTCGGTACAGGGGGCAAGCCGTCGCCGGCGCCGTCATTCATGCCGGGGTACAGTCGCTTCGCACCGGCGTTGATATAGACAATCAACGGGCTGTCAGCCACCGTGGTCGGGGCTAGGAGTGCCTGCCTGATCATCAGCTTCGCAGCGTCCCCATCCAGCAGTTTCGGGCTTGCATGGATAGCGCAGAGCCCTTCGCTGTAAGTTTTCCACTGTCCCGGTTGACCTCCGTGCCCATCCACGTAGACCTGCATCTCGCGCGTGCTTACCAAGGTACGTGTGATCACGGGTAGAAAGACGTTGAGCCTGCTGAGATAATCGACATAAATCGAAACCACGGTGGTGCCAACGGGGATACCTGCCGTGCGCTCCAGCGGTAACGGTACAAATCCGGTACCTCGGATCGCATCGATGAGTCCATTGATGGCAGGGTAATCCTCAGGCGGATCAGACTCCTCCATTTTAGCCTTCCGCAGACGGCCCTTCAGTCCAGCAGCAATGCCCTTAGAGGGCACGCCATCGCCTTGAGGCGGCAGATGAAAAATGAACTGGGTAGAGATTCCGTGCTTGGCGCAAAGTGCCCGCAAGACATGTTTCGGATCATCATCGTCCTTGGTGGCCACCTCTGGGGTGGTCTCGATGATTGCCGCATCCGGCGCCAAGGCGCTCAGCCGTGGCAGCAATTCGTGAGAAAACCAGCTCTGAATATCGGCCGAGGATGTCTTGGTAGTCAGCACCCGCTGGGCATCTTTGCATTGGATCTGTTGAAGCAGCACTTCGGGCTTCGGTTTCTCTTTGAATACTGGAGACGCTGATTCGAGATTCTCGTAGGCCTTGTTGATGCGCATCATGACGTCTGTGTGCGCAGTAACTACGGCGATCCTAATCGGCCGAGCCGGCTCTTGCGGCGTTCTATCCCGCTGACCGATGAGCCGGCCGACATAGCGAGTCAGCATGGGCTTGGCAGAGGTCACGGTTTTCTGGACGTGGAAGCTTGCCTGGTCGAGGATGACCGTACCGACACCGCTCCCGATAGGTGAGCCAATCGGTGTATGGGCATGGATTGGTCGAACAGGCCCAGCTAGCGAAACCTCGTCGCCACCCAGCGCCGGCAAATGACCTTCGCCCATGTGCTGGATGAGTTCAGCAGCCGGACTGGTGTACACGGTTTGGAATTGCCCTTCGTCCGTACGCAGGGTGCGGATCTGGAATTTTGAAATCCCACGTTCTGTTTTGATCCAGGTCGCGTGTGTGGTGTGGCGCCACTCGGACAGGATATGGCTCAGGTGAACTGTAACTGAGGCGTACTGGCTGGGTACCTTGTGCAACAGCAGCAAACCCGTCGAGACAGAATGCATGGCCACTGCGCGTCGATCACCACGTTCGTAGAACAACGGGTTGTCCCACGCAAGCAGGGAGCCGTCACTGCAAACCGAGAGGTTCAACGGGA
The DNA here is from genome assembly GCF_044749445.1 of Pseudomonas sp. NPDC089408. Taxonomy (NCBI): domain Bacteria; kingdom Pseudomonadati; phylum Pseudomonadota; class Gammaproteobacteria; order Pseudomonadales; family Pseudomonadaceae; genus Pseudomonas; species Pseudomonas sp. NPDC089408. The sequence goes on from NZ_JBIVHY010000011.1 coordinate 11,130, forward strand.
CAGATGACTCCATCGGTTCGCTCGATAATTGCTGCGCGAGCATCCACGGGACGACCTTGTACGCCACCACGGACTGTCGAGGATCGTGCATGACGTCAGCGGCATAGAGAGGAGCAGGGCCCTCGGGGACGAGCAGATCGATGAAGTCCTGTTGGCCCGGCGCTGCTTTACGCAGGATGTGCTGGGCCCAGACGTTGATTGCTCGGTTCAGTTTGTCTGGCTCGATTGGATTGAGTGCCACAATGACCGGCGTTTGCTGGTTTTTGAGCAGCTGCGCGTTTACCCATACCGGGCCACCTGAGAGGTAGCTGAGGATCTCTTCGAGTGACTCAGTCGGCAGATAAGGCTTACCGAAATGATTGGCGAGCAACTGCCATCCATTTAAAAAATCTCGCGATGCGCGATACTGCATGACAGAAGGCAGCTCATCTGGATCAAAGCGGAACAGGTTAGTCCTCAGGGAAATCGTCATCAGGTAGCCCCTCATTCTCTTGAGTGCCTGCGGTGGTCTGCGGGCCTGCCGCTTCGATATACAGCGTCATAGCCTCCACGAGTCCCGCATGGTGCGTTGAAAACTCGTTCCAGTGGCCATCCTGCTTCAGCTTCTCGATCGTCCGCTCCAAAAGGATCGCCCACGTGAAACGGGTGTCAAAGAATGCCGCGTCTGCCAGGTAACAGGTGACTGGCGTGCCGCCACGCCTGGCACGGCCCACCAGTTGGGTGAGTGTGACCAGGACGTTCATGATGGTGTAGAACCGGATATCTTTGGGCTGGCTGTAAAAGTAGGGGGGAGCCAGCCGAATGCCATTGAGTATACGGTTCGCCTTGGCACGCTCATTCAGGAGTGCCAAACCTGGCGTTGCAGACGGTTCAATACTTTCGCCGACGCTGTAGCAAAGATGTGCAAGGTTGTTACCTGGCTGATCGGAAGAGGGCAGTGGCCGCACGCACACAACCACACCACCCAGCGCTGACTTACCGTCCGCAGTCACTATGTTGTGACCACGCGCCATTGGATAAATGGAGCTCACCAGCAACTGCACATCCGCATTGGGGCCGTCAGCGAACTCGACGAGATCGTCGTAGGTAAGCCTGTTCGCCAGTGGCAACCGTTCCTGCCGATCCGATTTCTTGCCTCCCCGAATCCAGGCAACCTTCCGTTGCCCCCCTGAAATTTCATAGAGCGTCGAAGCAAGTTGCTCTGCCTCGGCATCGCTTCCCGTCACCAGCAGCAAGCGTGCTCGATGACACGTGTCCTGATCTTGCTCCAACGCTGCCAGGCGACTGACAAGCCATGGCCATAGTTCATACGCCAGATCCCTTACGTGGATTAGGCGAGAATCGAGGGCAGCCCCCGATACATGGACAGAGACATTCACATTCTCGAAGCGGATGTTTCCCTTGGCATCCGGCACATCGATCAGCGTCTTGGCACTCAAGTCGAAACAGCTAGCGCCAGGGAAAAATGCGGTGGCACTGAAGCCGATGAAGGTTCGATTCACCCCGGCGTGGATCTTCGACGTGAGGTTAGGCAGATATTGAAGCGTCCGGTGAGGGTCGCCGGACATCGCTACGACCTGGAGCGACCACGTATCACGTCCCTCGTGCTTGCGTTTGAAGCCGTAAACGACGCGCTGAAGCGGCCCAAGTGGGGTAGGACTGAAGGGCGCAGAGCCTGCGAGATCCTGCTGTACCCTCAATGCCGCGGCGACCTTGGCGCGCGCAAGAACAGGGACATCTGCATAAAGGGTGCGAAGGCTGGTCTCAATAAAATGCAAACTCGTTCTGATGACCAATGACGACTTGAGCTTTTCGAGTTTCTTGTCGTTCTTCTCGCTCTTCTTCTCATTGAGCCGTAGCCCCAACTTTTTCCGTCTCGCCAGGCTATCGAGCAGCGAACCGATGCTGACCACGACCTCCGTTGGACTCGGCAGAGGGTCGTTGTGCGAGAAAGCCTGCAGGAGATCGCGAAGCGGTACCAGGTGAGGAGGGATAGCCTGTTCACCGTAGCCGCAGACGCCGTCGAGCACCAGTGGGTCGAGGCCCAGGTACTCAGCAATCATCTTGTCTTCAGCACGTTCCCACACAGTCTCGCGATCGGGCCATGTCAGGTGCTTGACGGCTAACTGGAGGAGGCGTGTGGTATGAAGGATCACCGCATTGCAGGCTCGTTGAGCGCGGTACAAGGTCGAGGCATCGACGTCTGGAATGGAGTCCCGCCCGAAAATCTCCATATGCAGCTCGGCAAGGCTACTGTGCTCAATGTGGTTACTCAACGGAAGCTCGAAGACGCTGGTATCAACCGCACTCAGCAGTAGCCCATCGATCTCGTCCACCATAAACAGCGAAGCCGATCGGAGCAGTAGCTCAAGCAGACTCCTCGATTCACCGCCACCCCCTTCGACAGCGATACGGGTGGTTCCGGATATCAGGGCATGGTGATTGACCACCACAATGTCGGCCGCCAGGGCCTGTTCAAGCATGGTGCGTTTCCCACACTGATTCAGAAACGGGCAACTACGAATGCGCTTGAACGTCTCCCGCCCCCGGCGCTCTCCTGGAATTTGCAGATTGAAGCAAGGTTCTACATCGCGCTGGCTCACGCTCCCGTCAGTAGCACAGGCATCCAGCAGGCATCGATAGTCGTAAGGATGATCCTCGCGTCCACGTGCGATGTAGTAATCGCCCGCTTTAGCTATCCGGCGTTGGGAATGCAGTGGGGCGATATTCAGGTGAGGTGCCACGATACGAACCGCGCGCTTCAATGCCTCCACCATGTTGCGTACGTCAGTGAGGTTGGGTACCGCGATCACCACGCGGTGCCCCTGCAAGGCCGTATGGATGCCCATCAACTCCATCACCACGGTCTTGCCCGTTCCCGTCGGAGCGTTGACCCGATAGAACTTCCCAGCCTGAGCGTCGACGCAACCGTCGTTGCGCACGATCGAGTTCAAGGAGCTGCAATGGCTTTGGTGCAAATGGTTGTCGGGATCTCGTCCAGCTTCGTCCAGGGCCCTGGCGATCTCGTGAAGCGAAGCCTTCTCCCAGGAAAAAATCGGAGTGTTTGGTGCCTCCAACAAGGGCAGAGGGGTATCGTCCAACACCAGCCTGGATCGCTGTTCCTCGGAGATCACGAAAGTGCGGTAGCCATCAGACTGAGTCTCACGGAGGAGAATCTGCCCTTCTGCGGGCCATTTGGTGCATGACGCAAGGGTCGGATCGCTTTTGACGGCGCAGAGCTTTTCCTCAATCAGCCCATCCAGGTCGAAGCCTGGCTGCAGATAGTAGACATCAGTCTCCTTGAGGCGTGGCGTGGTACCCAGTTCCGTCAGAAGATCATCACCCGCTACCCTGAACGGCGCGCCACCACCGAACATGATTCGTCCTGCCGCCTCAAGAAATCGCCCTGTCTGATTCAGATCTACCGGGCGATACTTGATGAGCGTGATAATTTGTTCGCGAACCTTGTCAGAAGCGCCTTCCCAGCCCATCCAGAGATGAGGCCTCCCCACCAGGAACACTTCCGCATCAGCAAGAGTGGGCTCCTTGCTGATGTACTTGATAGCCAGCCCAAGCGCCAGAGCGGCCGCATTTTCAGTTAGCGTTGGCATAGGTTTTTCACCCAACGCAGGCACTGGGACTCAGACATGATCTGCTTGGGCCAGCACTGCTCATTCAGCGTGTCCAGGAACTGCGCCTGGTAATCCGGGATGACAATGACCGTGTCCGCATGTGGAGTGCTGGCCAAGTGCAGCCCAAGGTTCTTGGTCGAATGCCAAACCTTGGCATCAAGCGAATAGGTTCGATCAACGAGGGTGAACCGCAGGTCAGACTGATCAACCTCGGGCCAAAGCTCTGCAGAGACGCCCATCCGACTGATGCCATCAAGCAAACGCATTTCCAGCAGCCCCGGGATCAAGGTAAATGTCCACAGAGGCGGGGTAAGGCGGTACTTGTTTTTGGCGGGGTGAGGCTGGATTACCCTGGCAGTTCTGACACTCACCAGCTCATCCTCCATCCACTGGAATATGCCAACCGTCTGCTCACACCAGTGCGCGCCACAAGACACAGCCCGACGGTGAATCTCCATTGGCCATCCGCAACTCGGGCACAGGTAGACCTGTCCCATACGGATCAGGTGCTGTGGAATAGGCTCGTACAGCGAGTTGAAGCTCACTTGCAGCGGAATTAGAAAGTCGAGGCTTCGGTCAGCATCAACCACACCATGATCAATCAGAAACATCCGAAACAACCGGTACTCATCATCCCCGTGGGAGCGCGTTCGGCAGAGGTCTCGGACGTTCTTCACTATTTGCTGAACACGCTCCCATCCAGCACGAGGATTCGTCTCCAGCGCTATGGCGTTACACAGCATCGTGGGCTCGTCGGCGAACTGGAGCGCGCCTTGATACCCCTGCCTGAAACGGTTATCTAGCCACTGCTCAAGCGGCAGGCTGAGGCAGGAGAGCAGGTTGGCGATTGTGCGGGGAGGAGATCCAGGCTCCAGCCACCAGAGCAGAGCACTGGCCTGTCGTAAAAGATCGTGCCGCTCGATATGTTGATGGGCATCGAGCTGAGCGGCCCTTACGATCAGGCCAAGTAGGTGTTGGGCGTCGCTATCCACCGAGTCCATAAGCCCCCCCCCTTTAGTCGGAAGCATGTGTCTCTGCGGAGCATCGTGCTCTGCACGTCGATTCACCGAATCAAAGAGGCTGGTTCAATATATCGATTACCGCAAGACAACTGGTCGGGTTAAGCACTGCATGCTGGGGCCGGCGCTTCGGTGGAACGCCCATACAACCTGGTTTGCTGCGTTGTTTTGCCTCCATACGACCCGGGCCAGGTTCCGATAAATGGCTGGAGTCGGGGTATGAAGGTATTTGACGGCTGGGCTTTGCAGTTCATCCACATCGAGTAGCCTTAGGCAGGCTTTCGTGGCATATAGCTACCACACCCAGGGAGGGATGATTGTAGCCAGGCTGGCGCTGGACTAAACCTCTCCCTGCCACTGAATCAGGATAGGGGCAGCGCTGTGTACCTTTCGGCTTTGAAAATCGAGAATTTCCGCCAGTTCGGCCATGGCGATCATGCGTTGAACATCCGCTTCAACGAAGGCGTGACCGCTCTCGTTGGTGAAAACGATGCTGGCAAGACCGCGGTGATCGACGCGATCCGTTACGTGCTGCAAACCCGGGACGCTGAATACCTTCGATTGCAGATCGAGGATTTTCACATCACCAGCAGCGGCACCCAGGCGGAAAACATCACACTCAGGTGCACCCTGGAAGGACTTAGCCCGTTAGAACTGGGTGCTTTCGCCGAGTATGTGACCTACACCGGTGGCGTGGGGCGCCTGTATGTACACTGGTCAGCTCGCCGCGTTGTTGCCTCGGCCTCAACCCGCAAATGGGTCGACATTTCGGTTCGCTCGGGTGAGCAGGGAGAGGGGCCATCACTGGACGTGGGCGTACGACAGCTGCTTGCCACTGCATACCTGAAACCGCTGCGCGATGCCGAGCGAGAAATGTCACCAGGCCGGAATTCCCGGCTGTCCCAGGTATTGAGCAGTTTCCCTAATATTGATGCGGGTAACGCGTTTGATCCCGCGGCACTCCCGACCGACCTCACCGATGCAGAAGCCCTCAGCATTGCCGGCATGGGTGATTTCCTTCGCCACTTGGTGAACCGTCACGGCGCTATCGTCTCCGCGCAGAAAGAGATCAACGATACGTATCTTCGGCCGCTATCGCTGGCTGGCCAGCCCCTAGCGAGTCGCATCGGCTTCGGGGAAGCAGGAACTGATCCCGCCAAGCTCAAGCAAATCCTGGAACGACTGGAGCTCGGACTGCTGGATCATGCCACCGGAGAGGCGCGTGGTATCTACGGGCTGGGTTCCAACAACGTGTTGTTCATGGCTTGTGAACTCCTGCTTCTAGGCAAAGAGCCTGACGGGCTTCCGCTGCTCCTCATCGAAGAACCGGAGGCCCACCTGCACCCGCAACGTCAGCTCCAATTGATGGAGTTCCTCGAAGCTGCGGCAAAGCCCTCCACGGGCTTGAGACCGGTTCAGGTCATCCTCAGCACCCATAGCCCGAACTTGAGTTCGAAGATACCGCTGCAGAACCTGGTGCTGATGCAGCGGCAACGAGCGTTCTCGCTCGCCGAGAGTGAAACCTGCCTGGCACCGGATGATTATCGCTTCCTCAGCCGGTTCCTTGATGTGACCAAGGCGGGGCTGTTCTTCGCGAAGGGCTTGCTCGTCGTTGAAGGTGATGCGGAAGCGATCCTCCTGCCGTCATTGGCACGTCGGTTGGGCAAGGATCTCACCAAGCACGGGGTCTCGATCATCAACGTGGGTGGTGTCGGCCTGCGGCGCTATTCGAAAATCCTGCAGCGCAAGGACACGTCCAAGGGCGAGATCACCGTGCCCACGGCCTGCATTACCGACATGGACGTCATGCCCGATTGCGCGCCTGAGATTCGGGGCCTGAAGGGTGTCAAGGGGACGGTTTGGCCAGACATCGCCAAGCGGCGCTGGCGCGCTGAAAAAGACTTCGGCTCCACACCGGAGGACATTGCAAAGGGCCTGAAGGAACATCGCGAGAAGCGCGGAGAGAGTGATGGACAGTGTGTGCGGACGTTCGTTGCCGATCACTGGACGCTCGAATACGACCTGGCGTTCAAGGGGCTCTCGAAGGAAGTCCATCACGCCGCATACCTTGCCATTTATGAGGAAAAGATCGACGACGGCACGGAGACCAAGGCCAGCCTGCTGAAGAAGGCGCAGAAAGCCTTCGAAAATATCCAGACGACCCATGCCTCCGAGGAAGCCCGCTGCTCTGCGATCTACAAACTGTTCAATAGGGCGTCAAAAGCGATCGCAGCCCAGCACCTGATCGACTTCATTGACCAAGGTTTCGAAAACGGTTCCTTAGATGCCACGAAATTGCGGGGATTGTTGCCAACCTATGTTGTCCATGCGATCGAATACGCAACCGGAGGTGCAGCCCTGGCTACCACCCCCAGCCCGGCTCACCCGCTCGTGGCGCCGGCAGCACCGGCAGGTTCTACTGATCCGCTGGAAGAGGCCGCCGAATGACGCTCAGGCAACTGGTTGCCCCCATTACTGACGCAGATGTGGACTGGGTCATCGAGCTTATGGGGCTAGATACGCTGGACGAGCCCCGCCGTGATTTCTTGAAGTCCATGGACACTGTCGATGTGGCAGCCTGTCCTGGGAGCGGGAAGACGACCCTGGTCGTCGCCAAGCTTGCCATCCTGGCTCGCCATTGGAAGAGCCGTATGCAGGGTATTTGCGTGCTTTCGCACACCAACGCGGCCAGAGAAGAGATCGAGAAACGCCTTGGTGGCACCGAGGTGGGCCAACGACTGCTGCGCTTTCCACACTACATCGACACTATCCATGGCTTCACCGGCCGATTTCTGGCGTCACCATGGTTACGCTCGCAGGGCATTGCACTGCAGGCAATCGATGATGAGGCCACTCACAAAGCTCGTCGAAGGGAGCTGACATATCGTGAGCACTTAGGTGCACAGGCTGCCTTCGAGAAAAAATTTAAAAGCCTTCACAACTTGCGAGTCCGGTCTGCCGATTTCGATGATCCACTCGGCGATGAAGACATTGGTTTTGCGCCACACACGGCGACCTACAAGAGTGTGGTGAAATCATTGAGCGGCGCGGCGAAGGCCGGTTACTTCTGCTTCGATGAGGTATTCGTTTTAGGGCACGCCTTACTCGACCAGGAGCCGGCCGTGGGCGGTGCATTGCGCCTGCGCTTCCCATGCGTGTTGATCGATGAAATGCAGGACACCCAACCTGACCAGGCGGGTGTTCTTCAACGGGTCTTTCCTCATGATGACCCAGATGTGTGTGTCATTCGTGTCGGCGATCCCAACCAAGAGATCTTCGAGAAAAAGACGCCCTTGCAGGATCCCTTCCCTGATCCAGGGCGTCAGTTGGAGATTTCCAGCAGCTTCCGGTTTGATCAGGCCATCGCATCGATCGCCAATCCGTTCGCGTATGTCCCAATCACGAATGGACTGATCGGACTTCGTGCTCCGCGGCAACCAGGCAGTATCCCCAACACGATCATCGTCTTCCCTGATAGCGATGCAACGGGTGTATTGGACGAATTCGGGAAGCTGGTGCTGAAGCACTTGCCGAAGGATTTCCGCAAGGATGGTGTATTCGCGGTGGGGGCGGTGCACCGGCTTGAAAACTTCAAGGCAAACCAGTACCCGAAAGCCCTGGAGCATTACTGGCCATCCTACCGGTCTGACACGACGAAGACATCGTTCAAGCCTCGCACATTCGCGGAAGGCGCACACGTTGCCAGGCGTACCGCGATGAGAGAAGCCACAGCTGCTTCCGCGGTTGAGTTGTTGGCTTCTTGCCTGATAAACCTTGGCACATTGGCGTTCCCGGGCAGCCTGATGCAACTGAGAGGTCGACACCACGCTGCAGTGGAGGAGAGGCTTACCGCGAAGCCGCATGCATTCGCACAGTATCGAGAGTGCCTTCAGTTGATCCTATTCGGGCCGGCTGAAATGACCGAACAGGACTGGCTCACGACCATTGCTCCGAGAGTGCTGCGGGTGGCAACCGCGCTTCATGATGCCGAAGGCGTGACTGCAGATCTGGAGGGTCACCAGTATCTTGCTTGGGAGACAGCCCCAGTTGCCAATGAGGCCAGCGAAAGTGGTGGCTCACTGATCAACACCTACCGGTTCCAGGATGGTACCGATGGCGTCGACATTCGTATGTCATCCATCCATTCGGAAAAGGGCAAAACTCACGCGGCCACGCTGATCCTGGAGACCTTCCGGAAGACCCACTTTATTCAGAAGCTCATGCCATGGCTCGAATGTCAAAAGGCAGCGGCCAAGCGACCACCGGACAGCGCCAAGAAGGACATGATGCTGATGTATGTGGGGATGACTCGACCATCTCAAATGCTGTGCCTGGCTGTCCGCAAAAGCAGCATGGGCGAGGGGATAACGGGAGAAAAACGAAGGGCTGCGCTAGAGGCAGCAGGATGGTCGATTCTGGAACTTGCGACCTGAGGCAAACCACCGCATCGCGGTTACGCGCTTTGTAGCGCGAACACCATGGAACAAATACTTACAGATCTGACTGTGCACTAGAAAGGAAGACTAATGCTGATCACCTCCGCAACGCCCCAAGAGCTCGTAGACTGGTTCCACACCAGGCAAGAAGACCAGCGGATCATGTGCGTCATGCTGGCGCCGGAATTGGAAGACCAGCAGAAGCTGAAGGAGTTGACTCTCCGCTTTGCAGCGGCAGACGCTTGGCTCGGCAGCGAAGTAGCTTTCATCTTGCTTGATCCCAACGGAGATTCAGCCGTGGGGCTCAACCGTGGCATGGGGGAGGTAGGGGCGTTTTCAGGCACCGCTTTTCCGCTGCGCGACACCACGGGTTTTCGAGATCTGACAGATGACTGGGCGCACCATAGAGAACATGTGGCGCAGACATCAGCACGTGGGATGGCAAGGTTCGTCCCGGAATTCATGGAGATTTTTGGGGTAAATCCCCAAGACCTGCCTTGCCTATCATTGGTCGTTCAGGGGGTGGACGAATCGATTGTTCTCTGCTTAGGGAAGGACTGGACTGTCGACGACCTAAAAGCGCATCTGCAAACAATCCGCAAGATTGTGGATGGCGCCCCGAATTTCAAAAATGAAATTTCGAGTATGGCAGGCTTGCTACCCCAATCCTTGGAGCGAATCCAAGATCTCGTCAACAGCATCAGTGCAAAGGTAGCTCAGGCATCCAAAATCTTGGATCAAGTGCTTCGTCGGCATAATGGGAACGATGAAGATCGTCAAATGGTGGCGTCGTATGTAGGTCAAGGCTGTCAAGGACGTGAGATTCTTGAAAGCGTCCTCGCGCGGTTCTCGTTCAAGGATTCTGAGAAATTCCTCAGGGACGAACAGATCACGCGCTTGTTGAAGCTGGCGGATGAACTGGATAGCCGGCGAGCACCACTGTTTGAGCTGCAACGGGGTGGGCTTTTTGTCCCATCAGTGGCGGAGCTGGCCCAGCATTGGGTTGAAAGCCGTGACAAGTTGTTCGAAGAACTCCAAAGCCTTCTACCAGCTAAGCAGGTCTCGACTACCCGGATCAACCGCAGCCAGCTGACCCGGCTCAAGTCAGTCCTGGAATTTGTGAACACCTCGGGAGATGTAGGGGGCAAGGCGGTTGCTGCGTATGAATGGATCACCAAGCTGACGGGGAAGGGCGGCTAGCCTGAACACCACGACGGGTGCGCCATGCAGGTATTGGTGATGACACCCGCCCAGAACAGGTCATAGGCTCGGTCAGGATCGACAAAATCTCCAGCCTCAACGCTAAACGCAACATCCAAAGCCATGTTTCCAGTAAACCTCCTGTAATCCATCCATCGCCACTAGAGGGGCATCCAACCACGGTCTAGCCCCCTCGACGACCATCGCCGTGACCGAATCCTCGCACACTATGTGAAGCTCGGCGATCCGTAGTGGTGGCAAAATGCGATCATCTTAATTTTGACTTAGAAGGCTCATTCAACCGTTCATCGGCAAAACCTATATGTTGGGTTAGCCAGATATTGAAAGTACTACATATTGGGCTAGATTGTGCTTGAGAGCCCATATCTGGTGTTTTGCCATGAATGAAGCGCATATCGAGAAAGCAGCGACCGATCTGCTCATGCAGATCTACCGTGATCGCCGGTACCTGTGGCCGGATCAAGATATTCCGCCGATGATGATGCGCAGCCCCCGGATCGCTGCCATGGTTTGTGGCTACGACTATCATGAGCATCCCACCCTGGGAGATACCCAGTTCAACCGACACAACACCGGCACTCGCATCGCAGGCCTGATTGATCGTCAATCGAACAAGATCGCCGTCGCTACTGAGTTTGGTGACAAAGTCCAGCTCTTCACCGGCGCGCATGAGGTCGGCCATCTTGTGCTCCACGAAGACACTGTCATGCACCGCGACCGCGCTTTTGACGGCAGTCCTCTGCAAACACCACGTGCACCTGCAGAGCGACAAGCCGATCGCTTTGCCGCCTGCTTCCTCATGCCTCAGAAGCTGTTGAGGGAACGGTTCGAGTTCATGTTCTGCTGCAAGGGGCAATTGCGCTTCAGCGACGTGATCGCGTATCACCTCGATCCCATCAATCCTGATCGACTGCTTTACGCGTCGAAAGATTCCGGTGAGCGCGAGCTGGCGCTGGCGCGGTGCACCCGGTTCAACAACCAAAACCTGGTGTCATTGGCCCAGCAATTCGGTGTCTCGGATTCGGCCATGGCCATCCGGATCAAAGAGCTGAACTTGGTGCGGTGGCCCTAGGACACCCCGTTGCCCAAGGCTTGGGGTTTCAGATCATCCAGGGCATTCGAATCACGTTCTTGAAACTCCTGGCCGGGTGTAAGCTGAAGGGGGTGTGCTCCTAACTACGTGAAGCGCGGAAGGATTTTACGCATGACTACCATGCCACCTGACCACCAAGCCCGTTATCTTGAAGTGCTCGACGCAGCACAACGCCTTTATAAGGGCGACCCTGAAGCAGCGCAGCGCTGGATGACATGTCCGTGCCGAGCGTTTGGCGGAAAGGCGCCTGCCAGCATGATCACAACCAGAATTGAAACTGACACGGTTATCGATTTTGCCAGACGCTTTGAGCATGGGTTTGGGGCGTGACTCGCCGTGGGTGGCACCTTGAGCTACATCAGATGTCGGGCCAGTTGCCCTTAGGGATGACGCTCATGGCGAGCGCTTTAATAGCCCACGTAGATCCCAGCTAATTGTGCTGTGGCTGCCTAGGCATCGCTCAGCATCTTTTCCAACTGCGCGCGCTCCCAGGTACTCATAAGCTCAATAGGATCGGTGCTGTACGACTGCATCGAATCGAAAACGTAGGCGCGGCCGTCTGGGCTGTAACAGCTGTCACAGTAGTCCAGCGCGTCGCAGTCGTTATAGAACGTGAGCACCCAGCCATCGCTCTCAATGGTCATCAAGCCACAGTAGATCTCAACCCACGACTGCTGGCCAATGCGCCGTATGGTTCGAACCCCTAGGGCAATGTCGCGCAGGATTTGATAGGCCTCCCGGGCTGTAAGTGGTTTTGCTGCCAAACGAAAGGTACCTCTGTGTTTTGGGGCTTTAGGCCTGCTCGTACCTAGCCTGGGTCGACAGCATGGTAAATGAAACTTGACGACTTGGGCGGGTTACGCGGCCATCTTTCGGCGTTGAAAATCGAAACTTCCGCCAGTTCGGCCAAGGCGGTCATGCGTTGAAAATCCAGTTCAACGAATGGGTGACTGCTTTCGTTGGTGATAACGATGCGGGTAGAACCGCGGTCATCGATTGGGCCCTGGACTCCAGCTGCGGTCTTGAAGGGCTCCCCACTAGCGAGCAAACGTCGATTCTGTTGGGCAACCCACTGCATAGGATCGGGATCTAAAAACTAAGGTTTACCTTAGTTTTTGCGGTTTATGTCTCGGCTGGCTAGAAAATCTAAGCAATAGCTTAGTTTTCCGCCGACTCTACCAAGGCGATGTCCCGCAGCGGACGCGATGCCGGTCTGAAAATCACGTATTCTGCTCCCAACCGGTTCGCTGCTTGGAGGGGCACTTTGAGGGCAGATATTCCCAGAGCTCTGACTGAAAAAGAGTTCATCGACATGATGCAAGAATTCAAGTTGGCCGGGCAGTGGATGCAAGAGCAGTTGGCGCTAAATCGTGCGGCTCAGAACGCTGCCGACCCGAAGCAGTCCACCATGAGCTCTTCGGAACGACAGGATGCTGCAGATTAGCGCAACGCAACCGTCGCCAATGGTCGACTAGCCCTGCCAGGCTGGGCCTGGGTGCCCTCTGCTACCAGTTGTAGGCATGTGGGCGTAGGATGGAGGCTCCCCATCAGCCCAACAAGAGCCGCTCCTTATGAAAGAATCCGTGCGGACAGTGAAATGCCAAGATCCAGGTGATGGTTCTGGGGATGTCATCATTGACCTACCCGACGATGTCCTCGAACGCATGGGCCTGCAAATCGGTGATTCCCTGACCCTTGAGTTGATAGGCGGGAGCGTAGTGCTCAAGCCAATTCGTGATGCAGACGCCCAGCCCTAAGACAGCAATCAACCCATTGCAGTCGTTAGATAAGTCCACAAAACAAGGGGCGATTCACAGTGTGGCATCATCAACGGCTACGATTGCATGAGGGAAACGCGTGATTTGGTTTCTGGGTGACGTTCATGGGCGCTTTGATCATGTGATCCAGATGGTAAAGCTTCATCGTCCCGAAGCAGTGGTCTTCCTGGGTGACCTAGAATGCAGTTTGCCCTTGGACATGATCCTGCGCCCGATCCTAGAGCAGGCAGAGATCTGGTTCATTCATGGCAACCATGACAGCGATCGTCCAGCCTACTGGCATAACCTCCATGGCTGCGGCCTCGCTGGTCGCAGCCTGCATGGCAGGGTAGTGGAGATTGCTGGCTATCGTATAGCGGGGCTGGGTGGCACGTTTGAGTCGCAAGCCTGGCTACCAGGCAGCCCTGATACCGGCATCCAAAATTACGGGGACTTTCTCGAACGCCTCGCGCTCAGACCTCAGCACGAAGACATCGTAGCCACGAAGAAGCAGCACGCGCTTTCTGCAATCTACCCGGACGACTACTTCTCTCTTGCGATGGAGAAGGCGGACATTTTGGTTTGTCACGAGGCTCCGAGCTGCCACCCGCACGGCTTTTCAGAGATCGATGAGCTCGCCCAGGGAATGGGTGCAAAAATGGTCGTGCATGGACATCATCATGATTGCCTAGATTACAGGTCAGAATGGACAAAGCTGGGGTTCGAGGCTCATGGCGTGGCGTTCAGATCCATCATGGCCATCTATGGCTCAGTCATCTATTAAGGTTTGTTATGTGCACGCGACGGCAAGCATAGACTGCGCTTATTGTTTTCTTCAATTCACATGCCAACCATAAAAGATTTTCACTATAGCGCCAGTAAACCGGTCGGAGAGATATGCGCTCAGTGAGAATTAAATACACTTAGTTGACTAACTCTTGCTGTTTCTGGGGCTCGCTTTGCAATGCATTGATTCTGAAAGTGGATTGAAGCCCCATCTATTAAATACACTTAGCATACTATTAATAAAATTGATGGCGCATTAGCACTATATTGTTATTACATAGTTTCGTGCCGCGCCTTTAGTTGCAATGGCTATGTATTGACGAACAATGAAAGTCACCTTGACAGGCTTGGCGGACGGCCTACTCTCAACCCCACGACGCCCAATGAGCAAGTCTGCTACATGGCTTCAATGAGTGCATGGAGTAGGTCAGATGAAAAATGATCCCATAGTTGTGGAGATAGACTTCACAGCCATAGATGTTCTGTTCGCCGACGCAGATTCCTCTGCGGCAGAGCAGAAATGCAAACTGATTACTTACCAAGACTCCAAAACAGGCGTCATCCTTGATTATAGCCTTGAACCCAGGAGTCCAGACGATCTGAGCGAAACGAATGAGGATGGGCAGCTCCCCAAATAGCTGCTTTATGAGTCATGTGAGGGCGGCAGTGTAAACAACCACATCGGTACCGTTTTTTTAGACAGAGGCAGCTATGACCACCCTTATCGCTCTGGCAACTGATCACGCCGCAACCATTCTCGCCCTACGAGATGCACAAGTGGACTACTCCGCGCTAAATGAAGTGATAGCGGGCTGTCTGGGTATGAAACCTTTGCTTTATCAATTGAGGAGGAGGGTGTTGCTGAGCCCTGTCATAGTCTCGGAGATGCCGAAGCACTGGTGCTCAACATTAAACTGGGTGCTGAACGGGCAGTGAACATTTATGGCGCCTCAGAACCCTTCCTGACGGCATGCCTAGAGGGTCTTGAGCAAGCGGCCAAGATGATCACACGTGAAGGCAAAATGTCTCAGATGTCTGTCTATCGTGGCTTCAAGGACTTTTATCTCCGGCATGCGCATGACGATGTCCGCCGCCGTTTGATCGAAGGAGGGTGGGAAGAAAGCACCCTCGGCATGTTACATCCTACCGATGACGACGAGCCTTCAGCGTTATGGACTACGTCTGATCACTGGGTACTGGCGTGCCACGGCACATGCAAAGACGGAGACGGAAACACACTCGCCACCACTTGCAGCGTTAGGTACGCAAAAGCTGGTCGGGCTGGCCTTATTTTCGAAGCCTTCGAGTCCAATTTTAGCCTGCTCGAAACCTTATATGTCTCGCTTGAGGTATTCGTGCCGGATATTCAAGTCTTGGCTGAAGATGGGTCGGTTTGTCGCCCCAGGGTGACATTGATTTGTGATAACACAAGCATGAGGATTTTAGGAAGCGCGGTTGGTGACACTGAAGACACCACGGAGTTGGCATTAAAGGCTTTGGAACAATCACTCGGTCAACCAGTGCAAGTGCATAGCACTTCGTATGTACACTGGGGTCAACCTCTACAGTACTTCTTTGACGCGGGCGAGTTAGGTGGGAACGAATCATTCAAGCAATGTTGCGAGCGACTGAACTTGGCGGTGCAGCCATCCCGCGGGCCTAAGGTTGGTGGCTTGGTAGAGCGCTTTTTCGGGTCTCTCAGCACCAATCCTTTCCACCGTAGGCTCAATTTTTACGGGCAGGATGAAAATTGCGTCGTCACGATGGAGGAATTTATGCGATTGCTGACGGCGAAAATTGAACGCTATAACGATTCCGACAGCGAGCGACGCGGCCTTACGCCGGGTCAGCGGTGAGCTCAGTTTTATGACGCCCTTAGTGGCAAAAACTGACACGCCAAGTCTTCTGTTACTTACAACACAATCCGATCTGAACCTTCAGAGCTGCTCCCATTTGAAGCATCAAACAGGAACGGCATGGCTGGACGACACCGAGCGTCCATTGAGGCTAACAGGCCGCAGGCCGAGAGCTGGTCATGCGCCACGCTCCTCAGTTTGCTGCCCATCCGAGCCTAACGCAGGCACCTCACTTCCGGTCTCTACCTGGGTGGCAGTCAACAGCGATGGGGCTACTTCTGACCAGAATGGGACTACGAAGGCGTAGGTGATCTCCGCATTCAGCTTGACCAGCTTGCAAGGACGCTCCGCTCGCTGTTCAGCCGCTTGCAGGCTTCGCTCTATGGCTCGACGAGCCGCGGGACTGATTCTGTATGTGTGGAATTTTAGGAAGACCTGCTCAATGGCCAACTGACGGAAGCCTTCTGGACAGTGCGGGTGCCTGAACAGCGACTCGAAGCAGAACTCAATCAATTGGAGCATCACACCTAGGTTGCAGCGACCCTGCATGAACATTCCGCACACAAAATCTAAGAGCACGGGTACTGCAGTGTGGAACGCGAGGTGTTCTTGAGCTAGGTAGCTACGCAGGCGGTTGATGCCGAAATTCGCAAATGTCTCCCCCTGATTCATCATGATGATGAGATCCACCGCTCGAACCGAAACAAAGCTTCGCCTGGTCATGACAAGTCGCATTACGGCTCGTGAATACTCCTCCTGTGTCAGCCCGTCTGCCCGTAGAGCTTCCCTCAGCAACATTTGAGTGGACGCGCCAACGATACCCAGCATGCCGGCAAGATCGCGTAACCGCGCATCGATCGACAAAAGCCCTGCACCATACTCTTGGCAAGCGAGCAGAGCTGCATGGTCTTCATCGCCCAGGATGTCCTCAAGCATCTGCAACTGCTCGGACGCCTCTAGTGGCCCGTATGCCGGCACCACCTGGCAGAATGCTTCGATAGCCGTCTCGATTGATTCGAGATACTCACGATCCTTGCGCCAGGCGTCCTCAGTAAGCTCCTGCATGGCAAGCTGGCCATCGTGGGAAAAGAGCGTACCGCTCTTTCGATAGTGGGCCGATTTCTCTAACTTTACGTCCAAGAGCTGCTTGGTGGCAGCTGTGACGTACAAACGAGGGAAAAGCTCCAGGACGTCGAGCAACCCGAGAGTTGCAAGTTCCACCAGCATCGACAGGTCAATGAACCATGCCTGATCCTGGGACGTGCCAGTTGGGAAGACATCGTGGGGGTCTAACCCCGTCGAAACCTGGAGAAGCGACCCTTCATCAGGCCAGCCCCTCACCAGTTCAATGACATCCGTGCCCAGGAGACGGGCGAGCAGGGCTAGGGTGGCATGATGCTGACCGTACAGGCTGATGGTATTGAGGGTCTGAGATTTCTTCTGCTCTAGTTGATCGACGAAGAAAGACGCATCGATCTCGCCGTCTTCTCGCGTTGGAATACTCATCGCCAAGACTGTCTTGCTCGGGACAACCGAATTGGACACACGCTCGTAAGAGAGGTCGATCAGGCGTCGATGGAGGGTGATGATCCGCTTCACCGTTAGCGTCTGCTCACCCACCACACTGCCGACGGTTGTGGTATCACCAACTTTCAAACCAAGCAGCTGACCGGCCCGTGGCGAGTCCGCAGCAACGAACTCACCCGCAGTTGCCAGCGGCTGCTCGGAGGAAAAATCGATTGAGACATATCCAGTTTTGCCAGCGCTGTCTTCAAGTTCGACAGCGGTACCTTCCTCAACTGTGGAGGGAAGGGCATGAACGGCCTCAATCTCTTTCGATGCGAGGAACATGAGAGAAATGTGGCCGGCTGCGGCTTCAACGTCCTCCCCACTCAATCGCATCGCACGGTAGATACGGTCAAGACCACGCTCCTGCAGACCTCTGCTGAGCTCTGCGTTGGCCAGCTTCAAGTGTTCTTGAGCGGAGCCGGTTAGCTGTGCAGGTAATCTGGCCAGAGCTTCATCCATTCTGCCAGGGCTCTCGTTCGCCAGAACCTGAATGAGCAGTAGCCAACCGGCGACCTCACCAGGGCTTTCAGCGACGAGCAACTCAGCCATTTCGTGCATTCTTGGCCAGTCACAGGCCTCGCCGTAAACACTCAATGCCACCTGGCGTGCATCTGCTGAGTGTCGCCATTCCCCTGGAAGCGATTCCAAAAGGTCTCGAACCTTCGCTCTCTGACCACTGAGCGCGTAGCAGTGCAGCAAATCAACGTGCATGGGACTGAACGAGTCTCTTGGAAGGAGGCGTTCAAACATCGCGATGGCGTCACGGTAACGTCGCACATGAAGCATCCATTGGGATGCCATGGATAGATCCAGAAGGTCATTGCTATGCGGCGCGAGCCCAACGATGCGATCCTCGTATGCCTGACGCATCGCCTCGTTACCCGCATACGCCCGGGCAGCAAACACGCCATCACAGATGCTGCTGTTTTGCGGGGTGATACCCAGATGGGCGAGCTCACCACGTACAGCCTCGTGCTGGTCTTGGCGTAGGAGCAACTCCCAGTGCATATGCCGCAGCATGCGGGTCGCTTTGCGAGAGTCATCCGAATCAGGCTGACTGATCTGAGCACTGTAAGCTGCGGCTAGCATCTCCGGATTGTTGGCGATCAGGCAGGCTTGCCCGAAGATCACCCGCGCTTCATTCGGGAGCTGTTGGATTTGATCAGCGCAGCAGGCAACAGCATCACTGTGACGCTGGAGATCGCAGAGCGCCTCTAACTCCACCCTGACCGTTAATTCATCCTCGGGAACGCCACGCTGTCTGCCAGCTTCAATCATGCTCAGCGCATCAGCTGGCTCCCCCAGTAACAAATGCGCATAAGCCAGGTGGAAGACGATTACGGATTTTGTCCTGGGGCTCTGCTCAGCCCATAACACACCCTCGCGGTCATCGAACTTCGACATGGCGTCGAGGATCAGCGCACGCCTATCTTGGGGCTGCGATCGCGTGTTCACGTGGAAGGGGTTGGCAGTGGCCAATCGAAGGACAAACCGGAGATAGTTTTCGAGTATGAAAATGGAACTGTCTGACTGCTCCATTGCTGTCCGGATGGCATCCACAGCGGCTTCATCATCTCCGGCTCCAGCCATTGAACTGGCGAGCAACTGCCAAGCTCCCGACTTGTCACGGAATGCCTCAGGTATCTCCTCGGTCGTCAGCTGCTCTCTGTTCAAAAGCCTTGCATTGGTCAGCGCAACCCAGACCGAGTATGAGTCAGGGAAACGCGCGATGGCCTCCTGTCCAACCTGGATCGCAGTCTGCACGTCATCCTTGAGCATCGACGCCCGGACAAGGCCGGCTGTGATACGCTCATCATCCTGGTAAAGGCTGGCAGCCATTTCCAGGTCTGCCGCGGCTTTCACGTCCTCCGCCAAATGCAAGAAGCACATCCCTCGCAGGAAATACCAGCGGGCCTGTTGGTGCGCATCGTAAGTAGGGAGACCGTCTTCGAGAACCTCCAACTGCGCCAGCGCATCTCGGTACCGATGATCGTTGTGGAATTGACTGACACGATCAAGCTGGCGAGAGGCGAGGGTGTTATCTGAGGCCGGGCTCACCGGCGGAAGTTTATCCGCGAGGAGGGTACTTATGGCAGGGCGGCTGCTTGAGAACAGGGGCTCCAAGTACTCCGCTAGCGGGGCAAGCTGTGTGCGACGCTCTTGGCTGACAACTACGGTGCCCAAGCTCAGGTCTTTGATGGCGTCACGCATAAGCCGCGACCTTTGAAAATCTTGAGCTAGCCCTTCCAAGTGCAAATGGATTGAGGTCAGGTCGATTTCTGCGCCACTACCATTCAGCTCAGCACAAACGCCGACCAACTTCGCCCACACAGCGCCACTGTCCTTATGCGGCAACGCGTACTGGATCAGTTGCTTCTGCAATCCAACGTCTTGGCTACGATCCGAATCCAGGTCGTGAGGGAAGAACTTCAGGTGAAGCGCAAACTGTAGCAAGTCGTCGTTTGCGACAGGCGCTTCATTGTAGTGCTCAGCTGCGGCTTTAATGGCCGCGTACGCAGCCCTGTTTCGATCATTGCTCCCTTCAGCATGAACGCGGGTGTACCAGGTAGCGTGTGACAGCGAGCCAAGCGCAAGCCTCACAACCTCCACAGCGCTCTCCATGTGCGATGAGCTGGCTACGTGATAAACGATCAGGTTGTCGTCGACCCCGCGCTTGAAAGTCGGCCTTTTGAAGTCGAGCCAGGCAAGCCCCACGGATTCTCTGAATGCTTCGTTGCTGGCAGTCGCCCTGGGCGATCGCTTCATCTGCATCCTGATGGTTGCTTTCTGGCCGGTGCCGGGAGATACAGCCTGGATCACCAGATCGTCGGTGTTATGGCCGAACGTCCTGCCTTGGAACAGCAAGCCCTCCATGAAAAAGCCCTCGCGCAACCCTGCACAGTGATCGCCAAGGCACATGGCGAGTAGGCGCACCGCCTGGACACGATGTTCGAACGCAACGCCTCGCGCGCCCGTAGAAATAGGGCTTGCGACCTGTTTCTGCCGGCTATTCGATTTAGAAGCGGGAGCTTTTGCTGCCTTTGTCCTTGGAGGCCGTGCCATACCTGGTTCGCGCAAATGAGATGCTGGCCATCTTATCATCTGGTGATTAGGTGGAGTGGACTGGCATCGAGATCCGGAATGCCCCTGGGCTTCGCCCGGCGCCGGCGAGGTGAGGTGAAAGCTCGCTATCGAGGCCAGCTAGGATGAGCTTTGGTAGCTGTATATGTATACAGCTATCTTGCGCCCCCCGAGTTTTGCTGACCTTTTTAGCATCCAAGGGTAGGGCGCCAATAACCCTAAGCGACCACACATCCGTTCAATGAAGAGGACTGGGAGCCCTATATTCCGGGCACTAGGAGCTTAATGACCTTTGGCTTGATGCCTCGCAGAGGAGGCAGGTTGTCGGTTTTTCGGGCTTTAGCATTATACTGTATATACATACAGCATATCGGGCCTCGGGTATTGATACCCACATCAAAGGCAAGCTTTGGTAGGTAGCCGTAGTTTTTTACGTCGTGTACGGTAACCATTCTTTCGATCACGCTACGCTGTAGCCAGGTCATTTTTGGGAGACCAGTGGATGAGAAGGAATGGACGCCGACGCCGGGCAAGACTTGCCATCGCACGGATGATTGCAAGGGTTGAGCGACTGGAGAAACTGGGCCAAGCAGCGAAGCAAAGTCTGCGGCAACGCCTTTGGGAGAGCCTGACCGTCTTCCTCCGTGGGGTTAGCCGGAGCCAGGCCCGCCAGTGATCTGAGGTTGCAAGATCAGTCTTGAGTGTCTATTTCAACCATCCTCCTTAACGATCCGCCTTGCCGCGCAGCGGTGATGTATCCCTGCGCGTTTTAGACTCGTTGGAGAGATTGAGTGACCTGAGCAACCAAAGCAAACGGAGTGCGCAGGCGTGAGGATGGAAGCCCGCCAGGGGCAAGACACACGCTCAGCGGGCGGCTTGATTCACGACAGCCGTGCTCCTAGAGCCACGCTCATACAAGCTCTTTCTGTGCAAGGTAAGCCAAGAGGAGGAGGGAAGCGATGGTGCAATCACTCGCTCACCTAATCGTAAAGGCACGCATCGACCGACGCACTTGGGTGAACGTTAACTGCTCGATTTTCAGGGCGGTTTCTGTGGCCGTATTTGTAATTGGGCTTTTGACACTTATCGTGTGACATATCTGCATCCCTAATCCGTCAGCCCAGAAAAAATATTAATTTTGATCGACTCAATAATCAGTAGTGAGTTACTGACGTTATCACACCAGTCCATGATTCGAGCCGCACGCAAGATCCTTTCTTGATCGCCACCCGAAATGTGGATAAATGGAGTCCAACTGGGATTTGGCTGCACACCCATGGCTACCGCGTCCAGCCTGGCCCGAGAATAATTACCTGTCCAGCTCGCCGGCGGAGCAAGACAAAACGCGTAAAACTCATGCGCATCAAGCGAGGTTAGCGAATAAAAGCTCTTGCATTTTATGTAAATTGACCACAGTAGTAGCTTCTCAAACGCCACCAGCTTTAACCGATCGGCACTGCATGAACGATAAATTCGAAGGATCTCAAGCGACTCCATCGCAATCTTGAAAAAACGTCTTGGAAAGCAGCTCTTAATATAGGCCTGTCCTTGGGACTTGGACAAAACGAGTACTTCCCTACGTCTCATCCCGAATAATGGAGGAGGGCACTCCTGAATGTGATAGCCGGCGTCTAGATCCGCAGGGGCTTGGTGCTGAACGTCCTCACGGGCCATAGAAAGCTGCTTACGCTTCCAGCCCAATCGGTACTGGCGCGAGTTTTCGCTCTTCGAGTTAGGAATGGAGGCTGGCGGATCGAGCTGGCTTCGATGAAAACCTACAGCTCGATCAAGCAACCTGCTTGGAGAACACTTCAAGCCAGGCATTTTGGGAAGCCTATACATTAGCTTGTCTAGCAAGGCTTGGGTAAGTATTGGGTCGATTTCGCCCGGAGATGGGATGGCAGTTATGCCCAGGCTCCGCCTGTATCTAATAATCGCATCTACGAGGGCTTGAGGTACGGGGATGTTATAGTCCCGTAGATGACCTCGCATGATAAAGCGCGGATTTCTGGTGGCGATTGATGAAAAACAGGCCATCGAAAAGTGGCTGCGCTCTGCGCGCCATTCTTTGAAACTCAGGCGAAGGTGATAGCAGACCGAAAACACAAACAGACTACGCTCAGAAACCTTAGTGCATGGTGTCAGGTTGGCGAGATATTGGAGATAGTCCACGGCCTGAGAATCGTCAAGATCACTGAAAGGCGCTCTTGGTGGTTTGTACAGATCTGAGGTCGACAGCCTGGGTTGCATACCCAATTCCGGGCTCAAGAATTTGAAAAACCGGTTAATCACGTACCCCAGTTCAGGCTCTGTAATCGACTGTCCAAATGGTTTCCAGTCCCCGGCATGGCACTCGGCGCCTCCGTTGGTAACAAATCGAGCTTTACGAGCACCAATCCAAGGCTCTGGCGGCGTTGCACAGAAGGCGCTGAAGTCCCTGATATCTGATGCCATAAACTCATCCAATGGCTTCCTCGCAATACAAATCGCCCAAAGCACAAACTTTTCGAGGAACCCCACGATGCGAGATTTGCTTCTTAGGCCGGACGGAAGGCTCTGGGCGTAGCGGCAAAAATGATCATAGGTTTCGACTGCGGCGATGTTTGCCGGGAACGACGCCAGGTAGCCATAAATCAGGGCAGATTGGTATGCGGTGCGCCCATCGGCTTCGATACTGTCGTTGACAGAGTCTTTAGTACGGCATGCTGTTTCACCGCGGTGTGTGAGAATTGATCTCGGGGTCACCTTGACGTCCTTCATGGGGCCGATTAGGTCGATGCTTCGGCACAATGTAGCCAAGTCTCTAGCTTTAGCAATTCTGCAAGACAAACGAATGGCGCAACGCACCATTTTTCCGTTTTGGTTCCAACAGCGATGACCATGCCTGCGCAAAGCGGCTCCGAGAAACTAATAGATTTCAGTTGCTTAAGTGCGCCGGAGATGGAGGTCGAAACATTTTTCCGTTTTGGCTCCGGCAGGCCAGTAGGCAAAAAAACGAGCTCACGCCGCTGGGGCATTCCGTTTTGGGTTCAACAGTGGCCAGCTGCAGTTCTTGTTTTACCTGAGCTTTGGCGGGCAATGCATTGGGAAGGTGTTGTTTCCGGTGAAGCGACAGAGTTCCGTTTTGGTTTCAACGTCCACACAGGGCGCTGGGTGTAAAGTCTGGTTTTCAGGGGGCTGGTGACACAAGTGACCGTGCACGGCTAATACGTCATTTAACATAATATGCATTATGCGTGAGTCTGTATATGGTCACTAGTCCATGAGTCAGCCACTTGGGGACCAGGACAAGCACTCCAGTCGACCCTTGCCGCATCGGTCACTCTTTCTGAACACCATTCCCAATGCTCAACAGGAATTGCCTAAGCCCATGCCGGCCCCAGCTCTGGGTACCGCAAGCACTCTGCATTCTGGCTCGCCAAGCGTTTTCTGCCTACGCTTCGTGCAATGTAATTCCCGATGCGCGGGCCTGGACGACGTTACTTTGCTGCAATCCACGGTTAAGTCTCAGCATTCCTACCTTGACGCTGGCGTGACTGCACGTCCTGAAACCCGTGGCAACGCTGCGCAACACGGATATCGGTTTCTGGTCGGCTACGTGATCTCACTACGTGCAGCGCCACTACGCCATTGACGGCCACGCTAAACAGCGTTTTATGTGCGCCAGGCTCACAAGCGACAACGTCAAGTTCAGGACTCTTTAAACCCGGCGCCACGCGTTACCGCAGTGGTTTGCACACAGTCACGGTTTACCAGTGTCGACCCTTGGTACAGCTCACAGAGAGCACGGATTTCGAACGCGCCAGCAATTTGAACGTCGCGGAAAGACGTGCCAGCTTTGCTCTGCAACTTAGAATCCACGTTTAAATACAGACATTAAGGGCTGCGTATCAGGGCAATTGTTTAATCGCTGTAGTTGTATTCACTTAATAGTTTCCACGTGTAGAATCCCCTGCTTTAGTGTATGTATTGAGTGCGATAAATTATAACTACGCTAAATACTCATTTAGTGTAGTTATTGCTGCACAGTTAGCGAAAATTTCTGGGAAACATGAGATTATGCCCTTCTCTGAAGCCACTCTCACTCGGGACAGGAATCATGCGCAGGTCGATGCTGTTGCTCGCAATCACGGCAATTGCTGGTTGTCAGACGCCCATGCCAACTCCCAATCCCCAGATGGCCTGGGTCGATCTCTCGGTGCCCTTCCCCAATGACAGGGTATTGATGGCCGAACGCCTGGATAGAGAGCGTTTGCGCGACGGGCGCTTTTTTCAGGTCAGCCCAGGTAGCCATGTGTTGCTGGTCCGCTTCGATTATGAAGTGGGCGGTGGCGGCGGCATGAGCTTGATGGGCGGCACCACTGTTCGCGAATGCTACCTGACCCTTTCATACGCGTATTTCAACGCGGGAGAACGTTACTTGCTGGAGGCTCGCTCGATGGCGCTGACACCGGAGGCACGCTTGTACGATGCCAAACGCAATGTGGTGGCAGAGGACAGCGAATTCTATTGCCTGTGATCATCGCTGCCGGCATGCCAGCGCTGAGCGTGAGCGAAACAGCGTCATTAATGCTGGAGTCCAAGGCCCCTGCCCTGATACCTGGAATAAGATGTCGGCTTACCTCCCCTTGGCGTCAAGGAACACACTTTTGAACGGCCCACAACCCACACATGTTGCAGATGTCTTGCTGGAGGCCAGGCAGCTGAGCCGTATCGATCCGTCGAGCCAGATCGCTCTGCTGATGCCCACCGACTTTGCCTTGCGTGCAGGCGAGCGCGTAGCGCTGGTTGGCGCTTCGGGCTCGGGCAAGAGTGTCTTGCTGCGCACGCTGGCACTGCTGGATGCACCCAGCGCGGGTGACGTCCTGTGGCTGGGCCAGCCCGTCAAAGCTGCACAAGTTCCACATTTTCGCACGCGGGCCTGCCACCTGGCGCAACGCGCCGCACTGGTCGACGGCAGTGTCATGCGCAACCTGCAGCTGCCCTTTACACTCCGCCACAACCGCCAGTTCAGCTTCGACCTGGGCACGGCTACGCGCTTGCTGGATATGGCCGGCAAGCCCCGCGAGTTTCTCGACAAGGCGGGTGCCGACCTGTCCGGTGGCGAAGCACAGGTGGTTGCCCTGGTGCGGGCGCTGCTGTTGGCGCCGCAAGTGATGTTGTTCGACGAACCGACCTCGGCGCTCGACCCGCATTCAGTCGCTGCCGCGGAAGCGCTGGTGATGCACTGGTTCGCAGCCGCACCTGCCGAGCGTGCCTGCGTCTGGATCACCCACGATCATCAACAGGCCCAACGCATCAGCACGCGAACACTGACCATGCACCAAGGCACTTTGCTGGATGAACGCTGCCCATGAACTACCACAACCTTGACTACGGCGACGTGGCCATTGCTGCCGCCCTTATCCTGATCAACGGCCTGCTCTCGCTGCTGCTGAAGCTGCAGCTGGAGCGCCAGTTGCTGTGGGCGTCGCTGCGTACCATTGCTCAGCTGCTGGCGATCGGTTACATCCTCGGTTGGGTGTTCCAGCATGCCCAGTGGTTCATCGTGTTGCCGTTGATGGTGGTAATGACCTTGATAGCCGGTTTCTCCGCCGCCGGACGGGGCACGCAGCGCCACCGTGGGCTGTTGGCCGACACTGTGCTGTCTGTCGGTTTGAGTGCCTGGCTGGTCACTGCCATCGGCCTGTTGCTGGTGCTGCGCGTGCGCCCCTGGTACGAGCCGCAGTACGCCATTCCGATCCTCGGCATGATTCTTGGTAACACCCTGACCGCCGTCGCCTTGGGTATCGAGCGCATGACCCGCGAACTGACTAGCCAGCGCCCGGTGGTGGACATGGTCCTGTCTTTGGGTGGTACCCGCTGGGAAGCGGCCCGCGCCGCCGCCAGCCAGTCGTTGCGTGCCGGGATGATGCCGACGCTGAACCAGATGTCGGTGGTCGGCATTGTCAGCTTGCCGGGCATGATGACCGGGCAGATTCTGGCCGGTCAGCAGCCCGAAGATGCCGTGCTCTATCAGATTGTCATCATGTTCCTGATCGCCGCCGCTTCGGCGCTGGGTACGGTCTGCGCCGTGCTGATGACCTTCAACCGGCTGTTTTCGCCCGCACACCAGTTCATGGCGCACAAGCTGGTCAGGCGGGGCTGAGGCTGGCCAGCTGCGTCCGGCATAAGGTCTACCATGATTAACATTAATCCAGATGTGGGAGCGGCCTTGTGCCGCGAAGCGCCGCGCGGGCGGCGCTTGATCTCACCAGCACTCCAAGTCTCAAGGCAAACCCTAGTCGGCCCCTTACCGCTTGACTGACTGGGATTACACCATAGAGAGCCTTATCATCAGGCCAACCCACCAAAGCGCCTGTAGAAGCTCTCGTTCACATCAGGCAAAGGCCCATCTGCCGTCTCGAGCGCTGCGTTAAGCCATTCTTCCGCCTTGGCGTAGACCAGGCGATACAGGTTGCGGCACAGTTGGCGGGCGGCGCGGCCTTCCCAGTCGCCGGGCAGCAGTTCGTCCGGCAGTTGCGGGTCGCGCAGCAGCAGCCTGCGGTACTCGTGGATAAGCAGTGTGCGCGCCAGGAAGCAATCTTGGGCCTCCAGCGCATCCTGCTCTTTAAGGCTTTGCCATAACGGCCGGAACAGCTGGATGAACTCGCTGTATTGCTGGCCCAGTTCGTCGATACGCCAGCTCTCCCGTACCTGGGCGCGCATGGCCTTGGAGGCCAGTACTTCCTGAGTATGGGTTTCAAAGACGATGCTGTCGTCGCTGGCTTCCAGTTCCCGCAAGGTAGCCGCCAGGTCGCCTCGGTCGGCGCGTGGGCAGCCGAGCAGGTTAGGTGCCATCGCCCCGAAGCCTTGCCATTCCAGTTCTTCGCGCACGGTCTTGCGCTTGCCGGCGTCGAGTTGCGACATCAGCACCAGGGTCCAGGCGCCGTCCCAGGCCGGCTGGCTTGGGCTATAGACGCGCTTGAAGGCTTTTTCGAAGCGCCGACGCCCTGTGCCGGTCAGGCTGTAATAACTGCGTCGACCAACCTTTTCGGCGGTCAGCCAGCCTTCCTTGGTAAGGCGGAAGATCGACGTGCGGATCAGGCGCTCATTGATGCCGATCGGCTCCAGCAGGTTGATCAGGCTACCCAGCCAGACGGTCCCGCCGTGCGGTTCGATGGCATCGCCATACAAGGTGATGATCAGTGAGCTGGCGCGGATTGGCGTCTGCTCCTGAAAGCGGGTGATCAAAGTGTTCAGTGGGGCAAGATTGCTCATGGGCGAACTGTGCGCGGTTAAAGCCCCGACTATACCTGCGCGGCGGGCCGCCTGGCCATTGCGTGTGGCTACAAGGCTCATGCGCTGGCCTGGGCTTTGGGGCGGACCCCGGTGTCTTCCATGCGCGGGCGCCCCGGCTCGGCTGCAGTCAGCGGCGGGCATTCGACCATGCTGTTCATGCAGCGCTGCGCCAGGTGCTGGTACTCGGCGGTGCCGCGCTGCTTCCAGGCCAGCTCCTGATCGGTCAACGGCCGTTTGACCTGCGCAGGCGCACCCATCACCAGGCTTTGCGCCACACACTCGAAGCCTGCCTTGACCAAGGCCGTGGCCGCGACAATGCAACGTGGCGCAACGTGGGCGCCATCCATCACCACTGCATTCATGCCGATCAAGGCGTCTTCGCCCACCCGGCAACCGTGCAGCACCGCGCCATGGCCAACGTGCCCGTTGCGTTCCACCACCGTGTCGCCCCCCGGGAAACCATGCATCACGCAGGTGTCCTGCAGGTTGGCGCCCTCCTCCAGCACAATGCGGCCGAAATCGCCCCGCAGCGAAGCCAGCGGGCCAATGTAGCAATGCGCGCCGACGATAACGTCGCCGATCAGTATTGCGCTGGGGTGCACATAGGCTGTCGGGTGAACCACCGGCGTCAGGCCGTCCAGTCGATAGCAAGGCATGGCAAAGCTCCTGAAATGATTCGAAACGTGACCAGATCTTGTATCGTTCTGTATTTGAGCGTCAATTGATTAAATCGTGTATCACTTCTGTCGCCTAGACCCGCGATCCGTAAATTCAAGTGATCCTCTGCGAAATCGAATAGAAAAATCGTTTTTCTAGCGCCAAAGTCGTATTTTTGAAAGCTTTATGACTTTCACGAAGAGATACACGAAATAATTTGGCATCTTGCTTTAATGTATCGCGTTATGCATATACTGGCTTCACCTGGACGTGATCCCGCATCTCGCCCCTGCAAACAATTCCAAGAAATGCCGGCCCCACGATGTGCCGTGCGTGCAGCCAGAGGAACCCGATATGCCGCGATATCTCGCTGTGCAGGCGCCCGAACACGGCGTACAGCTCATAACCCTGCAACGGCCCGAGGCGTTGAATGCCCTGTGCACCGAGCTTTTGGCAGAACTGGCTGCGGCATTGGGCGCTGCCGATCAAGACCAGCAGGTTGGCGCGGTGGTGATCACCGGCAGTCGCAAGGCATTCGCCGCAGGAGCCGACATCCGCGAAATGGCCGAGCGCGACTTGGTCGGCATTCTCAATGACCCGCGCGTAGCCCACTGGCAACGCATCGCTGCCTTTGCCAAGCCGCTGGTTGCCGCCGTCAACGGTTATGCGTTGGGTGGTGGTTGCGAGCTGGTGTTGTGTGCCGACATCGTCATTGCCGGCAGCGACGCCCGTTTCGGCCAGCCAGAAATCAACCTCGGCATCATTCCCGGTGCCGGCGGTACCCAGCGCCTGTTGCGCGCGGTCGGCAAGCCGCTGGCCATGCAGATGGTCCTGACCGGCGAAGCGATCAACGCCCGCCATGCCCAGCAAGCCGGCCTGGTCAGTGAAGTCACCCAGCCCGAATTGACCGTGGAGCGCGCCCTTCAGGTGGCCCGCAGCATCGCCGCCAAGGCGCCGCTGGCCGTACGCCTGGCCAAAGAGGCGCTGCTCAAGGCCGGTGATACCGACCTGGCCAGCGGCCTGCGCTTCGAGCGCCATGCCTTCACGTTGCTGGCCGGCACTGCCGACCGCGACGAAGGCATCCAGGCCTTTCAGGAAAAACGCCAGGCCCGCTTTCTGGGCCGCTGATCATCCTTCCCTCGACTGACGGAGCGAGTCTGTCATGACTTTCCAGCACATCCTGTTTTCCATCGAGGACGGCGTTGCCCTCCTTTCATTGAACCGCCCTGAGCAACTGAACAGTTTCAATACGGCCATGCACCGGGAAGTGCGAGAAGCGCTCAAGCAAGTGCGCCAAAGCAGCGACGCGCGCGTGCTGCTGCTGACGGCTGAAGGCCGCGGCTTCTGCGCCGGCCAGGACCTGTCCGACCGCAACGTCGCCCCCGGCGCCGAGATGCCAGACCTGGGCGAATCGATCGACACGTTCTACAACCCGCTGGTGCGCACCCTGCGCGACCTGCCGCTGCCGGTAATCTGTGCGGTCAATGGCGTGGCCGCCGGTGCCGGCGCCAATATTCCGCTGGCCTGCGACCTGGTGCTGGCCGCGCGCTCGGCCAGCTTCATCCAGGCCTTCTGCAAGATCGGCCTGGTGCCAGACTCTGGCGGTACCTGGCTGCTGCCGCGCCTGATCGGCATGGCGCGGGCCAAGGCCTTGGCCATGCTGGGCGAGCGCCTGGCCGCTGAGCAGGCCCAGCAATGGGGGCTGATCCACCGTGTGGTAGACGATGCGGCGCTGCGTGACGAAGCACTTACCCTCGCCCGCCAGCTCGCCACCCAGCCAACCTACGGCCTGGCGCTGATCAAGCGCAGCCTCAATGCAAGTTTCGACAACGGTTTTGATGAGCAACTGGAACTGGAGCGCGACCTGCAGCGCCTGGCCGGGCGCAGCGAGGATTACCGCGAAGGCGTCAGCGCCTTCATGAATAAGCGCACGCCAGCCTTCAAAGGGCGCTGAACATGGGCGCACTTGCAAACACTGTACAGGTGGCGGTGATCGGTGCCGGCGCCATGGGGGCCGGCATTGCTCAGGTCGCAGCCCAGGCCGGCCACCCGGTAAAACTCTATGACAACCGCCCGGGCGCAGCCGCCCAAGCGGTGGCAGGCATTGAGCGGCAACTGGCTCGGCTGGTGGAAAAAGGCAAGTTGCCGGCCACTGAGCGCGAAGCCATCAGCGCCCGGCTGTGCCCGGTCGATAGCCTGGAGGCGTTGGCTGATGCCGGCATGGTAATCGAAGCCATCGTCGAGAACCTGCAGGTCAAACAGGCTTTGTTCAGTCAGCTTGAAACCCTGTGCGCCAGCGACTGCATCCTTGCCAGCAACACCTCGTCGCTGTCCATCACCAGCATGGCTGCCGGCCTGCAGCGCCCCGGGCAAGTGGTTGGCATGCACTTTTTCAACCCGGCGCCGCTGATGGCACTGGTCGAGGTGGTGTCGGGCCTGGCAACCGACCCGGCGATAGCCGCCTGCATTTACGCTACCGCCCAGGCGTGGGGCAAGCAGCCGGTGCACACGCGCTCTACCCCGGGCTTTATCGTCAACCGTGTGGCGAGGCCGTTCTATGCCGAAAGCCTGCGGCTGTTGCAAGAAAGCGCAGCAGATTGTGCCAGCCTCGACGCATTGCTGCGTGACGCAGGTGGCTTTCGCATGGGCGCATTCGAACTCACTGACCTGATCGGCCACGACGTCAACTATGCCGTCACCTGCTCGGTATTCGATGCCTTCTATGGCGATTTCCGCTTCCAGCCTTCGCTGGTGCAGAAAGAACTGGTAGACGCTGGCCGCCTTGGCCGTAAGACCGGCCAGGGTTTCTATAACTACGGCGAAGGTGCTGAACGCCCGCGGCCAGCAGAGCTGCACAGCGCCGCCCGTGTAGAAGCCTGCGTGATCGAGGGCGCCCTCGGGGTCATGCAGCCGCTGGTCGAGCGCTTGCGCCAAAGCGGCATTGCCGTGACCCAGCGTGCAGGCACCGGCCTGATCCAGGTCGGCGATGCCACCCTGGCCTTGTCCGATGGTCGCCTGGCCAGCCAGCGCGCCCGCGAAGACGGCCTGCGTAACCTGGTGCTGCTCGACCTGGCGCTTGACTACGGCAGCGCCAGCCGGCTGGCCATCAGTTGGTCAGCCGATACCAGCGCCAGTGCTCGCGACCACGCCGTAGCCCTGCTGCAGCGCGCCGGCCTAAAAGTGACCGGCGTTGCCGACCTGCCCGGCCTGGTGGTACTGCGCACCGTGGCCATGCTCGCCAACGAGGCCGCCGATGCCGTGCTGCAGGGCGTTGGCAGTGCCGCCGACATCGACCTGGCCATGCGTGCCGGGGTCAATTACCCCTGCGGCCCGCTGGCATGGGCCGCGAACATCGGCATAACCCAAACCCTGCGCGTACTCGACAACCTGCAGCGCAGCTACGGCGAAAGCCGCTACCGCCCTTCCCTGTTGTTACGTCGCTGCGAAGCCAAAGGAGGCACCCTGCATGACTGAAGTGGAACTGGCACAAGCCTGTGCCGACGCCATGTACGCCCGCGACCAGGCCACCCAGGGCCTGGGCATCAGCCTGCTGGATGCCGGCCCGGGTCGGGCGACCCTGCGCATGCCGGTGCGTGCCGACATGATCCAGGGCCACGGCACCTGCCACGGCGGCTTCCTGTTTGCCCTGGCCGACTCGGCGTTCGCTTTCGCCTGCAACAGCTATGACCAGGCCACCGTGGCGCTGGGCTGCAGCATCGACTATCTGGCCCCGGCGTTGCACGACGATGTGCTCACCGCCCATGCCAGCGAGGTCAGCCGCAAAGGCCGTACCGGCCTGTACGACGTGCGCATCGACAACCAGCGCGGTGAGCTGGTGGCGATGTTCCATGGCAAATCCTACAAAGTGCGCGGCACCGTGCTGGCGCAGGAGACACAAAATGACTGAACCCACCCGTGCCGATGCCTTGATCATCGATGCCGTGCGCACCCCGATTGGCCGCTATGCCGGGGCCTTGAGCGGTGTGCGTGCCGATGACCTGGCCGCCGTGCCGCTGAAGGCGCTGCTGCAGCGCCACCCCGAACTGGACTGGAAAGCGGTCGATGATGTGATTTTTGGCTGCGCCAACCAGGCGGGCGAAGACAACCGCAACGTGGCGCACATGGCCAGTTTGCTGGCCGGGCTGCCGCTGGAAGTGCCGGGCACCACCCTCAACCGCCTGTGCGGCTCCGGCCTGGACGCCATCGGCAATGCCGCCCGCGCCCTGCGTTGTGGTGAAGCCGGGCTAATGCTGGCGGGCGGTGTCGAGTCAATGTCGCGTGCGCCATTTGTGATGGGCAAGTCCGATCAGGCCTTCGGCCGCGCCGCCGAGCTGTTCGACACCACCATTGGCTGGCGTTTCGTCAACCCGCTGATGAAAGCGGCTTACGGCATTGATTCGATGCCGGAAACGGCTGAAAACGTGGCTGAGCAGTTCGGCATTTCCCGCGCCGACCAGGATGCTTTCGCCTTGCGCAGCCAGCACAAGGCCGCAGCAGCACAGGCCCGCGGCCGCCTGGCGCGGGAAATCGTGCCGGTCGAGATCCCGCAGCGCAAAGGCCCGGCCAAAGTGGTCGAGCATGATGAACACCCCCGCGGCGACACGACGCTGGAGCAACTGGCCAGGCTGGGTACGCCCTTTCGCGAAGGCGGCAGCGTTACCGCCGGCAATGCTTCGGGTGTCAACGATGGCGCCTGCGCCCTGTTGCTGGCCAGCAGCGCCGCTGCCCGGCGCCATGGCCTGAAGGCTCGCGGCCGAATCGTCGGCATGGCGGTGGCCGGCGTGGAACCACGGCTGATGGGTATCGGACCGGTACCGGCAACCCGCAAGGTGCTGGAGCTGACCGGTTTGTCGCTGGCCGACCTGGATGTCATCGAGCTCAACGAGGCGTTCGCCGCGCAAGGCCTCGCCGTGCTGCGCGAGCTGGGCCTCGCTGACGATGACGCACGGGTCAACCGCAACGGCGGCGCGATTGCCCTGGGCCACCCGCTGGGCATGAGCGGAGCGCGGCTGGTGACCACGGCGCTGCATGAGCTGGAAGAGATGGGCGGCCGCTATGCCCTGTGCACCATGTGCATCGGCGTTGGCCAGGGTATTGCCATGGTCATCGAGCGCCTCTGAGCGGTTTCGACCCACCGCCTGTTACCGAACTGAAAGCAGCCGTATATGCTGCCTCCATGACACTCACCGCGCGGCCTGCAAGCGGGTTTGCGCGGCGTACAAGAACAATTCGAGTGAAGCCATGAACATGTACCATGATGCCGATCGTGCCCTGCTGGACCCGATGGAAACCGCCAGCGTCGACGCCTTGCGCCAGCACCAGCTGGACCGCCTGCGCTGGAGCCTGAAGCACGCCTACGACAACGTGCCGCTGTATCGCCAGCGCTTTGCCGAGTGCGGCGCGCACCCCGATGACCTCAAGTGCCTTGAAGACCTGGCCAAGTTCCCCTTCACCGGCAAGAACGACCTGCGCGACAACTACCCCTACGGCATGTTTGCCGTGCCCCAGGAAGAGGTTGTCCGCCTGCATGCCTCCAGCGGCACCACGGGCAAGCCGACGGTCGTCGGTTATACCCAGAACGATATCGACACCTGGGCCAATGTGGTCGCCCGCTCGATCCGTGCTGCCGGTGGGCGCAAAGGCGACAAGGTGCACGTTTCCTACGGCTATGGCCTGTTCACCGGCGGGCTTGGCGCGCACTACGGCGCCGAACGCCTGGGCTGCACGGTAATCCCCATGTCCGGCGGCCAGACCGAGAAACAGGTACAGCTGATTCGCGACTTCCAGCCCGACATCATCATGGTCACGCCGTCGTACATGCTCAACCTGGCTGATGAGTTCGAGCGCCAGGGCATCGACCCGCACAACCTCAAGTTGCGCCTTGGCATCTTTGGTGCCGAGCCCTGGACCGACGAGCTGCGCCGCTCGATCGAACAGCGCCTGGGTATCGATGCCCTCGACATCTATGGCCTGTCGGAAATCATGGGCCCCGGGGTGGCGATGGAATGCATCGAAACCAAGGACGGCCCGACCATCTGGGAAGACCACTTCTACCCCGAGATCATCGACCCGGTCACCGGCGCGGTGCTGCCAGACGGCCAGCTGGGCGAGCTGGTGTTCACCTCGCTGAGCAAAGAGGCATTGCCGATGGTGCGCTACCGCACCCGCGACTTGACCCGCCTGCTGCCCGGTACCGCGCGCCCCATGCGCCGGATCGGCAAGATTACCGGGCGCAGCGACGACATGCTGATTATTCGCGGGGTCAACGTGTTCCCGACGCAGATCGAGGAACAGGTGCTAAAAATAAAACAGCTTTCAGAAATGTATGAGATTCATTTGTATCGTAATGGCAACCTGGACAGTGTTGAAGTGCATGTGGAACTGCGTGCGGAGTGCCAGCACCTGGATGAAGGCCAGCGCAAGTGGGTGATTGGCGAGCTGAGCAAGCAGATCAAGACCTACATCGGCATCAGCAGCCACGTGCACCTGCAGCCGTGCGGCACGCTCAAGCGCTCCGAGGGCAAGGCTTGCCACGTGTATGACAAACGGTTGGCTAGCTGATCTCATTCGGCTGCCTACTCGGCCCCGGATTGTCCGGGGCTTTTTTTTGCCTGTGTGAATGCTGGGGGCGCTTTGCGCCCCTTTCGCGACGCAAGGCCGCTCCTACAAGGTACGCGATCTCCTGTAGGAGCGGCCTTGTGTCGCGATCGGGCTGCGCAGCAGCCCCCTAGGCCGGCAATGCGATACACAAATCTTATTAGATACACATAAAACTGTTTGACGTTATGTTTTGTATCGCTTACAAATGACTCATGCCTCAGCAGGAGTCTGCCCCCATGTACGCACAGCTAGTGGAAACCGGAGTCAAGCGCGTCAAGTCGCTGGAAGAAATGTCCCCCGAGGAACGCCACTTCCAGGAAAAAATCGACGCCGAAATCAAGATCGAAGCCAAGAACTGGATGCCCGAGGCCTACCGCCAGACCCTCATCCGGCAGATCTCCCAGCACGCCCACTCGGAAATCGTCGGCATGCTGCCCGAAGGCAACTGGGTCACCCGTGCCCCCAGCCTCAAGCGCAAGCTGCAGCTGATGGCCAAGATCCAGGACGAAGCCGGCCACGGCCTGTACCTGTACAGCGCCATGGAAACCCTCGGCGCCGACCGCGACGAAGAAGTCGCCAAGCTACACAGCGGCAAGGCCAAGTATTCGAGCATCTTCAACTACCCCACCCTCAGCTGGGCCGACATGGGCGCCGTGGGCTGGCTGGTGGATGGCGCCGCCATCGTCAACCAGGTGGTGCTGCAGCGTACCTCCTACGGCCCTTACTCCCGCGCCATGATCCGCATCTGCAAGGAAGAGAGCTTCCACCAGCGCCAAGGCTACGAAATGCTCCTGACCATGATGCGCCACGGCACCCAGGCGCAGCAGGACATGGTCCAGGACGCCATCAACCGCCTGTGGTGGCCGGCGCTGATGATGTTCGGCCCCAGCGACGAGCATTCGCCCAACAGCGCCCAGTCGATGGCCTGGAAGATCAAGCGCCAGACCAACGACGAACTGCGCCAGCGCTTCATCGACCAGACCGTGCCACAGCTGGAACTGCTGGGCTGCACCGCCCCCGACCCTGAACTGAAGTGGAACGACGAGCGTGGCCACTACGACTTCGGCGACATCCAGTGGGACGAGTTCTACGAAGTGATCAAGGGCAATGGCCCTTGCAACCTGGAACGTGTCGCCACCCGGCGCAATGCCATCGAGCGTGGCGCCTGGGTACGCGAGGCCGCCGTGGCCTACGCGCGCAAGCAACAGAACAAGAACGCCGCCTGAGCGGCGATTGATGCGGAGATCGAAAATGTCTGTCTGGACCCTCTACGAAGTGTTCGTGCGCAGCAAGCACGGCCTTAACCACAAGCATGTCGGCAGCGTGCACGCCGCCGATGCCGCCATGGCCATCGAAAACGCCCGCGAGCTGTACACCCGCCGCAGCGAAGGCGTGAGCCTGTGGGTGGTGCCTTCGGCGCTGATCACCGCCTCTTCCCCTGACGAGAAAGACCCGCTCTTCGCGCCCTCGGACGACAAGGTCTACCGCCATGCCAGCTTCTACGAGCTGCCCGATGACGTCGGACACATGTGAGGTCGACCATGCATAACGAAGCCCTTATCCCGTACCTGCTGCTGCTTGGCGACAGTGCCCTGGTCCAAGGCCAGCGCCTCTGCGAATGGTGTGGCCGCGCCCCGGCCATCGAAGAAGAACTGGCCCTGATGAACGTCGGCCTCGACCTGGTCGGCCAGGCGCGCAACTGGCTGGAATACGCGGCCGAGCTGCTCGATGACGGCCGTGACGCCGATGCCCTGGCGTTCCGCCGGGACGAGCGCGCCTACCGCAACCTGCTGCTGGTCGAGCAACCCAACGGGGATTTTGCCGTGACCATGACCAAGCAGTTCCTCTACGACGCCTGGCACTTCGCCCTACTGCAGCGCTTGGTCGAGTCCGCTGACGAACGTATTGCCGGTATTGCCGCCAAGGCCCTGAAGGAAGTCACCTACCACCTGCGCCGCTCCAGCGAATGGGTGCAGCGCCTGGGCGGCGGTACCGAAGAAAGCCGCCAGCGCATGCTCGCGGCTATCCCGGCGCTGTGGCGCTTCACCGTCGAACTGAGCGCCGCTAGCGACAACGAAGTACGCCTGGCCGAAGCCGGTATCGCCGCCGACCCGGTTGCGGTAGGCGTGGCCTGGCTCAGGCAGGTGGCCGAGACATTCGCCACGGTTGAACTACCCCTGCCGAAAGCCGCCAGCCATTTCTACCTGGATGGCCGCAAAGGCCTGCACACCGAGCACCTGGGCCTGTTGCTGGCCGAGATGCAGTTCCTGCCAAGGGCCTACCCCGATGCAACCTGGTGAGCTGATTGCCGGCGACCGCGGCGCGCGGGCGCAACAGGGCGACGACCTGGCGCGGGCCTGGGCGGTGCTGGGCCAGGTCATGGACCCGGAAGTGCCGGTGGTCAGCGTGGTCGACTTAGGCATCGTGCGCGACCTCGACTGGCGTGCCGGGCACCTGCACCTGGTGGTCACCCCGACCTATTCCGGTTGCCCGGCCACTGAAGTGATCGAGGGTGACATTCGCCAGGCGCTGGAACAGGCCGGCTTCACCGCCCCGGACCTTGAGCGCCGGCTGACCCCAGCCTGGAGCACCGACTGGATCAGCGAACTGGGCCGCGAGCGCCTGCGCGCCTACGGCATCGCCCCGCCACAGGGCAGCGCCAGCAAGCGCAGCCTGCTCGGTGACGCGCCCCGGGTGTGCTGCCCGCAGTGTGGCAGCGCCCATACCGAATTGCTCAGCCAGTTCGGCTCCACGGCCTGCAAGGCGCTGTACCGCTGCCGCGAGTGCCTGGAGCCGTTCGACTATTTCAAATGCATTTGAGCCGTGGAGAACACCATGAGCCAGTTTCACAGCCTGACCATCAAGCAAGTGCGTAATGAGACCCGTGATGCGGTGTCGATTGCCTTTGACGTACCCGATCACCTGCAGGACCAGTTCCGCTTTACCCAGGGCCAGTACCTGGTCATGCGTACCCAGCTGGACAACGAAGAAGTCCGCCGTTCCTACTCGATCTGCAGCGCTGTGCAGGACAGCGAGCTGCGCGTAGCCGTCAAGCGTGTGCCGGGCGGGCGTTTCTCGGCGTTTGCCAATGAAGTGCTCAAGGCCGGCCAGCAACTGGAAGTGATGCCGCCTTCGGGCAGCTTCCATGTGCCGCTGGACCCGGCACGCCAGGGCAACTACCTGGGCGTAGCCGCCGGCAGCGGCATCACGCCGATCCTGTCGATCATCGCCACCACCCTGGCCAGCGAGCCGAACAGCCGCTTTACCCTGCTCTACGGCAACCGTTCCAGTTCCGGTGCGCTGTTCCGCAACAAGCTCGAAGACCTGAAGAACCGTTACCTCGACCGCCTGAACCTGATTTTCGTGTTCAGCCGTGAGCAGCAGGACGTCGACCTGTACAACGGCCGCATCGACGCCGACAAGTGTGGCCAGCTGTTCTCGCGCTGGCTGGATGTGCCCGGCCTGGACGCCGCGTTCATCTGCGGCCCGCAGGCAATGACCGAGACCGTGCGCGACAGCCTGCAGGCCAATGGCCTGGGCAAGGAGCGCATCCATTTCGAGCTGTTCGCCGCTGCCGGCAACGAAGCCCGCCGTGAAGCCCGCGAGGCCGCGCGGCAGGTGGACGCGGCACTCAGCCACATCACCGTGATCAGCGACGGCCGCGCCCTCACCTTCGACCTGCCACGCAACACCCAGAACGTGCTGGACGCCGGCAATGCCATCGGCGCCGAGCTGCCCTATTCGTGCAAGGCCGGTGTGTGCTCGACCTGCAAGTGCCGGGTAATCGAGGGTGAAGTGGAAATGGACAGCAACCATGCCCTGGAAGACTACGAAGTGGCGGCCGGGTATGTGCTGTCGTGCCAGACCTACCCGGTGAGCGACAAAGTGGTCCTCGACTTCGACCAGCTCTGAAGAAAATGCACGGGCTGCTAACGCGGTCGCTGTAGGAGCGGCCTTGCGTCGCGAAAGGGCCGTAACGCGGCCCCAGGATCTCGGCCCTGATCACAGATTGCCGGGGCTGCTGCGCAGCCCTTTCGCGACGCAAGGCCGCTCCTACAAAGACCGCACAGGCAACACCGGCAAGCAACACCCCGCGTGACCTCACAAAAAAACAATTACAACACTCAGAGATCGCAACCCATGACACCCGAACGCATAGAAAGTATCGCCAACCATCCCGACTTCCAGCACCTGGTGCGGCGCAAGCGCCGCCTCAACGGTAGCCTGACCCTGGCCATGCTGGTGATCTATTACGGCTTCGTCCTGCTGGTGGCATTCTCGCCCAGCACCCTCGGCCAGTCCCTCAGCGGCGGCGTGACCACCGTCGGCATGCTGGTGGGCGTGCTGATGGTGCTGCTGTCCTTCGCCCTCACCGGCATCTACGTGCACCGTGCCAACAACGTGCTCGACCCGCTCAACGACAAGGTCAAGCAGGAGTGCGCACAATGAACTGGACCGCCATCTCGATGTTCATGGTGTTCGTCTGCTTTACCCTGCTGGTCACCCGCTGGGCCGCCTTGCGCACCCGCTCGGCCAGGGACTTCTATACCGCTGGCGGCGGCCTGACCGGCATGCAGAACGGCCTGGCGATCGCTGGCGACATGATCAGCGCCGCATCATTCCTGGGTATTTCGGCCATGATGTTCATGAACGGCTACGACGGCCTGCTATACGCCTTGGGCGTACTTGCCGGCTGGCCGATCATCCTGTTCCTGATCGCCGAACGGCTGCGCAACCTGGGCAAATACACCTTTGCCGACGTGGTCAGCTACCGCCTGGCGCAAACCCCGGTGCGTCTGACCTCCGCGTTCGGCACCTTGGTGGTTGCCTTGATGTACCTGGTGGCGCAAATGGTCGGCGCCGGCAAGCTGATCGAGCTGCTGTTCGGCATCAGCTACCTGTATGCGGTGATGCTGGTTGGCGTGTTGATGGTCGCCTACGTCACCTTTGGCGGCATGCTCGCCACCACTTGGGTGCAGATCATCAAGGCGGTGATGCTGCTGTCGGGCACCAGCTTCATGGCCTTCATGGTGCTCAAGTACTTCGGCTTCAGCACCGAGGCGATGTTTGCCAGCGCCGTTGCCGTGCATGCCAAGGGCCAGGCGATCATGGCGCCCGGCGGTTTGCTGTCCAACCCGATCGATGCCATATCCCTGGGCCTGGGCATGATGTTCGGTACCGCCGGCCTGCCGCATATCCTGATGCGCTTCTTTACCGTCAGCGACGCCAAGGAAGCCCGCAAGAGCGTGTTCTACGCCACTGGCTTCATTGGTTACTTCTACCTGCTGCTGATCATCGTCGGCTTTGGCGCCATCGTCATGGTCGGCACCGAGCCGTCGTACCGCGATGCCACTGGCGCGATCATCGGCGGCGGCAACATGGTCGCGGTACACCTGGCTCAGGCCGTGGGTGGCAACCTGTTCCTGGGCTTCATCTCCGCCGTGGCCTTCGCCACCATTTTGGCCGTGGTCGCCGGCCTGGCGCTGTCCGGCGCATCGGCGGTCTCCCACGACCTGTATGCCTGCGTCATGCGCAAAGGCAAAGCGACCGAGCAAGAGGAAATGCGCGTGTCGCGTATCGCCACGCTGGTCATTGGCCTGCTGGCGGTCATCCTTGGCCTGATGTTCGAGTCGCAGAACATCGCCTTCCTCTCCGGCCTGGTGCTGGCGGTGGCGGCGTCGGTCAACTTCCCGGTGCTGCTGCTCTCGATGTTCTGGAAAGGCCTGACCACCCGTGGCGCGGTGTGCGGCAGCATGGCCGGGCTGGTCTCGGCGGTGGTGCTGGTGGTGTTGGGCCCGGCGGTATGGGTCAACGTGCTGCACAACGAATCGCCACTGTTCCCCTACAGCAACCCGGCACTGTTCTCCATGAGCCTGGCCTTCCTCGGCGCCTGGGCGTTCTCGGTCACCGACAGTTCCGAGCGTGCCACTGAAGAGCGCGG
Organism: Pseudomonas sp. NPDC089408; assembly: GCF_044749445.1. Taxonomy (NCBI): domain Bacteria; kingdom Pseudomonadati; phylum Pseudomonadota; class Gammaproteobacteria; order Pseudomonadales; family Pseudomonadaceae; genus Pseudomonas; species Pseudomonas sp. NPDC089408. The sequence goes on from NZ_JBIVHY010000011.1 coordinate 52,059, forward strand.
CCGCTATCTGGCCCAGTTCATCCGCTCCATGACCGGTATCGGCGCTGCCGGCGCCAGCAAGCACTGACTTCAAGGACGAACCACCATGTCGGGTAAAACAACAACAATGAACCGCACACACTTCATGTCAGCCGCCTGGCTGGCCACCCTCGCCCTGCCGATGTCGGCCATGGCCGATTTTATCGGCGACAGCCACGCGCGGGTGGAGCTGCGTAACCACTACATCAACCGCGACTTCCGCCAGAGCAACGCGCCCCAGGCCAAGGCCGAGGAATGGGGCCAGGGCTTTACCGCCAAGCTGGAGTCGGGTTTCACCGACGGCGCAGTCGGCTTTGGCGTCGACGCCATGGGCCAACTGGGCATCAAGCTCGATTCCAGCCGCGACCGGCGCAACACCGGCTTGCTGCCGTTCGGCCCGAACAGCCATGAACCGGTCGACGACTACAGCGAGCTGGGTCTGACCGGCAAGGTGCGGGTGTCCAAGAGCACCCTGCGCCTGGGCACCTTGCAGCCGATCCTGCCAGTGGTGGTGTACAACGACACGCGTCTGCTGGCCTCGACTTTCCAGGGTGGCTTGCTGACCAGCCAGGACCTTGAAGGCCTGACCTTCAACGCCGGCCGCCTGACCCAGGCCAACCTGCGCGATTCCTCGGGGCGCGACGACATCGGCTATGGCGCGGCGACCAGCGACCACCTGGACTTTGGCGGCGGCAGCTACGCCATTACCCCGCAAACCAGCGTCAGCTACTACTACGCCAAGCTGGAAGACATCTACCGCCAGCAATTCGTGGGCCTGGTCGACACCCGCCCGCTGGCCGAGGGCATAAGCCTGCGCAGCGACCTGCGCTATTTCGACAGCCGTAACGACGGTGCCGAACGCGCCGGCAACATCGACAACCGCAACTTCAACGCCATGTTCACCCTCGGCGTGCGGGCGCACAAGTTCACCGCGACCTGGCAGCAGATGTCCGGCGACAGCGCGTTCCCGTTCGTCAACGGTGGCGACCCGTTCACCGTCAACCTGGTCACCTACAACACCTTCACCCGCGCCGGGTTGGACTCGTGGCAAGTGCGCTACGACTACGACTTCGTCGCCATGGGCATCCCCGGCCTGAGCTTCATGACCCGCTATACCGATGGCCGCCACGCCGAAACCGCCACGGTCAGCAATGGCCGCGAGCGCGAACGTGACACCGACATCACCTACGTCGTCCAGAGCGGCCCGTTCAAAGACGTCAGCCTGCGCTGGCGCAACGTCACCTTCCGTTCCGGCAATGGCCTGACCAATGCCGTGGACGAAAACCGCCTGATCATCGGCTACACCCTGGCGCTGTGGTAACCGCACGCCCCTACATTTTCAACAGCATGGAGAACAGCATGTCTGCCGCCCCTACCCTGCAGAGTTTCATCGCCGGCCGCTGGCTTGGCCAGCACGGCGCCCAGGCCATGCGCAGCGCCCTCGACGGCCATGTGCTTGCCTATAGCCATGAAGAGCGCCCGGACTTCGCCGAAGCCGTGGACTTTGCCCGTGCCCGTGGCCTGGCCAGCCTGATGGCCATGGACTTTCAGCAACGCGCGCAACGCCTCAAGGCCTTGGCCTTGTACCTGGCCGAACGCAAGGAGCAGCTCTACGCCCTGTCGCACCACAGCGGCGCCACCCGTGGCGACAGCTGGATCGACATCGAAGGCGGCAATGCCACGCTGTTCGCCTATGCCGGCATCGGCAGCCGCGAACTGCCGTCGGGCAACCTGGTGCACGAAGGCCCGGCGATCCCGCTGGGCAAGCAAGGCCATTTTGCCGGCAGCCATGTCCTGGTGCCGCGCGCAGGCGTGGCCGTGCACATCAACGCCTTCAACTTCCCGATCTGGGGCATGCTGGAAAAGTTCGCCCCGACCTTCCTGGCCGGTATGCCGTGCATCGTCAAGCCGGCGACTTCGACCAGCTACCTGACCGAAGCCGTGGTGCGCCTGATGAATGCCTCCGGCCTGCTGCCCGAAGGCAGCCTGCAACTGGTGATCGGCAGCACCGGCGACCTGCTCGACCGCCTGCAAGGCCAGGACGTGGTGACCTTCACCGGCTCTGCCGACACCGCCGCCAAACTGCGGGTCACGCCGAACCTGATCCGCAACTCGGTGCCGTTCACTGCCGAGGCCGACTCGCTGAACTGCGCCATCCTTGGCCCGGACATAAGCCCGGACAGCGAAGAGTTCGACCTGTACATCAAGGAGGTGGTGCGTGAAATGACCACCAAGGCCGGGCAGAAATGCACCGCCATCCGCCGCGCCATCGTGCCGGCCAAGCACATCGACGCGGTGGCCACGCGCCTACGCGAGCGGTTGAGAAAGGTGGTGGTCGGTGATCCGTCGCTGGAAGGCGTGCGCATGGGCGCCCTGGCCTCCCATGACCAGCAGCACGACGTGGCCGAGCGGGTGCGCAGCCTGCTCAACAGTTGCGACCAGCTGTTCGGTGCCAGCGATGGCTTTGCCCCGCGTGGCGAAGGCGTGGCCGAGGGTGCCTTCTTTGCTCCGACCCTGCTGCAGGCCCGCGACCCGCATGCCGACGGCGGCGCCCATGATATCGAAGCGTTTGGCCCGGTCAGCACACTGATGGCCTATGACGACCTTGACGAGGCCCTGGCCCTGGCCGCCCGTGGCAAGGGCAGCCTGGTGGCGACCCTGGTGACTGCCGACCGCAGCATCGCCGCCAAGGCCATCCCGGTGGCTGCTGCCTGGCATGGCCGCCTGTTGGTGCTCGACAGCGAGGCTGCCAAGGAGTCCACGGGCCACGGCTCGCCACTGCCGCAGCTCAAACACGGCGGCCCGGGCCGCGCTGGCGGCGGTGAGGAACTGGGCGGCCTGCGCGCAGTCAAGCACTACCTGCAGCGCGCCGCCGTGCAAGGCTCGCCAAGCATGCTCACGGCGGTGACCGGCGAATACGTGCGCGGTGGCGAAGTGATCGAAACTGAAGTGCACCCGTTCCGTCGCTACTTCGAGCAGCTGCGTATCGGCGAGTCGCTGCTCACCCACCGCCGCACGGTCACTGAAGCCGACCTGGTCAACTTCGGCTGCCTGTCGGGCGACCATTTCTACATGCACTTCGACGAGATTGCCGCTAAAGCGTCGCAGTTCGGCAAGCGCATTGCCCACGGCTACTTCGTCTTGTCGGCGGCGGCCGGGCTGTTTGTCTCACCAGGTGCCGGGCCGGTACTGGCCAACTATGGCCTAGATACCCTGCGCTTCATCAACCCGGTGGGCATTGGTGACACCATCCAGGCGCGGCTGACCTGCAAGCGCAAGATCGACCAGGGCAAGACCAGCCCGCTGGGCCAGCCGCAGGGTGTGGTGGCGTGGGATGTGGAGGTGACCAACCAGCTGGGCGAGCTGGTGGCCAGTTATGACATCCTGACCCTGGTGCTGAAACAGCCCGACTAAGGGGCTGACAGGCATACGCAGAACCTGTGGGAGCGGGTTTACCCGCGAAAAGGCCGGACCTACCTGCCGGCCAATTCCGACCGGCCGTTCACCATAGTCGCGGCCACCGCATTCGCGGCTAAAGCCGCTCCTACACAGGAATCACAGGTTCCGTAGGAGCGGGTTTACCCGCGAAAGGGCCGGACCTGTCGGCCAATTCCGACCGGCCGTTCACCATTGTCGCGGCCACCGCATTCGCGGGTAAACCCGCTCCTACAAGGACCGCACATCCCATGTAGGAGCGGGCTTACCCGCGAAGAGGCCCGCACAGGCCAAATAAAGGCCAAGGGCCACCTCGTACATCTGCCCTAATCGCCCCACCACCCCCTTGGCGTTATAGTCCAGTGAGAACAACGCCAAGGAAGTCCCCATCATGCACCCCTTCAAGCTCGTCCTCAGTGCCGCCCTGCTGGTCGGCGTCGCCGGCTGCCAGACCATCAACCCTTCCGACGATACCCTCAAGCAGCGCACCGAATTCGTCCTCAACACCAAGGTCTCGAAAGTCGCCGACGTGCGCAGTGACAGCACCCTCACCTACTACACCGCCACCACCGCCAAAGGCCAGTACGAGTGCCAGATGCCCAGCGGTGCCATCGTCGCGGTTGGCGGTATGGGCCTGTACCAACCCACGCCTTCGTGTATGAAAGAAGGCCAGGCCATCATCCTGCAATAACCCCCCGCACAGGCTCTGCGCCCTCGCGCCGGTCTAGCCGACCGGCGCCGCCGGCTCCTCGCGCAATGCGCGCAGGGCCGCACGCAACTCAGCCGGGCGCACCGGTTTGGAAAGCACGGTGATATTGCGCTCATGCACCACTGCCTGAATTTTTTCCGGATCATGCCCTGTCATGATCAGCGCCGGCACTTCCCAGCCGCGCTCGGCGCGCAGCCGGTCGATGCAATCGACCCCGGTTGCCTCCTGCCCCAGGTCATAATCGGCGACAATTACCGCACAATCACTGCTCAGGCCCACCGGCGAGCTGTGCGCTTCAACCTCGCATCCCCAGCGCTGCAACAGCGCCGACGTCGCCCGCAGCACGTTGTGGTCGTCCTCAACCAGGCACACCCGCAACCCGCCGAGCAGGCCGGCGGCTGCAGCCGAGCGCTCATCCGCCACCTGGGCTGGTTGCGCAGCCAGGCAGGGCAAGCCTTGCAGGCTTACCGCCGTGCCGTGCCCTGGCCGCGAGCGCAACTGTACCTCAAGGCCCATCAGGTGCCCCAGCCGCCGTACGATCGACAACCCCAGGCCCACCCCCTCGACATCCTTGTCGCGCACCTGGCGCACCCGGTAGAACTCTTCGAACACCAGCCGCTGGTGCGTTTCTTCTATGCCCCGTCCCTGGTCGTAGACCACGATGGCAAGGCCATCGGCACGGCGCCGTACCCCCAACAGCAAAGGCCGATGGGCCGCATACTTGAAGCTGTTGGACAGTACGTTCTGCACCATGGTGGCCAGCATGCCGCGATCGGCACAGGTCCAGTAACGGCAGGGGCGCAAGCGTATCTCTACCCCGGCCCAACGGGCGGCCTCGCTGTTCTGGCGTACCAGGTCGGCCAGGAATGCAGCCAGGGCAAAGGCTTCTTTTCGCGGCTGCACACGACCGTTGTCGAGGGTGTAAAGGTCGAGAATGGAGCGAAACAGCTGCGACACGTTAAGCAGCGAACGGTCGATGCTGTCGACCAGCCGCCGTTCGTCCTTGCCCAGTTGCGACTCGCGCAGGCAGGCGGTGAACAGGCCGATAGAGTGAATGGGTTGGCGCAGGTCATGGCTGGCCTGGGCCAGAAAGCGGGACTTTTCGCGGTTGGCTGCTGCGGCCTGTTCCGAAGCCTTGCGCGTGCGCTCCAGCAGCAGGTGCGCATAGATCGGGATCACCGTACTGGTAGTGAGCAACATCAGTACCATGAACGGGTTGGCCTGCCAGTAAGGGGTGATTTGATACACCACCAGCAATGCCGCCAGCGCCAGCACCGTGGCAATGACCAGGTAACGCGAGCCGAAGCGCATGCCGTTGCCCAGGTTCACCCACACCATCACCGCATAGATCGGCAGCGCCGCCTCGCCGCCCACCACCAGCCCGAAGCAGGTACCGGTGTAGTCGTGCACCATGCCCAGCACCCGTCGCCAAGGGTAATGCCCAGGCCAATGGGCAATGGCCTGGCGAAACGCGATGGATACCAGCACAAAAGCGCTGATGTAGTAGATGACCGGCAGGTATGGCGCATGCGAGCTGCCCGGCAGAAAGCCCAGCACGGTCATGTAGACCAGGGCGCAGCAGGCAACGATGACGCGCAGGTTGGCTTGATCGAGCTCGTTGTTGTTGGTGTTGTTGGTGTTGTGGCTATCCGGTTGCATGGCCAGTGTCCCTGTGCACGGGGTCGCATTACCGCCATCCGTAGGCAGCACCCTTTGTCCGTGGCTGCTAAGTTAACATGGCCCACCCCACTCACGGCCACAGGGAGTAGCCACGCGTGACGTGTCGTATCATCGTGGCGGATGACCATCCGCTTTTCAGGGAGGCTTTGGCGCGCACGGTGCAGTGCGTGTTACCGCAGGCCTGCGTGGAAGAAGCGGGTTGCCTTGCGCAAGTGCTCGCGCTGGCCGATACCGGCGAAGTCCCAGACACCCTGATCCTCGACCTGCGTTTCCCGGGGCTGGTCGACGTCCAGTGCCTGGTGCAGCTGCGCAAGCAGTTGTCGCGCACCACTCTGATCATCGTGTCGATGGTCGATGACCCCGGTGTGGTCGAGCAGGTCATGGCTACCGGCGTAGATGGCTTTATCGGCAAGAGCATTGCTGCCGACGAGATCGGCGCAGCCATACTGGCCATACGCGAAGGCGAGGTGCTGGTCAGGTATGCACCCTCAGGGCTGTTGCCCGACATTGGCGGCGAATGCGCGGTGGAACAACTTACCCAGCGCCAGCACGAGGTGCTGCGGTTGATAGCCCAGGGCAAGACCAACAAGGAAATCGCCAAGGCTCTGGATATCTCGCCGTTCACAGTGCGAATACACGTGTCCTCCCTGCTTAGGGCACTCGGTGTTTCGTCACGCACGGCCGCCGCGGTCAAATACACCGGCAGCTGACACCGTTGGTCAGGCACCGAAGAAGATAATGGGAGCGCTGGCCCTGACTGAGGCTCTTAATACATGAGGGGTGGTCAATGGCTTCGCCTCTCACTCCTGTGTTGGCCCGCCGCCGAGGCGGGCCTTTTTTAGCGAAACGGAGGCAGGCATGAACGACCAACGATGGATGGGCGGCGGCAACGTGCAGGACGACTGGCCTGAACTTGAACCGGATCAGCGCAATGATCGGGTAGATGACCCGGATACAGACCCTGACCTGACCGATGACGAGCAAAACCGGCCCGGCGTACCGGCCAGTGATCCCGAGTCCGGGGCGTGAGCGAAAACATGCTGTTGCAGGCGGTTTCAGGCAATGGTGGCGGGGTCTTCAACCGAGCGGCCAGGCTTGCTGCCTGATTCCCGCCAACTCACTTCGGTCACCCCATAGCGCTCTGCCATGGGCCTGCTCACCTTTCGGATCTTTTCGCGGCCGAACTTGGGAATGATGCCAATCCCTGCGTCGCAACTGGCCCAGTGCCAGGCTTCGGCATTGTCCAGGCGTTCCAGACGGATGATGAAGCTGCGAGGCTTGCCGTGCAGCAGGTAATCAATGATGTACAGCTGGGGATTAGGCATTGCTGAGCCCTCCTCTTTTCCATGGATGACTTCTCATGGAGTCGGGCATTGGCAGAAAAATTCAAAAAGATATAAGGCCCTTCGCATGAAGGGTTGCCTGGCGGGATGTCCGCCAGGCAACCCATACACGTTAAAACGGTCGTTTACGGGTTACGACCGCCGCCGTGGCTGTTCTGCCCACCTTTGCGGCCTGCTTCGGAAGCACGCTCCCGGTCATTGGCAAAATTGCCGCCAGAAGCCTGGCCACCTTTCTGCCCCGCCCGGGAGGCCTTTTCGCGGTCGTTGGCAAAGTTGCCCGGGTTGGTTTCCTTGGTTCCGCCACGTTGGCTGGTCTGGTCCTGATCTCGAGCCATGTCGTTTCTCCTTGCGATGGGAAAGTAGTCACGGTGATGTGCCGTGCCCTAACTCCGAACCCGATCACGGGCGCAGTGCTCCTTCTGTTATTTCGCTAACGGACGAGTGGCGCCAAATGATTGCTCGCAGGTACATTGGCGCGCCGCTCGTTGGTGCAAACACCAGGCAGTCGCGGCGGCGCTGCAAGCCTGCCTATAATGGGCCCGACACAGCCCGGCGATGCGTCGATGGGCCACTTTTCAGGTCTGTATAAGGCACCGCCATGAAGTCGACTGCTAGCCAGCCCGCTGCTCCGCAGAACCCTAACCTGACGACCAGTCACCTGAATTTCCCGGTGGTCGGTATCGGCGCCTCGGCGGGGGGGCTGGAAGCAATCTGTACCTTGTTCCGGCAAATGCCTGCCGACTCGGGTATGGCATTCGTCATCGTCCTGCACCTGTCGCCTGATCACCAGAGCGTTGCCGATCGCATCATCCAGGAGACCACCGACATGCCGGTGCGTCAGGTTACCGAGCCGGTGCCGATCCAGCGCAACCATGTGTATGTGATTTCGCCGGCAAACCGGCTGTCGACCAACGATGGATACCTGCGCGTAGCGCCTGCCAATCGGCGTCGCGGGGACCATGTCGCCATCGACCTGTTTTTCCGCGACCTGGCAGACGTGCACAAGGACCACGCGTTTTGTGTGGTGATGTCCGGCACCGGTGCCGATGGTGCGGTCGGCCTGTCGCGGATCAAGGAGCAAGGGGGCGTTACCCTGGCGCAATCCCCGGACGACGCCCAATACGACAGCATGCCGCGGGCGGCGATAGAGACCGGCATGGTCGATGTCATTTTGCCGGCCGCCGAGATACCGCAAAAACTGTTGGAGTTGTGGCAGAACGCCAGCCGGGTAAGGCTGCCGCAGATCGAGGACGATACCCTGCCACCTGCCTTGGGCACCCGCGTAGGCGACCCGCAAGCTTCCGACCCGTTACTGGAAGAAATCCTCCTGCAGTTGCGCAGCACTACCGGGCATGATTTCCAGCATTACAAGCGCGCCACCGTGCTGCGCCGCATCGAGCGGCGGCTGCATGTCACCGGCCAAGCTGACCTCGGCGCCTACCTGCGTTATCTGGAAGAGCACGCCGATGAGTCGGCGCAATTGCTGGCTGACATGCTGATCGGCGTGACCAACTTTTTCCGTGACCGCGAAGCGTTCGAGGCGCTTGAGCGCCATGTGCTGCCGCAGTTGGTCAGCGAGCCAGAGCCCAACGAGAGCGCCGGTGAGATACGCATCTGGTCTGCCGGTTGTTCCACCGGCGAAGAAGCCTATAGCCTGGCCATGCTGGTAAGCGAGCAATTGGCAGTTGAGCAGCGTGCCAGTCAAGTGCAGGTATTTGCCACCGACCTTGACGAGCGTGCGATCGGTATCGCCCGGGGGGGCTCCTACCCGGAGGCAATCATTACCGATGTGCCGCCCTCACGGCTGCGCCAGTTCTTTGTCAAGGAAGACCAGCACTACCGCGTGCGCAAGGAAATCCGCGAAAAGGTACTGTTCGCGCGCCACAACCTGTTGTCTGACCCGCCCTTCTCGCAAATCAACCTGATTGTCTGCCGTAACCTGCTGATCTACCTCGACCGTGAGATCCAGCAAGACATCCTGCGCATGTTCCATTTTGCACTGCGGCCCGGTGGTTACCTGTTCCTCGGCTCATCCGAATCTGCCGACATCGCTGCGGAGCTGTTTGCCGTGGTCGACAAACGCAACCGGATCTACCGTGCCCGTGATGTCAGCAATGCCGGTCGACGCCCGGCCCGCCAATTGCCAGGCCCGGACCTGGCCCACTTGTTGCCGCCAGCGCAGGGCAAGCGCAAAACCGGCCGCAAGCCGGCCTATGCCGAACTCCACCACCGTGCGCTGGCGCGCCGTACCCCGCCCAGCCTGATCATCGACGGTGAAGGCGCCATCCTGCACCTGAGCGACGGCGTCGGTCGTTTCATGCAGCTGGGTGCCGGCGAGCTCAGCCGCAATTTGCTGAATCTGGTGTTGCCAAGCTTGCGCCTGGCGTTGCGCAGTACCCTGTTCCAGGCCCGCCAAGGCACCGAGGCGGTTACCTCACGCCCCGTGGACCTGGGGGAAGGCGAACAGCGGGTGCAGGTCGAAATAACCGTGCAACCGCACAAAGATGAAATGAGCGCGGGTGAATACCTGCTGGTGGTGTTCGAGGAGCGCGCGCCGGACCCGTCGATCCCCCTGCCCGGTTCCATTCGCCAGACCGACAGCATGGTCCTCAACAACCTCGAACGCGAGCTGCAGCGCACCCGTTTGCAATTGCAGGAAACCATCGAACAGTCGGAACTTTCCAGTGAAGAGCTGACCGCCTCCAATGAAGAGATGCAGGCGATCAACGAAGAGCTGCGCTCGGCCAGCGAAGAGCTGGAAACCAGCAAGGAAGAGTTGCAGTCCATCAACGAAGAGCTGCTCACGGTCAATTACGAGCTTAAGAACAAGGTCGAGGAAACCGACAAGGTCAACGACTACCTCAGCAACCTGATTGCCAGCACGGACATCGCCACGGTGTTTGTCGATCGCAACCTGCACATCCGCTGGTTCACCCCGCGCGCCAGCGACTTGTTCAACGTGCTGCCGGTCGACACCGGTCGTTCGTTGCTGGACATCACCCACCGCCTCGACTACCCGGCGCTGGCCGATGATGCGCGCGCGGTGGTCCAGGGCGAAAACATCATCGAGCGTGAAGTGGGTGGCCAGGATCAGCACTGGTACCTGGCGCGGCTGCTGCCGTACCGCTCCAGCGAACAGAAGATCGACGGCACTGTGTTGACTTTCATCGATATCAGCAAGAGCCGGGCAGCCGAAGAACGCGTGCGCCTGGGCGAAGAGCGCATGCGGGTGGTGGCCGAAAGCACCCATGACTTCGCCATCATCCTGCTCGACGAGCAAGGCCTGATCACCGACTGGAATACAGGCGCCACTTTGATTTTTGGCTACAGCAAGGCCGACGTGCTGGGCCAGCACTACCAGCTGATCTTCACCGACGAAGACCGCCAGCACAACATTCCCGAACAGGAGTTGCACGCCGCGCGCATCAACGAGCGCAGCCAGGACGAGCGCTGGCATGTGCGCAAGGACGGTAGCCGGTTCTATTCCAGCGGAGAAATCTCCCGGCTCAAGGGCAGCACTTTGCGCGGCTATGTCAAGATTGCCCGCGACCTGACCGGGCACAAGCGCCTGCATGACGAACAGACCAAGCAGCTGGCCGAGTCGCAGAGCACCAGCCACATGAAGGACGAGTTCTTCGCCATCATGTCGCACGAACTCAAGCATCCGCTCAACCTGATCCAGCTCAACGCAGAGATTCTTCGACGGCTGCCGTCAGTTGCCCATATTCCGGCTGCGAGCAAGGCCGTGGGCACCATTCGCGAAGCGGTCAGCAGCCAGGCGCGCATCATCGACGACCTGCTCGATGTTGCCCGTATTCGCACGGGCAAACTCAAGCTCAAGACCGAACCTGTAGATTTCTCTGCCATTGTCCAGGGTATTCATACCGTGGTACTGAGCGAGCAGCCCGCATGCAGCGTCGCCCTTGAATTGCCGGCAGACGGTTTGCCCGTGCTCATCGAGGGCGACATCACCCGCCTGGAACAGGTTGTCTGGAACCTGCTGCACAACGCCTTGAAATTCAGCCCGGCTGGCGGGCTTATTCGCTTGGTGCTCAGCCATGGCAATGAGCAGATGACCTTGCGCGTGGTTGATCAGGGCATTGGCCTGGACACCAATAGCCTGGAGCATATTTTCGACTTGTTCAGCCAGGCCACACCGCAAACGGGCACCCACAACCGTGAAGGTCTGGGGATCGGCCTGTCGCTGGTGCGACAACTGGTCGAGGCCCATGGTGGTAGCGTACGGGCGCATTCCGAGGGCATGGGCAAAGGCTGCACCTTCTCCGTGACGCTACCCCTTTACGAGGGTGGCCGTCGGCCAGAGACCGCAGCAGATGAGGTTCAGGCGACCGGCCGGCTCGACGGCATTCATGTCCTGCTGGTCGACGATTCTGCAGAAGTGCTTGAGGTGATGAAAGAACTGCTGGAGATGGAGTGCGCCCAGGTCAGCGCCTACAGCGACCCCCGCCAGGCTTTGCAAGCTGCAGCCAGCACAACCTACGATATCATTCTCTCCGACATCGGCATGCCGGGCATGGATGGCCATGCGCTTGTCAGGGCACTTCGCGGGCTTGCCCACCTGCGGCACACCCCGGCAATCGCGTTGACGGGTTATGGCGCCAGCGCGGATCAGCACAAGTCTCGACAAGCAGGCTTCGACCGCCACCTGAATAAACCCGTAGGCTATGACGAACTGGTGGAAGCAATCGAGGGGCTGCACGGTTCGGAGCCCTACTGACCATCCGTCTGAACCCAGTTGCATTAAACACAACGTTCCTTGCGCTTCTGGTGACTAATTCCTTATAGGAATAGGCGTCACCAGGAGTACGCATGAAACCGGTCAAACCTCGCGCTACCGTCATATGCCGCCATGGCAAGCATGCCCGTAAATGGCTGTGGGTCAGGAAGCCCAACGCCGCCTGGACCCTGCCGGGTGGCAAAGTGGAGCCCGGTGAATCACCGCAGCAGGCGGCCGAACGCGAATTGCTGGAGGAAACGGGCCTGCAGGCGCAAACCCTGACCCTGCTGATGCGTCATGAAACGCCGGAACGTACCCACTTTGTATTCGAGGCGGAGTTTGCCGATGCGCCTCACCCTACCGCGCTGCACGAAATAGCAGACTGCCGTTTCGCCCATTTCGACCATATGCCGGTACTCAAGGGCGAAATCAGGTTGCTGATTCGCTCCCTGCTGGCCTGCGACCAAGCTACAGCGGCTTCGGTGCGTTGAGCGCCGCATGGCACCGGCTGTGCCGGTGTTCGCGGGTGAACCCGCTCCCACAGGGACCGCGACAGCCTGGGGCCCGCACAGTACCTGTGGGAGCGGGTTCACCCGCGAAAGGGCCAGTACAGGCATCACGTCGTTAACGGGGATGAACAGGTCCAAACGGCAGTGACTGCATCAGGCATGCACGCTCCACTGGTGCGCATCCGGGTCGATCGGCATTTCGTCGATGGCATGGATCATGCCGCTTTTCAGTGCTTCCTGAGGTGCGAGGATGCGCGGAGAGGCCATCAAGTAACGGGGCACATCCAGCACCTCGCTGCTGCCTTGGGTGCGTTCCGCCACGATTTCCGCGTAGAGCCGCAGGTCATAATCCAGGCTCATGGCGTATTCAGCCATGCGCGCGTGGTCGACAGAACCATGCAGCGTCCAGTGAAACGGATGAAACAGGAACTTGCTGTGGGCACAGGCAGTGCGGTGCTCGCCCGCCAGGAACAGGATATTGCCCATTGACTCGACGGTGCCCAGGTTGTGCGTATGCAAGGGCACCGGCAGCCCCCTAAGGAAGTTGTACAGGGTGAAGCCGTAGCTGCACTCGCCGCCCATGGTGGCGATATTCAATTGCAGCAATTCGGCCCCTTGCTGCAGGGCCTTCGAACAGGTGCTGATGAGGTTGCCACAGGTGGATGAATTGATCGGGCCGGTAAAATGGATGATATGTCTGGCCATGCGTTCCTCCAGGCTGATGCAGAGGGTTCTTCCAGTGAACGGGAGTCCTGGCTGCTAAAGGGTGGAATCGCATGGGGCAGCAAAGTTCAATTCGCCCCCGCAGGCCGCCGTCGATCCTTGCGCTTGGAACCCTTGAGCAGTTGCACCGGTCGCAAATGATGAACCGTGTAACAAGAAGATGAGGAGGCAGCGTGAGCGAAGTGCGTGTCGGCATTTCAGGATGGCGCTACGGCCCCTGGCGCAAGGATTTCTACCCCGCTGGCTTACGTCAGGACGATGAACTGGCGTTTGCTTCACGGGCGGTCAACACCATCGAGATCAACGGGTCCTTCTATAGCCTGCAGACGCCAGAGCGGTACCGTAGCTGGGCCCAGGCTACACCGGACGATTTTGTGTTCTCGGTCAAAGCCCCCCGCTACATCACCCATGTAAGGCGCCTTAAGGACATCGAACAACCGATGGCCAATTTCTTTGCCTCCGGGCCTTTGCTGCTCGGCGAAAAGCTCGGCCCGATACTGTGGCAGTTCCCGCCCAACATGAAGTATGACGAATCGCTGTTCAGCGCTTTCCTGGCGTTGCTGCCGCATGACCGAGAGGCTGCGCGGAACATTGCCGAAGGCTGCGCCGAACGTCTCAAGGGCAACGGTGGCACCGCGATCCAGGGTAACGGCCCGCTGCGCCATGCCGTTGAAATACGTAATGAAAGCTTTCTGTGCGAAGCCTTTGTCAAGCTGTTGCGCAAGCATCACGTAGCGTTGGTGGTTGCAGACAGCGCCGGCAAATGGCCATACGTCGAAGACGTGACCGCCGATTTCGTCTACATGCGCCTGCACGGCGACGTGGAACTGTACAGCAGCGGCTATACCGTGCGCGCACTGCGCCGCTGGAAGCAGCGCATTCAGCAATGGAGCCAAGGCAGCCAGGCCGATGACGCCGCGCTGATCGTGCCAGGGCCGCCGCCGCATCGCGCTTCGCGGGATGTGTACTGTTACTTCGACAACGACCAGAAGGTGCATGCCCCTTATGACGCCCGGCGCCTGCTGGAAAAACTGCACCTGGACCATGACCTGATGACCGAACCTGGTGTCGAGCCGCAGGTGCAGCTATGAACAGAACCCTGCCCGCACCCAGTTGCATCATCGACAAGATCACAGCAGTTCATCGGCTCAATGTGCTCACCCTCAACGTTCACAAGGGCTTCACCTTCTTCAACCGTCGCTTCATCCTGCCTGAACTGCGTGAAGCCGTGCGCACCACCGGTGCCGACCTGGTGTTTCTGCAGGAGGTGCATGGAAGCCACCAACAGCATGCCGTGCGCCACCCGGCATGGCCGGAAATCCCCCAGTACGAGTTCCTGGCAGACAGCATGTGGCCGCAATTTGCCTATGGGCGTAATGCGGTGTACCCCCATGGTGATCACGGCAATGCCCTGCTGTCGAAGTTTCCGATCACCCGATTCGACAACCTCGACGTCTCTGTTCACGGCAATGAGCAACGCGGCTTGCTGCATTGCCAACTGGAAGTACCGGGCCACGAGCAGGTGCATGCCATCTGTGTGCATCTGGGCCTGCGTGAAGCGCACCGGCAAAGCCAGGTGAAGCTGTTGCTTGAACTGCTCGAACGTTTGCCCGCCAAGGCCCCGGTGATCATTGCCGGCGACTTCAATGACTGGCGGCTCAAAGCAGACGCGGTGTTGTCGCAGCGGCTGGTCGAGGCCTTTGGCGAACGCTTCGGCACACCCGCTCGCAGTTTTCCGGCGCGCATGCCGCTGTTGCGCCTGGACCGCATCTATGTGCGCAACGCCATGCCTGGCAAAGCGCAGGTGCTGTCCAGCTACCCGTGGTCGCATCTGTCCGATCATGCCCCCCTTGCCGCGGAGATCATCGTGTGAAAAGACCTTGGGTAGATGGCAACAGCGTAGAACTGCTGATCAATGGCGAAGCGTTCTACCCCCGTGTATTCGAGGCCATGAGCCAGGCACGGGAAGAGATCTTGCTGGAAACCTTCATCATCTATGACGACAAGGTGGGTCAGCAGCTGCAACGGGCGCTCATCGACGCCGCCAGCCGCGGGGTTAGAGTCGAAGTGGTAGCAGACGGTTATGGCACCGCTGATTTATCTGCCGAGTTCGTCGCAGCCATGACCGATGCCGGCGTGAGCTTTCACTTGTTCGACCCCCAGCCGCGGCTGGTTGGCATGCGCACCAACCTGTTTCGCCGGCTGCACCGCAAGATCGTGGTCATCGACGGCGAACGCGCGTTTATCGGGGGCATCAACTACAGCGCCGACCACCTGGGGGACTTCGGGCCGATGGCCAAGCAGGACTATGCTGTTGAGGTCACCGGCCCCGTGGTGGCGCAGGTGCATGCAGTGAGCCGACGACTGATGTCGCCAGTGCTCGAGCCCCCCAGTGAGGTGCGCCCGGTCACCGAGCCTGCCGGTGACATGACTGCCGTATTGGTAGAGCGTGACAATGGTCAGCGCAGTACGGCCATCGAAGCCTATTACCTGGAAGCGCTGCGCGGCGCGCGTCAACGCATCGTGATAGCCAACGCCTACTTCTTCCCCGGGTATCGTCTACTGCGCGAGTTACGCAACGCCGCGCGCCGTGGCGTGGACGTCACCTTGATCATGCAGGGCCAACCCGACATGCGTTGGGTCCGCGCCCTTTCGCGGCTGCTTTACAACTACCTGCTGCGCGACGGTGTGCGCATACATGAATACTGCCAGCGCCCGCTGCATGGCAAGGTAGCGCTGGTGGACGATGACTGGGCCACGGTCGGTTCAAGCAACCTCGACCCGTTGAGCCTGTCTTTCAACCTCGAAGCCAACCTGTTCATCCGCGACCGCGCGTTTACCCGGCAGCTGCATCAGCATCTGCAATCGCTGGCGAACGAGCAATGCAAGCCGGTCACTCTGGAACGGATGATTCGAGGTTACTGGTGGCGCGCCCCGCTGATTTTCATAAGTTTCCACGTGGTTCGTCATTTCCCCAGGATTGCTGGCTGGTTTCCGGCGCACCGCAAGCGCATCAAATCATTGCAGCCTGAAATCGAGACGCAAGGCAACCTGCACGAGGGCAATACTTGATGGAGCGAAAGCGTTGGCAAACCTGGGCCAAGCGCCTGTTCACCGTACTTTTCCTGATTCTGGTGCCGGCGTTGCTGTTCATGCTGGCGCGCAACCTGGACTGGAACGAAGTGCGTCAATCCTTGCTGGCTTACAAGCCTGGAACGCTGGCAGTGGGCCTGTTGATGGCCCTGGTCAGTTTCCTGATCTTTGCCAGCTATGATTTGCTTGCCCGTAGCTATACGGGGCACAAGCTGCCGGCACGGCAGGTATTGCCAGTCGCCTTCGTGTGCTACGCCTTCAACCTCAATTTCACCACGTGGGTAGGCGGTGTTGCCTTGCGTTATCGGTTGTACAGTCGGCTGGGCCTGGATACGCCTACCATTACCCGCATTCTCACCCTGGGCCTGCTGACCAACTGGATGGGCTACATGCTGCTGGCGGGCGGTGTGTTTGCGCTGCGTCTGGTGGAACTGCCAGCCAACTGGGCCGTGGGCACCACCGGCCTGCAACTGATCGGCTTCATACTGGTGGCGATAGCACTCGGCTACCTGTTGGCCTGCGGCTTGGCAAAAAAACGCACCTGGCGCTGGCGCGATCATGAGCTGACCTTGCCTTCCCTGCGCCTGGCGCTGTGTCAGGTTGCGTTGGGCGCGAGTAACTGGGCCATGATGGCCCTGCTGATCTATTGGTTGTTACCCGATGAGGCCTTCTATCCCTCCATCCTGGGTATCCTGCTGATCAGTTGCGTGGCCGGCGTTGTTGCCCATATCCCGGCTGGGCTGGGCGTGCTGGAAACGGTGTTTCTAGGCTTGCTGCATGGGCAAATGGCTCAGGGCAGCCTGGTCGCGGCGCTGTTGGCGTACCGAACCTTGTATTACCTGATACCCCTGGTGCTGGCAGTCATCACGTACGTGGTGCTGGAAAAACGCGCCAAGGCCATGCGCCGGCGCGAGAAGCCAGCTTGAAATCAATCACGGCCACGGCCGGGAGGTGTGCATGCGTGCCTTTATCATGATTGCCATGCTGGCGAGCTTGGCGAGCGGTGAAGCGTTGGCTGAAGCGTGTGATGTGATGACCCGATCATCCAGCGAAGCGGTGAAGCCGGTGGAGCAACATACGTGCTACAGCTACGCCAACATGCCCCCAGAAGCGCTGAACTGGTCATGCAGCAATGAAAGCAAGGAGATGCTCAGTTCGCAGAAGCACAAGGTGGAGCGGTGTGCTGATGGCAGCGTGGGCAGTTGCATCGCTCCCTTGACCCAGGAAGCGCTGGCCAACCCCAAGGCCACTGGCAACGACGAGCCCTCGACACGCCCGAGCCTGCCAAAGGATGCGCGGGTGGTAACCTACTATTACGACACACCAAGCCTGGGCCAGGCGCGCTCCGACTGCGAACGCAGCAACGGTATCTGGCAAACCCACTAAGCCACCGCCAGGCTGATGGTTGCCGTTGCCGTTGCCGTTGCCGTTGCCGTTGCCGTCGCTTTTGATTTTGCTTCTAAGCGCGCAATAGCTCAGGCGCAACAGATTGCGACTTCAGGAGGCCGAGCGAAGGGCTTGCGAAGGGAGATGACGGGCATGGATGCCCGTCAAGCGCTGAGGCCCCATGGATGGGGCCTGCAGCGCGTGCTCCCGGGAGCAAGCCCGTAGCGAGGGGACCCCGGAGCGAAGCGTAGGGGCCGGATGATGGGAGCCGACGGCTTTGGTTACTTTGGCCGGCCAAAGTAACCCGCCGGAAGGGCGGAAAGGTGACTCAGCGCCATCTGCGCGAACGAATGTATACGCGGTGTTCAGGCCCACAAAAGCTTTAGCGCTGGTTTCGAGAGAGCGAAAACTCCATCTGCAATGGCGACGCTTACTCACCTTTTCGCTCTTACAGCGAGTCACTTTTTGCCAAACGCGGCAAAAAGTAACCAAAAAACGCTGCGCTCCCATCATCCGGCCCCTGCGCTGCGCTCCGGGGTTCCCTCGCTACGGGCTTGCTCCCGGGAGCACGCGCTGCAGGCCCCATCCCTGGGGCCTCAGCGCTTGACGGGCATCCATGCCCGTCACCTCCCTCCGCAAGCCCTTCGCTCGGCCTCCTGAAGTCGCAATCTGCGGCGCCTGAACTCTCGCGCGCTTAGAAGCAAAATCAAAAGCGACAGCAAAGGCAACAGCAACAGCAACAGCAACAGCAACAGCAACAGCAACAGCAACGAGGTTGTCAGGGGGAAATTGGATCGCTGGCCGGGAAGGTTTCGTCGAGGGCATTATCCACGTTGGTTTCCTTCGGCTGGGCTACCTGCGCACAATTGCAACTTGGCATACGGCACGGCTCACCGTTCCGGTGCCCTGTTGCACACGCTTCACAGCAATAAGCCTTGCCATTTTGCGGGGCAGCATCCACGGTGCAGGAACATTCACTGCAAGCGCATCGTAATTCGCTCATCGGTTACCCTCCTCGTCTTCGTCGATCACATCATCGGTCCAAGGCTTGCCATCCAGCGGCGCTGAGCGGGCCAGCTCGGCCTCATCCAGGCCAATACCACCACCGATCTCCTCGGCGTCCACATGGCGCAGGCTCTGGTCCGCCGGCCCGCCGTGGCCAGGCTCGTGTGGGTCACGAGCACCGGTTTCGTCCAGCAACGTATCCGGGCTGAGGTCGTCATAGGTGACATTGTCCTCGTGCAGACTGTCCGTCAGCGCTTCGCCACCGGTCATCCCACCCTCTGCTACTCGCCGGGCCGGAAATTCTTCGGCAATTTCCTGCTCCGGGCGTTCATCCCCTACCCGCCCCTCGCGATCATCCCGGCGCTCACTGAAATCCAGCTCGTGAACACTGCCCATGCGGTCCTCGATCGTGTCGATTTCAGTTGGGGTATAGGGTTTCGGATCATCAGGTCTGGACATGATTGTCTCCATCAGTTGGCTTACCCACGGTCGACTCCCGCAAGGCTCGGATGATTCAGAGTTTTTTTGCAGGCCCAAACGGTTTTTTGAACTACGCGCTGCGTCGTCAGCTCCCAACGATAAGACCGCGATCGCTCCGGAGCCCGCCATGGCCAAGCCGCTCGACGAATATGCGCGCAAGCGCGACTTCAACGCCACACCCGAACCCAGTGGCAAGCGCAGCCGCAGCAAACGCGCCCATGCGTTGCAGTTCTGTATCCAGAAACACGACGCCAGTCACCTGCACTACGACTTTCGCCTGGAACTGGACGGCACGCTGAAAAGCTGGGCGATCCCCAAAGGGCCATCGCTGGACCCGAAAGTGCGGCGCCTGGCCGTGCACGTCGAGGACCACCCCCTGGACTACGCGGACTTTGAGGGAAATATTCCCGAAGGCCATTACGGGGCTGGAGACGTGATCGTCTGGGACCGAGGCATCTGGGAACCGGAAGGTGACGCCCAGCTAGCCTATGCCAAGGGCAAACTGCGCTTCCGGTTGCAGGGCGAGAAGCTCAGCGGCGTGTGGAACCTGTTTCGTACCCACCTGGCCGGCAAGAAAGAACAGTGGATGCTGGTCAAGTCACAGGACAGCCAGGCCCGCAGCGAAAGCGAATACAGCATCGTCGACGCCCAGCCTGACAGTGTCATCAGCGAGCGTACTTTGGTGCCGAAACGCAGCGCGGCAAAAACCGCCAAAGCCAAACCGGCAACCCGCAAGCGGGTGAGTACCGGCGAGAAAGCGCCCTTGCCAGTCTTGCTGCAACCACAACTGGCCACGTTGGTTGATTCCCCGCCCGCAGGTGAATGGCGCTATGAAGTCAAATTCGACGGCTACCGCATCCTGGCTCGGATCGAAGGCGATGACATTCGCCTGTTCACCCGCAATGGCCATGACTGGAGCGCCAAAATGCCCGCGCAGGTGGCTGCGTTGCGCGACCTGGGCGTTGACTCCGCGTGGCTGGACGGTGAAATGGTGGTCAACAACGAACAGGGCGTGGCGGATTTTCAGGCCTTGCAAAATGCGTTCGATACCGAACGCGACGAGCAGATCACCTACTACCTGTTCGATCTACCCTTTCTCGGCGGTCGCGACCTGCGCCAGGTGCCGCTGCAGGCGCGCCGCGAGGCGCTGCGTCAGTTGCTGGAGCACAACGACGCCGACAACCTTAAATTCTCCGCCGATTTCGATCAGCCCGTCGACTCACTGCTGGACAGCGCATGCCGTCTGCAGCTCGAAGGGCTGATCGGTAAGCGCGTGGACAGCCCCTACGTAGGCCGCCGCAGTGCCGACTGGGTCAAGCTCAAGTGCAAGCAACGCCAGGAGTTCGTGATCGTCGGGTTCACCGACCCCAAAGGCAGCCGCAACGGCTTCGGTGCGTTGCTGCTGGCCCTGCACGACAACGACAGCGGTGAGCTACGGTATGCCGGCAAGGTCGGCACCGGCTTCAGTGCCACCACTCTGGACAGCATCCACGCCCGCCTCAGACCCCTCGAGACCACCAAGCCGGCCCTGCCCAGGCCGCCCACAGGGGCGGAAGCGCGCGGTGTTCACTGGCTAAAACCACAACTGCTCGCCGAGGTCGCCTACGCCCAGATGACCCGTGACGGCATCGTACGCCATTCGGTGTTTCACGGCCTGCGTGACGACAAGCCCGCCACCGCCATCGACCTGGAGCGCGCCATGCCCGGCAAGACCGTGCCCAAAGCCAACCATGCAACCAAGCCGGCGCAAGGCTTGGCAGACCTGCGCCTCACCCACCCAGAGCGCGTCATCGATGCCAGCACCGGCATGACCAAGCGCGATGTGGCCGAATATTACGCCGAAGTCAGTCAATGGCTCCTGCCACAACTCAAGGATCGCCCCGTAGCGCTGGTGCGCGCGCCTGAAGGCCTGGCTGGCGAACTGTTTTTCCAGAAGAACGCTGGCCAGCTGCATATCCCCAACGTGCTCAGTTACGAAAAAGCCGAGGCGGGCCAGGCGGCAATGGTCATCAATCGCCCGGATACCTTGTTGGGTGCAGTGCAGATGAACATGCTCGAACTGCATACCTGGAACGGCACCGACAAGGATTTCGACAAACCGGACCGTTTTGTACTGGACCTCGACCCGGACCCTGCGCTGCCGTGGAAGGCCATGCTGGAAGCCACCCAGCTGACCCTCACCCTGCTCGACGAGCTTGGCCTGAAGGTGTTCATCAAGACCAGCGGTGGCAAGGG
The DNA here is from genome assembly GCF_044749445.1 of Pseudomonas sp. NPDC089408. Taxonomy (NCBI): domain Bacteria; kingdom Pseudomonadati; phylum Pseudomonadota; class Gammaproteobacteria; order Pseudomonadales; family Pseudomonadaceae; genus Pseudomonas; species Pseudomonas sp. NPDC089408. The sequence continues at coordinate 73,413 of NZ_JBIVHY010000011.1, forward strand.
CATTCACTTGATGGTGCCGCTGACCCGCAAGGCCGGCTGGGACGAGGTGAAAGACTTCAGCCATGCCATCGTCAATTACCTGGCCAAACTGTTCCCGGACCGCTTGACCGCGGTGTCCGGGCCAAAGAATCGGGTCGGGCGTATCTTCATCGACTACCTGCGCAACGGCAAGGGCGCTACCACCGCCTGTGCCTATTCGCTGCGAGCGCGTGAGGGCCTGCCGGTTTCGGTGCCCGTCTGGCGCGAAGAACTGGCCCAGCTTAAAGGTGCCAACCAGTGGACCATCGGCAACGTGCGCGAGCGTCTGGCAGAGGTTGACGATCCTTGGGCCGACATGGGCAAGGTGCGGCAGTCCATCACCCTGCGCATGCGCAAACAACTCGGGCTCAAATGATGGCGCGAGCACCCACGATCCACGCTAGGGAGGTACGCCCATGAGCATCGTTCAGGATTTCAACCTGACCACCCTCGACCGGCTGCTACGCAGCTTTGGCGAACGGCAGCAACCGCTCAACCTTGATACTCAGCTGCCGCAGCTGATCCAGGCCCTGCGAGCGGATCACCTCGACTTGCTACCATTGCCTGGGCAAGGCAACACCTTGAGACGTTGGCAGACCCTGGCCAGGGTTGCCGGCTGTGACCTGGCGTTGGCCAAACTGTATGAAGGCCATACCGATGCGCTGGCGATTCTTGCCGAATGCGGCGCAGCGCATTACGTAGCAGAGGGTACCTGGGGAGTATGGGCTGCAGAACCACCCGATGCGCGCACGTTCATCACTGCCCGTGAAGGTGCCCAGGTACGCCTGAACGGCCGCAAGGCGTGGTGCTCGGGCGCGCTGCAGATTGACCGGGCGCTGATCACTGCGTGGGATGAAGATGGTCAGACGCAGCTGGTAGCCATTGAGCTGTCACAACCCAGCCAAGGGCTGAATATCGAGCATTGGCAGGCGGTGGGCATGGCCACCACGGCCAGCGTTGACGTCGAGTTCACCGATGCCCCCGCTACGCTGGTCGGTAGCCCGGGGCAGTACCTGTCTCGCGCGGGCTTCTGGCAAGGAGGTGCCGGCATCGCGGCCTGCTGGTACGGGGCCGCCGAGGCCCTCGCAGATTACCTGCGTGAGCACTGCCGCAAGCCGCGCCCTGACCCGCATGCCAATGCCCATCTGGGCGCTGTGGATGCGGCGCTATTCGGTGCGCGCGCGGCGCTGCGTGAGTGCGCAGCATGGATCGACCGGCAACCCGGCGCGGACGCCAGCTTCGAAGTACGCCGCACGCGTGCCCAGGTCGAGCAGGCGGTGGAACAGGTCATCTCTCACGTCGGGCGAGCACTGGGGGCGACGCCGTTTTGTCGCAGCAGCCACTTTGCCCGGCTGAGCGCCGACCTGCCAGTGTTCCTGCGTCAGAGCCACGCCGAGCGCGACTTGGCCGTGTTGGGCGAACAGTCGGCACAAGTGCCGGCCGGAGCATGGCAACTATGAGTGAAAACCTGATCAATGCCAGCAGTGGCACACCTTGGGCCGCCTGGCAGCAGGGGGCGCATCTGGCCCGCGCAACCTGGCTTGACCCCAGCCAACTATGCCCGCCCGGGCGGCGCCTGGTGCTGATCGCCCCACACCCGGACGACGAAATCCTGATGGCCGGTGGGCTACTGGCCGGCTTCAAGGGCCGTGAAGATGAGCTGGTGTTGATTTCGGCAACGGATGGCGAAGGCAGCCACCCCGGTTCCAGTCACTGGACCGAACACCGCTTGCGTCGGCAACGCCCGCAGGAAAGCCGCCTGGCGCTGCAACAACTCGATCTGAACCCTAACCGCATGGACTGGCGCCGGTTGCACCTCAAGGACGGGCAGCTGCCACGCGAGGAAGCCTTTCTGGTGAGCCATCTTACCCAACTGCTTCGGCCTGATGATCTGTTAATGGCTACCTGGCGCCATGACGGTCATTGCGACCACGAAGCCGTTGGCCGCGCAGCGGCGCATGCGGCGGCGGCGCGACAAGTGCAGGTTGCCGAAGTCCCGGTCTGGGCCTGGCACTGGGCCGGGCCGGATGACCCGCGTTTGCCATGGCCACGGGCGCATCGGCTGCAGCTGGATGAAACCCGCGTGGCACGCAAGCGCAAAGCCCTGGCCGCACACGTCAGTCAGCTGCAACCCGACGGCGATCAGGCGCCAGTGCTGCCGCCGAACCTGCTGGATTGCCTGCTGCAACCTTTCGAACTGGTGTTCCTTTGAGTGGAGTTGTCATGAGCCTCGATGCGCAGTATTTTGCCGACCTGTACGCTGCCAGCGAAGACCCTTGGGCGTTTCGCACCCGCTGGTACGAAAAGCGCAAGCGCGATCTGGTGATCGCCAGCCTGCCGCGCCAGTGCTACCAGCGCGTGTTCGAGCCGGCCTGTGCCAACGGCGAGCTCAGCGCTTTGCTGGCCGATCGCTGTGCTGAACTGCTGTGCCAAGACATCGACCCCACTGCAGTTGGCCTGGCCCGTGACCGGCTGGGCGACATCGCGCATGCCTCGGTGAGCCTGGCACGCTTGCCAGGTGACTGGCCGGGTGGCCACTTCGACCTGATCGTGCTCAGCGAGGTGGGGTATTACCTCGACCCTACGGACTGGTTGCAGGTTATCGAACAGTCAGTGGCCAGCCTGACCTACGAGGGCGGCCTGCTCGCCTGCCACTGGAAGCACCCGATTGCCGGCTGCCCGCAGGATGGCCGGGAAGTGCATCGGATGCTGGCCAAACACATGCCGCTTTATCCGGTCTACCGCCACGAAGAGGCCGATTTCATCCTGGAATACTGGTCTTGCCAGCCTAGCGTGGTCGACCTCGACGAGACCTGCCCATGATTGCCGTTATCATCCCCGCACACAACGAGGCACGGCGCTTGGGGCGTTGCCTGAAATCCGTGAAGATGGCCGTAGACCAGGCGCAACAGGCAGGCCATCAGGTGGAGGTCGTGGTAGTGCTGGACAGCTGCACCGATAGCAGCGCGGCCGTCGCCAAACGCCACGGTGTCCATTTGCTGCAGATCGATGCGCGCAATGTGGGCACTGCGCGGCGCTGCGGTGCTGCATTCATACTCAGGCGTGGCGCTCGCTGGCTGGCCTGCACCGATGCCGATAGCCAGGTACCGCCGAACTGGTTGCTTTCACAGCTGGGCTGCAGTGCTGAAGTGGTATGTGGCACGGTGCATGTCCAGCATTGGCAACCCTGGCAGACCGCCGCCCTGCGCAAGCTGTACCGCAGCCGTTACCAGGCCCAGGAAGGCCACCGGCATGTGCACGGGGCAAACCTGGGCATCTGCGCCGCTGCCTATGAACGCGTAGGTGGCTTTCAACCCTTGCCGGCGCACGAGGATGTGCAGTTGGTGGCCGACTTGCAGGCCAGCGGCGCCCGGATTGTCTGGACCGCCCGGCACAGCGTAGCCACTAGCAGCCGGCGTGACAGCCGAGCGCGAGACGGGTTTGCCGACTATCTGGCGGGTTTGCAGGCGCATCTAATGTGACGCGTATGTGGGGCTGCTTCGCGGCCCCATGGGCGCTCCCAGCTGTGCGGCTATGATGCCTTGCGGGTCTTCTTCGCCGGCTTCTTGCCGCCCAGGCTGCGCTTGAGCAGCTCGGTAAGGTCGAGAATGTCTGCGCCTTTCTCCGAACCGCCGGCTTCGCCCTTTTCCACCGTCTCGATCTTGCCCTTGCTCGCCTTTTCCTCCACAAGGTCCATGATGGTCTGGCGAAAGGCATCGTGATACTCCTTGGGCTGCCAAGCGCCGCTCATGTCTTCGACCAGGCGCTTGGCCATGTCCAACTCTCGCTTGTCCACCTTGGCCTCGGTGACGCTACTGTCAAGCTCCAAGGTCTCCAGCCCCCGCACTTCCTCAGGCCAGCGCAAGGTAATCATCACTAGCGCATCGTCCAGTGGTCGCAGCAGCGCCAGGTGCTGTCGGGTATGCAGCACTACCGTGGCCAGCGCCACCTTGCCGGTTTTTTCCAGCGTTTCGCGTAGCAACGCATAAACCTTGCCGCCTCGGCGGTCGGGGCTCAGGTAATAGGGCGTGTCAAAATGCTGCAGCGGGATTTCGCCCGCGTCGACGAAGGAGAAGATATCGATGGTTTGGGTGGCCTCGGGCCGTGCCTTGCGTATCTCCTCCTCGCTGATTACCACATAGCGGCCTTTCTCGTATTCCACGCCCTTGACGATATTTTCCTTGTCGATGTCCTTGCCGGTAACCTTGTTCACTCGCTTGTAGCCCACCGGTTCCATGCTGCGCTTGTCGAGCCAGTCGAAGTCGACCCGCTCGGTGCGCACCGCCGTATTGAGCGACACAGGTATATGGACCAAGCCAAAACTGATCGCGCCTTTCCAGATTGCTCGAGCCACGGAGATTCTCCCAGGTTTGTCTGCAGATACCTCAAGTGACTGCTGCGCACCGGGAAGGTTTTACCGCGACGCCCTGTGGTAGCGGGTCGCCAATGTGTGAACGCCACCGATCAATGTAGGGGCGGGTTCACCCGCGAATGCGATGGCGGCTGCAACGGTGAACGGCCAGTGAAATTGGCCCGCAGGCCCGGCCTATTCGCGGGTAAACCCGCTCCTACAACGGGCTGTAGCGGTTCGCCGATGTGTGAACGCCACCGATCAATGTAGGAGCGGATTCACCCGCGAATGCGATGGCGGCTGCAACGGTGAACGGCCAGTGAAATTGGCCGGCAGGCCCGGCCTATTCGCGGGTAAACCCGCTCCTACAACG
>NZ_JBIVHY010000011.1:78252-185198 GCF_044749445.1 Pseudomonas sp. NPDC089408
GGTTCACCCGCGAATGCGATGGCGGCTGCAACGGTGAACGGCCAGTGAAATTGGCCGGCAGGCCCGGCCTATTCGCGGGTAAACCCGCTCCTACAATGGGCTGTAGCGGGTCGCCGTGCTGCGTTTTCAGCCACCAACTGAACAGGGTTCTTGCCCGCAAGAACACCACCCCGCGGTCACCCGTGGCTGAACAGCACCCGCTTGAACGCTTCGGCCGCCAGGTGCACCTGCACCGCCCAGTCCCCCGCCGCATCGCTGCCGGCGTCATCAGAAATATACTTCAGGCATACGAACGGGATGCCTTCGCTGCGTGCTATCAACGCCAGCACATAGGCTTCCATATCGACCACGTCATAGGGCGCCTCAGCATGATTGATCTCGAAGCTGTCGCCGCTGCCGCATGTTTCCAGGGGCAGGCCGGGGATCAACGTCCCGTACTCCAGCAGCACTGGGATATCCGATAAGGGCGTTTCATAACGGGCGAAGCCCAACGGCGTTACGTCCATGTCACGCTGCACGAAGCGAGTGCAGCACACCACCTCGCCCTTGCCGTGGCGCTGGCTGCCCGCCGAGCCGAGGTTGACGATCAGTTTTGGACGGCGCGTTGCGATGGCTTTGGTCAGAGTGATGGCGGCATTGACCTTGCCTATTCCGGTGAACACGGTATTGACCTCGGTGAATACATCACCGGCCTCGGCCTCCAGGGCGAAGACGAACAGCGTGTCATCCAGAGAAATTTCAGGGTAGTGATTGATCAGCATCATGGAGCAGATGTTTCCGAATGGCTGCGAGGGGCGCGGCCATTGTCGGTCAACCTCGGCTAATTGCAAGTCCCGGCGGCCACCACAGCCCGTAGTGCTTGCGCCTTGCTCAACCCGCTGACGGCGGCCTGTTGCAGGCAGCGCATCTGCTGATCAGCATGGGTACCGTCACGCAGCAGGTGCTGGGCATGCTGATAGGCGCGTTCAGCGTCAACACTGTCAATGGGTACGCGCTCTTGTAACTGGGCCAGCCAGCCGGCAGCCGTCACCGGTTGTTGCTGGTGCATGCCGATGAACTCACCGTGACGCCCATGGCGCATGGCGCGCCAATAATTCTCGTGAGCAACCCAACGTAACTCGCGATTGCACGCAGCGTCATGCCGGTAGCTGATAGCGTGCTCCACCAGATGGCGGAACAGCGCGGCAATGCACAAGGCGTCTTCCAGCTGCGGGCAGCTGTCGCAAATGCGTAACTCTACTGTGGGGTAGCGCCGTGAGGGGCGTATCGCCCACCAGAAATCGCCTTCTGCCGTCATTGACCCGGTACGCTGCAACAGTGCGCGGTAACGCTCGTAAGCGCCCCAATCCGGCAAGGCTTCGGGCAGCCCCATGTGTGGCCACTCGCCGCAAATGACCCGGCGATAACTCATGTAGCCGGTACGCTGCCCTGCCCATAGCGGTGACGAGGTACTGAGTACCAGCAAAAGCGGCAGCCAGCCTAGCAGGCGATTGATCAGTTGCATGCGGTCGCAGCTTGGCGGAACACCAACATGCACATGCAGGCCATTGAGCAGGCTGCGCCGGGCGACATGGCGGTAGTCTTCGAACAACTGCCGGTAGTGAGGCGACGCAGCGGGCTGCTGGCGCAGCCAGTCGGCATTGGGGTGGCTGGCTGCGCCGTACAGGCCCAAGCCCTCCTCGTTCAACACCGTCCGCAATCTGCTGCGACTGTGCTGGAAGAATTCACGTGCCTCGAACAGATTGGCGAACACAGGAGAGGCAACTTCGATCTGGCTGCGGAACATCTCCTGGGCAAAATGCGCGCCTATGGCTTCGCGGCAGCGACCGATTATCGCTGGCGAGGGGGCCGCCGGAACTCGCCCGGAACCCAGGCTGACCAGCAGGTATTCTTCCTCGATGCCGAATGTGCAAGCCTCAGCCATGCGGGTCAGCCGTTACGGGTAACGGTAAGCGCTACGGCAGCGATGCGTTCGACGTGCTCATAGCCGCGCTCGTCCAGTTGCTCGCCGAATACATCCGGGTCGATTTCCCGGTACACCCAGGACCATTCAGGCCCGGCCAGGCGCAGTCGGATGGCCTCGAGCAAGGCATCACGCCCCTCGACCATGGCCACTCCTGTATAGAGTAACAATGAACCCCCGGCGCTCAGGCGTTCTCGCGCCTGTTCGACGATGCGCAGCGACAGCTCTGCCCCCAATGAGCCGCCGCCATGGCGATACGTGCGTTCGCCAACGTCCAGCATGTAGGGCGGGTTAGCCACAATCAAGTCGAAGCTGCCGGTCACGCCGTCGAGCAGGTTACTGTGTTCGACAGAAACGTTGCTTACGCCAGCCAGGGCCGCATTGATCGCGGTATAGCGCAGTGCGAGCGGGTTGATGTCCACGGCTGTAACCTGCGCATGCTGCGCGGCTTTGGCAATGACCAAAGCACCAACGCCGGTGCCGCAGCCAATATCCACGGCATGCTCAACGCGCCTGGGGCTACGTTGCAGGTGCTCGTGGATGACCTGGGCAAACCGGTAGCTGTCCGGACCGAAAAATACCGCGTCACTGGCCTCGGTCGGATAGGCGGAATGCACCAGCAGCAGGTCATCGAGCGTCGACCAGCGCACGGTGCTCTGCAGCAGCTCGCCTCGCCCGGCAAGCAGTTCGGCGCGTTGCAGCTGGCCCAGTTCGTCGGCAGACACCAATGCCGGAGCGAACGGCCGGCTCCAGCCGAACACGTCGCGCAATGTGTGCGCCTGCGCGGCGCCTTCGCGGGCGTTCACGCGGGCATGGGTAGCGGGCGTAACGCAAGTGAACCGATAACCATCGGCACGCAGGCGCTTGCCCAGTTGCAGTAGCGCCTGGTCGGTTGCAAGTTGTTGCGGGTCTAGCATCATCAGCGAGGTTCCTCCTGGATCAGGCCCGTAGCACGTAGGTAGGCGCGAGTGGCCAATAGGCCCTCGGGCGCCGCATGGCGATTGCCCGACATGTGCTCGATCAACGTCTCGATGTCGGCCTGCGTAGCCTTGGCAGGCTGCTCGTCGGATTGCAGCGGTACGTCCCAGCTGCCGGGCAGGACGCGCTTGATCCGCGATTGCCAGCCGGCCGCAATCCAGTCGTGCCACAATTGTTTCTCGTAGGCGGTGAACACCCCGTACATGGGCGCCGACGGCCCTTCCACCAGCTTCCACCAACGGCTTTGGGCTGGGTCCTCGCCACGGCGAATCCAGCCTTGGGCTTGCAAGGCGTCGAGGAAACCCGGCATGGCGCCCGGTTCGGCCAGCCACTGGTTGACGGTACGCCCCTGCAGTCGGCAGCGGTCGGAATGCATGAACTGGCCAAAATTACGCTTGTGTTCCAACGCCTGGATTAGCTCGGCCTCAAGGTCGAAACTGCTGATCAGGCTGGGTGTATCGACACCCAGGTCATTCAGGCGATAGCCGAGCCGTACGCGCTGATAGAACTCGCCCTGGCTGTCGGCCGGGCACAGCTGGCGCAAAGCCTGTATCGCTAGCTGGGCATGGCCACTAGCGGCATTGTCGATGGTGACATGCAGCTGGAAATACTGGCCGTCGATACCCAATTCGGCCAATTCATAGGTGGTGATGAGCAAATGCAGCGGTGGTTGTTCGTAGCCAAGGTTGTAGCCGATCACTTCTGGCAGGAAATCTTCGCCAAATCGCCCAAGCGCCAGCTGCACAGTGCCTTGCAGGTAGCGTTGGTCATCCAGCTGCAACGGGTCAAGGCAGCCCAGGCGGGTCATCAGGCGCTGGTAGATCAACACGTGATTGCAGCGCGGGTCTCCGCTACCCAACTCCTCGATATACGTTCGTATGAGACCGTGGTAGCGCGGGTCGCCCCAATGCCGCAGGGCACTGTACAGCCAGGCACCGTCGACAGCCTTGGTTGGCGCAACCTGTTGCAAAAACCATATCGCCTGGGCGCGATTGGCAAAATACCGGCGCGGCGCCCCTTCCCGGCGTTGCTCCAGATACAGTGCATAGGCCCCCGCTACCTGGGCGGCATGATCGGCGCTCCAGGCTTCGAGTTGAGCGGGGTTGACAGGCAAGTCATCCGGTATACGCTGTGCGCGCGACAATTGCTCGTTCAACCAGGCCACGCCTGCAGGGTCTGGCCCTTCAAGTAATGCGTGGTAACGCTGTTGCAAGGTCGGCCCGGTTGGCGAGGCCGGAACCATTGCGGCGGTCTTGCGAGTCATGACCGTCATGCCGAAATCCTCGTGCGCGGTTATTGGCTAGGTTTCTGCCCTGGCATAGGCTCAGGGTCGGGCGCAGGTTGGGGTGCAGGCTTGTCACCAGGCTGCTGCATCTGCAGCGATGGCTTGCTTGGGTCGGCATCCTTGCCTGGGTGATTATTATCGCGGTCGAAACAGCCGCCGACCAAGGTCAGCGTGCCCAGCAGGGCGATCAGAGATGTCAGTCGCATAGGGTCCTCCGCTGTGGAAAAGCGCAGTGCCGGCTGCCCGGCACTGCGTAGCCTCACTTACGAACGGCCGCCCTTGCGGCTGGAATCGCTGCTCTGGCCGCCACCGGAGTGCTGGCCGCCTTTGCGCCCTGCCTCGGAAGCTTTCTCACGGTCATTGGCAAAGTTGCCTGGGTTCTTGTTACCGCCCTGGCTGCCTTGTTGATTGCCGCTACGGCTGTTGTCTTTAGTGGCCATGGTCTAAAACCTCGTATGACTTCGGAATGCACGGCGTATCTGCCGTACATCTGTTCGGAGTTCGGACATATGGCGGGATTCGTTTTATCGCCAAGGGTTCGGACCGGCGGTATTAAATAAACGGGGAAGCCTTATTTGGTACACCGTTCAGTGGTGCAGCGGGCTATCCAGGCGTGCTTGGTGGCGACCCAACCAGCCACCGATCGTTGCCCAGCCCAAGGCAAGCAGGGCACCGATCAGCATCGCCAGCTGGGGATGCTCCCCCAGCACGTCCAGCGCGCGCTTGACCCAGCCGCTGAAAGCATCACCGCCACGGTAAACCACGGTGTCGATGAAGTTCTTGGCCTTGTACTTGTCCTCGGCAGGCAGCACGGTGAACAGCATCTCGCGCCCAGGCCGTACCAGCGCATATTCACCGGCCCGGCGTACCACCATCACCACCACGAACACGGCGAATACCGGCGCCAGGGCCAGCCACAGGAAACCTGCGGCCATCACCAGCGGTATCGCCACCAGCAATACCCCTACCCCCATCCGCCGCGCCAGGCGCCCGGTAAGGAACACCTGCGTGAGGATAGCCAGGGCCTGCACGACGCTGTCTATCAGGCCAAACACCTGGGTTTGCCGGGTGCGGTCGGTGAAGGTTTCGCTGACGATGCGCGCCTGCTCGAAGTACAGGAACGTGCTGACGCTGGCCAGCAACACCACAAACAGGGCGATGCCCAGCAGATACGGCGAGCGCAACACCGCGGTCGCCCCGGTAAACGGGTTGCCGCCCAATGGCCGCGAGTCGGGGCGCTCGGCCTGCGTCGGCAACGCTTGGCAGGCTCGCCAGCGTTGCAGGAACAGGCTTGCGCCGACACTGCCTAGCAGAAATACCGCGGCCAGCAGTAGCAGCCCGGCATGGCCCAATGGCGCCACCAGCAAGGTGCCAAGGATCGGACCGCTAAGGCCGCCCAGGCTGGCCCCGGCTGCCAGCAGGCCGAAGAGTCGCTTGCCCTGCGCGGTCGAGAACAAATCGGCCAATACGCTCCAGGCCAGCGAGATGGTCAGCAGGTTGAACACCGACAGCCAGATGTAGAACGCCCGCGCGGTCCACAGGTCGTCCGGGTGGCGGGCAAGCAGCGCGGCGAACAGCGCCAGGTTGCTGGCAAAGAAGCCGTAAGTCCATGGCAGGATATGCCGGCGTTGCACCCTGGACGCCAGCCAGCCAAATAGCGGCAGGCACGCCAAGGTGGCAATGAAAGTGCCGGTGAATAGCCATTGCAGGTTGTCCACACCACCGGCAACGCCCATGGTTTCGCGCACCGGGCGCAGCATGAAGTAACCGGTGAACAACAGGTAGAACAGCAGCAAGCCGGCGATCACCGCCGGCCCCTCGCCGGGCTGGATGTTCAGCCCTTGGTCCAGGCGCCGCCGCCAGGTACTCATGGCTTTAGGCAAACTGTTTGATCAGCGCCTGCTGCTGCGCTTGGGTAAGCAATGGCTCATGCCCGGCCTTGAGCTGATCGAGTTGGCGGTCCGGGCGCCCGGTAGCAGGAATGACCGTGGTCACCGCCGGGTGGCTGATGGCGAATTTGAGAAACAGCTGCGCCCAACTGCCGATGCCGGCATCTGCGGCCCAGCCGGGCAATGGCTGGTCCTTGACCCGGGCAAACAGGCGGCCATCGTCGAAGGCGCGGTTGATCAGCACGGCAACACCCTTGTCGTGGCACAGCGGCAGCAGCTCGCGGGCAGCGTCGGGGGCGTTGACCGAGTAGTTTATCTGGATAAAGTCCAGCGGCTCGCTGCGCACGATACGGGCAACGTCGTCCTGGCCACTGTTCAGGTAGTGAGTGATGCCGACGTAGCGGGTCTTGCCCTGCTGCTTCAGCTCGCGGGCATAGGGCAGCTGGGCCTGCCAGTCGCGCAGGTTGTGGATCTGCAGCAAGTCGACCTTGTCGGTGCGCAGGCTCCGGAGGCTGCCGGCCCATTGCGCCTCGGCGTCGGCGCGGCTGTTGGCGGCGATCTTGGTGGCGATGAAGCACTGCCGGTGCCAGCCACCCTCCTCCAGCAACTGGCCGAGAATGCTGTCGGCCCCCCCGTAGTTGGGCGAGGTGTCGATCACCCGCCCGCCACCATCGAAAAACGCCTTGAGCACTGTTTTCAGTTGCTGGTACCCGGCCGAGCCAGCCTCTACTTCGAAGCTGCCGGACGTACCGGCGCCTATCACCGGCAACGCTTCACCCGTAGCGGGTACTGTGCGGGTCAGCAAACCGGCCGGGGTGGCGGCGTTCAACCACGGGGTTGCAGCCAGTACGCCTAAAGCGGCACCGGCCCGTAGGACATCACGACGTGCGTACATGGAAAGCTCCCGTCATGAATCGGAAACTTTCAAGGCTAGCTGCCCTATCCCGCGCCGGTGGGTGTTTCTGTATCTGGATGTTTAGTCATCAAGCTTGCAGTAGCTGGCTTAGGTCGACACCCGCCTCGCCCATTGGCGGGCACCAGTAATAGCCGCCGGTCAGCGGCCGGCTGAAACGGTACAAGGCGTCGATGATGCCGTCCTCCAGGCCGCTCATGCGTCGCAGCTGCACCTCGAACGCATCCAGTGAACGGCCCAAGGCAACGAACGCCAGGCCTGCGCCACGGGTGTCGGCCCAAGACACCGACCGCCGCACCATGAAGGCCTCAGGTTCGAAGCTCTCCTGGGCTGTACGCTTGACGTGCGCAGACGCTGGCGCGTCGTCCAGTTCTTCGTTATCGCTCAAGCGGCGTCCGATGATGTTGTCCTGGGTTTCTTGAGGCAACGACTTGAAATACTGCAAGTCATGCTTCCACAGCTGGAATGCCGCGAAGCTCGAGCCGTTCAGGCCAGGCCCTGCGCCGGCGAGAATGGCCGCATCGACAGCCTCCTCGTCTTGCGGGTTTTCGGTACCGTCTTCGTAGCCAGTCAGGTCCCGGCCCCCCTGGTGCAAAAAGCCGTCGACATGATCGACCAGGCTGAACGCCGGGGCCAGCAGTTGCTCGAGCGCCTGCGCCCGCAGGTACAGGTCACCGCGTTCCTCACCGCGCAGCCACAGCCACAACGCGTGTTGGGTGCTGGGGTTTTCCACTGCAGCATCCAGTTGCGGAAACGGCTTCAGGCCCTGCACACAGGTGTTCAGGGCTTTAGCAAGGGGGGCACCGATGCCGAGCGTCAAGCGCAGGCCGTCCACTTCGGCGGCCAGCGCATCCAGGGCTGCCGGCAACGCCTCAGGCGTTTCGATGGCGAAGAACAGGTGACGGGCATGGACCGGCACCGGGGTGGCAAGCAGACCTTGCTGGAACGGCATGACAGGCGAATCCTCGGCAAAAGCGGGAATGCTACTGTGCTTGCACACCCGCTGCAATGCGGCGTGTGGCCTGATGCGCCTGCTCTGCCGTAACAAATGGTTACCAACGGCCGGCCCTTTGCGATCAGCTATCAATCAGTGCCGACCTACACTGCTCGGGATCCTTCGCCCGAGAGAACGCCCATGACCGCCTCGCCCTTGCTTACCGCTGTTCTGCCGCTTGCCTTGGGCATCATCATGCTCGGCCTTGGTTTGTCGCTGACCCTCGCCGACTTCGCCCGGGTTGTGAAGTACCCCAAGCCAGTGGTGATAGGCCTGGCCTGCCAGATTCTGCTGCTGCCGCTGGTGTGCTTCCTGATTGCCAACGGCTTCGGCCTGGAATCGGCGCTGGCGGTGGGGCTGATGCTGCTGGCCGCCTCGCCGGGCGGCACCACCGCCAACCTGTTCAGCCATCTGGCCCACGGCGATGTGGCGTTGAACATCACCCTCACGGCGGTCAACTCGCTGATCGCGATCCTGACCATGCCGTTGCTGGTGAACCTGTCGCTTAGCTGGTTCATGGCCTCGGACCAGGCCATACCGCTGCAGTTTGCCAAGGTCATGCAGGTGTTCGCTATTGTCCTGCTGCCGGTGGCGCTGGGCATGCTGATTCGCCATTTCGCCGCAGCATTTGCCGCGCGGATGGAGAAACCGATGAAGCTGGTGGCGGCGTTGTTCCTGGCGTTTACCATTGTCCTGGCCCTGGCCAAGGATTGGCAGACGGTTGTCGAGTACGCACCGGTGGTGGGCCTGGCGGCGCTGCTGTTCAACCTGGTGAGCCTGGCGGTCGGCTATTGGGTGCCGCGCTTGCTGAACATTCCCAAGCGCCAGGCGATTGCCATCGGCATGGAGATCGGCATTCACAACGGGACATTGGCGATTGCCCTGGCGTTGAGCCCTTCGCTGCTGAACAACCCGACCATGGCGGTGCCGGCGGCGCTGTACAGCCTGATCATGTTCTTTACGGCGGCGGGGTTTGGCTGGTGGGTCAGCCGGGGGCATGTGGCGGCGCAGCCTGAGGGTGAAACAGTGAATTGATGATGTTGCTGCCGGCGACAGGGCCAGAACAGGCTGTCACAGCTGGTTGCGCTTGCCCCGAAGTTGCTGCTTCAACACCTTCAACGGCGGTGCATAGAAGAACCCGAACGACACACTCCCCGTACGCCCCTTCACTGCATGATGCAGCTGGTGCGCCCGGTGCAGGCGCTTGAGGTAGCGGTTGACCGGCCGTGGCTTGCGCGGCCAGTGGCGGTGGAAGAAACCGTCGTGGGCCAGTACATATAGGATGCCGTAGCCCGCCACGCCCCCGCCCACCCATTGCAACGGCGCGTAGCCACTCTTGCCCAGCGCCACCAGTGCCGTGGCAATCAGCCCCAGGGCCGCCAGGTACAGGTCGTTGGTTTCAAGCATGCCCAGCTGTGGCTCATGGTGTGAGCGGTGCAGCCACCAGCCCCAGCCATGCATGATGTACTTGTGAGCCAGCGTGCCAACGCCCTCCATGGCCACCAGGGTGCCGAACAGCACGGCGAAGTTGAACAGCATGGCACGGTCCGGGTGATGGCAAAGGGAGGCGCAAGGGTACCGGCTAGCCGCACTTTTTTCCACGCAGGCGTGACCGGCTGTGTCCTGCTGCCGATGAAGCTATTGTCATGCTATACACATTGCAAAAGGATTGGTTGATGCAGATGTGGGAGCGGGCTGTTAAGCGGTATGGGCTGACAGGTGCATGTCCTGAGATGTTGGGTGCCTGTGAGATCGAGCGCCGCCCGCGCGGCGCTTCGCGGCACAAGGCCGCTCCCACATCTGTTTCGGGCCAGTTTCTTCTGTGAGATCACCTGCGCCCGCCTTGTTTGTCCCTTTCGATATCGGCTGCACCACTGCTTTTCATCAATCTCAAGCCATGCACTCAATGGGGCGCGCGCCGAAGGCACAGGCATAATTGGCCCGAAACAAATGTGGGAGCGGCCTTGTGCCGCGAAGCGCCGCGCGGGCGGCGCTCGATCGCATAGGCGCTGCTAGAACACCGACGAGCACCTCGCCTATTCCCGTATCACGAATCCACCCCCACCACCACACCTGCCGCCACCGCATAACCATCGCGCCCCTGCCGCTTGGCCTGGTACAACGCCGCGTCCGCCGCCGCGATCAGGGTTTGCGCAGTCACCCCTTCCCGCGCCAAGTCACCCACTGCAATCCCGGCACTGAACGACACCCTTCCCAACGAGCTGCCGGCATGTTCCAGCCCTTGGCGCCTCAGCAGTTGCTGCAGCTCCTGCACCAGCAGTTCTGCCCCGCGGGCGTCAGTGTCAGGTAGCAACAAGGTGAACTCCTCACCGCCGTAACGTACCGCCAGGTCTGCGGGCCGTTTCAATACCTGTTGCAACACCTCGGCAAAGCGCCTCAGGCACTGGTCACCTGCCAGGTGCCCATAACGGTCGTTGTAGGCCTTGAAGTAATCCAGGTCGAGCATCACCAGCGCCAGCGGGTAACCCTGGCGCGTCGCCCGCCGTAGCTCGGGTTCGATCACCGCATCCAGCCGTCGGCGGTTACCCAGCCCAGTCAGGCTGTCGGTCAAGGCCAGCGCTTTCAGCGTCTGGTGCGCCTGGTGCAGGGCCCGCTCGATGGCAATGCGTTCGCGCAACTGGCGCAGCACCACGCCGCCAAACGCCGCCAGCCCGACCAGCAACAGCAGCAACACCGCCACCGACTTGATCGCATCGTGCCGCCAGGGCGCGACGATTGATTCGCGCGACAGCCCTGCCTCCACCACCAGCGGGTAGCTGGCCAGCGCCCGATAGCCATACAACCGTGGCGTACCATCGATCACGGCGACCGCCTCGGCCACCCCTTCCGGGGCATACGGCAGGTAATTACGGAAGATCTCGCTGCTGGCCAGGCTCCGGCCTACCACCTGCGCCACGAACGGGCGCCGTACCAGAATGGTGCCATCACGCTTGGCCAGCACCAGCGCCCCGCGCTCGTCAATCTTGAAATCGCCGTAATAACGCACGAACCATTCGACTTTGATAGTGCCCAGCAGCACACCGGCGAAGCTGCCATCGGCATGCTCCAGACGCCGGGAGATGGGGATGATCAGGTCGCCGGTCGAGCGGCTGCGCACCACTGAGCCAATGCGTACACCGCGGTCGGCATGGTCGCGGTGGAAGACGAAGTAATCACGGTCAGCGTTGTTGGCATTAGGCGGGATAGCCGCCTGGTCGGTGACGATCCAGCTGCCGTCCGGGCCATATACAAACAACCCGTGCAACTGCGGCATGATGCTTTTCTGCTGTGCCAGCAAGGCATGCAGGCGTGGCCGGTCGATGTGGTCGAAACCGTCGCCTTGGAGGCGCTCGGCCAGGGACGCTGTAATGACGTCAACCTGGCGGATGGCGTCCTCGGCGTGCTGCGCCGTTGCCCGCGCCAGGTTGCTAACCATGTTCTCGGCGTTGTTGTAGGCGTAGCGGTAGTCACGCCAGATACGCCAGCCTTCCACCAGCACGAAGGCCAGCATGACCATCAGCATGAACGCCAGCACCAGGCGGAACAACGCCACGCCGCGGCCCTCGCCACTGGCTGCGAAAAGCCCGTCTTCTTCCTGTTTCCTGGCTGCGCACATTGGGTTCCCTGGCCATACCGCATTCGCCGCCTTTCACTATAGTTCAGCGCTGTTCATGCCGAACCGCTGGCGAAAAAGATTAAACCTTTACCGTGCCCTCACCCTCAACCGTACGCGACACTGACGTCGCGTCAAGTTTAAGGAGTGAAGCATGAGCAATCTCTTCATCAAGCGCGCTGGGCTCAGCATGGTGCTGGGGCTGGCATCTGTGCACGCAATGGCCGCCAGTTCCGATGACTTTGTCGAGGCGGCAACCGAGTCCGGCATCGCAGAGGTGGTCACCGGGAAGCTGGCTCAGGAAAAGAGCCAGAATGGCGAGATCAAGACCTTTGCCCAGCAAATGGTCACTGACCACACTCAGGCCAATCAGAAGCTTGGCGATATCGCTCGTAAACTGGACATTTCCGTGCCTGACGAGGCGGCGATGACTGACAAGGTCAAGAAAATGATCCTGGAATGGCGCGATGAATCATTCGACAAGTCTTATATCAACAACCAGGTCGATGCCCACGAAAAAGCGGTAGAGCTGTTCAAAAAAGAGGCTGCATCGTCCGACAAGGCCGAGCTGAAGGCATTTGCCAGCGAAACACTGCCCAAGCTCGAAGAGCACCTGAAGCATGCCCAGGCTCTTCAGGCCAAACATGGCAAGTGAGGCCCCAGATGAGCAACGATGCATTGAAAGCCGAAGTGCTCACCCGCCTGCTGCACGCGCACCCAGAGGGGTTGGGCAAGGAAGTGCTGGACAACTATCGCGGTGAAAAAGCGGTGGCCGGCATGCTCAAGACATTGCAGGAAGCGGGCTTGATTCAGGATGGCAGCGTGGCAGTAAGCAGTGATCACCAGATTAGTGTGAGCTACCCGATCAAGCTGTCGGCGGCGGGCGTTGAGGCAGCCAGGCAAGCTGAGAACTGATTGCTGCATAGCCAGGCGGCCCTATTGCCGGCAAGCCAGCCCCCACAGCAACAGCGCTGACCTTACGCCATGCGCTATTGCTGTGGGAGCTGGCCTGCCAGTGATGGGCTGCAGGGCAGCCCTCCCCCGTTTTACCCTTTTTTCTCGACGTCTCTGGGCGGGGTGGCCGGCCCTTGCGGGTCGACCTGCGGGTCATCGACATCCGGCGAATCCGGGTCGAAACCCAAGTCATCCGGCTTATCGGCCTGCTCGGATGAATGAGGCCCTTGGTCATGCGGTGGTCGTGATTCAGACATGGCGCTATCTCCGGTGTGTGTCTACGGAAGAAAGCCCAGATCTGGAAAAGTTTGATTAATCTGCAGCTTCAGCCACCTGCGCCCGGTACTGCGCCAACGCCGCGTCACGCTCCTTCAGCTGTTCCTCGAAGCGCTGCAACTGTCGCGCCTGCGCGGCACACAGCTCGCGGCGGTCCTCCAGGCTTTGCGCTTGTGCATCCAGCTGGCGGCGCATTTCCTCGCTGGCGCCCTGGGCCTGGGCCAGGATCGTGCGCAGGCCTTGGATCTGCGCATCGCGCTGCTCCAGCAACTCGTCCTGCGCCCGGCATTCGCTGGCGGCCTGGCGGTGCTCACCCAGCAAGCGCTCGTTATCGCGGTGCAGGCGGGTCAGCTCGTCCTGCTTGACGATCATGCCCTGCTGCAACTGGCGCAACTCCACCTGCATCTGCTGCAACTGCGCTTCGTGGCGGCGCTGTTCCTGCTCGCGCTGTTCGCGGCTGGCGTTGCGGTAGTGCTCCAGCGCATCGCGGGCGTGACGGTGCTTGTCTTCCAGCGACTTGACCTGCTCGTCCTTGTCGGCAAGGCGCACCTGCAGTTCACCTAACGACTGGTTGAGGCTGGCATTGCGCAGCTGCTCGGCCTGCAACGTGCTTTGCGTAGACAGCAATTTTTCAGTCTCAGCGGCCAAGGCACCTGCATCGATCTGGTGCTGCTGGTGCGCTGCAGCCAACGCCTGCCGCGCGACTTCCAGCTGCGCCTCTAGTTGTTCGCGTTGTTTGGTGAAGGTGCTTTCGGCCTGCTCGATCGTAAGGTCCGCCTCGTCCTGCAGTTGGGTTGCCAGTTGCCCGACCAGCCGGCTCAGTACATCGCTCAGGGCGGCGCCACCTTCGGAGGCCAATGGCTGCTGGCCGTTCAGCTCCTTCAGGTAGCGGTGAATCGTGGTCTTGGAGCCGGTATTGCCCAGCTCGATACGTATGGCATCGATGCTGGGGTTCTCGCCCCGGGCAATCAGCGCCTGACGCGCCTGCTGCACTACCACCTTGTTGATACCGCCCCGGGCCATGCTTGCTCCTACGATTTTGTACTGTGTTATGTAACATGTAATTACGTACCAATTATGGCGATATCGCAGCACACCTGCAAACGTTTCCTCAGGTGGAATAATCACGGCTTATCGCATGTGAAAGGCAAATTGCAGCTGTTTTCGCGTCTGGTAGCCGTACTGGCGCCTTGGGTGCGCCGGCTTGTGTCAGGTGCGCTTTGCCGCCACCATGGGCGTCCGGCCCTCAAGCGCATCAAGAAATGACCCTGGATAACTACAAGGCAATCGCCGACAGCATCGCCCTGCTGCTCTACCCGCACGCGGAAGTCATCGTCCACGAACTGGGCAGCCAGACCGTCGTGCACATCGCCAACAACTTCTCGCAACGTAAACTGGGCGATGATTCGGCGATCGATCACGAGCTGGGCGATCTGTTTGAAGGCGCCAACCTGGGCCCGTACGAGAAACTCAACTGGAACGGCCAGAAAGTCCGCTCCATCAGCACCGTACTGCGCAATGCCCAAGGCGACGCCGAGTACCTGATGTGCATCAACCTGAATGTGTCGGTGCTGGAACAGGCCCGCGTGGCGCTGGATGCGTTCTTCCAGATGAGCCGGCTGGTGCCGCAGCCTGACGCGTTGTTCCGCAATGACTGGCAGGAACGTATCAACACCTTCCTGCATGGCTGGCTACAGGCGCGCAACCTGTCGCTGCAGACGCTGCAAATGAAGGACAAGCGCAGCCTGGTGCAGGCGCTGCATGCCGAGGGCGCGTTCGAAGGGCGCAGTGGCGCTGACTATGTCGCCAATGTGCTGAACATGGGCCGAGCCACTGTCTACAAGTACCTGAAGGAACTCAAGGCCTGACAACCTCGCTGTCATGCTGGCCACCCAACCGGGTGTTGCCAGCGGATGTGCGCGCCTGCTTGTCATCTATGGATAATTAATCTACGGTAGACAAATAATCCACGCGCATTCAGGAGCGCAGCATGTCAGCCACCCCAGTATCCCCGCCCCTTGTCGATGCCGCTTACCTCGATGCGTTGTTCGAAGCGATCAAGCAGGCCCATGACGCATTGCGCCCCGCCGTCAGCGTCACACCACTCACTCGCAGCGCACGGTTGTCGACGCAGACGGGCTGCGAAGTCCTGCTCAAGTGCGAGCACTTGCAACACACCGGCTCATTCAAGTTTCGCGGGGCCAGCAACAAAATCCGCCTGTTGCCGGCCGAGCAGCACGGCAAAGGGGTGATCGCCGCGTCTTCCGGCAACCACGGGCAAGCACTCGCACTGGCTGGCAAAGCTGCTGGTGTGCCGGTGAAGGTGTACAGCGCAACGTCGGCGTCGCCTTACAAACTGGCAGCCATGCGCACGCTGGGTGCCGATGTGGTCTGCCTGCCCACCGACCCGTTGGGCGCAGAGTTGGAGGCCGCCAGGCAAGCCAAGGCACAGGGCGTACCGTTCGTGTCGCCGTACAACGACCCACAAGTCATCGCCGGCCAGGGCACCATCGGCATGGAGTTGTTCGAACAGGCGCCAGACCTGGACGCAGTGTTCGTCGCTGTCGGCGGTGGCGGGTTGATTTCCGGTATCGGCGCGGCCCTGCGCGTACTCAAGCCAGGTACTGAGATCATCGGCTGCTGGCCGGAAAATGACCCGGCACTGGAGCAGTCGCTGAAGGCAGGAGAAATCATCGAGGTGGATGCCCGTGAAACACTTTCGGACGGCACTGCGGGGGGCGTCGAGCCAGGTTCTATCAGCTTCCCGTTATGCCAGGCGCTGGTGACCAATACCGTATTGGTCAGCGAAGACGAAATACGCGCCGCCATGCGCGATATCGCCAACAGCGAGCGCTGGATCATCGAAGGTGCGGCAGCGGTTGCGGTCGCCGGTATGCAGAAACTGGCTGCCCGTTACCAGGGTAAACGCGTGGCGGTTATCCTGTGTGGCCGCAACATCGTGCTGGAGAAATTCCTCGAGGCGGTCAAATGAAGGTCGTCAACAAGGCGCAGATCATTGCCAGCTTCGACCCGGAACTGGCGATCAACCGGCTAGAGCAAGGTTTCATTGCTTACTCTGAAGGCAGGGTACAGGTGCCACCGGTGCAGGGCTTTGCGTTTGCACAGGCCAACGGCGACTGCTGCGTGAAGGCCGCGTACATCGAAGGCAGCCCCACCTTCACCGTCAAGCTGTCGACCGGCTTTTATGACAACCCGTGCAAGGGCCTGCCCAGTAACGATGGCCTGATGCTGGTGTTGTCAGCGCTCACCGGGCAACCATTGGCGCTGCTGCAAGACCAAGGCTGGCTGACCGGCATGCGCACCGCCCTTGCCGGGCGAATTGCAGCAAGGCTGCTGGCACCGGCGCGGGTCAAGGCGATTGGTATCCTCGGCACCGGCATGCAGGCACAGATGCAGCTCGAACAGTTGCGCGCCGTTACCGATTGTCGTCAGGTGTTCGTATGGGGCCGCAATGCCAGCGGGCTTGCCACCTATGCGGCCTTTGCCCGCAGCCTGGGCTTCGACGTTCACAGCACCCAGGATGCAGCAGAACTTGCCGCGGCAGCCAACCTGATTGTCTGCACCACCCCTTCCCGTCAGCCTTTGTTGCGCAGCGACTGGATCCAACCCGGCACGCACATCACTGCCGTCGGTGCCGATGCACCGGGCAAGCAGGAACTGGACCCGGCGCTGGTCGCCAGAGCCGACCACATCATCGTCGACTCGATCGCCCAGTGTAGCCAGTACGGCGAAGTGGCTTGTGCACTCAACAGTGGCCAGATCAACACTGACCAGCTGATCGAACTGGGCGCGCTGCTGGCGGGTCGCGCCAAAGGGCGTGAGCACGACGGCCAGATCACCCTGGCCGACCTGACCGGCGTGGCTGTACAGGATGCGCAAATCGCACGCTGCGCCTTGGCGGCAGTGAACGCCTGAGACTGAAGCCGCGTCAACGCATACGCCGCACCTGCGCTGGCGTGCGCTGCATCAGCACCTTGCCATTACGTACCGACACCAGTGCATGCCCCTGGCTGCGTACCATCTCGTAATCGTCCGGCGCCGACAGCAGCAACAGGTTCGCCGGCCGCCCCACCTCAATGCCATAGCGCTCGCCCAGGTTCAGGGTGCGGGCGCTGTTGTCGGTGATCAGGTCCAGGCAGCGCTGCAGGTCTTCGTAGCCAAGCATGTGGCAAATGTGCAGGCCTGCTTCGAGAATGCGCAGGATGTTGCCGTTGCCCAAGGGGTACCAAGGGTCGACGATGGAGTCCTGGCCAAAGCACACGTTCATTCCGGCGCGGTCGATCTCGGCCACGCGGGTAACGCCGCGGCGTTTCGGATAGTTGTCGAAGCGCCCCTGCAGGTGAATGCTTTCGGTCGGGCACGACACGAAGTTGATCCCCGACAGCTTCAACAGGCGAAACAGCTTATAGCAGTAGGCGTTGTCGTATGACCCCATGGCCACGGTATGGCTGGCCGTGACCCGCGCGCCCATGCCGCGAACCCGGGCCGCCTCGGCCAGCACTTCGAGGAAGCGCGATTGTGGGTCGTCGGTTTCGTCGCAGTGCACGTCCACCAGGCAGCCGGTGCGTTCGGCCAGGTCCATCAGGAACTTTACCGATGACACGCCCTGCTCACGGGTGTTCTCGAAATGCGGGATGCCGCCAACCACATCGGCGCCGATGGCCACCGCTTCGGTCATCAGTGCCCGGCCGTTGGCATACGATTCGATGCCCTCTTGGGGGAAGGCGACGATCTGCAGGTCGACCAGCTCACGCACTTCTTCGCGTACCTCGACCATGGCCTTGAGCGCAGTGAGTTTCGGGTCGGTGACATCGACATGGGTACGCACATGCTGGATCCCGTGGTCCACCAGCATGTCGACGGTCTTCTTCGCACGGGTCTTGATGTCGTCGTGGGTGGTTATTTCCTTGCGCTCGGCCCAGCATTCGATGCCTTCGAACAGGGTGCCGCTCATGTTCCATCTTGGCTCGCCAGCGGTCAGGGTGGCGTCGAGGTGGATATGCGGCTCGACGAAAGGCGCCACTACCAGGTTTTGCGCGGCGTCCAGATCATCGCCAGCAACAGCCGCCAGCTCGGCCTGGGGCACGATGGCGGCAATGCGTTCGCCGTTCAGTTCGATGCGGAACAGCCCGGGTTTGCCGCGCAGGCGTGCGTTGATGATGTGCATAGTGTCGCTCCTTGCCATGGACTTCGCTCATACGCAATTGTAGGAGTGAGTTTGTCAGTTAAACAGTAAGGGCTGACAGGTGCTTGTCTTGAGATGTTGGGTGCCTGTGAGATCGAGCGCCGCCCGCGCGGCGCTTCGCGGCACAAGACCGCTCCCACATCTGTTTCGGGCCAATTATGCCTGTGCCTTTGGCGCGCGCCCTGGGTGCATGGCTGGAGACTGATGAAAATCGGCGGTGCCCCCTTCAATATCGAAGGGAACAAACAAGGCGGACAGAGGTGACCTCACAGGAATAATTGGCCCGAAACAGATGTGGGAGCGGCCTTGTGCCGCGAAGCGCCGCGCGGGCGGCGCTCGATCTCACAGGCGACGCTAAAGGCACGGCGAACACCTCGCCTTTTT
The DNA here is from genome assembly GCF_044749445.1 of Pseudomonas sp. NPDC089408. NCBI lineage: Bacteria > Pseudomonadati > Pseudomonadota > Gammaproteobacteria > Pseudomonadales > Pseudomonadaceae > Pseudomonas > Pseudomonas sp. NPDC089408. Next base: position 96,708 of record NZ_JBIVHY010000011.1, read on the forward strand.
CAGGCAACCCCATCCAACCCCATCTGCCAGAAATCAGCCTCCAGGCTGGAGGCCTGGCCAAAAACACCCACCAGCTCGGTGAAACGCTGCTCGGTCATGCTGCGCGCCGCCAGTTCATCCAGGTGTTTGCGCGCCGCTGCCGCCACGCCCTGATAGCCTTCGCTGGCATATTCGCCAATCCATTCGCGGTACGGGTGGTTGCTCAAGTCGCCAATCTGCTCGGCCAGGGTCCGGCCTATCTCTGCATAGCCAATCACGCAGGGTGCCAACGCCACCTGCAACTCCAGCAGGTCACCGGCGGCGCCGCAGTCCAGTACGTAGCGGGTATAGGCCACGGTAGCCTGGTGCTCCGGTGCCGCCTCGATATCGGCCTGGCTCAGCCCCCAGCGCGCGCACAGGCGCAAGTGCAGCTCGGTTTCATCGAGGATCGCCGACAGCGTGGCCAGCGCGGCGCGGATGTCGGCCGGGCGGCGGCTCTTGTAGGCGGCTAGCGCCCAGGCCCGTGCGAACTGGATAAGGAACAGATAGTCCTGCACCAGGTAGGTCCGGAACGCTTCCTCGCTCAGCGTGCCCTCGCCCATCTGCCGTACAAAGTCATGGTCTACATAGCGGTTCCACTGCGGTGAGGCCGCAGCTTTGAGGCGCGCGAAGATGTCCATGCTCATTGGCCCTCCGGGTAGACAGCATCGAAGAAGGCCAGCTCCAGCGCCACGGTGCGCTGGTAGAAGTCAGCCGCCAGTGCGGCCTCCTGCGGCCCGACGCGGTCCAGTTCGGCCTGCAGGAAGGCGACGAAATCCTGGAAGGCCGGGTTGTCGTGCAGGGTGATCCACTCGGCGTGGACGAAGTGCTCTGGCATCGGCTTTGGCGCCTTCAGTGCCCAGTCCAGGTACAGCCCTTCGGCAACAGTGAGTACCGCCAGCGCTGCTGCGTATGAACGGGTCGCGGCCGCTTCACGCATGATTGCCTTGAAGCCTGCAGTGGGTGCGGTATCGGCGGGCTCAGTGCGTTGCGCCGGGCTTACATCCAAGGCCTCGAAGGCACGCAGGAAATAGGTGTTTTCGTCGCTGGAAATCATCCCGGCAAAGCGGCCAAAGCGCAGGCGCGCCTCGAAGGTGTCGGCCGTGGCGATGGCCGCGCCAAGCAAGGTCAGGAAGCTGTCGAGAAAGCGGTGGTCCTGCACCAGGTAGTCGACCATGATCGGGGCCGGCAGGCTGCCGTCGCACAATCGGGTCACGAAACGGTGGCCAACGGCCGCCGACCAGGTCGGCTCGCTCTGCTGGCGCAGGGACTGGCTAAAACGTTCGGTCATGTTGCTGTCCTTGGTGAAGGTGACAGCGAGACCTTGGCAAATGGCATGAACGGGCCTCGCAGTGAGGCCGGCAAAAAGGCAGGTAACCAATCCCATCCCTTCGCCGGCATGATCCGGATCAGGTTCGAAGGGTCACCGCGCTATTGCATCCAGCGGTTTCTCAGCCCGTTGCCAGGCTCCCCTTGGTGGCGTCACATATACCCCAGCGCGGCCCGGCTGTCACTACATAACCCAAATGGTGGGCCATAGGATGCCCCGCTACTGGGGACTTATCCCCACATTTGCGGCGCGATTATTTAGTGCGGCTCAGGTATTGCGCAGTTTTGTATGACAAAGCATTGCAGAAATAACGGTTGGCACAGCCATTGCTCCGGGCCATTTATCAGGCAAAACGCCATTGATGGCTTAAAGCTATTCAGCCGCGAGCGAGGCATAAAGCAATGAAAACACCTGCCGTGATCGACCCTGCCAGGCACGCATTCCAGCTGTCCTGCCTCACCGCGCTGATGGTCAGCCTTGGGCTGATCTCGGCGATGGCATCTCCGCTTGACGACAACAGCATGCCACCGCCGACCGACCCGTCGGCCTACACTGACCAACCCGCCGACCCCAACCCCGCCCTGCTTAACCTGTACACCCTGCCCGAGGCTAATGAAGGCGCTCTGGAACTGACTGATGGCGTGTACGGCGACCGTAACACGGTGCGCATTGACAATGTATTGCCACCGTTGCTGCAAACCTCGGATAAATACCCTACCAACGGCAAGCCGAGCCCGTTATTCGGTGCGCAACCATTCACGCAGCAACTGCTGCTGTTCGAGGAATTCGGCCCTGAGAAACTCGACCCGAATTTGCCAGCACCCGACCTGACCTTCCCGGTCCCTACGCTGGGCGCTGCGCCTGCACAAGACCCTAACGTGGTTGCCCGCAGCGGCCCCAGCGGCACGGCCCTGGAGGCGTTTCTCAAGCAACCGGGCCTGTACCCGTTCCCGACCCAGTACGCCAATGTGCTCGACCGCAACCCATGGAAAGCGCAGATCGAGATGTTCCTCAACCGGAAACCCGTGGGTTCGCCGGCAGAAGGCCGGCCACCAGGAAAAGGCTGGTCGCACCAACGTTGGAACGAGTTCTACCCGCAGGCAGCGTTCAAGACGGCCCAGGCCGGCGCGCGCATCAACCTTGGCCTGCGTGACCGCAAGCAGCTGCACAACTATGCAGTCGGCGAGTTTGCCCCGGGCGGCCTGTATTACCAGACCTCGGATATCCCGACCACGCTGGGCACCACCAAGGGCATCGACACCCGCTTCCACCCGAACATGCCGCTGCAGAACCACAAGTCGTTGTGGACCTTCGACGGCACCTTCCCGGTCAAGCTGCTGATGGTGCGCTATGGCCAGCCGATCCTCATGCGCCATTACAACGCCTTGCCGATAGACCCGTCGGCCAACGGCGGTTTTGGCCTCCACACTATCTCGACCCACGAACACAACGGCCACTCGCCGGCCGAGAGCGACGGCTTTGCCAACGCCTACTTCTTCCCCGGCCAGTACTACGACTACCGCTGGCCCGTGCAGTTGGCAGGCTACGACACCATCAACACGCGCGCGCAGGACCCGCGCGCGGCCTTCCCTTGCTCGCCGGGCGAAACCCTGTTCGTCAACGATGGCACGCCGGGCTTGAAAACCTGCCAGAACGGCAGCATCAAGATTCGCGGCGACTGGCGTGAAACCATGAGTACTCACTGGTTTCACGACCACATGATGGATTTCACGGCGCAGAACGTCTACAAAGGCAACGCCGTGATGATGAACTATTACAGCGCCCTGGACCGCGGTAACGAGGCCCTGCAGGACGGCGTCAACCTGCGTTTCCCCAGCGGCACCGCCATGCCATGGGGCAACCGTGACTATGACGTCAACCTGGTGATCGCCGACAAGGCCTGGGACGCCAGCGGCCAACTGTGGTTCAACCCCTTCAATACCGACGGTTTCCTCGGTGACCAGATGCTGGTCAACTGGCAGTACCAGCCCAAGCTTAAAGTGCGCGCACGCAGCTACCGGTTCCGCATTCTCAACGGCTCGGTATCACGGTACTTCAAATTTGCCGTGGTGCGCGAAATCGCCGGCAACGGCGGCGAGTTCAAAGGCCCCTCCGGCTCCAACGTGTCGTATGCACGGGTGCCGTTCCACATGATCGCCAACGACGGCAACATCATGGAACACGCCGTTCCGTTCGACGGTACCCTGGACCTCAACGGCGACGGCAACCTGCAGGACAACAACGCAATCCTGCCGCTGCAAGGCATCGCCGAGCGTTACGACATCATCATCAACTTCGCCAAGAACGGCATCAAGGTTGGCGACAAGCTGTATTTCGTCAACCTTGAGGAGCACCAGAGCGGCAAAGGCCCGGAAGGCACCATTGCGCTGGCCGATGTACTGTCGGAAACCTACAAGGCAGTGATCAAGCAGACCAGCAAGGGTCCGCAATGGGATAAAGGCGACCCGATAGTCGGCAAGTTCCTGCAGTTGATCGTGCAGCCCTACACCGGCCAAGACGTGAGCATGGACCCCGCCGCCTATGAACCGGCCAAACCAGGCAAGCCCGAAGGCCTGAAGATGATTCCGCTGCCCATCGACCGCAATTCGGCGTCCGACCTGGCCAAGATCAAGGATGCCCGCCACCGCGAGTTCATCTTTGGCCGCTCGGACGGTACCGACACAACCCCGTGGACCATCAAGACCGACGGCGGTTTTGGCTACAGCATGGACCCTCGGCGCATCAGCGCGGCGCCGCAACTGGCCAATCAGTCCACCGACGGCGGCTTCAGTGGCGACGGCACCCTGGAAGTATGGAAGATCAAGAACGGCGGCAACGGCTGGAGCCACCCGGTACATGTGCACTTCGAAGAAGGCGTGATCCTCAGCCGCGACGGCAAGGCGCCGCCAGAATGGGAAAAATGGGCACGCAAGGACGTGTATCGCATCGGGCCAGACGCCGACTCGTCGGAAGAAGTGGAAATGGCCATCCGCTTCCGTGAATTTGCCGGTACCTACATGGAGCACTGCCACAACACCCAGCACGAGGACTCGTCGATGCTGCTGCGCTGGGACCTTGAACACCCGGGCCAGTTCCAGGTGATGCCAACCCCGTTGCCGGGTTGGGATGGCGTGGAGTACATGGCGTCGGTGGGCTTGCCAACCTTCCGTACCAAAGGCCACAACGATGACGACGACCCGGCCAACAAGCCACCGGTCGCGGCCAATGACAGCGCGGCAACCACCGCCGGCAAGGCGATCACCCTGAACGTGCTGGCCAACGACAGCGACCCGGATGGCAACGTACCGCTGACCGTCACTGGCCTGAACCAGCCGGACTCCGGCAAGGGCGTGGTCAGTACCGATGGCACCACGGTGACTTACACCCCGCCGGCCACGGTCGATACGCCGTTCACCGCCAGCTTCACCTACACAGCGCGTGATGCCAAGGGCGCCGAGTCGGTGAACCCTGCCACGGTCAGCATCGTGGTGAACCCGGCGGCACCGGTCGACCAGATCCAGGTCACCAGTGCCGTGGTGCAGGTGCGCAGTGGCAACCGCTACACCTGGGACCTGTCCGGAACGACCTCGGTGGCCACTGGCAACAGCATCAGCGCGACTGCGGCAACCACCAGCGGCCCGCTGAGCCTGGGCAATGCCACGCTGACCGCCGCCACCAGCGGTGCCCGCTGGCGGGTGTCGGTGACCACCACCGGCAGCGGGCCGGCCACACCGGCGACGGTAACGGTCAAATCGACACTGGGGCAGAGCGTGACCGTGCCGGTCAGCATCAAGTAACTGGAAAGCGGGGGCCGCTCTGCGGCCCTTCGCGGGTGAACCCGCTCCTACGGGGCTTTGTGTGGGAGCGGGTTCACCCGCGAACACCGGCCCGGCCGGTGCCATCCACCGCGTCGCAACCATTGACGAGGCCCCCAATCATGCCCGGCTCATGGCGTTTCCTGCTGGTACTCGCACTGTTCGCCGCCAGCGTCCCGTTCTGGCCGTTACAACCGCAACCACAACCGGTAGCCGCAGAAGCCGCCACCCCCTGGGGTGCCAACTACTTCCCGAACCTCCCCCTGCTCACCCAGGACGGCGAAAAAGTGCACTTCTATGACGACCTGATCAAGGACAAAGTGGTCGCCATCAACTTCATCTTCACCGGCTGCTCCGACTCCTGCCCGGTGGAGACCGCACGCCTGCGCCAGGTACAGAGGATTCTCGGCGACCGGGTCGGCAAGGACATCTTCCTCTATTCCATCAGCATCGACCCCTACAACGACACCCCCGCCACCCTCAAGCGCTACGCCGAAAAGTTCTCCATCGGCCCCGGCTGGACGCTGCTGACCGGCGAGCCCAACGACATCGAGCAACTGCGCCGTAGCCTGGGGCTGTGGATTGATGGCCTGGAAAACGGCCGCTCCAAGGACCACAACTTGAGCCTGATCATCGGCAACCAGGCCACCGGCCGCTGGATGAAGGCCTCGCCTTTTGAAAGCCCTTACATTCTCGCCGACCGCCTGGGCAACAGCCTGCACAACTGGAAGCAGGCCAGCGCCATGAACAATGACTATGCCCAGGCCCCCGAGGTGCGCCCGCCCAGCAGTGGCGAGCAGATCTTCCGTACCCGCTGCTCGTCCTGCCACGCCTTGGGCAACACCGAGCCGGGCCAGCCAGGCATCGGCCCGGACTTGCTGGGGGTCACCCGCCAGCGTGACGCCAACTGGCTGGCCCGCTGGCTGAAGGAGCCCGACCAGATGCTGGCCGAGAAAGACCCTTTGGCCCTGCTGCTGTATGAGCAGTACAACCGCTTGGCCATGCCCAACATGCGCCTGGGCGACGCTGAAGTCAGCGCATTGATCAGCTACCTCGAGGAAGAAACCACGCGCTTGCAAACGCCGGTAGCAGATAGGGGGACCCCTTAAAGGCATATCGCCGGCCTTGCGGCCCGATCGCGACGCAAGGCCGCGCCTGCAGGGACCGCGCTGGCATGCATTGCCTGCTGATACGCGTTATCGTGTACCCTTCACCCACCAAAACCACCTGCACCATGACCGACATCGAGCGCTACCTGCGCGCCGCCACCCGAGACAATACCCGGCGCAGCTACCAGGCCGCCATCGAACACTTCGAAAGCCACTGGGGCGGTTTCCTGCCGGCCACTGCCGAGAGCATCGCCCGCTACCTGGCCGACCACGCCAACCAGCACGCGGTCAGCACCCTGCGCCAACGGCTGGCCGCGCTCAGCCAATGGCACGTGGCACAAGGTTTCCCCGACCCGACCAAGGCGCCCTTGGTGCGCCAGGTGCTACGCGGCATCCGCACCCTGCACCCGACACCGCCGAAACAGGCCGCGCCGCTGTTGTTGCAACACCTGCAAACCGCCGTGGCGTGTTTTGATGAAGAGGCGCGGGCGGCCCGCGAACAGTATGATTTGGCTGCCCTGCGCCGGGCCCGGCGCGATAGCGCACTGCTGCTACTGGGTTTCTGGCGTGGCTTTCGCGGTGATGAGCTGGCGCGCCTGCGCGTCGAGCACATCCAGGCCGAGGCCGGTGTTGGCATTACCCTGTTCCTGCCGCGCAGCAAGGGTGACCGTGAAGCACTGGGCGTGCAGCACCGCACCCCCGCACTCAAGGCCTTGTGCCCGGTCACGGCCTACCTGCAATGGCTGGAGGTTGCCGGCATTGCCCATGGGCCTGTGTTCCGCAAGCTCGACCGCTGGGGCAACCTTGGCGACAGCGCGCTAAACAGCAACAGCTTGGTCGGCCTGCTGCGGCGCATGCTGGAACGTGCCGGGGTACCGGCGTCGCTGTATACCGGCCACTCGTTACGGCGCGGTTTTGCCACCTGGGCCACCGCCAATGGTTGGGAATTGAAATCGCTGATGAGCTACGTGGGCTGGAAAGACGCCAAATCGGCGCTGCGTTACATCGACGCGGCGCAGCGCTTTGGCGAGCTGGCTGTATTACCGGCCAACCAGGCGCAAGCGCTTATTCCCTGAAACTGTGCCGGGCGACACCGCCGGTTTCCGGGCGAATGGCGTGCAGGTCGCCCGCATCGGGGTGCGCCTGACCGCTGCGGGCGCGGCGTTTCTCGACACCGCTTACCGCACCCTGGCAGAGCTGGAGCAAGGCATAGAGTACGCCCGCCACGTTTCTGCGGGGGCAGCGGCAACCTCACCATCACGGCTATCTCCGTCGCCTACTACGACTCGCTGCTGAACAGCTTGCGGCGCTTTCGCGAGGCCTACCCTAATGTGCAACTGACCATCCGCGAGATGCCGTCGGCCTCCCAGGCCAAGGTGTTGCTGCTCGATGAGCAGATCGTCATGGCCATGTTCGATTCAGCCCAACACAGTCCTTTGTAGGAGCGGGCTTGTCCCGCGAACACTGGCGTAGCCGGTGCCATTCACCGCGTCGCTTTCTTCGCGGGTGAACCCGCTCCTACCGCGCAGCGCCACAGGCGGCCAATGTCGCAGGCCCGCGCCTGCAGCAGTTCAGCGGCATTGACACACGCCTGCTCCAGGCTCATCGGGCCACTGGCCAGGGCAAAGGCGGCATCGACACCCTGGGCATATAACTGCTGGTAACCCTCACCCAGGGTTCCGGCCAGCACCACCACCGGCACGCCATGGCGCTTGGCAACCCGGGCCACGCCCATTGGCGTCTTGCCGCGCAGTGTCTGCGCATCGAAGCGTCCCTCACCCGTCACCACCAGGTCCGCGCTCTGCACCAGGGCGTCGAGCCCGGCCAGTTCGGCCACCACCTCTACCCCCGGGCGGAACTGCGCGCCCATGAACGCCCGGGCGGCGAAGCCCATGCCACCGGCGGCACCACAACCGGGGTAGTCACGTACATCCTCACCCAGCAGTTGCGCGCAGTGGTCGGCGAAATGCCCCAACGCCTGGTCCAGTGCCTGCACCTGCTGCGGGTTGGCGCCTTTCTGCGGGCCGAAGATCGCTGAAGCACCGTTGGCCCCGCACAGCGGGTTATCGACGTCTGCAGCCACTTCGAATTGCACCTCGGCCAGGCGTGGGTCGAGGTCGCTGGCGTCGATGCGGGCCAGCCTGGCCAAGGCCAGGCCACCCTCTTCCAGCGCCTGTCCTTCGGCATCCAGCAGGCGCAGGCCCAGGGCGCGCAACATGCCACTTCCGGCGTCGTTGGTGGCGCTGCCGCCAATGGCCAGCACCACGCGCTGCGCACCGGCCGCCAAGGCGGCGGCAACCAGCTCACCGGTACCCCAGGTGCTGCTGCGGCAGGCATCACGCTGGCCGGTTGGCACCAGTTGCAGGCCACTGGCCTGTGCCATCTCGATGATTGCCGTGCGGCTTTGCGGCAGCCAGCCCCAGCCAGCCTCGACACTTTGCCCCAGCGGGCCACGCACGGTCTGGCGACGCAGCTCGCCATGGCTTGCTGCCAGGATCGCGTCCATGGTGCCTTCGCCGCCGTCGGCCATCGGGCACTCGACCAACTGCGCGTCCGGCCACGCCTCGGCCAGGCCCGCAGCGATGGCGCGGGCAACACCGGCAGCATCGAGGCTGTCCTTGAACGAGTCGGGGGCAATGACGATCTTCATGGCGATTCTCCTGTCCTGATGGCCGCATGCTGACAGGTGGCTGCCAAGGTGGCCTCGGTCAAATGCACAAAACGCCGGGCGGGTTGTTTGGGCAGATGCCTTCGCGGGTTGCTGGGATCATCTGTAGGAGCGGCCTTGTGTCGCGATCGGGCCGCAAAGCGGCCGCCAACTCTCGGCATCAAAGCGAACATTGCCGGGGCCGCCTTGCGGCCCGATCGCGACACAAGGCCGCTCCTACAACGATCGCAACAGGCTTCAATCAGCTGGAAGCAGCTGCAACCCCAGATACAAGCTCAGCATCCCTTCCATCCGCAGCGGGTCAACCTCGCCCAGTTCAGCAACCCGCTCCAGGCGATAGCGCAGGCTGTTGCGGTGGATGCCCAGGGCATCGGCACAGGCCTGGCTCTGGCCGTCATGGGCACACCAGGCACGCAAGGTGGTCAGCAACTGGCCGCTGCTGTCCCTGGCACGTATGCGCTGCAATGGCTCCAGCAGCTCATCCAGCGCGTCATCGTTGCGGTGGCGCCACAACAATGCCGGTAGCCGGTAGCGTTGCAGGCTGAGCAGGCGCTCACCCGGCAATACTTCGCGGCCATAGGCCAGCAAATCACGTACCCGCCGGTAACCCCGGCGCAACTGCTCCAGGCTCTGCGCCGTGCTGCCCAGGGCCAGCCGTTCCACCTCCCAGCCGTGCCGTTGCAGGCGCTCCAGCAGGCGCGCTTCATCCAGCGCTGCCCCTGCTGGGCGACACCACAGCAACGACTGGCGCGCCGGGCTGACGCACCAGCTGTCCGGGTAACGGCTGATCAGCCATGCCGCAAGCGCCTCGGCGGCTGGCCCAGAGGCCAGTTCGAACAGGCACGGCACCCGCGCTAGCTGGGGTTTCAGGCCCAGTTGCCGGGCTTCATCGAGCAAGCGCGGAGAATCACCGCTGCCGCCCAGCAACAAAGCCAGCAAGTCGTCACAGCGCTGCCGCCGCCATTGCTGGTCAGCCTGCAAATGGCGCTGGGCCAGCAACATCTCGGCAGTCATGCGCACCAGTTCGCCGTAAGTGCGCACCTGCTGCGGGTCGCCGGTCAGGCCGAGCACGCCCATCAGCCGGCCATCGAGCATCAACGGCAGGTTTACCCCCGGCTGCACGCCCTTCAGGCATTTGGCTGCATCCACGTCCAGTTCGACGATACGGCCGTTGGCCAATACCAGCTGCGCGCCCTCGTGGCGGGTGTTGATGCGTTCCGGCTCGCCACTGCCCAGGATCAGGCCCTGGCTGTCCATGACATTGACATTGCACGGCAGAATGGCCATTGCCCGGTCAACGATATCCTGTGCCAGGTCATGGTCGAGTTCGAACATTGCGTGTTCCTTTGGGTGTTAGGCTTTTGGGCCCGGGCACAGCAGCCTGGGGCAAGCACTGTGCAAAAGCACAAAGACAGGCACGCCGCAGTCCCCGAGACTCGTCAGGGCGAGCGCCGGAACAGGCGACGCGGCGACAACCATAACAACAGAGAACCCGATCATGGCACACAGCCCCGCCCCTGACCAAGGCACGGACACCACCCGCAACGCGCTGTACCGGCGCATCACCCTGCGGTTGATTCCGTTCATTTTCATCTGCTACCTGTTTAACTACCTGGACCGCGTCAACGTCGGCTTTGCCAAGCTGCAGATGCTCGACGCCCTGAAATTCAGCGAAACGGTGTATGGCCTTGGCGCCGGCATCTTCTTCATCGGCTACGTATTGTGCGGCCTGCCAAGCAACCTGGCGCTCAACCGCTTCGGCCCGCGGCGCTGGATTGCGCTGATGATGATTGCCTGGGGCAGTTTGTCCACCTGCCTGCTGTTCGTCACCACCCCCACCGAGTTCTACACCCTGCGCCTGCTCACCGGCGCCGCCGAAGCGGGCTTCTTCCCGGGTGTGGTGCTGTACCTCTCGCGCTGGTTCCCGGCTGCTCGGCGCGGGCGCATCATGGCGCTGTTCATGTCGGCCATCCCGGTGTCCGGCTTGCTGGGTGGGCCGTTCTCCGGCTGGATCCTCGAGCACTTCGCCACCGGCCAGCATGGCCTGGCCGGCTGGCAGTGGATGTTCCTGATCCAGGGCCTGCCGACCGTGGCGTTGGGTATCCTGGCGGTGTTCCTGCTCAGTGACGGCTACCAGAAAGCCGCCTGGCTGAGCCCGGCCGAGCGCCAGCTGATCGCAGCCGACCTGGAGGCCGACGCCGCCAGCAAGCCGAACACCACCGGCGACAGTGTATTGGCCGTGTTGACCAACCCGCTGATCTGGACCTTCGGCTTCGTCTACTTCTGCATACAGAGCGGCGTGTACGCAATCAACTTCTGGCTGCCATCGATCATCAAGGGCATGGGCTTCGACAACCCACTGCTGATTGGCTGGCTCAGCGCCATTCCGTACCTGCTGGCTGGCGTCTTCATGATCCTCTGCGGGCGTTCCGCCGACCTGCGCAACGAGCGCCGCTGGCACCTTGTAGTGCCGATGCTGATGGGCGCTATCGGCCTGCTGATCGCCGTGAACTTCTCGGGCAACCCGGCCATCGCCATCCTTGGCCTGTCAATCGCCACCATGGGCGCCCTCACCGGCTTGCCGATGTTCTGGCCGATGCCGACGGCGTTGCTCAGCGCCAGTGCCGCCGTGGCGGGCCTGGCGATCATCAACTCGGTGGGGCAGATGGCAGGCTTCCTCAGCCCGTACCTGGTGGGTTTCATCAAGGATCAGACCGGTTCCACCGATGCCGCGCTGTACTCGCTGGCGGTACTGATCGTGGTGGGTAGCCTGGTTGCGTTGCGCGTCACCCGTGCCGGTGCGCTGAGTTCTGCCCGGGCCAATTAAGACCCTTCGCGGGTAAACCCGCTCCCACAGGGGACACCACAATGTTCTGGCATGTGGCGATCCTGTGGGAGCGGGTTTACCCGCGAAGAGGCCCTCCACGCCACACAAAAACTTCCTATCCCCGCCGCTCCTCAGGCAGACATTGTCGCTAGACGGTGGTGACCATGACCTCCAAGAGTTCTTTAGTGGCCGGCATGTTCCGGATGTTGCGCATTTCTTCAGGCAGCTCAATATGAACAATGCCTGATTCCCTTCCACGTAGCAGGTTCCACCCGAACATCTCTTTCCCCACCTCTCCTGCAAGCTGAGCGTGGCTGATTTTGTACTGTTTGATATCCGCAAGCGTCCTGGCGCTGGAGCTCCAGGCCTGCATTCCTCGACCTGCCATGCCCGTTCCTCCGGTCACCAGTCGCGTCCCCGACGAAGCCATCGAGAAAAATGACGATTGCGCTTGCCAGGCCGCTACAACGCCCGGTGGCGTGGACAAGATCAAACCCGCGACCCCTGATAGCGTTGCAACTGAATTGCCGGAGCGAGCCAGCGTAGGGTATTCGGGAATACGATCGGGGGAAGCAAGGTACTGCTCGGGTGTCATGTTCAGGTGCGCGGCCTGAACAGATCTTTTGATAATGGGCGTAGCAACCTTGAGCGCCGACATGCCAGTGTTTATCAACCCTGTGACCCCACTGAAGAACTGCTGCAGCGTGCGCACAAAATCATGACCGCTTCTGTCAACATGGTTTACGGGGTCGCACTGACAGTATGCATAGCTGTTCAGTCCGCCTTTGCCAAAGGGGCTAATAGAGTCAGCGCTGCAGAATCTCATCAACTCCGGTCGATACAAACGCTGGCCATTTCCAAGTAAATAGCCCTCTGTTGCGATGTCCCACCACTCGCCGACAAAGCCCAAGGCAACGTCGCTCCGCGGGCTGAATCCATATGCAGTGTAAGCCGTGGCGCCCATCACTGACTGTTGTATATCCACTGCGAGCAGCATGGCCGGCTCCTTGTAGCACCGCAAAATGAAAGGATGGCTAAACGTGAGGCAAACTGAAACTGGCAGAAGTGCCAGTAGTGCAAACGCGACTCCGATCGTCAGATCGGCGCACCTACTGCCCACCACGGGCGTCAAATGGTACCAAAGGCCCCCTTTGGAGACGCCCCATGACCCAGCACGCCGTAGCCCGCCTGGCGCAACTCGACGAACACCGCCCCTTGCGCGTCCAGGCCGGCAACGAAGAACTCATCGTCGTCCGCCAGGGCGACCAGGTGCGTGCCTACCAAGGCAACTGCCCCCATGCCGGCGCGCCGCTCGACGAAGGCATGGTCTGCGCTGGCCAGCTGGTCTGCCCCTGGCACAAAGCCGCGTTCGCGGTTGATGACGGCATGGTTTGCGAACCTCCGGCACTGGCTGACCTGCGCCGTTACAAGGCCTGGGTCAAGGGTGATGAAGTGTGGGTCGACGACCAACCGTTGCCGGCAATCGAGCCGCCCAGGCACAGCGATGCCCGCTGTTTTGTAGTCGTTGGTGCCGGCGCTGCGGGCAGCGCTGCAGTCGCCACCCTGCTCAACCACGGCTTCTCCGGCCGACTGGTGTGGGTCGACCAGGAGCGCCAGCCAGCCTATGACCGTACCTCGCTGAGCAAATTCGTGATCGCCGGCCAGATGGCGCCCGATGAAGTCCCCGCGCTGCTAGAAGCCTACGCCCTGCGCAAAGGCCAACTGGAACGTAGACACGGCAAGGTCCGCAGCTTGAACAGCCAGAAGCGCCAACTTACCCTCGCCGACGGAGAGCAAATTGAGTACGACGCCTGCCTGCTGGCCACCGGCGGCAAAGCGCTGCGCCCGGAACTGCCCGGCGTCGACCTGCCTGGGGTGTTTACCCTGCGTTCGCGCGAGGATGCCGCCCAGGTGCTGGATGCCGCCGAACCTGGCCAACCGGTGGTGATCGTCGGTGATGGTTACATCGGCCTGGAAGCCGCCTCGGCCCTGCGCAAGTACGGCGCACAGGTCCATCTTGTCACTCGCCACGAAGTCCCGCTGGCGCGGCAGCTGGGTGAGCGCATCGGCCGCAGCATTCGCGAGCTGCATGAACGCAAAGGGGTCACCTTCCATGGCCCCACCGAGGTTGAGCAGATCGAGGGCCAGGACAAGGTCGAAGCCGTGCTGTTGGCCAACGGCGAGCGCCTGCAAACGCCGTTGGTCTTGCTAGGCACGGGGGTTAAGCCGGCCACTGCCTTCCTGCAGGGTGTGCCGCTGGGCGAGGACAAGTCGGTGCGGGTCGACGCAGAAATGCGTGCTGCCGATGGCCTGTGGGCGGCGGGCGATATCGCTACCTTCCCGCTCACGGGGCGCCCGGTGCGCATCGAACATTGGCGCCTGGCCCAGCAGCACGGGGTGATCGCCGCCGCCAACATGCTGGGCGAACAGCGCCGCTATGCTGATGTGCCGTTCTTCTGGACCTATCAGCATGGGCGCACCTACGAGGTGTTGGGACACGCGCGGGACTGGAACCGGATCGAGTTCGTTAGCGAGCCAGAGAAAGGTGATTTCATTGCCCTGCAGTGTGTAGATGAGCGGGTCGAGGCAGTGATTGCCAAGGGCTATTCCGATGCCATGGCGACGCTGTCGCAGCGCATGAAGCGGCCATTGACCCTGCAGGAGGCCATGGCGCTAATCGGCTGAGGGGCGCCTTTCAATGCGTGCCGGTTGTGTGTAAAACAGGGAAATCAGCCGACTGCAAAAGGACTACCGCGTATGATCTACCGCCCCCTCGGCCACAGTGGCCTGCAGGTTTCCGCCCTTACCCTGGGCAGCATGATGTTCGGCGAGCAGACCAGCACCGAAGACGCGCTGCGCATCATCGACAAGGCCTGGGACCAGGGCATCAACTTCATCGACACTGCCGACGTGTACAACGCCGGGCGTTCGGAAGAAATTGTCGGGGAAGCGGTGGCCCGCTATCGTCAGGACTGGATCGTCGCCAGCAAGGTCGGCTTCGGCCCGGCCGACGGCCTGCCCAACCGTAGCGGGTTGTCGCGCAAGCACATTTTCAACGGCCTGGAAGCCACGCTCACCCGCATGCGCATGGATTACCTGGATATCTACTACCTGCACCGTGAAGACCACAAGGTGCCACTGGAAGAGACGGTTCAGGCCATTGGCGACCTGCTGCGCCAGGGCAAGATCCGCTATTGGGGGGTGTCCAACTTCCGTGGCTGGCGCATTGCCGAGGTCTGCCATATTGCCGAGCGCCTCGGTGTGCCCAAACCGGTGGTCAGCCAGCCGTTGTGCAACATCGTCAACCGCCAGGCCGAACCCGAACAACTGACTGCCGCTGCCGCCCATGGCCTGGGTGTGGTGCCGTTCAGCCCGCTGGCGCGTGGTGTGCTCAGTGGCAAGTACGCACCGGGTGCGGTGCCGGATGCCAGCAGCCGCGCCGGGCGCCAGGACAAGCGCATCATGGAAGTGGAATGGCGCCAGGAATCGCTGGCCATTGCCCGGCAGATCCAGGCGTATGTCGAAGCCAAGGGTGTAGGCATTGTCGAGTTTGCCATTGCCTGGGTACTGAACAACTCGCGGGTCAGCTCGGCGACCGTCGGGCCACGGACCGAGGAACAGTGGGATACCTATGGCGGTGCGCTGGCGGTGAAGATCACGGCGGAGGATGAAGCGTTCATCGATTCGTTGGTGACGCCGGGGCATGCGTCGACGCCGGGGTTCAATGATGTGGGGCATTATGTGACTGGGCGGCTTGCAAGGCCTTAGCACGTTGCAATCTTCTCCGGTGCGCTTGTGAGCTTAGTTGGCCTTAAGGCATTAACTTACAAACGCTCTCACAGCGTTTTGATTACGTGCCAGAATATCAGCCGTGACACTGGCACTCCATCCTTGAGTAACATCAGCACCGTAGCCCAACTGCCAGAGCATGGTCAGCGCCATCTTCTGCTTGATCACTTTTCCCTCCTTACCCACCTCTTTAATAAGCTGATGCTGCACAAATTCATTAACAACCTTCGCTCTCTTTTCCGGAGTCATTTCATTGATATCAAGCTGCTTGGAAAAATCATCCCAATGCTTTTTTTCCGAACCAGCGTCCCAGGGTCTCCTCGCGAGTCGCTCCGTACGTTCCGACTGGACCTGATGAGCTGATGTACGTCGTGATTTTACGGAAGTGGTAGACAGGTCAATAAAAGTACTGGTTGCCAGTAAAGTCGGGTCATCAATCGAATCTATTGCCAGTCGACTAAGGGGACGACGGAGTGGGGCACGATTTCGGTAGCGAATAATTCTAGCAGACGAATGACCGCTAGGATCGACACGATTTACAGGATCACCCCCGCAATATGCATAACTATTCAACCCTCCTTTATCGAATGGACTGAAGCTGTCCGGGCTGGCGAAACGCATGAGCGAGCAGTGATAGCAACGAACTCCGTTACCCAGAATATAGCTTTCAAGAAACGCATCAATCGCCTGACCGTTAAACCCGAGCAACGTACATGTGCGGGCATTGCCTGAATAACCATATGCAGTATAAGCGCGAGGCATGGTGATACTGCTAGTGCTATGACCCTGCCCGTGACGGGACGACTCTGTTATCATATTTGGCTTATTCATCGCCCCGCCCTCGCTATGAAACCTACAAGACACAGCAACATTGAGACCTTAATTGTGGATGGTTTTAAGTTGCCCCGAAACTGTTAGAACTGCCAGTTCACGTTGACTTAAACTTATGCTTGTTGATTGGGGAGCCCAACGCCGGGCTCCCGGTCCCCCCTTTCCCCAATCATCCCGGTATCGTGCGCCCCAATGGTTTTCCTCCTTTGGAGCTGCGATGAAATTGCTACAACCGCTGCAAATCGGCCCCCTCACCCTGGCCAATCGCGTGTTTATGGCGCCACTCACCCGCCTACGCAGCCTGGAGCCGGGTGACGTCCCCACCCCGCTGATGGCCGAGTACTACCGCCAACGCGCCAGCGCCGGGCTGATCATCACCGAAGCCACGCAGATCTCCTTCCAGGCCAAGGGCTACTCCGGCTCGCCGGGCATCCACAGCGCCGAACAGATCGCAGCGTGGAAGCACATCAACGAGGGTATCCACGCCGACGGCGGCCATAGCGCCGTGCAGGTCTGGCACACCGGGCGGGTGTCGCATACCTCGCTGCAGCCTGGCGGCGAAGCACCGGTGGCCCCCTCGGCACTGCCAGCCGGCGCGCGCACAACCCTGCGTGACGAGCAAGGCAACCTGATACGAGTCGAAACCTCGGCACCGCGTGCATTGAGCGAAGCGGAAATTGCCGAGATCGTCGCCGACTTCGGCCAGGCAGCAGTCAACGCCCGTGAAGCCGGGTTCGATTTTATCGAGCTACACGCTGCCCACGGTTACCTGCTGCACCAGTTCCTTACCCCGAGCGCCAACCAGCGCGACGATCGCTACGGCGGCAGCGTTGAAAACCGTGCGCGCATCGTGCTGGAAGCGGTCGATGCGGCGATTGCCAACTGGAGTGCCGAACGTGTCGGTATCCGGGTGTTCCCGCTGGGTGGTTTCAATGGGGTGGACAATGGCGAAGACCAGGAGGCCGCAGGCCTGTACCTGATCCGCGAACTGGCCAAGCGCAACCTGGCCTACCTGCACCTGTCCGAGCCGGACTGGGCCGGTGGCAAACCCCTGCGCGACGAGTTCCGTGAAGCGATCCGTGCGGCCTACCCGGGGGTGATCATTGCCGCCGGTGCCTATACTGCCGAGAAAGGCGAAGACCTGATCGGGCGCGGCTTGATCGATGCCGTGGCATTCGGGCGCAGCTACATTGCCAACCCGGACCTGGTCGAGCGGCTGCGGCTGCAGGCGCCGCTGAACGAGCACCGGGCGCAGTTCGACTATGCCAACGGGCCTGAGGGATATACGGATTATCCATTCCTCAAGCAGGCTTGATTGAAACGGGGCCGTTTTTAGCTGGCGTGTGCAACCAACCAAAGGTCGGCTGCACACGCGTAGGGCTGTTACTCGGCACGCACCTGTGCAGCCTGCATGCCCTTTTGCCCTTTTTCAGCAACGAAAGAGACCTTCTGGCCCTCTTTCAGCGACTTGAAACCGTCCGACTCAATGGCTTTGAAGTGAACGAAAAGGTCATCGCCACCGCCATCCGGGGTGATGAAGCCGAACCCCTTCTCATCGTTGAACCATTTGACCGTACCGGATTGTCTGTTGGACATGCTCTGAATCCTCGAATGCTGTTGGGTGCGCGAAGTGGCCATGTCAATCGACCGGCCTCTGCACGTTATAGAGTGGGCGATATGGAGCAATCTGGCCACTGGCATTTCTCCCAGTAGGCCTGCACACCGCCCACACCGTGCGCACTACAGCAAATCAGCCAAGGCCTGCGCCGCATAGGCATGCGACCGCTGCCGTGCCAGCGGGTCATGCATACGGCAGTCGATCATCAACTCATCTGCCGCGGTCTGCTCGATCAGCGAGCGCAGCCCTTCCCTTACCCGCTCAGGGCCACCGGCCACGGTGCAGGCCATTACCTGTTCCAGCACCGCGCGCTCATGCTCCGGCAAGTGTTCGACATAGCCTTCCTGCGGCTTGGGCAACAAGCCAAAGCGCCCGACATGCAGGTCGAGCATCCACTTGCGGTGGGAGCTGGCCAGGTAATCCGCTTCGGCATCGCTGGCCGCAGCGAAAAGGTTCATGCCAACCATCACATACGGCTTGGCCAGTTGTGCCGAGGGCTGGAAGTTGGCGCGGTAATGGGCAATCGCCTGCAGCAGGTAACGCGGGGCAAAGTGCGAGGCGAACGCATACGGCAGGCCAAGCTTTGCTGCCAGGTCGGCGCCGAACAGGCTGGAGCCGAGGATCCACACCGGCACCTCGTGCTTGCCTGGCACACCCCGCACCCTACGCTTGCCATTGTCGGCCAGGTAATCACGCAGTTCGGCGATGTCCTGGCTGAAGTCGCGCTCCGGCGCGGCGCCGCGCAGGGCACGCACGGTGGGCCCGGAGGTGCCTGGCGCGCGCCCAAGGCCAAGGTCGATACGGCCCGGGTGTAGAGTGTCGAGGGTGCCAAACTGCTCGGCAACCACCAGCGGTGCGTGGTTGGGCAGCATGATCCCGCCAGCACCGACGCGGATATGCCGGGTGGCGTTGGCCACTTCGTTGATGACCAGCGACGTGGCCGCCGAGCCAATGCCCGGCATGTCGTGGTGTTCGGCGATCCAGTAACGGCTGTAGTGCTGTTGCTCGACATGCCGCGCCAGTTGGCGGGATTCTTCGATCGCGTCGGCAAAGGTCTTGCCTTCGCCGATCATGACCAGATCCAGTACGGACAGTGCAGTCATGGGGTCTCCAGAGGGATTATCAGTGGCTGCCAGTTTCCCGGCTGCGCCGCCAGTGATAAACCCGGTTTCAGGCCCGGCATAGGGGCCTGACAGTCCCCAATCAGGATTCCCAGGGCACGCCCGCCTCCCAACTGGCCACCAGCAGGTCGATGAAGCCGCGTACCCGCGGGGACAGGTGGCGCTTGCTCGGGTACACGATACGAATCGGGTCTGCCGGTGGCCGGTAGGCTTGCAGTACTTCCACCAGGGTGCCGGCGCGCAGGTCGTCGCCGGTGATGTAGGTGGGCAGGTGGATCAGCCCGAAACCGGCCCGGGCACCGTCAAGCATGGCCTCGGAACTGTCGATGTTCAGCCGCCCGGGGTCTTCGCACAGGTGCAGGCCGGCTTCGGTGTGAAAGCGCCAGGGCATGGCCTTCTCGCCGGCGAGGAAGGCGATTTTGTCGTGGCCGTAGAGGTCACCGGGCACCTGCGGCACGCCACGCGCCTCGAAGTACGCGGGTGAAGCACAGGTGACAAACTGCTGCCAGGCCACGGTACGGGTCAGCAGCTGCGAATCCTCTTTGGGCGCACCGATGCGCACAGCAACGTCGATGCCCTCCTCGACCAGGTCGACAAAACGGTCGGTAAAACGGATGTCGGCGCGCAATTCGGGCCATTGCTTGAGGTACTGGTCCAGGATGGGCAACACATGGCGCTGGCCCAGTGACAGCGGCGCAGTCAGGCGCAGGGTGCCGGTGGGTTTGCCACGGCGCTGGGCCATGGTGCTTTCCACCTCGTCGAGGTCGTCCAGAATCTGCCGCCAACGCTCGAACGCCACCAGGCCTTCGTCGGTCAGGCTCAGCTTGCGCGTGGTGCGGTTGAGCAGGCGCACGGCCATGCGCGCTTCCAGGCGGGCGATGCTTTTGCCAACCGCCGAACGGGTCAGGCCCAGGCTGGCGGCGGCCGCGGTGAAGCTACCGGCCTTCGCGGCGCTGACAAAGGCGGCGATGTCGCCGAAGCGGTTGGGTTCCATGAGTAGGTCCTGAAGCGGGTAGGCCGCTGTAAATGGGTACGTATTTGCTAATTGCAAGCGCTGCACAGCCTTTGTAGGAGCGGCCTTGTGTCGCGATGGGCTGCGAAGCAGCCCCGGCAATTTGTGCATCTGCGCGCAAACCCTGGGGCTGCTGCGCAGCCCATCCGACCGGTCCGGCGCCCCGGCAAGGCCGCTCCTACAAGGATCCTCGCAGGCGACGTGGCAGGCTTGCCGACAAGGTCGATCAAGCAAGGACCTTGATCACCAGCAAATGCACCGGATAGAACAGGTAACCCCAGCGCCCCACCGCAGGCACCCGCCAATCATCGTGCCGCAACAGCAGCATGCCAACCGGAATCGCCAAGGCTGTAGCCATCAGGGTCAGTAGGGTAAACGGCGCCAGCAGATGCCCCAGCAACCAGCTGTTGGTCAAATTCCCGCCCATGGCCAACAGGCAAGGCAGCAACCAGGCAACCCCGCGCAGCCGGCGCGCCATCAACCACGCTGCCGGCAGCAATACGCCTGGCAAGCCGTACATCAACTGCTCGCTGAACCCCCACCCGACCAGCAGGCCTGCGAAGCCCAGCACACGCGCCGATAGCAAAGGATGATGCACCGCCCAGGCAATAACCAACCCCAGCACCAGTGTCGGCATCACACTGAAGGTTTGCACGCCACTGTCCAGCCAACGGTAGGCAGGCTCCGACAGCAGCGTGAACAGCAACATCAGCCCCAGGTAGCGCACGTTGCCCCGGGTATACAGTGCCCCGGCCCTGACGCGCCCCACGTTCACTGCAATCGCCAGACAGAACAGCGGAAACGCCAGTCGGCCAAGCACGAACAGGCCATCAGCTTCAGGCCACAGGAAGCGCAAGTGGTCGGCGACCATGGTCAACATCGCCATCCACTTGACCAGGTCCAGCCCGGCCGAGCGCATGCCTTAGCGCCCGCGCTCGATCGGGCTCACGCCCAGGTAGCGTTCGGTCCATACGGCCAGCGGCAAAGGCGGTTGCTGTTCCATGATGCGCCGCCAGATCAACACAAGGTCTGCACCACTGAACATCGAGCCGGGCCCTGCGCCTTTGAACATGGACGGCACATCGACAACCCAGTGCCCCTGGCTGTCACGGTGGGCCATGTTGAAACGAAAGGTGTAGTTGCCCGGGATACCCATGCGCAGGTCGGTGACCACCAGCGCATCGCCGATCTGGTCGTAGCGCAACCAGTCATCGGTGAACCAGCGCAAACGCTGATGAAGGGGGTCATTGGCCAGCGCTTGCGCCAGCTGCAGGTTACGCGGCAAGCGCTGCATCTCTGGCGCTTGCCGGTCGAACCCGCTGCTGATGCCTTCGTAATAATCGCCTTCTGGTGTCTTGGCCAATACCCGCCAGACCAGGCTGTTGAACGCAATCGGCACGGCGCGCACCTCGCTGGCCGCGATACCTTGCTGGTCCAGCGCCGCCTGAAAGCGCTGCTCGGCCGCCATGCGCCCGGCGAGGCCGAAGCCGAGGTAGGCCGTGCTGAACACCAGCGCCAGGGTCAACAGGCGTGTGGCCCTTGCGGTCACGCCCTTGCTGATGGCGTAAATGACGGCCGCCAGCAGTGGCACGGTGTAGATCGGGTCGATGATGAACACCGCCGCCCAGCTTTGCGGGGTGCCTTGCAGCGGCCAGAACAGCTGCGTGCCGTAGACCGTGAAAGCGTCGAGCAACGGATGGGTAATGAGTACCAGCCAGAACGCAAGAAACAGCCTGGCCAAGGTATAGCCCTTGTCAGGCCAGCATTTGTTCACCAGCCAGGCCAGCAACAAGGCCAGCCCCGTGAGCACGAACAGCGAATGGGAAAAGCCGCGGTGGTAGGTCATCTGCGACACCGGGTCGGCATAACGGATGATGACGTCGAGGTCGGGCAGCGTGCCTAGCGCCGCGCCATACAGCAGCGCGCGACGGCCTTGGATGCGGCCCAGTACAGCGCCTTGCAGGGCGGCGCCGAGAACGGCTTGGGTGATGGAGTCCAAGGGAGGCGTTCCTGAAAAGGTGGTTGCTGGAAACTACCCTCAACCAAGCCTGATGCGCAATTCCCCGCCTTGTTGCCGGATGCAACACCCAACCCTCACGCTATACCCTGACGCGATCGTTGTAGGAGCGGCCTTGTGTCGCGATCGGGCTGCGCAGCAGCCCCGACTACCTCGAACCAGATCAAGATAGCCGGGGCTGCTGCGCAGCCCGATCGCGACACAAGGCCGCTCATACAACGATCCCCTGAAGCTTCAAAATGTGACGTAAACCTGTCAGAACAGCTGCCAGGTATACACCAGTGTCAGGCGGTTCTCGTCGATGTCGCTGCGGTAATTAGACCGTGCCATGGCATTGCGCACCCGAATCCCCAACCCCTTCAACACCCCGCTCTGCACGGCATAGCCAATGTCCAGGTCACGTTCGCGATCACGGCCCTCATACCCCAGCCCGGTATCGACATTGTTACCGGTAATGTAGCGCACCGTTGCCGTCAGCCCCGGTACGCCCATGGCGGC
The DNA here is from genome assembly GCF_044749445.1 of Pseudomonas sp. NPDC089408. Lineage (NCBI taxonomy): Bacteria > Pseudomonadati > Pseudomonadota > Gammaproteobacteria > Pseudomonadales > Pseudomonadaceae > Pseudomonas > Pseudomonas sp. NPDC089408. Next base: position 119,361 of record NZ_JBIVHY010000011.1, read on the forward strand.
GAAGTTGTAGTCATAACGCACCTGGTACGAACGCTCGTCGGTGTAGGCAAACTCATAGGTCGGCACCTCGTTACCCAGCGGCGAGATATTGGCAAATACCCGCGGGAACGGGCTGTCGCCGTAGATCGCCTGGTAGCCGGCATGCAGGCTGTGCCCGCCATGGCGGGCAGTAAACATCGAGAAGAAGGCCTGGTTGTCGATGTTGCCGAGCAAGGCATCGCCCTCCTCGCGCGCGGTGAAGTAGCCCAGGTTGGTACTGAGCACCCAGTTGCCCACTGGCTTGCTGTGCTTGACGCCGACAAAACCCTGCTCGTAGAGGTCCTGCAGTTGCCCATACCACAGGCTGACACTGCTCTGGTTGGCGTTGAACGCATAATCGCCACCCACGTAGTTGAAGGCATCGCTCTCGGCCTGGCGCATTGGCACATGGCCAAGCATGGCGTTCATCTTGCCGTCGCCGCCTTCGTTGCGCAGGTGGGTGCTTTTCAGGTGCCCGGCCTGCACCGTCAGGCCGTCGATTTCTGCCGAACTGATGCTGGCCCCTTGGTAAGTGGGCGGCAGCAGGCGGATATCGCTGAAGGTCAGCACTGGCAGGTTCGGTTGCAATTCGCCAATGCGCAGTTCGGTTTTCGACAAGCGCACTTTGAGGGTGGGTGCCAGCCGGCTGTATTCGTCGGCGGCGCGACCATCGCCATGCACCGGAAGCAGGCCGGTGTTGACCCGGTCGGGGCTGCTGTCGAGCTTGATACCCAGCAGGCCCAGCGCATCTACGCCAAAACCGACCGTACCGGGGGTGTAGCCGCTCTTGAAGTCGAGGATGAAGCCTTGGGCCCACTCCTCGGCCTTGGACTGCCTGTTGGCCCCGACAATGTCGGAAAAATCGCGGCTGAAATAGTAGTTACGGGCGCTCAGGGTAGCCTTCGAGTCCTCGAAGAAGCCGCCTTCGGCAGCTAGCAACGGTTGGCTGAGCAAAGTCAGGCCCAGGGCGACGCAAGGGGTGTGATTCATTCCGAAGCTCTCTTGATCTTGTTTTTATGGGTAAAGCGTTGGGAACACGGCGGTTCAGGGTGTACGGCGCAGCACCTCCCGGGCTGATGGCTGGCGCAACCTGAGCAGCGCGTGGGTCAGCAGGCCGAACAGCAGCCCCCAGAACGCTGCCGACAGGCCAAGGAAGGCCACGCCCGAAGCGGTGACCAGGAAGGTGAACAGCCCGGCATCACGCTCAGCCGGTTCCGCCAGGCTGCGGGCCAGGGCCTCGCTGATGGCGCCATACAGGGCCAGGCCAGCCAGGGCGGCGATCAGCGCAGCAGGAAAAGCCGCGAACAACGACATCAAGGTGGCCCCGGCAATGCCCAGCAGCAGGTACAGCGCACTGCCGGCCACGGCTGCCACATAGCGCCGGCGGGGGGTTTCATGGGCTTCATGGCCGGTGCAGAGGCTGGCGGTCACCGCCGCCAGGTTCAGCCCGTGGCAACCGAACGGCGCCAGTGCTGCACCGGCCAGGGCACTGGCGCGGATCAACGGGCTGGCCGGGGTGTCGTAGCCGGCGTTGCGCAACACCGCCATGCCGGGCATGAACTGCCCGGTCAACGCCACCAGCACCATCGGCAGCGCCAGGCTGAACACCGCAGGCAGGCTGAACCGCGGGGTGACCCACTGTGGTGACGCCAGCTCCAGCACCAGCGCCTCGCTGCGCAACGCCCCACTGGCCAGCGTCACCAGCGTGCCGACGCACAGCACAGCGGCCACCGCATATCGGGGTTGCACCCGGCGCATCAGCACGTAAGTGACGAACATTCCCAGCACCAGCACAGGCTGCACCGGCAAGGCGCGAAACACCTCGATGCCGAAGCTGAACAGGATGCCGGCCTGCATACCGGCGGCAATGGACCCTGGCAGGCGCGCGATGATGCGGTCGAAGGCGCCGCTGATGCCGATCAGCAGCAGGACCAGGTTGGCCACCAGGTAAGCGCCCACCGCCTGCTCCAGGCCCAGTTGCGGCAAGGCGGTGACCAGCAGTGCGGAGCCTGGGATGGACCACGCGATCACCACCGGCACGCGGTAGCGCAGGCTGAGCAGCGCACCGAGTACTGCACTGCCCATGGACACTGCCCACACCCAGGACGACAGTTGCTGGTGCGACAGGCCGGCGGCTTCGGCGGCGTGGAAGATGATCACCAGCGGGCCGGCGTAAGAAATCATCGTGGCGATGCAGCCGGCGACGATGGCGGACAGTGAACTGTCCTTGATCAGGGTTTTCATCAAGCTTCTCGCAAGGCAGCGGCCGGCCTTGGTGGCTGGCTTTTGTTCTTGTGTTGGCTTCTTCGCGGGTGAACCCGCTCCCACAGGTACGGCGCACGTGCTAAAACCTGTGCAACCCCTGTGGGAGCGGGTTTACCCGCGAAGAAGCCAACTCGGAAATTCAGGCTTCCTGCAGCGCCCGCGGCCGCGCACTGCGCTGTTCATCCGCCCCGCCCTGGGCCAACTGCAACTGGAAGTCGAACTTCAGCTCGGCATGCCGCCCCGCCGTACCCTCGACAAACACCACCTCGCCCACCAACCCATCCCGCGTGGCGTAGGCAAAGTCATCCCACAGGTATTTGTCCCCCGACAGGTTGATCTGCGTGGTCAAGTGCCGATGCCCCGGCGCCGAAATGAAGAAGTGCACATGCGCCGGGCGCTGGCCGTGGCGGCCTAGCAGGTCCAGGCATTCCTGGGTCGGGCCTTGCGGGTCGCAGCCATAGCCCGACGGCACGATCGAGCGTGCGCGGTAGCGGCCTTCGCTGTCGGTGACGATGCGCCGGCGCAGGTTGTATTCGGACTGGCCCTGGTCGAAGAACGAGTAAGTGCCGCGGGTGTTGGCATGCCACAGGTCGACTGTGGCACCCGCCAGCGGCTGGCCGTGTGGGTCAAGCACCCGCCCCTCCAGGTACATGACCGTGGCCACACCTTCCTCGCTGCCGTCATCCATGCGCACTTCACCTTCTGCCATGGGCGCACCCGCCACGTACAACGGGCCTTCGATGGTACGCGGGGTACCACCGGCCAGCCCGGCCTGCGCGTCCTTGGCATCCTGCAGCAGGTCGAGGAAGTGCTCGATGCCCAGCCCCGCGACCAGCAGCCCGGCTTCGCCGCGCCCGCCCAGGCGGTTGAGGTAATCGACGGCGTGCCAGAACTCGTCCTCGCTGATTTCCAGGTCTTCGATCAGCCGGGCGGTGTCCTGCAGCATGCGCTGCACAATGCGCTTGAGGCGCGGGTTTCCGGCATCGTTGCCAAAGCCTGCGGCCTCCTCGAAGAACCGCTGTACCTCGGCAGTGTGGGAAATCTTCACGGTCATGTGGGCTTACCTCATGTTGTTTTTCTGGATTTACGCCTGCGCCGCAACCGCCTGAGCGTGGCGCCGGCCACTGGCCAGGTGCACGGCCATGGCCAGCGCGGCAATGGCGCCAGGGATGGCGAAGGCGATGAAATTGAGTTGCAGCGGCAGGTTGATACCCATCAGGGCGCCGCCCAGCAGCGGGCCGACAATGGCGCCATTGCGGCCAATGCCCGACGCCCAGCCCAGGCCGGTGGAGCGCACCGACAGGCCGTACATTTGAGCAGCGCCGGCGTACAGGAGGATTTGTGTGCCAATGGTGGTGGCGCCGGCAATGAAGATCAGCAGGTACAGCACCGGCATCGGGCTGTTTACCCCCAGCAGGCTGATCGACAGCGCCGCAGCAATGAAGAACGCCACCTTGACCTTGACCAGGTTGTAGCGGTCGCCCAGCCATCCGCCGAGAATTGCACCGGCCATGCCACCAAAGTTCAGTGCCAGCAGGAACGACAGGCTTGAACCCAGGCTGTAGCCGGCGTTGGCCATCAGTTTCGGCAGCCACGAGCTAAGCGCATAGACCATCAGCAGGCAGCAGAAGAACGCCAGCCACAGCGCCAAGGTGCGAATGGCTAGGCCGTTGCGGAACAGTTCGAGGACGGCGGTGAACTTGCCGGCCCTTTCGCGGGACAAGCCCGCTCCCACAGACAAGCCCGCTCCCACAGGGGCGACCAGCACATCATCAGGTTGTACATCGCAGCCTGGGTCCAGGCGCTTGAGCAGCTTGCGTGCCTCGTCGCCACGGCCCTGGCGCACCAAAAAACCGATCGATTCCGGCAGGTAGTAGAGGATCACCGGCAACAGCAACAGCGGCACAGCGGCAGCGAAGAACATCGACTCCCAGCCGAAACGCGGCAGCATGAAAATGCCGACGCCTGCCGACAGCATGCCGCCGAGCGAATAGCCACTGAACATGATCGCCACCAGCGTGCTGCGCAGGCGCTTGGGTGCGTACTCGTTCATCAGTGCCACGGCATTGGGCATCAGGCCGCCGCAGCCCAAGCCGGCGATAAAGCGGTAGATGCCGAACTCACTGGGGCTGCTGGCAAAACCATTGAGGATGGTCGCCCCCGAAAACAAGGCGAAACAGATGGCAATACCCTTCTTGCGCCCGATGCGGTCGGCCAGGCTGCCGAATGCCAGGGCGCCGAACATCATGCCGAACAGCGCATAGCTGCCCAGCGCACCGGCCTGCAACGGGGTCAGGCCCCACTCTTTCATGATCACCGGCAGTACCACGCCGTAGATGAACAGGTCATACCCGTCGAAAATCAGCAGCAGGCCGCACCAGGCCATGACCATCCAGTGGAACGGGGTAAAGCGCGCGTTATCGATGATCGGGTGTACGTCAAGGGTTCGCATGGCATCTGTCGCTCTTGTTTTTGTTGTGATGGAAAGCTGTTGCCTTGGGGTGCTGCTCAGCCGAGGTCGCCGCCCCCTACCGGCAGGGTCACGCCGGTGATGTACGAAGCTTCGTCGGACGCCAGGAACAGGATGGCCCCGACCTGCTCGTCGATGCTGCCGTAGCGGTGCATCAGGCTGCTGTCGAGGGTCTGGTCGACGATCTGCTGGTACCAGTGTTTTTCCTGCTCGGTTTGCTCGGCGCTGTTGCGTGGTACGCGCCGCGGTGGGGCTTCGGTGCCGCCGGGGGCAGTGGCGTTGACGCGGATGCCACGCCCGGCGGTTTCAAAAGCAAGGCAGGCGGTCAGCGCGTTGACCCCGCCCTTGGCCGCACCGTACGGCACGCGGTTGACACCCCGGGTGGCGATCGACGAGACGTTGACGATGGCGCCACTGCCGCGTTCGAGCATGTACGGCAGTGCCGCGTGGCAGCACCACAGGGTGGGGAACAGCGAACGGCGTACTTCTGCCTCGATCTGTTCGACCTCGTAGTGTTCGAAGGGCTTGGCCCAGATGGTGCCGCCGACGTTGTTGACGAGGATGTCGAGGCGACCGAAGGTTTCTACGGCGCTGGCCATGACCCGGTCGCAGTCGGCGTGTTGTTCGAGGTCGGCGGTGAGGGTCAGCATGCCCTCGCCGGCCAGTTCGTGGACCAGTTCGGAACGGTCTACTGCAACCACTTGCGCGCCTTCGGCCTTGAGCCGCCAGCACACGCCCCGGCCAATGCCCTGGGCGGCACCGGTGACCAGGGCGACCTTGCCTTTGAATCTGTTGTTCATCTGCATCTCCTGCTTGATCCGCGTCAGGGCAATTGGGAGGGCTGCGCCCTCCATCGCGACGCAAGGCCGCTCCTACATGGATCGCATCTCCCTGTAGGAGCGGCCTTGTGTCGCGAAAGGGCCGCAAAGCGGCCCCGGCAATCTGTCAGGCCGCCGCCGCAAATTTTTCGTAATAGAAGTTCGCCGGGGTAATGCCCTGCTCACGCACGTACTGGCTCACCGCCTCTACCATCGGCGGTGGCCCGCACAGGTACACGTCCACATCGCCGTCGTTCAGGTGGCATGGCGCGATGTGCTGGGTCACGTAGCCCTTTTGCGGGTACTGGCTGTCCGGGTTGGCCACGCAGGCGCTGTAGGTGAAGTTGGGGATGCGTGCCGCCAGCGCTTGCAAGCGGTCGAGCTCGACCAGGTCGAAGTCGTTGGTCACGCCATAGATCAGGTGCAGCGGGTGCTCACTGCCCTGCTCGGCAATCTTCTCCAGCATCGCCGTGAACGGCGCCAGCCCGGTACCACCGGCCAGCAGCAACAGCGGGCGCTGGATCGGCCGCAGGTAAAAGCTGCCCAGCGGCCCGGCCAGGCTCATGCTGTCGCCGGCCTTGGCCAAGTTGGTCAGGAAACTGCTCATCAGCCCGCCCGGCACGTTGCGGATCAGGAAGCTGACTTCGCCATCCTTCTGCAGCGAGCTGAACGAATAGGCGCGGCTCTGCTCGCTGCCCGGCACCTTGAGGTTGACATATTGCCCCGGCAGGAATGCCAAGCGGCTCAACGCTTCACCCTTGATCGACAAGGCAATGGTGCTGGCCGACAGCTGGCGTACATCGCTGATAGCCGCCTCGAAGCTGGCCTGTTCGGTCTTGCACAGCTGCGACGAGGCCGGGATGCGGATGACGCAGTCGCTTTCGGCGCGCATCTGGCAGGTCAGCACGTAGCCTTCGCCGATTTCGTCTTCGCTCAGGGCGTCTTCGATGAAGTTGTCGCCCAGGTCATAGCGCCCGGACTCGGCCTTGCACTTGCAGGTGCCGCAAGCGCCGTCGCGGCAGTCCAGGGGGATGTTGATGCCCTGGCGGTAAGCCGCATCGGCGACGGTTTCGTGGCCTGCGGCTTCAATGAAACGGGTGACCCCGTCCTCGAAATTCAGTGCGATCTGGTAGCTCATGTTGCACCTCGCGGGCGAGCCTGGCCACGGCGCGTCGCAGGACGCCCCGGGCATTGCTCGCAAAAACCCTGGTTCAGATGTGGTAGATGTCGATGACCTGGCGCACGTAGTCGTTCTTCAGCACCACCTTCTTGGCCTTGATCAGCGGCTGCTCGCCGCGCAGGTCAAGGGTGTAGAAGCTGCTGCCGAAGTAACTGTCGGTGGTCTTGTAGCGGAAGCTCAGGGTGTGCCAGTTGAAACGCACCAGGCAGCTGCCCTCGCCCTGTTCGACGATCTCGATGTTGCTGATGTTGTGCGAGGTGCGGGTGTCGGGCACGGTCGCACTGGAGCGCTCGGTCTTGATGCGGAACACACGGTCTTCCAGGCCGCCGCGGTTGCCGTACCAGATCAGCGAGATTTCGCTTTGCGGGTCTTCGGTGAGGGTATCGTCATCGTCCCAGCTGGGCATCCAGAAGGTGGCGTCGCTGGCGTACAGCTCCAGCCACTGGTCCCACTGGGCGTCGTCCAGGTAGCGCGCCTCGCGGTAGAGGAAGTCGCGCACGGTTTCATACAGGCTCATTGCACGGCCTCCACGGGGATCAATTGCTGCTCGTCCTTGAGGGCCTGGACCATGGTGTCCTGCCAGTATTTGTGCTGCAGCACGAACAGGCCTTCGTCCTCGGTGCGTACGCCGGACAGCAGCGGCTTCAACTCGATCTCCCGGGCCGCCTCGTCAGCCCCTTCCACCCAGTGCGCCGCACCGCGGGACATGTCGTTCCAGCCAGTACCGCCGCCATAGCCGGTCTGGCACGAGCGGAATTCTTCCAGGTCGTCCGGTGTGGCCATGCCACTGACGTTGAAAAAGTCTTCGTACTGGCGGATGCGTTTGGCGCGGGCGTCGGCGCTCTCGCCTTTTGGCGCGATGCAGTAGATGGTGATTTCGGTCTTGTTCACCGAAATCGGCCGGGCGATGCGGATTTGCGAGCTGAACTGGTCCATCAGGTACACGTTCGGGTACAGGCACAGGTTGCGTGAGTTCTCGATCATCCAGTCGGCGCGGGCCTGGCCGTAATCGGCGGCCAGTTGGTCGCGGCGCTCGTAGGCCGGGCGATCTTCCGGGTTGGCCCAGCGGGTCCACAGCAGCAGGTGGCCGTGGTCGAAGGAATAGAAGCCACCGCCCTGCTTGGCCCAAGCACCGGCGCTCATGGTCTTGATCTCGTCACCCGCTTCGCGCTGCTTGCGCTGGTTCTGGGTGGCGGCGTAGTTCCAGTGCACCGAGCTGACGTGGTAGCCATCGGCGCCGTTTTCGGCGGTGAGCTTCCAGTTGCCTTCGTAGATGTACGAGCTGGCACCGCGCAACACTTCCAGGCCTTCTGGCGACTGGTCGACGATCATGTCGATGATCTTGGCCGATTCGCCCAGGTGCTCGACCAGCGGTTTCACGTCGGCTTTCAGGCTACCGAACAGGAAGCCCCGGTACGACTCGAAGCGCGCCACCTTGGTCAGGTCGTGCGAGCCGTCGCAGTTGAAGCTGTCGGGGTAGCCGGCATTGCTCGGGTCCTTGACCTTGAGCAGCTTGCCGCTGTTGTTGAAGGTCCAGCCGTGGAACGGGCAGGTATAGCTGGAGCGGTTGCCGCGCTTGTGCCGGCACAGCATGGCGCCGCGGTGGCTGCAGGCGTTGAGGAAGGCATTGAGCTCACCGTCCTTGTTGCGCGCAATGAAAATCGGCTGGCGCCCCATGGTCAGGGTGAGGAAGTCGTTCTTCTCGGGGATCTGGCTTTCGTGCGCCAGGTAGATCCAGTTGCCCTCGAAGATGTGTTTCATTTCCAGCTCGAACAGGCGTGGGTCAGTGAACATCTCGCGCTTGCAGCGGTAGATGCCCTTTTCACGGTCGTCCTCGAGCAAGGCATTGAGGTAGTCGAATCCCAGGGACATGGCCAGGGTCTCCCTTGTTATTGTTTAGACCTGGTCAGGTTAGGGGCTGGGATGGGGTGGGAATATCCGGTTTGTGCGGGGTGCTATCCGTTATGTGCAGGGTATGTATCTGGTTTGAGGGCCTTTTCGCGGGTAAACCCGCTCCTACACGGATCACCGCAGGCCTGAGAACTTGCGCAAAACCCAGTAGGAGCGGGTTCACCCGCGAAGAGGCCAGCCCAGTTCAGCGCCGATTGCGGAAGGTTTCCGAGGGCAGCTCACCAAACTGCTGCCGATAAACCTCGGAAAACCGCCCAAGGTGCATGAAGCCATAGTCCATGGCCAGCTCAGTCACACTGCGTACCGAGCAACTGGCGTCACCGAGGCAAGCGCGCACCTGCTCCAGCTTGCGCTGGCGTACATAGTGTTTTGGCGTGGTCTGCAAATGCCGGTCGAACAGTGCATAGAGCGAGCGCAGGCTCATGCACGCTTGCTCTGCCAGCGCTTCGGCTGTCAGTTCATGCTTCAGGTTGCGGTCGATATGGTCGATGATCCGCTCAAGGCTTGCACCTGGGGAACCTAAGCTCTCGCGGCGGACATTGGTGCTCATCAGGGTCAGCAGCTTGCTGGCAACGATCTGGCTGTAATGGCACTGCACCCTGGGCAACGAATCGCTGACCTCCGCCTCATGGCAAACCATGGCCAGCAGGTTGACGAAGCCGTCCAGTTCGTCCAGCCGGTAATGGTTGCGAAGGAAGCGCACACCGCCATCGGGCCGGTGCCAGCGCTGTTCATCGCAGATCGAGTCCAGCAGCCGGGTCGGCACCTTGAGGATGAACTTCTCGCAGTCTTCCGAATAGGTCAGGTCAACCGGGTCGTCGGGGTTGATCAGCAGTAATTCGCCCGGCACCAGGTGTTGCTCGCGCTTGTGCCCGCGCCACAGGCAGTTGCCGTTGAGCAACACCTGCAGGTGGTAGATGGTTTCCAGCGCTGGCGAGGTAACCCGCACGCTGCCGCCGTAGCTGATACGGCACAGGTCGAGTTCGGCAAACTTGCGGTGGCTGAGGCTGGCCTGGGGGTGGGTGGTGCGCGACAGGCCGATGCAATGCTGGCCGACATGCTGGTTGACATAATCGGACACAGCATAAGGGTCGGCGTGGTGAAACACGCTACTGCGTTCGCTCAGCAGGCGGCTTTCCATAGGCAAGGCACTCGGTGTCGTTATTGTTCTGGTCGCCGCTTCCTACGGCCTTGTGGGCGGTGGTTGCGGTCGTCACGGTCATTCTATCGGGCCGGTTGCGGGTCGCGGGGGCAGGCGACAACCGGTGGATGGGCACACTACAGCAAAAAGGCGGGGGTTGGGCAATGCGGCGATGGGATTGGTTGGGCGGATAGCGGACAGTCTGTGCGGGTTTTTTGTTCGTTTATCGAACCGTACTTTTCCTGTGCTGGCCCTTTCGCGGGTAAACCCGCTCCTACAGGGCTTGCACAGGCCGTTGTAGGAGCGGGTTTACCCGCGAAGAGGCCGGTACAGGCAGCACACCACTCAATGCACCGCCACATCCTGCCGCCCCGCCCACCCCTGGCTACGCGCCCGGTATTGCCGGGGGGCAATGGCAAACAACTCACGAAAGCGCCGGTAGAAATGCGGGAAGCTGACAAACCCGCTGGCCACCGCCACCTCGGTCAATGACTTGCTGGTGTGCTGCAACAGTTGCCGGGCATGGGTCAGGCGCAGTTCCAGGTAATAACGCGGTGGCGTAGCCTGCACATGGCGGCGGAACAGCCGTTCCAGGTGGCGACGGGACAAGCCGGCGTGTTCGGCGATCTCGTCGATGCCGATCGGGTCTTCGATGTTGGCGTGCATCAGCTCCAGCGCCAGGCGTACGCCCTTGGGCAGGCTGGGGTCGATTTCCGGGGCGCAGGCGGGGGCATCGCTCATCACCCGCGCACGGTCACAGGCCAGCATCTGCTCCACGGCCCGGCGCAAGGGTGCGCCACCGCACTGCTCCAGCATCGCCAGCATCATGTCCAGGGCACTGCTGGCACCCGCGCAGCTCATGCGCCGTCGGTCCAGTACATGGGCCTGGCGGCTGATGCGCACTTTGGGGAACAGCTCGCTCATCATCGCCCGGCCATCGGGGTGAAAGGCGCAGTCGTAATCGTTGAGCAAACCGGCTTCGGCGAGGAAGTACGCGCCATTCCACAAGCCGCCCAGCTGGCAACCCTGCTGGTCGGCCTGGCGCAGTTTGGTGCGCAGTTGCGGTGCGGTTTCCAGGCGTACACGGAAGCCGCCGCATACCAGCAGGCAGTCCAGGCCTTGCAGGTCGAGGTCGGCGAGTTGGGTGTTGACCGGCAAGGCGATGCCCAGGTCGCTCATCACCTGCTCGCCCTCACCTACCACGTGAATCTGGAACAACGGCGTGGCGCTCATCAGGTTGGCGGTGACCAGGCTGTCCATGGCGGCGGTGAAGGCCATCATCGAGAAATGCTCGCGCAGGACGAAAGCCACGCGCTGGCAGGGCATTGACAGTGTGGTGCGGATGGCGGGGTCCAGGTGGGCCAGGTTGGTGTTCTTGAGGATGCTTTCGAAGTGGCTCATGGCTTTACTCAACAGCAGGAAATCGCGTTGGCTTCTTCGCGGGTAAACCCGCTCCTACATGGACCGCACGGCATTCGGATCCTGTGCACACCCATGTAGGAGCGGGTTTATCGAGGCGTCGAACCGCCGCGAAGAAGACAGCGCCGATGAAACAGGTTACTTGCCGGCCTGGGCCGCCGCGTCACGCGAGGCTTGCAGCCACTGGTCGAACTGCTGGCGGTGCGCTGCGACCCATTCCTTGGCATGGCGGGTAATGTCGGCGGGCTTCTTTTCACCCTGCTGCATCTTCAGGTTCTGGTTGCTCTCGTCGTCGGTGCTGATCTGCACCAGCGACAGGAACTTCAACGCTGCCGGGTTCTTTTCGGCAAAGTCCTTGTTCAGCACGGCCACCACCTTGTCGATGGCAAAGCCCAGGTTCTTGCCGTGGTAGGTGGTATCGACATTATTGTCGCCGCCCGGCAGGTCGGTTTTCGGCACTTCCAGCCAGACCACGTCCTTGCCTTCGACGAGTACGCTGGCGATCCACTGCGGCACCCAGGTGAAGTACAGGATCGGCTTGCCTTCCTTGTAGCGGGTAATGGTGTCGGCCATCAGCGCAAAGTACGAGCCCTGGTTGACGGTGATGCTCTTGTCCAGGTCGTAGGCCTTCATGTGGTGGGCAATCACCAGCTCGCAACCCCAGCCCGGGTTGCAGCCGGTCATGTCGGCCTTACCGTCACCGTCGGTGTCGAACAGCTTGGCAATTTCGGGCTTTTTCAGGTCGGTGATGTACTTGATGTTGTATTGGTCGGCAGTCTTCTTGTCGATCAGGTAACCCTGGGCCACGCCCGGCAGGATGTTGCCGGTCTTGACCATCACAGCGTCACCGCCGGCCTGCTGATAGAACTTGTCGTGCAGCTTTTCCCACAGGTGCACGGTGAAGTCGGCATCGCCGTTGGCCAAGGCCACCATCATCACGCCGTACTCGGTTTCCTTCGGCTCCTGCACCTTGTAGCCCAGCTCGCGCAGGCCTTCCATGGCCACTTCGCCACGGAAGCGCTCTTCGGCAATGGAGGGGAAGATCGGGGTTACCTTCACGCCATCGCCGGGTTTTTCCGCCGAGGCGTGTGCGCCCAGTGCAGCGGCTACCAGGGTCAGCGCGGTAGCGCATTTGAGGATGCTGCGGGTGAACGTGGATTCGTGCATCGTCGCTTACCTTTTTCTGATTTTTATCTTCAAGTGCGGCAGATCGAACGTCTCAAAAAGTCTTGCAATGCTCAGGCGGTCTTGCGCCGCGCTTGCGCTTGCCCGGCACCACACAGGCGCAGCACCCCCCCTACCGGGCCGGTGTGATACCAGCGCAGGCTCGGGTCGGCACTGGTACGGGCGCCCATGGCCTGGGTCAGGCGGTCGAGGAAAATCGCCAGCAATACCAGCCCTACGCCACCGACCGTGGCCAGGCCCATGTCCAGCCGGCCGATGCCACGCAGCACCATCTGGCCCAGGCCACCGACCGAAATCATCGAGGCGATCACCACCATCGACAGCGACAGCATCAGGGTCTGGTTCAGGCCGGCCATGATGGTCGAAGTGGCCAGCGGCAGTTGCACGCGGGTCAGCATTTGCCGTGGGGTGCAGCCAAAGGCGCGGGCGGCTTCGATCTTGTCTTCCGGCACCTGGCGGATACCCAGGTTGGTCAGGCGCACCAGCGGCGGCAGGGCGAAGACGATGGTCACCAGTACCCCGGGCACGTTGCCGATGCCGAACAGCATCACCACCGGTACCAGGTAGACGAATGCCGGCAGCGTCTGCATGGCGTCGAGCAGTGGCCGGATGATGCTTTCCAGGCGGTTGCTGCGGGCGCAGACGATACCCAGCGGTATGCCGATCACTGCGCAGAAGAACACCGAGGTCAGCACCAGCGCCAGGGTGGTCATCGACTCTGACCACACGCCGATCAGGCCGAGTAAGGTCAAGGTGATGAAGCACAACAGTGCCATGCGCTTGCCGGCCAGCTGCCAGCCCAGCAGCGACGAAAGGATGATGCCGATGGTGGGCGGGATGCTCTGCAGGGTGAACTCGATGCCATTGAGCACTTGGTCGATCGGCCAGCGAATGGCGCGAAACACCTCGCGGAAATTGTGCACCAGGAAGTTGAGCGTCGCGGTGACCCAGTCGCCCAACGGGATGGTGGCCGCCTGGAACGGGTCGAGAAGGCTGAATTCGGACATGAGTGCATACCTCTTTGTTGTTTTAGTTGCGGCTCAGGGTCTGCAGCAGCTCGTTCTTCGACAGCGTGCCCTTGAAGGCGCCCTGGCGGTCGAGTACCGGCACCGGGTACGGCAAATCGGCGGCAATGCCCAACACCTCGTGCAGCGGCGTGTCGGTGTACACCGGGCGCTGCTCGTGCAGGCTGTAGCGGTCACTGGCGGTAGCGCCGTGGGCGTCGGTGTCGACCACACCCAGCAACTGCCCGCGGTCGTCGATCAGGTAGCCGAATGGCACACCGGCCTGGAAGCTCGGTGCCTTGCCGTTGACCTTGCACACCACGGCTGGGTCGAACCTGGCCACATCGCCGGCCTTGAGCACCCGCGAGCTGTCGAAGCTCTTGAAGAAGGTGCGCACGTAGTCGTTGGCCGGCTGGTTGATCAGCTCCTGAGGGGTGCCGATCTGCACCACGCGGCCACCTTCCATGATCGCGATGCGGTGGCCGATGCGGATGGCTTCTTCGATGTCGTGGGAAATGAAGATGATGGTGCGTTGCTGTTCGGCCTGCAGGCGGATCAGCTCGCCCTGCATTTCACTGCGGATCAGCGGGTCGAGGGCAGAAAACGCTTCGTCCATCAGCAGGATCGCCGGGTCGTTGGCCAATGCCCGGGCCAGCCCTACGCGTTGCTGCATGCCGCCGGACAGCTGGTGAGGGTAGCTGTGCTCGTGGCCGGCCAGGCCAACCTGGCTCAAGGCTTCACGGGCGCGGGTGTGGCGTTCGCCTTCCGGCACGCCGGCAATCTCCAGGCCGAAGGCAGTGTTTTCCAGCACGCTCATGTGCGGCATCAGCGCGAAGGACTGGAACACCATGCCCATTTCCTTGCGGCGCACGTCGAGCAGGGCCTTGTCGGAGAGCCCGGTAATTTCCTTGCCGTTGAGGTGGATGCTGCCGGAGGTGGGTTCGATCAGGCGATTGAACAGCCGCACCATGGTCGACTTGCCCGACCCGGAAAGGCCCATGATCACGAAGATCTCGCCACGCTTGACGGAAAAGCTGGCATTGAACACGCCGACGACGTGACCGGTCTTGCTGAAAATTTCGTTCTTGTCGGCCCCCTTTCGGAGCATCTCCATGGCCATGTTCGGGTTGGGACCGAACACCTTGAAGATGTTATTTACCGAAAGAATCTCATCGGCATGGCTCATACGACCCTCTTTATTATGCTTATTAACCAATCTTTCAACATCGCACTTTCATTAAGGCGGGTAGCGATCAGTGCGAGTACGCTTGGCAGTCCGTTCAAATCCGAACGTGAGTCAAAACCGGCACGCAGAATGTCCTGCTTCAAAAAATTATCGACATCGATGTCTCGAATGTCGCGCCGTGGTTTTAACGTTAGGCCCTGCACCAGAGCGGGTCCAACGACATTTGTTTCACGCTAACCATTACCTGAAGTTATCAATCAGGGCCAAAGCCCGGCCCCAGAGCCTCTGCGCACTTACCAGGGTGCGTGGAACAGGCTAGAGTGAACCGATTGGCTAGACGAAGGACCTCGCCCCGCCCCATGGTCAGACATTCCGAACCCGATCAGACGCTGATCAAGATGCCCTCGCTGCGCGCGGTCAAAGTCTTCGTCGCTGCCGCCAAGTACCAGAACTTCACCCGTGCCGCCGAGGCGCTGTGCGTGACCCAGGCCGCCGTCAGCCGGCAGATCCGTGAGCTCGAGACCTACCTGGGCGCCGAGTTGTTCACCCGTGTCGGGCGTGCTGTGGAACTGACCGTGGCCGGCTCGATCTTCTTCGATGCGGTGCAGTTGTCGTTCGTCAACATTTCCCAGGCGGCCGAGCGCATCCGCAGCAACACCAATACCAAGCACGTGGTCACCCTGTGCTGTTCGCCGGCGTTCGCCGCCTTGTGGATGGGCCCGCGCATGCCCCGGTTCTTCGACGAGAACCCGGACATCGACATCAACCTGGTGACCACGCAGAACTTCCTGTCGATGGAGCCAGGGGTGCGCCCGGACATCTACATCACCAAGCTGGGCAAGGTGCAGGCAGGCTACAGCTCGCACCCGCTCAACCATGACGTGATCTACCCGGTGTGCACCCCCCAGTACCTGGCGCAGCACCCGGAGGTGCGCACCCTGCAAGGCTTGCGCGATGGCACCCTGCTTAACCTAAGCCCCTATGGCCGTTCACAGGTGGCCGAGCATGTGGACTGGAATGTGTGGCTGGCCTTCCATGACGTCGACCTGAAAAGCCGCGCCAACACCGCGCCGCATTTTTTCAATGCCAACGACTACAACCTGCTGGTGCAGCTGGCCTTGGGCAACCAGGGCGTGGCGCTGGGCTGGCACCACCTGGTTGCGCCACTGGTTGCGCAGGGGTTGCTGGTCAGGCCGGTGCAAGAAGAACTGGTGCTCAAGGACACCTTCCACTTCCTGGCCTTCAATGAAGACAAGGAGCATGAGTCCAGTTGCCGGCGGTTGCGGGATTGGTTGCTGGATGAGTTTCGGCCGTTGCTGGAATCGTTGCGCAGCCGGTGATTTGCGGTTGCCTGGGCGGGCCTCTTCGCGGGTAAACCCGCTCCTACACAGGCACCACCGACCTTCAGGCTGGTGATATCCCAATGTAGGAGCGGGTTCACCCGCGAAGAGGCCCGCACAGGCAACCCACACCTCCCAGAAACAACTTGTTATCAAACCAACCCCGCCATTCGGCCACTTTCATCACAGCAAGCCGCGTACATCTGCTAAAAAAGCCCCCATGCCCACCCTCTTCCTCATCCACCTGCGCCGCCGCTGGCTCGCCTGGCTGTGCGCCACCTTGCTGGTCATCGGCCTGCCCACCAGCTGCGCCGTCCTCCAGCACAAGGAGCGCGAGCTGGTGTTCCGCGTCGAGCCCGGGCAAGCCAGCTGGTTCCGTGGGTTGCCCGGCGATGTGCAGGAGCTCGACCTGCGCCCGCGCAGCTTCAGCGCCAACCAGAGCCTGCACGCCTGGTGGTGGCCGGCCAAGCGCGCCAATGCCCCGGCTATCCTCTACCTGCATGGCGTGCGCTGGAACCTGACCGGCCAGCTGTTCCGCATCGAGCAACTGCATGCCATGGGCTATTCGGTGCTGGCCGTGGATTACCGCGGGTTCGGCCAAAGCCGTGGCGATCTGCCCTCAGAGGCCACGGTGTATGAAGATGCACGCATCGCCTGGGAGCGGTTTGCCCAATTGCAGCCGGATGCCGGCAAGCGCCTGATCTTCGGCCACTCGCTGGGCGGTGCCGTGGCGGTGGAACTGGCCAGTGAGTTGGCGGCTGAAGCACAGAAGAGCGGCGCCGCGGCACCGGCACGAGGTTTGATACTGGAGTCGACCTTCACTTCGCTGGGCGATGTCGCGGCAGCAGTGGCCAACACGTCCCTGCCAGTGCGCTGGTTGATGTCGCAGAAGTTCGACTCGCTGGACAAGATCAAGGATGTCGGCTTGCCCGTGCTGCTGGTGCACGGGCTGGATGACCGCTTCGTACCGCCGCGCTTCAGCCAGCAACTGTACGACGCCGCCCAACAGCCCAAGACATTGCTGCTGGTGCCGGGGGCGAGCCACAACAACAGCATGAGCCTGGCTGGGCAGCGTTATCGGAAGGCGATCCAGGCGCTGCTCTAAAGCATTCACTGGCCCTGTGTGTAGGAGCGGCCTTGTGTCGCGAAAGGGCTGCAAAGCAGCCCCGGCAATGTATCGGTGTGGCTGAGATCGTGGGGCCGCTCTGCGCCCCATCGCGACACAAGGCCGCTCCTACAAGGGACCGGTGTAACAGCTGAGGTCACTGCACAGGCAGGAAATTCATCAGCAGCAGACTCTGGGCATAGTTGAGCCCGATCCGCCGATACCGCTCATCCAGCAACTCGGCCAGCAAATCCAGCCGCGCCACGATCTTGCCGAACTCCACGGCAAAGCTCAGGTTGCTGCCCTCCTCCGAAATCTCGTTGGAGAACAGCAGCAGCACCCCATTGGCATCCTGCCGCTGGCTCAACATCCAGGTGGCTTTCTCGATATTGCGCGCGGCGTTGTTGATGAACAGCGGGTCAAGGGTGTCGGTCATGTAGAACTCGGTACGCCCGCCATGGGCGGTGATCAGCATGCTGCCGATGGCGTAGATGAACGCGCCGACGCGGTCACCGCGAAACTCCGGGCTCAAGGCGTAGCTCAACGCCGCCAGGTCGCGGCGGTTGCCCAGTTGCGGCAGCGGTTGGCGCTGTTCGATGGCGATACGGATCTGCCGCTCGGCGGTGGCGGCGTCGACGTAGCCGGACATCTTCCATTGGTTGGGGTTGCGCAGGTAGAGCTTGTTCATCAGCAGGTACAGGCTTTGCAGGTTGTCACGCATCGACAGCGTGGCCAGGCGGTCGACGCTGGTCTGGAACAGTTCGCTGGGTTTACCGTTGCCGAACTGGTCAAGCATGTCGCGGCCCTGCTCCTGAGTGCAGGCGCACAGGCATGTGAGGGCACCTGTCAGCAGCAGGCGGGAGAGGAAACGGGGGTAGCTTGCAACCATCGGCACCGGGTCGATATTCGGCGGCTGTACTGGGGATCAGAGCAGCCTGGCCAAGCATAGAGCCCGGAAATGGGAAAAAGTGCAGTGGTTGGAGATTCTGGATACCTGTGCGGGCCTCTTCGCGGGTGAACCCGCTCCTACAAAGACCGCCAGTTGCTGGCATATGTAGGAGCGGGTTCACCCGCGAAGAGGCTCGCACAGGCAACACAAAATCACATGGCGTGCCGCAACATCTCCACCACCTGCGCATGCAGCGCCGGGTCACCGCAGGCCACCACACACCCGCCATCCTGGGCACTGCTGCCATCCCAGGCGGTGATCACCCCCCCCGCCCCTTCGATGATCGGCATCAGCGCCTGCACGTCATACGGCTGCAAGCTTGCCTCGACGATCACGTCGACAAAGCCCGAAGCCAGCATGCAGTACGCGTAGCAATCACCACCGTAGCGCATCAAGCGCGCCTTGCCGGCCACTGCCTCGAACGCCGCCTTGCGCTCGGCCGTGTCGAACATGTCCGGGGTGGTGCACATGAGTGTGGCCGCGGCCAGGTCGGCGCAGGCACGGGTCTGCAGCGGCGTACCGCTGCGCCAGGCGCCCTCTGGGGTGCCGACAAAACGCTCGCCGGTGAACGGCTGGTTCATCACCCCCACCACCGGGCGCATGCCATCGTTCAGGGCAATCAATGTGCCCCACAGTGGCAGGCCGGTGATGAAGGCGCGGGTGCCGTCGATCGGGTCGAGTACCCAGGTCAGCGGGCTGCTGCCCACTGCAACGCCGGCTTCTTCGCCAAGAATGCCGTGCGCGGGGTAACGCGCCTGGATCAGCTCACGCATGGCATCTTCCGCGGCCTTGTCGGCCACGGTCACCGGATCGTACAGGCGCCCGCCCTTGTCCTCGACATCCAGGCTGGCGCGGAAATACGGCTTGATCGCCACAGCGGCAGCATCGGCCAGCTGCTCGGCGAAGGCGCGGAACTCGCCGATCTGTTCAGCACTAAGGGACATGGGGCGGGCCTCGTAAAAATGATGGGCCCGCATCATACCCGACACGCTGTGCCACGCCAGCCTGTGTCGGGTGCTCATGCAGCCCAGTGCAGTCTAGACTGAACAGGACCAGATTACCGGGGGGCTGCCACACGTGGAGGTGTGAGATGAGCCAGTTCAAGCGCTTGTTCGTCATGCTCGGCCCGCAGATGCGCCACACGCCAGCGCTGCAACGCGCAGCGGCGCTGGCGGAATCCAGTGGTGCATTGCTGGATATCAACGTGTTCGTCGACGACGTCGACACCTTTGGCCTGATGAGCGAGGACCGTGAACGTGAACGGCTGCTCAGCGACAACCGCCAGTGGCTGGCGGACGAGGCCGAACAGCTGGGCAATGCCGGGCTGGACGTGTCCACCGAGCTGTTGCTCACGCGTGACCCGCTGGGCAGCGTATTAGAGCGGGTGGAGCGGCTTGGGTGCGACCTGCTGGTGAAGGACGTGCAGCACGAACCGATACTCAAACGCCTGCTGGTCACGCCACTGGACTGGCAGTTGCTCAAGGACAGCCCGGTCGCCGTGCACTTGGTCAGCGACATCCGCCTGCCCCTGCCCCGGCAGATTGCCGCGGCAGTGGACCTGAACTGCCTTGGCGCAGGCGAGCACCTGGATGAGCAGGTGATTCACTGCGCCCATGCCCTGGCCCTGCAGTGCAACGCCGAACTGCATCTGCTGCATGTGTGCGACGCCAGCAAGACCCACATGGCCGATTTCGGCGCCGGCACGGTAACCATGCCAGGCTTTGAAGGCAGCGTGCGGACTGCACAGCGGGCGGCGTTCAACCGGCTGGGCGATCACCACCAGATCCCGCTGGAGCGTCGACACTTCATGGAAGGGGCGGCGATCAGGGCGATTGCCCAGTTCGTCGGCCATAGCCGGGCCGATGTGATCGTAATGGGTAGCCATCGACATGATGCGATGCAGACGTTCCTGGGCGGAACTACGGCGCATGTGCTGGAGCATCCGTTGTGCAATGTGTTGGCGATCAAGGCTGCACGTTGAGTACCTGTAACCTGGTCTGGCCTCTTCGCGGGTGAACCCGCTCCTACAAGAATTTGCGCAGCTTCAGGCCATGTAGATCCCCTGTAGGAGCGTGTTCACCCGCGAAGAATCCACCCCCGATATACCTGCTTGGTATCTGGTACACCAGTGCCACTTAAAACTAATGCATTTGATAATGATTCGTAGTAGTTTCACGGCGCTTTTGCACTCTTCCCCTCAGCGCCTTTACTCCAGGATCGTACCGTCGATGCGTCGAACGTTCGTTTCGCTTTGTGTGCTTCATGCTGTCTCCCCGCAGGCCTTCGCCGAGCCTGAACCGATCGGCGACCCTGCCCAGATCGAACTCCAGGCCCTGAGCATCACCAGTACCGCCGACAGCGAACGCGCGGACGGCCCGGTCGATGGCTACAAGGCCAGCCGTTCGGCCAGCGCTACCCGCACCGACACTGCACTGCACGAAACGCCGCAGTCGATCAGCGTGGTCCCCAAGGATGTGCTGCAAGACACGGGCGCCACGCGCCTGCAAGACGGCTTGGACTACGCCGGCGGCGTCGGACGCGCCAACAACTTTGGTGGCCAGGGCCTGACCACCTTCACCGTGCGTGGCTTTACCACCGGCGAGTTCTACCGCAACGGCTTCCCGATCAACCGCGGCTACCCCAACGCCCCGGACGCCAACACCGTCGAGCGCCTGGAAGTGATCCGTGGCCCGGCCAGCAGCCTGTACGGCCGGGGTGACCCAGGTGGCACCTTCAACGTGGTCAGCAAGCAACCGCTGGCAGAGCCCAAGGTCACCCTCGGCAGCCAGTTCGATGACCAGGGCATGCACCGCGCCACCCTCGACGCTACCGGCCCGCTGAACCAGGACGGCTCGCTGGCCTACCGCCTGAATGTGCTCGGCGAAGGCGGTGACAGCTTCCGTGATGACGTGGAGAGCGAGCGTTACGACGTTGCACCCGTGGTCAGCTGGCAGGTCAACGACAGCACGAAAATCGTCTTTGAAGGCGACTTCATGCGCAACAACCACCCGCTGGACCGTGGCCTGACACGCTACGCTACCCAGACCGGCAGCGCCTCGCGCGACACGTATATCTGGGAAAAAGGCAGCGACAACCTGCTGCACAACGACAACAACATGGCCCAGCTGCGTTTCGAGCACCTGCTCAACGACAACTGGACGCTGGCGGGTGGGTTCCAGTTCCTGGAGGGCTCGCTGAAGGGCAATGCCGTTGAAGCCGACGGCGCGCCGACAGATGGCCGCACGCTGCAGCGTAATTTCAACTACCGCAAGCTGGAATGGACCGACCGTGACTGGCAGCTGAACCTGACCGGGCATTTTGATACCGGCAGTTTCAGCCATACCTTGCTGACCGGTGTCGAGTACGAGAATTACGATTACAACTCGATCATCCAGCGCTCCTCGGCGCCCTATCCGATCGACATCTACAACCCGGTACTGGGCCAGCCGCGCCCGGCCCTGACCCGCACCACCACCTGGGACAAGGAAAACCTGCAGACCTGGGCGTTGTTCATTCAGGACCAGGTGGCCCTGACCGAGCGTTTGAAGGCATTGGCCGGTGTGCGCTTCGAGCGTTTCGAGCATGACTACGACAACAAGCTGAACGATGCCGGTGACTTCAGCAAGGGCGAGAACGGCGTCACCCCGCGCTTTGGCCTGATCTACGACCTGACCGACACGGTTGCGGTCTACGCCAACACGGCGCGTTCGTTCAAGCCCAACACGGGCACGCCTGCCAGTGGCGGTGGCTTCGACCCGGAAAAGGGCAAGTCCTACGAGCTGGGGGTGAAATGGGAAGCGCTCGACCGCCAGCTGAGCGTGGACGCGGCGATCTACCATATCGTCAAGGAGAACGTGCTGACGCGCGATCCGGCGAACATCAACTACAGCCTGGCCGCCGGTGAGGTACGCAGCCGCGGCCTGGATGTCAACATCGCGGGCAACATCACCCCTGAGTGGCGGGTAATCGGTGGCTACGCCTATGTCGACGCCGAGGTCACCAAGGACAACCGCCTGCCAAGCGGTACGCGCCTGGCCAACATCCCGCGTAACAGTTTCAGCCTGCTCAACACTTATGAGTTCCAGGGCGGGTTTGCCAAGGGGCTGGGGCTAGGGCTTGGGGTGAAATACGTGGATGACCGCAATGGTCAGACCGAGGCAGTCACCTACAACATGGACCCGTACACTGTGGTTGACCTGCTGACGTTCTACCAGGTCAATGAGCATGTGCGCCTGAATCTGGATGTGAAGAACCTGTTCAATAAAGAGTATGACGAAGGGGCGTTCAACCTCTACGCCTATCCGGGGGCGCCGCGGACAGTGCAGGCAGGGGTTTCCTATACCTTCTGAATGGTTGGGGCCGCTGCGCGGCCCATCGCGACACGAGGCCGCTCCTACAGGGGTATGCGATTCCCTGTAGGAGCGGCCTTGCGTCGCGATGGGCTGCGCAGCAGCCCCGGGTTTCAGAAGCCTTTGCTGTAGAACAGCGAGTAAGACTCGATGCCGTCGTTAGGCTCCTTGAGCCCGGCATTGGAATAGTGCATGGCACGGATTCCCACCTTCTGCTCCCCCGGCAACTTCAGGCCGAAACCGATACGGTCTTCGAAGTTGACAGACGAGCCCAGGCGCTGGTCGCCCACCTCGGTCTTGGAAAACGCCGCCAGGCCAATACCCGCTTCGATGTACGGCGTGTAGGTGAAACCGCTGAACTCATAGGTAAACACCGGGCTGAACGACAGCGAGTGCGCACCACTGGCGTCGCCACCTTCCCAGTAGGTGTAACCGGCCTCCCAGTAACCGGTCACAAAGCCGGTGTTGCTCTCCAGCCATTTCTTGTCCCAGTCGAACGACATGCCAAGACGGTAGGTCATGTCGCCCTGACTGGTGGCGCCTACAGCGCCGGACACCTGCGCAGCCTGGGCCAGGTTGGCTCCGGCAAGGGCCAGCACTGCAGCGGCCAGCGTTGCTGCTAGACGGGTTTTCATCAACGACTCTCCTGATGGTCTACACGGCAAGCGGGGGCTTTGGCCCCTCGACGTTATAAGGTGACCGGTGCATCCCGACCGGTCACACGAAGTAATAGTTTTTTGATTATTGTCCAGATAATCAGAAAGTTGAAAGTGAATTGCCACTATTGGCTAATTCACTGGTTAAAGATGTGCCTTGCCGTGCTTCAGGTTTTCAGTCTTATTCCGGCCCCTCTCGCCATCATCGCCAGTTCAGGTTCACCGTCGCGGGCGATTTGCCGTTCACGGTCACCGCTTGCTGCACGGTCTCCCCCTGGGAGGTGCCAGTGACCTTGTACTGGCCGGGAGGTAACTGCACATACAGCAGCGGCCCGACATCCGTGACACTCAGCACGGGTTGGCCCTGGGCGCTGTGGATGTCGACCGTGGCCCCGCTCTGGAACTTGCCTTCCGGGCCGGTCGAAAGCTCTACGTGCAGGTCATAACCCGGGGTCTTGCGCAGTGCATTGGCTTCGTCCTGGCCAATGCCGCCCTGCAGGTAGCGCACGCCGTTCTGCTCCTGGGGTTGCAACTGCACGGCCTGCATGTCGATGGGGGCATTGAGATCGGCGGCAGCCGCCAAGGTCCATGGCAGCGCCGAGGTGATCAACAATGCAGCGCCGAGGGCATAGTAATGGTTACGCATGGTACGACCCTCCTTTAGAGGATGGCTTACCTATTATCTGATCCTCCCGGCGAAGGGGTGTTCGGGCAGAAGCATGATCAGCTCGATGAAATTCGTTTCAGGAAAACCTTTTCTGATTTAAAACATTATGTTGCGCGCTCTTCCTCAAGCAATTTCACGAACATGCTCAAGCTGCGCGATACCGTACCGCGGCGCCAGACCAGCCAGGTTTTCAGATAGCGGAAGTCCTCCGACATCGGCCAGGCGCTGACCGTGCTGCACCCCGGCATGTTGTCGAGCATGCTGCGCGGCATCATTGCCAACCCGGCACCGGCACTGACGCAGGCCAGCATGCCGTGGTACGACTCCATTTCGTGGATCTTGCCTGGCACCGCCTGGTCCTGCACGAACCAGCTTTCAAAGTGATGGCGGTAGGAGCAGTTGGCACGGAAGGCATAGATACTTTCGCCGTTGACGTCCTGGGCGCGGGTTACCGGCGCGTGGTTGAGCGGCGCGATCACCATCATTTCTTCTTCGAACACCGGCATGCCTTCCAGCGTCGGGTGCAGCACCGGGCCATCGACGAACGCGGCCACCAGGCGGCCAGACAGCACCCCTTCGAGCATGGTCCCGGAAGGCCCGGTAGACAGGTCCAGGTCAACCTTGGGGTAGCGCTGGTTGTACGCTGCCAGCAAGGCCGGAATACGCACTGCCGCCGTGCTTTCCAGCGAGCCGAGGGCGAAGGTGCCCTGCGGGTCTTCGCCGGCAACGGTCAGCCGCGCCTCGTGCACCAGGTCGAGAATGCGCCGGGTGTATTCAAGGAAGTTCCAGCCTGCCGGCGACAGGCGCAGGCGGCTCTTCTCGCGAATGAACAGCTCCACGCCCAGGTCTTCTTCCAGTTGCTTGATGCGCGTGGTCAGGTTCGACGGCACCCGGTGGATGTGCTGAGCAGCGGCGCTGATGCTGCCCTGCTCTGCCACGGCCTTGAAGATCTCCAGTTGCACCAGGTCCACAGCCTTTCTCCAAACGTGAATGTTTCGCTCATTATTATTCAGTTTTCATTAAAGCCATAGCCCACTAGTCTGGCGCCACTGATTAACAACAACGAGAGTGCCCCGCCATGAGTGCGATCAGCAGCCTGACCCACGCCATCTCCCTAGACCCGTTCAGCGGCGAGCAGATTGGCGCCTACCCGTTCGACACCGACGCCGCACTGGAAGCGGCGCTGCAACGTGCCAGGGTTGGCTACCGCCAGTGGCGCCAGGTGTCGCTGGGTCAGCGCAGCGAGTACCTGCTCGCCCTGGCCAGCACCCTCGAAGCCAAGGCCGAAGCCTTTGCGCAAATGATCAGCCGCGAAATCGGCAAGCCGATCGTTCAGGCCCGTGGTGAAGTGGCCAAGTGCGTGGGCCTGTGCCGCTGGTACGCCGAGCACGGCCCGGCCATGCTCGCTGCCGAGCCGACCCAGGTCGAAAAAGCCCGTATCGAATACCGCCCGCTGGGCCCGATCCTGGCGGTGATGCCGTGGAACTTCCCTGTCTGGCAAGTACTGCGCGGCGCCGTGCCGGCGATTCTGGCGGGTAACACCTACGTGCTCAAGCACGCGCCAAACGTAATGGGCAGCGCCTACCTGATGGGCGAGCTGTTCAAGGATGCCGGCCTACCGGAAGGCGTGTTCGAAGTACTGAACGTGACCCCGGATGGCGTCACCCGCGCCATCAACGACCCGCGCATTGCCGCCGTGACCCTGACCGGCAGCGTGCGTGCCGGCATGGCGATTGGTGCCCAGGCCGGTGCCGCGCTGAAGAAATGCGTGCTGGAGCTGGGTGGTTCCGACCCGTTCATCGTGCTGGCTGACGCCGACCTGGATGCTGCCGTGAAGGCTGCGGTCATCGGCCGTTACCAGAACACCGGCCAGGTCTGCGCCGCGGCCAAGCGCCTGATCGTGGAAGAAAGCATTGCCGAGGAATTTACCCGTAAGTTCGTCGAGGCCACGCGCCAGCTGAAAGTCGGCAACCCACTGGAAGACGACACGTACATCGGCCCGATGGCCCGTTACGACCTGCGCGACGAGCTGGATGGCCAGGTCCAGGCGACCCTCGCCGAAGGTGCCACCCTGTTGCTGGGCGGCAACAAGGTCGAAGGCGTGGCCAACTTCTATGCGCCGACCGTGTTCGCCAACGTCACCCCGGACATGACCGCATTCAAGCAAGAGCTGTTCGGCCCGGTAGCCGCGATCATCACTGCACGTGACGCCGACCATGCGGTAGAGCTGGCCAACGACAGCGAATTCGGCCTGGCCTCGACCATCTACACCGCCGACTACGCGCTGGCTGAGCGCATGACTGCGGCGCTGGATACCGGTGGTGTGTTCATCAACGGCTACTGCGCTTCCGACCCCCGTGTGGCGTTTGGTGGCGTAAAGAAGAGCGGTTTCGGGCGTGAGCTGTCGCACTTTGGTGTGCGGGAGTTTACCAATGCCCAGACTGTCTGGCTGGACCGTAACTGATCTGAGCGCTTGGGGCTGCTTTGCAGCCCTTCGCGGCGGTTCGGCGCCCCGATAAACCCGCTCCTACAGGATTATGCGATTCCCTGTAGGAGCGGGTTTATCGGGGCGCCGAACCGCCGCGAAGGGCCGCAAAGCGGCCCCAAAACATCAATCGCGGACTTGGTCCTTGACCCAATCCAACATCCCCCCCGGCACGATCAGTTCATGCCGCGCCCGCGAACAGGCGGTATATAGCCCCGTCAGCATCCGCGCCCGTTCATTGCGGTTACCCGCCACCTGCGGCGCCACCATCAGCTCCGGCGACACCATCACCCGGGCAAACTCCATGTTCTTCACATCCCGCACCCGCCCCAGGAACAGCTTGGGCGCCTTGTCCCAGCGGTAACGGCTCTTGGCCTTGGCAAAGTGCTCCGGCGTGTAGCCCTTGCGCAGCATGCTGGCCACGGCAATAAACGCCTTGTCATCACCCTTGTCCTGCTCCAGCGCCTGCCAGCTGGGGTAACGGAACAGCATTGGGTGCCGTGCCCGGGTGCCATAGCGGTACAGCTCGATGCAGTCCTCGACGAACAGCTCGAAGTCCTTGCGGGCGCTTTTCAGCAGTATGAACGGCACGCCTTGGTGGGTCAGGCGCTGGAACCAGCCAAACAGGCCCCATTCATCATCGACGATCAGCGCCGTTGGCTGCTCCGGCACTGCCACCGCATCGAAGAAGCTGACCCGGGTGTAATGTTCGGCGCTGCCACTGAAGGCTGCCTGGATCGCCGCCGGGTGTGCCTGGATCAGCGGGTTAAGCACGTTGTCCATCGCCGGCCCGGCGCGCAACGAGTGATCGATGCAGCGCTGTCGGATGAAGCTGCCATGGTGCGGGCTGAGGCCGTTGAGGTTCTGCAGTTCGTCCCCCAGGGCGATGATCGACTGCGGGCTGCGGTCGAGCACGGCAAGCATCGGCGCCGACAGCTCGTGGGCCTCGTCGACGATGACGTGGGTGTAACGGTTGTCGATCACGTAGTCGGTCAGCGACAGCAGCTTGACCCGGTGGTAGTCGCGAACCGGCAGCTGGATTTCCCGCGCTGACGGGCGAATCAGCTCTTGCCAGTACAGCCGCGCTTTTTCCAGCAGCACTTCCTGGTCCAGCGGCGACGTGCCGGGCCCGGCCCATGGCAGGTGATGCAGCTGCAGTTGGGCGTCGGCACTGTAGCAAAACGTACGGACGGCGCGGATGCACAAGGCAACCACGTCGCGGGCAGCGAGCGGGCCGATGTCGGGGATGGCCAGCCAGCGCACCACCTGCGCCTCTTGTGGGCGCCATGACAGCTTGGTGCGGTACGGGTCGCGCAGGCGCCAGCCGTTGCTGGTGAGGTCGCGGTTGAGCATCTCGTCCGCCAACTGGCCGAAGGTCAGCGCGGTGTAGTCAGCGGCGTCCTTGACCCGCGCCTGCAGTGCGCGCAACTGGCCCTCGGTCAGGGCCAGCAGCAAGGTGCGCTGTGGTTCAAGCAGGCGGGCGAACTGGTGAATCAGGAAGGTCTTGCCGGTGCCGGCGAAGCCCTGCACGGCCACCGATTCGTCGATGCCACTGAGGAATTCGCGCAGCAGGCGGTTCTGCTGGTCGCTGAGCATCAAGTCACTGGCCAGCGACGGCAGGTACACCGGGTGCAATGGCGTGGCCCGCTGGCGGTAGGTCTCGGCGAACTGGAAATTCCACTGGCCTTCGGCATCCAGCAGTTCGTCAGCCTGGTATTCCACCTCAGCGGTCAGCAAGGCGATGCCGTTCTCGCCGAGCATGCCCAGGCCCATGGCGAAGGCTTCATGATCGAAGTGCTGCGCCACCTGGCCCTGAAAGCGCCCGGGGGCAGCGATTTCGACTTCGTTGGCGATGCGCACGATTTCGGCAAAGCGGCGCTCTTGTGCGTCGGCCGAGGCGGTTGCGGGCTGGCGGGGCAGGTTTTGCACGAACAGTACGGCAGCAGCTTCGAGCAGGTTGGCGGTGTTGAAGAAGTCAGTGGTGGGCGCGCTGGCGAGGCGGTCGGCCTGGTCGCTGGGCAAAGGCAGGTAGAACATCGGCACCTCGGGTGGAAACAGGGTGGCACGATAGCAATTTTCGGCGTTGGGTGCTGGGTTTCAGTGGTGCCTGGGGTGGCCTCTTCGCGGGTGAACCCGCTCCCACAAGGACCCACAATGGCTGAACCTGTGGTGATCCTGTGGGAGCGGGTTCACCCGCGAAGAGGCCGGCAGCCCCACCACCAACCTCAACCCCTACCCCGCTTCAAGGTCTCACTGGGAAACTCCTTGAACAACTGGCGGTAACTCTCTGAAAACCTTCCTAAATGCCAGAACGACCAACGCATCGCCACCTCGGCCACAGTCACCCCGCCACCGCGCAACAAATCACGCCGCGCACCGTTCAGCCGGCGCAAGCGCAACCAGTGCGCCGGGGGCATGCCGGTGAACGCCTTGAACGCTTGCTGCAACTGGCGCAAAGAAACCCCGGCCACTGCTGCCAATTCCACCAGGTTCAACGTCTCCTCCGGGCAATCGGCCGCCCATTCGCTGACCCGGCGCATGATCGCCCGTTCCTCGTCGCGCCGCCCCAACGCCACGCCCTGCAAGCGCTGGCAGGCATTGTCGAGGATGAACAGGCAGTCCTCCAGCAACTGCTCCGCCAGCGCCTGCCCCTGCAATGGGCAATCGGCTTCGCTCAGCCGGGTCAGGGTGGCGCTCAGCCAACTGCCGAACAACGCATTCTGCCCGCTGCCCAGCGGCACCATGAACAAACCGTCGAGCCGTTGCGGGTCCAGGCCATGGCTGGCAAGAAAAGCCTGGTCGAACACCACGGCCACTTCCTGATAGTTCTCTGGGGTGATCCAGATGTTGCGGCTCTGTTCATTGAGCAGATACAGGCTGTTTTCACTCTGGTCGAAGCAGAACGCCAGCGAACCGCGTGGCGCGCGGAAGAACTGCTCGACGCGGGTATTGAGCCGTTCCTCGTAAACCTCCACGCCATCCAGCCCCAGGCAGCGCAGCTGGCCGCTGAAGTGCCCGGGCGACATCTGCCGGTATTGCTGCTGCCAGCCTGGGGTGGCGCGGACTTGCTCGGTCACATCCGAGGTGTGGAAAGCTTGAACCTGCAAGGCATTGGGCGTTGTCACGCTTGGTCCTAGTTGCACTCTTTTGGTGCATTCATTATTGAAGAAAGTGGATAGATGGCTTTACGGGCCTGAGGCCAAGATAGTCGCCAGCGTGTCACCTGGGAAGCGTAATCCTTCGAGGCCCTGCAACGGCCTTCGCGGGTAAATCGGATCGCCGCACCGCCACCCCCCACAAAAAAACCCAACCAAGAGGTCTGTATGAACGCCCCCTTCGATCAGCTGTCCACCTGGCTGAAAGAACACCGGATCACCGAAGTCGAATGCGTGATCAGCGACCTGACCGGCATTGCCCGCGGCAAGATCGCACCGACCGCCAAGTTCCTCCACGAGCGTGGCATGCGCCTGCCCGAGAGCGTGCTGCTGCAGACGGTCACCGGCGACTACGTTGACGACGACATCTACTACAACCTGCTCGACGCCGCCGACATCGACATGGTCTGCCGCCCCGACCCGACCGCTGTGTACCAGATCCCGTGGGCGATCGAGCCGACCGCGATCGTGATCCACGACACCTTCGACAAGCAAGGCAACCCGATCGAGCTGTCGCCGCGCAACGTGCTGAAGAAAGTGCTCAAGCTCTATGCCGACAAAGGCTGGCAGCCGATTGTCGCGCCTGAGATGGAATTCTACCTGACCAAGCGCTGCGAAGACCCGGACCTGCCACTGCAAGTGCCGCTGGGGCGTTCCGGCCGTGCCGAAAGCGGTCGCCAATCGTTCTCGATCGATGCCGCTAACGAATTCGACCCGCTGTTCGAAGACGTCTACGACTGGTGCGAAATCCAGGGCCTGGACCTGGATACGCTGATCCACGAAGACGGCCCCGCGCAGATGGAAATCAACTTCCGCCACGGCGACGCGCTGGACCTGGCCGACCAGATCACCGTGTTCAAGCGCACCATGCGTGAGGCGGCGCTCAAGCACAACGTGGCGGCCACGTTCATGGCCAAGCCGATCACCGACGAGCCAGGCAGTGCCATGCACCTGCACCAGAGCGTGGTCGACATCGCCACCGGCAAGCCGATCTTCGCCAACGCAGACGGCAGCATGAGCCAGCTGTTCCTGCACCATATCGGCGGCTTGCAGAAGTACATCCCTAAGCTGCTGCCGATGTTTGCGCCCAACGTGAACTCGTTCCGCCGCTTCCTGCCGGACACCTCGGCACCGGTCAACGTCGAGTGGGGTGAAGAAAACCGCACTGCCGGCCTGCGCGTGCCCACCTCCGGCCCCGAGGCGATGCGCGTGGAAAACCGCCTGCCGGGCGCCGATGCCAACCCGTACCTGGCCATCGCCGCCAGCTTGCTGTGCGGCTACCTGGGCATGGTCGAGCAGATCGACCCCAGCGCACCGGTGCAGGGCCGCGCCTACGAACGGCGCAACCTGCGCCTGCCGATCACCATCGAAGATGCGCTGCAGCACATGGAAGACTGCGAGACCGTGCAGCAATACCTGGGCAAGCAGTTCGTTCAGGGCTACGTGGCGGTCAAGCGTGCCGAGCACGAAAACTACAAGCGGGTGATCAGCTCGTGGGAGCGTGAGTTCCTGATGATGAGCGTCTGAGTTTTCGCAGTACCTGTGTAGGAGCGGCTTTAGCCGCGAATGCGGTGGCACATTCAATGACGCATTCGCGGGTAAACCCGCTCCTACAGGGAGCGCATCGCGCTCCGAAACACCGAACTCGAAGAACAAGACCAACGAGGTGTCCCCATGCGTCATCTGCAAGCCCTGATCCCCGCTGCACTCACCCTGCTGTTCGCCACCACTAGCCACGCCAACCCCACGGTCAGCGTGTACAACTGGACCGACTACATCGGGGACACCACCCTGGCTGACTTCCAGGCCAGCAGCGGCATCAAGGTGGTGTATGACGTGTTCGATTCCAACGAAACCCTCGAAGGCAAGCTGCTGGCCGGGCGCACCGGCTATGACGTGGTGGTGCCCTCCAACCACTTTCTCGCCCGCCAGGCCCAGGCCGGTGCCTTCCTGCCGCTGGACCGCAGCAAGCTGCCGAACTGGCAACACCTGGACCCCAAGCTGCTCAAGCAGCTTGAACAGAACGACCCCGGCAACCAGTACGCCGTGCCCTACCTGTGGGGCACCAATGGCATCGGCTACAACGTCGACAAGGTCAAGGCGGCACTGGGCGTGGACCATATCGATTCCTGGGCCGTGCTGTTCGAGCCCGAATACCTGAAAAAACTCAAGCAGTGCGGCGTAGCGTTCATGGATTCGCCCGACGAACTGTTCCCCGCCATGCTCAATTACCTGGGCATGGACCCGCGCAGCGAGAAACCGGCCGACTACGCCAAGGCCGAGGCCCGCTTGCTTGAACTGCGCCCCTACATCACCTACTTCCACTCATCCAAGTATGTCTCCGACCTGGCCAACGGTGATGTCTGCGTAGCGTTCGGCTACTCGGGTGACGTATTCCAGGCGGCCAACCGCGCCGTGGAGGCGAAAAACGGCGTGAAGGTTGCGTACAGCATTCCCAAGGAAGGCAGCAACCTGTGGTTCGACCTGCTGGCCATCCCCAAGGACGCCAGCAACCCCGAGCAAGCCCTGGCCTTTATCAACTACCTGCTCGACCCCAAGGTGATCGCGAAAGTCAGCGCCACGGTCGGTTATGCCAACGCCAACCCGGACGCCAAGGCCTACATGGATGCATCGCTGGTGAACAACCCCGAGATTTACCCACCCCAGGCCGTGCTGGACAAGCTGTACATCTCCAGCACCCCGAGCCCGAAGATCATGCGCGTCATGACCCGCTCCTGGAGCAAGATCAAGTCCAACCGCTGAGTCGAGAACGCCCATGTCTTTCAATACCCAACACGCCGCCTCGTACTACGCCGCCACAGCGCGCGATGCGGCACCTTACCCCAGCCTGGACGCTGACCTCAGCGCAGACGTCTGCGTGGTCGGCGGCGGGCTGACCGGGATCAACACCGCCCTGGAACTGGCCGAGCGCGGCCTGTCGGTAGTGCTACTGGAAGGCCGTCGCATCGGCTGGGGTGCCAGCGGGCGCAATGGCGGCCAGCTGATTCGCGGCATCGGCCATGATGTCAGCGGCTTTGCGCGGCATGTCGGCCAGGATGGCGTGCGCTACCTGAAGCAGGCCGGCATCGACTCGGTAGAGCTGGTGGCCGAGCGCATCGCCCGCTACGGCATTGCCTGCGACCTGCGTTGGGGCTTCTGCGAACTGGCCAACACCCCGGCCCAGTTCGCCGCCTTCAAGGATGAGCAGGATGATCTGGCAACGCTCGGCTATCGCCATGAAACGCGCGTGGTCGACGCTGGGCGGCTGCACGAGATTGTCGCCAGCGACCAGTATGCTGGTGGGCTGGTCGACATGGGCTCCGGCCACCTGCACCCCCTTGACCTGGTGCAAGGCGAAGCACGTGCCGCCCACAGCCTGGGCGTACGCATCTTCGAGCAAAGCCCGGTAGTGCGCATCGAACACGGCCCCAGCGTGACCCTGCACACGGCACGCGGCAAAGTCCGCGCAAACAGCCTGGTACTGGGGTGCAACGCTCACCTCGACGAACTGGAGCCGCGCCTGAGTGGCAAGGTGCTACCCGCCGGCAGCTACGTGGTGGCCACCGAGCCCTTGCCCGAAGCCTTGGCCAGCCGCCTGATCCCGCAGAATATGGCGTTGTGCGACCAGAAAGTCGGCCTGGACTACTACCGCCTCACTGCCGACCGCCGCTTGCTGTTTGGCGGGGCCTGCCACTATTCCGGGCGCGACCCCAAAGACATCGCCGCCTACATGCAGCCCAAGGTGCTGAAGGTGTTCCCGCAACTGGCCAATGTGCGCATCGACTACCAGTGGGGCGGCATGATTGGCATCACGGCCAACCGCTTCCCCCAGGTCGGTCGCCTGAACCAGTACCCCAACGTGTATTACGCCCAGGGTTATTCCGGGCATGGCCTGAACGTGACGCACTGGACGGCGAAACTGCTGGCCGAAAGCATCGCCCTCGGCCACAGCCATGGCCTGGATGTGTTCAGTGCCGTACCGCACCTGACCTTCCCCGGCGGCAAGGCACTGCGCTCGCCACTGCTGGCGCTGGGGATGCTGTGGTATAGGTTGCGTGAAGCGTTGGGGTAACAGGTTGGCAATGTCTTGAGCGGGCTCCCATTCACTCGAGCCCGCTGCACTTGAACAGTTAATAAAGTTTTTTTAGTAACACTTCTATAGCGGTGATTTATATCGAGTTTTATGCGTTTCTAATAAACGACTTAAAGAAGAATACTCAAGCCTTTGCTTTGTATAACATTCAAGAGTTTTAAAGCAGGTCCCGAAGGACTTGTCTCGCCCTGTTCCCATTTGCGCACGGTCGATGCACTCGTGTGCAAATGCATCGCAAAAACTGGCTGGCTGAAGTTGAGCGCTTCACGCAAACGGCGTATGTCCAGTGCAGTGAAATCGCGTACTGGCGCAGGACACAATGCTTCATAATCCCGAAGCGTCACCTTGCCGATCGCACCGGCCTGATGCAGGGCTACAAGATCCTCACGTAACGATTCAATCAATTTGCTGCTCACAGCAGACCTCCATAAGCACACCCGCTTGCAACGCCCGACTGAGCGCTAACGTTGATAAATCCAGAAAAACCTTGCCCGCAAACCGCAGTGCTTTCTGCTCTTCGTGGGTGATATTGGCCTTGTCGCTTTTGGCAAAGCCATGCAGGAATACACATCGATTGCCAATACGGACAGACAGCAGCGTTCGATAGCCGCCGCGTTTGCCCGCCCCATGGGCTGCCACTCGCTTTTTGAATAATTCACCGCCAAGGCTTGCGTCGACCAACCCTCTACACATCTCATCCACTGCCTTGCAAAGCACTTCGTCACCGAGCCGGTGAGCGATTTGCCAACGCGCAAAATCCTTGCGCTTGAAGATTTCCATTACACAGCCTCAACTATACCCGTAACGGGCATAGTGTTCCAACGCGGGGCGCAGGTGGAAAGTCAGCGAGATCTCACACGGCTGTAAGACTTTTCGACTGAGGCCACGCATCGCCTGACACCGTTACGCAGATGAACCGCTGCCAGCCAGATAACTGGGCTATTCATGACCACAGATTGAACTCACATACTGGCCAACTGTCGCGCACCTGCTAGCGTTGTTGAAGCCGACCCATCATGGATGCCTCTTGATCATGAAATCATTGCCTCGCATCACCTTGTTGTGCGCCGCGCTGCTTGCCGTGGCCGCCTGCTCCAGCAATCGGGTGGACCCCAAGGATTACTCCGGCTTCCTCAAAGACTACAGCCGCCTGCAGGAAGCCAAGAGCCCGTCGGGTGCCCCGGTAATGCGCTGGATCGACCCCAAGGTCAACATCAACCAGTACAACCAGGTGTTCATCGAGCCCAGCCAGTTCTACCCCAAGCCGCAGCCGACAGCGGTCATCTCGCAGCAGACGCTGGGGGAAATCACCCGCTACTTCAACGAAGCCCTGCGCCGTGAGATGGGCAGCGTACTACCCCTGGCACAAGGCCCTGGCCCAGGCGTGGTCGTGGTACGCCCGGCCATTACGGCGGTGTCGACCAGCAACGAGGGCCTCAAGCCTTATGAAGTGATCCCGATTGCCCTGATTTCGGCCGGCGTGAACACTGCCATGGGTGGCCGTGACCAGGAAGTGGATGTCGGCGTGGAAGCTGCGTTCCTGGATGGCGCCAATCAGAAGGTGCTGGCCCAGGTGGTGCGCAAAGGCACCGGTCAGGAACTGGAGAACGATACCCAGAAGCTGACCTTGAACGACGTCAAGCCGGTGCTCGATGGCTGGGCCAAGGACATGCGCGCGAGCTTCCTGGCAGCGAAGCAGAAAGGCCGCTGACTGGCTGGCCTGCATCACTTTCAAGGCAGGCGCAGAACCTGTAGGAGCGGCCTTGCGTCGCGATGGGCTGCGCAGCAGCCCCAAGGTTTGCGCACAGATGCACAAATTGCCGGGGCTGCTTTGCAGCCCATCGCGACGCAAGGCCGCTCCTACAAGGGCCAGTGCTGATCAGTAAAGATATGCAAGACAATTGCTTCCACAGAACCACCGTATCTGCCGGAGAATTGGCTTAGCACTCGACAAACGCAACTGCCAAACCGCCACGCGAGGTTTCCTTGTAGTTGGCATGCATGTCCGCCCCGGTATCACGCATAGTGCGGATCACCCGGTCGAGCGAGATGAAGTGCTCGCCGTCCCCGCGCAACGCCATCTGCACAGCATTGATCGCCTTCACCGCGGCAATCGCATTGCGCTCGATGCACGGCACCTGCACCAGGCCACCCACCGGGTCGCAGGTCAGCCCAAGGTTGTGCTCCAGCGCAATTTCGGCTGCATTCTCCAGTTGCGGCGGTGTAGCGCCCAGCACTTGAGCCAGGCCGGCAGCAGCCATTGAACACGCCGAGCCCACTTCACCCTGGCAGCCCACCTCAGCCCCGGAAATCGAGGCGTTCATCTTGCACAGGATGCCGACCGCCGCTGCCGCCAGCAGGAAGTCCACGACATCGGCATCGCAAACGGTAGGGTTGAACTTCATGTAGTAGTGCAGCACAGCCGGAATGATGCCCGCGGCGCCATTGGTGGGCGCAGTGACCATACGCCCACCCGCAGCGTTCTCTTCATTGACGGCCAGGGCGAACAGGTTGACCCATTCCATGGCACTGAGGGTCGAGCCGATCACGTTGGGCTTGCCCAGTTCCTGCAGGCTGCGGTGCAGCTTTGCCGCACGGCGCTTGACATGCAGCCCGCCAGGCAGGATGCCCTCGTTGCGCAGGCCGTTATCAACGCAGTCACGCATCGCTGCCCAGATGCGCAGCAAACCTTCACGCACCACGGCCTCCGGGCGCCAGGCACATTCGTTCGCCATCATCAGTTGCGCCACACTCAAGCCATGGGCCTTGCACAAACTCAGCAACTGGGCGCCACTGTCGAACGCGTAGGGCAGTGCCACCGCGTTCATGGCACTGGCGGGTGCATCGATCTCCGCTTGTTCGACAATGAACCCGCCCCCTACCGAGTAATAGGTCTGGCACAACAGGCTGCCCTGCCCGCCCATGGCTTCCAGGCTCATGGCATTGGGGTGGTACGGCAGGTTCTCGTCCAGCAGCAGCATGTCACGGGCATACTCGAACGCCAGCGGGTGGCTGCCATCGAGCATCAGGCAGTGCTCCTGCAGCACCTGGCCAATGCGCGACTCGATGGTGGCCGGGTCGATGCGGTCCGGCCACTGGCCCATCAGGCCGAGCAGGCAGGCACGGTCGGTGGCATGGCCTACCCCAGTGGCAGACAGCGAGCCATACAGCCGCACTTCGACACGCGTCACCTGCGCCAGCAGGCCCTGCACTCGCAGGGCCTGGGCAAACGTCGCAGCCGCCCGCATCGGACCGACGGTGTGGGAGCTGGACGGGCCGATGCCGATTTTGAAAAGGTCGAAAACACTGATAGCCATACTAATGCCTGCCCGTACCCTGATCTGTATCCAACGTACGGTTATCTGGAGAAATTGAGCGTTGTTGCGATTTTGCGCGATACTGACGCTCTGGCTCACGAATGACCAACGAAACTTCCTAAGCAAGGCTTTAGTGGTACTAAACGATGCGACGACAACTCAACGGCCAGATGTTCGTCTGGCTGCATGTATTCGCCTGTGCAGCCCGGCACCTGTCCTTTACCCGCTGCGCCGAAGAGCTGCACATTACCCCGGGCGCGGTCAGCCAGCAGATGCGCCAGCTGGAGGAACGCCTGGGCTACCGGCTGTTCCTGCGCCGGGCACGCGGTGTGGAGCTGAGCGCCGAGGGACAACGCCTGGCCCAGACGGTGGCCGAGGCCTACGGCAGCATCGAGGCCGAGCTGCTGCGCCTGGACGCGGGTGAAATCCGTGGCACCTTGCGGGTGCGCTCGATCCCCTCGTTCCTGGCGAAGTGGCTCACGCCGCGCCTGCCGCGCTTTCAGCAACGCTACCCGGACATCGAACTGCGCCTGGTCGCCGAAGACAGTGCCCAGGCGTTGACCCCAGGCGACTTCGACCTGGCCATTGACCTGAACGATGGCAGCTACCCCGGTATGCTTTCCACGCCGCTGCTGGACGAGCAGATCTTCCCGGTGTGCTCACCCACCCTGCTGCGCGGGCGCCCACCACTGCACGGGCCGGCCGACTTGGCACACTACCCGCTGCTGCACGACATCACCGCCTGGCGTGGCAGTTCGGAATATGCCGAGTGGGAGTTCTACCTGGAGGGTATCGGCGCCAGCGGGCTGGATGTACGCCGTGGGCACACCTTCAACCGCAACCACCTGACCATCGAGGCGGCGATTGCTGGCATCGGCGTGGCCATCGCACGGCGCACGCTGCTCAATGATGAACTGGAGCGTGGCGCCTTGATCGTGCCGTTTGGCCTGCCGATCGCCAACCATAAGCGCTACGTGGTGCATTACCCGCCGGGTGGGCTGAACCAGCCGGGGGCGCGGGCGGTGCATGACTGGCTGGTGGAGGAAGCGCGGGGGTTCAGGGAGTTGCATCCGTTGAGCAAGGACTAACTCGACCTCTGTAATCGAATGCGAACACTGTGGGAGCGGGTTCACCCGCGAATACGATGGTGATTCAACCGGCGCATGCACGGGTAAACCGGCTCCCACAAGGCACCGG
This sequence comes from Pseudomonas sp. NPDC089408, assembly GCF_044749445.1. NCBI lineage: Bacteria > Pseudomonadati > Pseudomonadota > Gammaproteobacteria > Pseudomonadales > Pseudomonadaceae > Pseudomonas > Pseudomonas sp. NPDC089408. The sequence continues at coordinate 157,271 of NZ_JBIVHY010000011.1, forward strand.
CTGCGCCGGTGTTCGCGGCTGAAGCCGCTCCTACAAGGACCGTGGCGCGCTTTCGAACGGCTAATACGCCTGTTTGCCGGTAAACGCATTTAACGTGCGAACCAGGATCACGAAGTCCAGCCACAACGACCAGTTGTTGATGTACTCGATGTCCGAGTCCACCCGCTGGATCATCTGCTCGATGTCCTTGGTTTCGCCCCGGAACCCGCGCACCTGCGCCAGGCCGGTCATGCCCGGCTTGATGTTGTGGCGGGCAAAGTAGTCAACGATATCCTGCGAATACAAGGTGTCATGCTGCAAGGCATGCGGCCGCGGCCCAACCAGTGACATTTCTCCGGTCAGCACATTGAACAGCTGTGGCAGCTCATCCAGGCTGGTGCGCCGGATAAAGGCGCCGACCCGGGTCAGCCGCGGGTCATTCTTCTGCGCCTGCACCACCACGCCCTGCTCCGGCTGGTGCACATGCATGCTGCGAAACTTCCAGATACGGAACGATTCGCCGGTCCAGCCGGTACGTTCCTGGCGGAAGAACACCGGGCCGCGGCTGTCAATCTTGATGGCCAGGGCAACCGCCAGCAGCACCGGTGATGCACACAGCAGAATCAACGCTGCCAGCACCCGGTCCTCAAGGTTTTTCAGGAACAGGCTCATGCCCGTCAGCGGCGTCTCCGACAAGGTCAGTACCGGGATGCCGGCAATTTCCCGCACGCTGTGGTTGATCAGGCGCAACGAGAATATATCCGGTACCCAGTTGACCGCAATGCACTTGTCGAGCAGCTTGAAGTACACATCGTTGATCACTTCGGAACCACCCAGCGGCGTTACCAGGTACACCGTTCGGATACCGTGCCGGGCCACCAGTTCGTCAAGGTCTTCGATATTGCCGAGTACGGGCAGGCGCTGCTTGCCTTCGGCATTCTCGCGTGCCGCCTCTTCGGCTTTGCCGATCTGCACGCAACCCAGCACCCGCTCGCCAAACCAGGGGTTGTTGCTGATTTTCTGGTATAGGAAGTTGGCCAGGTCGCCGTTGCCAATGATCAGCGCGTTGTCCAGGCGCGCATGGGCAGTAAAGCGTTTTTGCAATTCACGCACGGCAAAATGCAGGAACAACTGGGCAACATAGCCAATGACGAACAGCTGCACCATCAATAGCCGCGAATAGGTTTCGCTCTGTTTGGTCAGGAACGCCATGACCACCAAAAAGCAGAACGTCGCCGACCAGGCCTTGAACAGGCGAAAGGCCTTGATCGACAAACCGACGTTGGTGCGGTAGATCGCATAGTGATCATAAATGACTGCCAGTGCGCCAATCAGCAACAGCAGCATGATTACGTAATCGGAGGTGATGTGGCCGAACTGGTCGTAAATCAGGTACCAGGCAATACCGGTCACGGCAATACCATCAAGGCCTGCCTGGATGGCGTTACTGACACTGCTTCTTCTCTGGAGTAAGGAACGACTGCTTCTGGGTTCGAAAACCATTTCAGACCTCATCAATTGGAGCGTAGCAAGTGCCTTCCATCAAACAGCAAGTCTTGAAAACAGCTAAACCATTGATCTCACTGTAGCAGCCACCTGCCACCGGTGTGCCCGGAGTAAGCGCCGCTACCGCTTTTGGCCGATTCACACGGTGCGCCTGGCCGAAACCGCCGCACGCCGATACAACAGGGTGCGCAACAGGAAAAGCGGGTTGCCCACCACATAGCGCATGAACAAGCGCCTGGGCTCGCGCAACAACCGGTACAGCCACTCGCCGCCGATACGCCGCAGCCACCTGGGGGCGCGACTGACCTTGCCACCGAGAAAATCCAGGATCGCCCCGCCACACACGATCAAACAGGGCACGCCCACAGCTGCCAGCTCTGCCGCCAGCGCTTCCTGCTTGGGCATGCCCATGCCCAGCACGATCAGCTCGGGTTGCTGCTCACGGGCCAGCTGCAGATAGGTTGCACTGTTGGCAAAGCCATTGTGGACCGACACCGGCACCACACCGAACGCGTCGGCACAGCGCTGCACGGCCTGGTTCAAGTGAGGCTGCCGAGTGCCCCAAAACGCGACCCTGCGCCCACGGTAGGCATGCATGAGCCTGGGGATGAAATCGGTGCCGTTCATGTTCAGCCCGGACTCCAGGCCCAGGCACCGGTAAAGGATGGCCATGCCCGAGCCGTCACGCAGCAACACGTCGGCGGCCGACAGTGCCTGGCAATAAGCGCCATCGCGCACCACCAGGTTCATCGCATGGGCATTGACGAAGCCCAGCACGCAGACCGCCTCCGGCGCGGCCAGGCGCCCGAGCAGTTGCTGTGCTGCGGCCTCGTCGGCGACCACGTCAAGCTGGGCGATCACGCACGCCCAGCGTTGCTGCCATAGCCATTTGGCCATCAGTCGTCATCCCGTTTTGAGCGTACCCATTCAACCTGGCGCCTGATCAGAAAGCTCAGGTACAGGGGGATCTTCCTTGCCGCGTAGAACGGCGCGTACAGCAGCACCGAAAACGGTATCAGCTCTCGGCAGAAACGCGCCCAGGCCAACAGTACTGCAAGGCCAAGCAGCGCCAACCCGGCAAGGGCCAGCCACGCGGGCGCCGCCAGGCCAAACAACAGGTACGCCAGCCAGGTCACCAGGTTTAGCCCGAGCAAGGTCAGCACCAGCAATGCCAAAGGTGATACCACCAGGTCCAGGGTCATGGCCGCCAGGGCACCATTGCGCTGGGTAATGGCGGCCCGCGCCCGCTTGGGGCCATCGCCCAGCATCAAACCCAGATGCCCATGCTCCCAACGGGTACGCTGGCTGTTGAGGCCTTGCTGGCTGAGTGGAAACTGGCTGGTCACCACGGCCTCCGGGCAGAACAGGGGTGGCTTGCCTTGCTGGCAAAGGTCCAGGCCCAGTTTCACATCCTCGACCAAGTGACCGTTGGCCAGGTTGATCAGGCTGAGGTCGTGCCAGCCGAATGCCATGCCGGCTCCCATCAGTTGGCACGGCAAGCCCAGCCGCGCCCAGCCGCGAGGCCGTACCAGGTTCTTGACGCGCCAGGCGAACTCGGCAACCTGCACTTTCAGCCCGGCCCCGGCAGGTGCGCGCATCAGGTACAGCGACTGCACGGGACGTGCGCTTTCACGGCAACGTCGTGCCAGGATGTCGATTGCGCCCTCACCTACTTGGCAATCGGCATCTACCACAATCACCACGTCCGGCGGCCGGTGGGCCAGGTGCTGCACGCCAAAGTCCAGTGCATAGCCCTTGCCGCGCAAACGGGTATCGTGGCGCTCCACCACTTCGGCGCCGGCCTCGCGGGCCAACTGCGCCGTATCGTCCGAGCAGTTGTCTGCCACTACCAGCAAGCGGTCGCCCTCGAGCAACTGCGGGGTAATGCTCGCCAGGGTGGCCTTGATGATCGACGACTCATCGTGGGCCGGCACCAGCACCGCAACCCGGGGCCGGGCAGCGCTGCCCGGCTGCTGCACCCGTGGCGGCAGGCAGGCCAGCAGTACCTGTAGCAAAAATACCAACACCGGCACCAGGACGATGACCGTCAGCAGGCCCAGCAACCAACCCAATACACTAATCATGCGAATGCCTTGATATAGCCGGCCAACCTGGCCGCCTCGGTGTCTATGTCATGCCGTTGCAGTACGCGCTGGTAGGCTGCCTCGCCCATGCGCTGCAGTACCTCGGCAGGCTGTGCCAGGCAATCGGCCATGGCCGCCGCCAGCTCGTCCACCGCACCGGCAGGGAACAGCCAGCCATTTTCACCAGGCCGCACCAGCTCGGGGATACCTGCCACATAGGTGGTCAGCACAGGCCGGCGCAAGGCCATTGCCTCCATGATCACCACCGGCAGGCCCTCGGCGAAGCTGGGCAATACCAACGCGCGGGCGGCAAGCATTTCCTCACGTACCTGCGCGCTGCTGATCCAGCCGGTGATACGCACCTGCCGGTGCAGACCGTAGCGGGCAATCAAGGCCTCGATCTGACCGCGCATTTCGCCATCACCCGCCAGTACCAGCTCGAAGTCGATCGACTGGGCCGCAAGCGTGCGCGCCGCCTCCAACAGCAACAGCTGGCCTTTCTGCTCGCACAGGCGCCCCACGCACACCAGGCGGGGCAGCGACGGTACAGTGACCGCCGCCACCTCATGGAAACCTCGCTCCAGGCCGCAATGCACCACCTTCACCTTGGCCCAGTGCTCGTGTGCCACCCAACGGTACAGCTGGCTGCGCCCGTAAGAACTGACCGCCGCAACAAAGGCGGCGCGCCGCACCTTCTCACCCATGTGCAGGAACTGCGGTTTGTCGAATTCTTCCGGGCCGTGCACGGTAAAGCTGTAGGCCGGCCCGCCGAGGACATTGGCCAGCATCACCACCTCGGTAGAGTTGGTGCCGAAATGCGCGTGCACGTGTTTTGCCTCCCCGGCCTGCAACCACTGCAGCACCTGGCAGGCCTCGGCCAGGTAGACCAGGTGGTAGGGCCAGGCACGGTCAGCCCGCAGGCCAAGGCGCAGGGCCAGCCACGCTGCCTGGCCAAAACGCCGTGGCTGCGAGCGCAGCACCTGCCACGTCGGCCCTAGCAGCCCCTTCAGCCCGCCTTGCAGTACGTAGCGGGTCTTGTCCCGTTCAGCCACGTCCTCGGCGTCTTGCACCTCGGCGTCCCACCCGCGCAGTGCCATACGTTGCACTTCTACCCCCTGGCGCTCCAGCGCCAGGATCTCGCGTCGGATGAAACTGTGGCTGACCTTCGGGTACTGATTGATGAAGTAAGCAATGCGCATATGAATCCAGATCCAAGCCCGCTTGATGACCCACCTTGCGTGGCAACCTTCACTTCAGGCTGTCGACCACGGGCGGTGTGCCTACTGCCGATGCACTCGCAGCAAATGCATCCCCCTGTTTTCCTTGTAGTCCAAGGTTGCGACTGGCGCCTGGCAATGCTGCCTGCAAACCGGTAAAAACATCGTCGAGCAACGTCTGGCGGCGCCTGTACATGGCCCGCTTTTTCGCCGGTATGTCAGCATCTGCACGTTGTGCCGGCGCCAATGGAAGACTGAAAAAGTCCTCGCGGTTCGATGCCGTGGCGCCATGTTCCTGCCAGATGACGTCGTAGTTGGCCGCCAGATCCTGGCCCTTGTCGCGGCCAAAATACGGGTGACGGTGATGCCGACAGGCATCGCTCACGGCATACAGCTGTGTCACACCCAAGGTCCTGGCCAGGCATTTCAACGCTTCCAGCAGCAGGCTACGCGGGCGCAAACCCTCGAAGTCCTTGGTCAGGTCGCGGTAGATGGCCAGCGAGGTTTCGCTGTCGACGCCTTTGTGAATGCCCTGCACCGCACCGATGAACAGGCTCAGCCCGGCCTCGCTACGGCACAGGGTGAAGGCCAGGGAGGCCACGCGCAGGTCGCCCTGGAACAGGTTCAGCACCAGCTCGCCTTCGCGCTTGAACCACATCGGCCGGTCCAGCACCAGGTTGCAGCCCGGTGAATGGCTCGACAGGTCGCATAGCGTCAGGCTTTCATCGCGCCCCAACAGCAACAGCGTGGGGAACTGCCTGGCCACCAGTTCGAAGTGCGCCGCCACCACATCAAGGCGTTGCGGCGCCGCCCAGCACTGGCTGATGTAGGGCCATTGCACGACACCGATGCAGTCCACGCCCAGGCGCTGCAAGCCTGGCTGGCCCAGCGCCGCCGTCATCCGTTGCATGAAGCTGTGCAACTGCGGCCAATGCCTGGCCATCTGCAGGGTCAACTTGTATTTGTTGTTCAATGCCCGCAACGAGTAGCCCGGTTGCAAGGTAAACACGCTTTTCACGAGGGTGCCGAGCATCATGGGTTTCTCTCACTTGTACTCGATCAACGCCGATTTGCCGGCCGCCAGGCGGTGGCGCAGGAATTTCAGCTGGCCGAGCATTTCCGGGAACTTGCCCAACACCAGAAATACCGCCTGCAGCCAGTTCTCACGCGCGGTCTTGCCGCCACGGCGCGCCAGGCGCACGGCCTGCAGCGGGTAGATCAACAGCAGCAACAAGCCCCAGCCACCCAGCAGCAGGCAGGCTAAAACGATCACCAAGGGTATGCCCAAGCCCCACAACCAGGCCCGACGCGACTCGCGCAGCCAATGCCGTTCGGGGGGCTGGCCATGCAGATAGGCGCCCTCGGCATAGGCATGCCCGGCGCGCAGGCTGCGCCGCCACCATTGGCTGAAGCGGGTCATGGCGGCGTCGTGCAAGGTCATTTCGGCAGCCAGGCGCCAGATTTTCCAGCCGTTGGCGCGCAAGCGCACGCACAGTTCCGGCTCTTCCCCGGCGATCAGGTCGGGGCGAAAGCCCCCCACTGCAGCAAAAGCGTCTGCCCGCATCAGCGCGTCGCCGCCACACGCCTTGGCTTCACCGATGGGGGTGTCCCATTCCAGGTCGCACAGCAGGTTGTACACCGAGCGCTGCGGGAAGCGTTCGCGCCGCCGGCCACACACCACCGCCACTGCGGGGTGCCCGGCCAGAAAGGCCTGCGCTGTGGCCAGCCAGCTGGCATCCACTTCGCAGTCACCATCGACGAACTGCACCCACTGCAGCGCTGGCAACAGCCGCTGCAAGGCGGCGAAGCCTTCGTTGCGGGCGCGGGCCGCGGTGAACGGCATGCCCATGTCCAGCGCCAGCACTTCCACGCCCAAGGCTGCGGCCAGTTGCTGCGAACCGTCCGTGGAGCCCGAGTCGACATACACGACCTTGTCGGCCCCCTGCGCCAACGAACGCAGGCAGCGCTCAAGGCGCTGGCCCTCGTTGCGGCCGATCACTACCACGCCTGTCTGCGTCGCCATAAGCCTCACTCGACCGGCGCCGGGGCAACCGGTTGCCGGGCCTTGATGATCGCCGGCACCCCTACCGCCAGTGAATTATCCGGTACATCCACCAGCACCACGGCATTGGCGCCAATGATCACGTTGTTGCCGATGCGAATGCTGCCCAATATCTTGGCCCCGGTGCCGATATCGACGTTGTTGCCGAACACCGGCGCAATCGGTTCGTCGACATTCTTCAGGCCCACTACCACGCCGTTACGAATGCGGCAGTCATCACCAAAGCGGGCGTAGCCGCTGACCACAATGCCGCCAAAATGGTCGATGACAAAGTTGCGCCCGACCACTGCCTCGCATGGCAATTCCACGCCGGTAATGATCTGCACGAACTTGAACAGCACCTTGTAGATGAACGAACACAGCTTGCGCAGCAACGCCGGGCGCAGACCATAGCGCCAACGGCCAAAGCGGTATACCAGCAACACCCAGAAGCCCTGGGCGCCCCAATCGCCCCCGTGGGCCCGCAGGTCGGCACGAATATTCTCGAACATGGCTCCACCTACCTTGTCGGTTGGCTGGCGTACCGGGTCTTGAACAGCAGCGACCAGGTTGCCCGGCAATGACGCCAGCAGGCGTGTATTGCGCCCCAGCCGCGTCGCTTCAACAGTGCCTTGAGTGCCAGCACCAGGTCGCCCAGGGTGACCAGCAGCATGTGCAGGGCAAGCCCTGCCCGCCCGTGGTGCTTACGGAAATACAGCAACTCGCTTTCGATCTGGTAGGACGAGATCTGCCGGCTGGCCGCCTCCAGTTCGGCCACCGACTTGGAGCTTTCGCCGCCAATGTGCACCACCGTGGTGTGCGGGTAGAACACCACCTTCCAGCCCGCCGCCTTCACCCGTTTGCAGTGGTCGACTTCCTCGTAATAAAGGAAGTAGCGCGGGTCGAACAGGCCCACCTGGTCGAGTACTTCGCGGCGTACCAGGTAGAAGCAGCCGGGCAGCCAGTCGCATTCGCGCACCGAAGCGTGGTCCCAGTTCATTTCATCGACCATCTTCACACCTGGGAAAAAGCGCCCCAGGCCAGTACGCCCGACAAACACGTTGAGCGGCGTGGGGAAGTAACGGCAACTGGGTTGCAAGTCACCGTCACGGCCCTCTAGGCGAACGCCCAGTACCCCGCAATCCGGGTGGGCGTCCATGTAGTCGACGGTTTTTTGCAGGGAGTCTGCGGCCACGAAGGCGTCGGTATTGAGCAATAAGGCGTACTTGCCTTTCAGGTGCGCCAGCAACTGGTTGTTGGCCCGGCCAAAACCGACGTTCTGCCGGTTGCTCAGCAGCAAGGCTTCCGGGCAAACCTGGGCCATGCGCTGCACCGAATCGTCGGCCGACGCATTGTCCACCACCAGGTAGCTGGCCAGGCGTTCACTGTCAGCCCGGCGCAAGGCATCGAACATCGGCTGCAACAAGCCCGCGGTGTTGAAGTTGACCACCATCACATCCACGGGTTTAGCCATTGTTGCTGTCCCCGAAGAAATACTGTCGCCGTTGCGCCATCAGCATCGGCTCCACCTCCGGGTCATAGGCGCCGTTGCGCTGCTTGACGATGTCGATCCACGGATAGGCCTCGCAGCGGGCCTCCACCCGTTGGATCAACTGCTCGGTGGTGCAGATGAATGTTGCCGGGTTGCCGCCATACACGGTGCCAGGCGGCACATCCTTGGTCACCACCGCGCCGGCAGCCACGATCGATTCCGGGCCGATGGTGACCCGGGGCATGACGATCGCGCCATGGCCGATGAAGCAGTTGTCCTTGATGTCGATGAAACCGACCGAGTCGAGGTGCTTGCCGTAGCGGTGCTCGATCAGCAGTACCACACCGTCATGGCCGATCAGCGTGCAGTCGGACAGCCCCACACTATTGCCGATGCGCACCAGCGACGGGTCGGTGATGTTGCAGCCCTGGTTGACGTAGAAGTTGCTGCCCACCGAGTGGAAGCCTCCCCAGCGGGCCAGGTAGGCGCCCCACTCCAAGCCGGACGGGTTGCACAATTTCTTGTACAGCGAGCTGGCCTTTCCGGTTGCGTGCACGTAATGCGTCACTGCCCTGCGTATCCATCCCTTCATACTGCCTGGCCTCACGTTCAAAACGATCTGGACTGACCCTGAGCTGTATGCGGTCTCGTTCTTCTAGGTGCTGACCGCAGCACGCTCAACCCGTAAACAACTTGCATTACGCCGCAGCGCCGTTGGCTGCTCTCATCTTGCTATCAAGGTGGTCGGCCAGCCGCACGGCAAACTGCAACAGCGGCATGGTCGGGTTGGAGGCACCGCCCTTGGCGAAAATACTGCTGCCGGCGACATACAGGTTTTCGGTGCCGAAAACCTTGCAATCGCCATCGACAACGCCAAACTCCGGCGAGGCGGCCATGCGCGTGGTGCCCATATGGTGGGCGTGTGGTGCCATTTTCAGCGGTACGCTGGTGTCGTAGACAAACTCGTTGAGCTTGACGAAGCCCAGGTCCATGTCGGCGAACTGCTTGGCCAGCTCGCTGCCGATGCACTTGATGGTGTGCCGGTCATCGGCGCTTAGCGCCCAGTTGACATTGACCTTGGCCACGCCCAGCGCATCCTTCTCGTCCAGCAGCGAAATACGGCTGTGCAGATTGGGGAACTGCTCGATCATGGTGCTGATCACGCCGTCACCGGGGCAACTGAACTTGGCGACGAATTCAATCTTGTGGGCAAAGCCCATGTCGCACGCCATGTTCTCCAGAAAATACTTGACCTCGGCCGTGCGGCCGTAGGTTTGCACATCGGCCAGCAAGGCGGCGGTGACATTGCCTTTACCCGCCTTGTACTCGTTGATGAACGCATCGGTGGTGTAGTACTGGCGCGGCACCGGGTCCAGCCCGGATTTGAGGATGAAGGTGCCCAGGTCGATGTTCAGGTGTTCCATGAAACACCCGCCAACCAGCCCCTCCCTGCTCACCACCCCTGCCGCTACCAGGCTCTGGCTATTGAGCAGTTGCCGGGCATTCTCAATGGCGCCCGTGGCCAGGATGAAGTTTCGTGCCACCAGGCGCTGACGATTGCGCTGGTAGTCGGACAACACCACGGCAACCAGGTGGCCACTGGCCTTGTCGTACTCCAGGTCGACACAATTGCAGTTGATGAATACATCCAGGCCTTTGGTCTGTTCCAGCGCCGTAGCATATTTTTGCGCAAAGCGCGTCGGCGTGCTGAGCAGAAAGCGGTCGGCTTCGAAGTCGCCACCATCCAGCCCAGCGTTCATCGCCCGAAAATCCGAACCCGGCGGCAGGTCGACGATGTCCATGGCCGCCGGCAGGTAGCCCTCGATTTCCGAATAGGGAATCGGCCAGCCAGGCAAGTCGCCTGGCGGGGCCATGGCAAAGTCGGAGGGCGTAAAGGGGCGGCAGCGGCCTGCCCAGTGATTGGAAGTGCCGCCCAGGTAGCGCAGGCGGGTTTCCTCGGCGTACAGCTCCAGGCCTGTGGATGCGCAGGCGTACAAGCCTTGCGAATGCGCCGCATACTCGCGCCCACCGCCTTCGGCGAGCAGCACGTTCCAGCCAGCAGCCGCCAGGCGCAGGCCCAGGGTAATACCCGCCGGGCCAGCACCGATGATGCAGAAGTCGTAGTTGTCACGCAGCGCCTGATGCTGCTCGTAGTCCTGGATCATGCGGGTTCGTTCCGCAAGTAACGCGCAGGCAACACCCAGCCGTTGATCATCACGAACCCGGTTTCTGCGGCAGGCGTGCCGGCGATGGCGGCCGAGGCGCCAAACATTGCGCCGCCCACGCCGAGCAAGACACAACGCTGGAGAAAGCCTCTACGACCCAACTGCGCAGTACAAAAAGTGAGCTTCCCCATGTTCCCGTGACCTGTACCCTTGATAGTTACACCCAGCGCGTTGCCTTAGAACCAGTTGAAAAAGGCCGTCAGCAGCGCCCCGCACAGTGCCCCGACCAGCAGCATCGGCAGCACCACCAGCTCACGTTTGAGGCTGAACATACCCAGCTTGCTGTTCACATACACCACCAGCACCAGGGTGGGCACGGCGTGCAGGGCAACTCCCCAGATCGCCCACTCCACACCTCCTATCGCCAGCAGCAACGGCAACAGCCCCCAGAGCGAGACCAGGCGGATGATATTGTCCATGGCCTGGTATTTGGTCATGCCCAGCGCAATCCACACCTGATGTGCCAAGGTATAGCGCAATACCAGGAATGACAGTGAAAGAATTGCTAGCATCGGGCCAGCTTCCTGATAGCGATCGTCGTACATCCAGCCGATCAGCAGCGGGCTGGCGGTCAGGAAGCCGCCACAGATGAATAGCACCAGCAGGTCCACCAGCAGGCGAAAGCGGTGATACAGCGCTTTCAGGCGCTCCTTGTCACCGGCCCGGGCCGCCTCGCTGAAAGCCGGCAGCGCCACGGCACCGACAATTTTCGTCAGCGCAGTCTGTACGGCGCCGAGGATCAATACGGCAATCGAATACACCCCCAGCTGCGCCGCCGACATACTGGCGCCAAACCAGATGCGGTCACCGTACATGGCCAGTACGCCGACCATCGACGACAGCAGGATCCAGCGGCCGAACACGATCAACTCGGTCAGCGCCGTGCGGTCCCAACGCAGGTGGTTGTCAGGCCCTTCCAGCGCGGTGTGCCCCAGCACCGTCCAGGTTACCGCCGAAACCAGCCCGGATACGACCAGCGACCAGATCGAATGGGTCATCAAGCCCAGCACCAGCATTACCACCAGGCCGGCGGCCTGTGACGCCAGGTCGACCAGCACCACGCGCTTCTGTTGGAAAGTGCGCACGGCCACATCTATCTTGGTGGACTGGAAGCCCCAGATGAGCGCCGACAGCCCGGTCACCGCCAGCACCATCGGCAGTACCGGTGCGGCATAAGTGGAGTCCGCCGGCCACAGCTCTTCGTACTGGGCCACCCAGGCCGCCAGGGCCAGCAGCAGGGTCAGGGCGAACAGCAGAAAGCCACGGATGATCTGCACGGTCCAGGCCGTATTGAGAAAGTCCGGGTCGTCACCGCGGTGGCTCTGGATGATGTTCTGGCGCAAGCCGACATCGGACAACAGGTGCAGGAGGACCGAAACAGTGGTAGCGATGACCATCACCCCGAACATTTCCGGCAGCAGCAAACGGGCCATGATCAGATTGCCGCCAAGGCGCATCACCTGCGACGCCACCTGCGAAACCAGGTTCCATGACCCGGCTCTCAGGGCCCGCTTGCGCAGGCTCGCGGCGGCTGACACATCAATCGACGGCATGAATTCAATCTCTGACTGATTAGCTAAAAGTCACTATAGTTTCAATTAGCCACGATGCTAGCCGTTGCCCACCGAAGGAAAGGTGTACATAGCCGATGCCTGAACATTTTCGTGCGTTGATCGTCATCCTGTTTTTGGCGAGTGTGGTGTTTCTGCTGGCGCGGCGACCTGCCACCGACCTTATTCCGCTTGGCGACTACAAACGCCGGCGCAATTTGTGGTTCCTGCTTACCGTGCTGGCCTTCGTCTCGCACAGCTTCTGGCTGTACCTGGGCGCAGGGGCGGTGATTCTGTTGCTGGCCGGGCGCCGCGAGCACAACCCGATGGCGCTGTTCTACATGCTGCTGTTCCTTATCCCGCCAGCAACGGTGCAAGTGCCCGGCTTTGGCGTGGTCAATTACCTGGTCGACCTCAACCATATCCGCCTGCTGACCCTGTGCGTGCTGCTCCCGGCCGCGCTGGAACTGCGCAGGCAAGGCGATACCCTGCGCTTTGGCCGCACCTGGGCCGACCGCTTGCTGGCTGCCGGCCTGGTGCTGATGAGCGTGCTGTACCTGCGCGAGACCACCCTCACCGATACCTTGCGCCAGGCGCTGTACCTGTATGTCGATGTGTTCCTGCCGTATTACGTGGCCAGCCGCGGCTTGCGCCAGGTCAGCGACTTCAAGGACGCCATGCTGGCGTTCGTGCTCGCCTGCTTCGTCATGGCGCTGATCGCCGTGGCCGAGTATGTGCGCCACTGGCTGCTGTACAGCGCCCTGGTCGACGCCATGGGCGTGCAGTGGAGCATGTCCGGCTACCTGAGCCGTGGCGGCGCGCTGCGTGCCAGTGTCACCACCGGCCAGGCAATTGCCCTGGGCTACGTGATGAGCGTGGCCATCGGCCTGTTCCTGTTTGTGCAGGGTTACGTGCAGCGCCCGCTGCACAAGGCCATGGGCGCTCTGCTGCTGGCGGCCGGGCTGTTTGCCCCGTTGTCTCGTGGGCCGTGGATCGGTGCGCTGGTCATCGTGGTGGTGTTCATTGCCCTGGGCAAAGGCGCGGTAAAGCGCCTGGCGCTGCTGGGCGCTGCCGGCATGCTGGCACTGCCCTTGCTGACCGTGGTGCCGGGCGGCGACAAGGTGCTGGACCTGCTGCCCTACATCGGCAATATCGAAAAAGAGAACATTACCTATCGCGAGCGGCTGATGGACAACTCGTGGATTGTTATCCAGCGCAACCCGCTGTTTGGTTCGTTCGACTTCCGCAACACCCCGGAAATGCAGTCGATGATCCAGGGGGAAGGCATCATCGACATCGTCAACACCTACATCAACCTGGCACTGCGCGTCGGCCTGGTCGGGCTTGGCCTGTTCGTGGCGTTCTTTGCCGTGGTGCTGCAGGGTATCCGCAAGGCCATGCGCAGCATTACCGACAAGGACGACGAGCGACGACAACTGGGCCGCGTGTTGCTGGCCACGCTGATCGGCATCCTGGTCATCATTTTCACCGTCAGCAGCATCACCTTCATCCCGGTGGTGTATTGGTCAATCGCCGGGCTGGGCGTGGCCTATATCCAGATGGTGCGCCGGCTGCATGACAGCCAGGCCACGGAACTGGCCGAACCCGACCTTCAACCTAGGTAATGTCAATGAATGTGCTCGCCCTGCGTCAGTTCGTGCGTCTTTCGGCCATTACCGGCCTGGCTTTGTTGCCCTTGAGCGGTTGGGCTTCAGACTGGCAGGTCAGTGTCGATGAGCACAATGGCCTGCCCACCGTGACACACGGCGGCGGGCCAGTCATGAAAGCCAAATTCGATTTCTGGGCTGCCAACTGGAGCTGGACCGGCTTCTACACCGATTTCAAGGTCAATGGCCCCTACCAGTACACGCTGCGAGGCAAGAACAAAGAGCTGGACTTCGACCTGGCCGCCGATATCCGCAAGGAGCAGCCGCAAACCCTGAGCTGGGCGTTCGACCTTGACGCCCACAGCCGTCAGGCCGGGGTGATGGGGGGCGGCATGGTTTTCCAGTTCGACCCTGCGCAAATCGCCGGGGCCATGGGCGCCCCGCAGTTGCTGCCCGACAACCGCGGCTGGGCGTGGGGCAACGCCGACGAGGGCCGGCGCATCGAAATGCGCTTCGACCCGCCATTGGCCAAGGTCTATTTCGAACGTGGCAACGCGTCCGAGCTGCGGGCGTTCCTCTATAAAGACCCGATCAACGCCGGCAAGCAACAGCTCAAGGCGGTGCTCAACGTGACCGGCGACATCGACCTGGGGCAAACCCCTACCGAGCGCTTCGGCCTGGCCGACCCCACCGGGTGGCCTGATGACCAGCTGGACTGGCGCACGTCACCGGTGGACCTGTCGTTTCTCAATGCGCCAGAAAAGCCAGCCGGCAAGCGCGGCTTCGTCAAGGCGGTCGGTGACCAGCTGATGTTCGCCGACAACACCGCGGTACGTTTCTGGGGCACCAACCTGTCTGCCTATTCACTGTTCAAAAGCCCCGACGAAGAAATCCGCCAGCAGGCCAAACGCCTGTCGGCGCTGGGCTTCAACCTGGTGCGCCTGCACCACCACGACTCGCCCTGGGTAAGCCCCAACGTGTTTGGCGACGGCACGCTGGTGCGCGATACCCAACAGCTCAGCGCCGAATCGCTGCGCAAGCTGGACCTATGGATCAAGGCACTCAAGGACGAAGGCATCTACATCTGGCTGGACATGCACGTGCAGCGCGCACTGACCGTCAACGACAACATCGACGACTTCAAAGAACTGGCCAAGGGCGAACAACGCATCGACCTGAAAGGCTACGCCTACGTCAACAGCAGCATCCAGAAGGCCATGCAGCGCTTTGCCGAGCAATACCTGACCCATGTGAACGAATACACCGGCCTGGCCTACAAGGACGACCCCGCCATTGCCGCCGTACTGATCACCAACGAGAATGACCTGACCCAGCACTACGGTAACGCCCTGATGCCGAACAAGGACGTGCCACGCCACAGCGAACGCTACATGGCAGCCGCCAAGGCCTTTGCCAAACACTATGACCTGCCCGCCGACCTCACGTGGCGCGCCTGGGAGCACGGGCCATCCAAGCTGTTCCTCAACGAACTGGAACAGCGCTTCAATGCCGACATGATCGCCCACCTGCGCAGCGTGGGCGTTAAAGTACCGATCGCCACCACCAGCACCTGGGGCGGCAATGGGTTGAGCGCGCTGCCGGCGCTGAGTGTGGGTGATGTCATCGACGCTCACAGCTATGGCGACATCGGCCAGCTGGAAAAGAACCCACTGACCAGTGACGGCATGATCGACTGGATAGGCGCTGCCCAGGTGGTTGGCAAACCGCTGACGGTTACCGAGTGGAACGCCGAACCCTTCCCTTTGCCCGACCGCCACTCACTGCCGCTGTACGTAGCCGGCACCGCCAGCCACCAGGGCTGGGACGCCCTGATGCAATACGCCTACAGCCAGCAGGGGTTCAACCCAGGTTGGCGCACGGCAGACAACTGGCACGCCTATAACGACCCGGCGATGCTCGCCACCCTGCCCGCTGCCGCCCTGCTCTACCGACGCGCCGACGTAAAACCGGCAACCACCGACTACGTGTTCGCACCGACACCGGCCACCCTGTACAACCAGGAGATCACCCCACGCAACTCCGCACTGTTGCGCACGGCCATGGAAAAGGGTCGCCTGCAGATTGCCCTGCCACAAACACCGGAGCTGCCGTGGCTGAAACCGGCAGCCATCCCGGCAAACGCGCAGGTATTGCACGACCCCGGGCAATCGCTGCTGCCCGCCGATGCGAGCGAGGCAGTGACCGACACCGGCGAGCTGAGGCGCAACTGGCAACAGGGTATCTACACCATCGACACCCCGCTGACCCAGGCCGCCACCGGCTGGCTGGGTGGCCGCTCGATCAGCCTGGGGGCTATCCAGGTGCAGGCGAAAACGCCTTACGCCAGCGTCGTGGTGCAAAGCCTGGACAACCAGCCATTGGGGCAGTCGCGCGAACTGCTGCTCTCAGTGGGCACCCGTGCCGTACCCAAGGCCGATGACAAGACACCGTTCAATGTCGAACCTCTTGAAGGCAGCCTGACCATCAAGGCGCCTGCCGGCCTGAAACTGTTTGCCCGCGATGCACAGGCGCAGCTCAAGGCCCTGCCGGCAGTCTACAAAGATGGGCATTACACAATCAGCTTCGACCGCAGTTACATGTCGAACTGGCTGTTCTTGAAATAGGGCATATGGCCATCTACGCTCAGTTCACCTGTAGCTGATCATCCCACCTGCACGTATCAGGGAGCGTTCACTGCGTCTGTAAACAGCAGATTCCACGAGGTGGGGATGAAATTTCTGGTTGTGGGTGGCGCGGGCTATATAGGCTCGCACATGGTCAAGCACCTGCTCGCTGGTGGCCATGAAGTGGTGGTGGCCGACCTGGTCTGGCCTGGCCCTGGCATCCAGTGGGCCAAGCTCGACATTGCCGACGAAGCCGCACTGGATGTGCTGTTTGGGGTTTGCCGCTTCGATGCGGTGTTCCACTTCGCCTCGTTCATCCAGGTGGGTGAGTCGGTCAGCGCACCCGGCAAGTACTACCAGAACAACGTCGCCGCCACCCTTGCCCTGCTGCAGGCCATGGTCAATGCCGGTATCAGGCACCTGGTGTTTTCATCCAGTGCCGCGGTGTATGGCAACCCGCAGTATGTACCCATCGATGAAGCCCATGCCAAAGGGCCGATCAACCCTTACGGGTTGAGCAAGTGGATGGTCGAGCAGATCCTCGAAGACTTTGACCGGGCATATGGCCTGAAGTCGGTGAGCCTGCGCTACTTCAATGCGGCGGGTGCCGACCCGCAAGGCCAGTTGGGCGAGTGTCATGAGCCGGAAACCCACCTGATCCCGCTGATCTTGCAGGCCGCTTCAGGCCGGCGTGATGCCGTGACTGTATTTGGCCGCGACTACGACACCCCGGACGGCACCTGCATACGCGACTACGTACATGTGTCGGACCTGGCGACAGCCCATGCGCTGGCGGTGGATTATCTGATCGCGGGGGGCGAGAGCACCGCGTTCAACCTGGGCAATGGCCTGGGCTTCTCGGTGCAGCAGGTGATCGACACGGCCCGGGCAGTGACCGGGCGGCAAATCAACACCCTGGACGCAGACCGCCGCGCTGGCGACCCACCACGGCTGGTGGCGGATGCGGGCAAGGCGATGCAGGTGCTGGGCTGGCAGCCTGACTTTGCTTCGCTGGAGCAGATCGTGCGGCATGCCTGGCAGTGGGAGTTGCAGTATCCCTGGGCCAGGCGTCAGATTTGAGAATTTGGGGGCGCTCTGCGCCCCTGTGGGAGCGGCTTTAGCCGCGAAGAATCCAACGCGGTGCATGGCACCGGCTGCGCCGATGTTCGCGGCTGAAGCCGCTCCCACAGGGGGCGCGAGATCTGCCTAGTAATAAGTCCGCGGCTGCTCGTCAGCCTTGTTCAGCACCGTGCCGATCAGGTTCACCGTTGCCAGGTGATGCAGGCAATCCTCGATTTCCTTCTTGTTGTTCATGCCATTGGCCACCACCAGCAATACACAATCGAACTTGGGTATCACGGTGATCGCATCGTCCGAGCTGAGCAGCGGCGGCAGGTCGAAAATGCAGATGCGCGACTCGTAACGGTTGCGCAAGTCGCTGATCAGGTTGTTCACCTTGGGCGAAGACAACATTTCCGTCGACAGCGGCACCGGCGCCCGTGTCGGCAACACCACGAAACGCGGCAAGGTCGGGTTAACCAGGCAATCCTGCAGCTCGGCCTTGTCGGCGAGGAACTCGTTCAGCGCCTGCTCCATGGGCAGGCCCAGGGTGCTGCCGACCTTGGGCCGGCGCAGGTCGAAGTCCACCAGCAATGCGGTCTTGGTGGTGTGGTGGGCAATACTCATGGCCAGGTTGACTGCCAACACCGTCTTGCCGGCTTCGGGTGTGGGCGATGTGATCCCCAGGGTACGCCAGCCATTTTCTTCCATTAACCTCAGCACCTGCGTGCGCAGCAGGTCGATGGGCCCGTTCATGTTCGAGTTCTTGTTGTAGGCCACGATACGGTGGCGCTCCAGGTGGTCGGCGCGCAGCGGTACCACCTTGGTATTGACGTAGTCGAACTGCCCCGGCACTTCCGCCAACGCCGTACCGGGTGCGGGAGACAATGCCTGTGGGGTACCCGGGGTCACTTGGTGAATACTGTTGCCAGCCGCCGCATTGGTCCTGTCCATTACTGCTTTCCCTATGCAAACCGAGATATGACCTTGAACAACAGCACATCCAGTGGCATGTAGAACACGTGCACCAGCACTATCATGATAGCCGCCAGTGCCAGCGCTGCCAGGATCAAGCGGTTACGCCAGCGCTTGCGCCTGGCTACATCGGCCCGGGTGTCTATATAGGGCAATGCCACCAGCACCCGTTTGCCCAGCAGGCTTTCCAGGGCGCCAACGCCACGCACACGCTGGTTGAGCATTTCCAGCAGCATCACCAGCGCACCGCCACCGGCCGGTGCAAGCACCAGGCCCAGCGCGGCAATTTTCTTGCGGTTGGGCTTGATCGGCTTTTCTGCCAGCAGCGGTGGCTCCAGCAGCACAAAACGTTCGGCCTTGTTTTCCTGCTCCAGGCTTTCGGTAATTTTCGCGCCCATTTCCTTGGCGCGGATTTCTTCATACTTTTTGCGCGCGTTATCGTGGTCACGCATCAAAGTCACCAGGCCACGCTCCACCTGGGGCGCTTCGAGGATTTCGGCCTCGTAACCTTCCATCTTCTTGGTCAGCTCGCGCTTCTGCTCGGCCAGCGACGTGATGCGTTCCTGGGCGGCGCTCATCTTGGCCCGCACACGGGCCACGTCGAGGCTGACCGAGGAAGCAGTGGCCGTGCGACCACCAGTGGCCTCCAGGGCCTGGATCTTGCGTTTGACTGCGACCACATCCGGGTGGGCTTCCTTGTAACGGGTCAGCAACCGGGCGTATTCGGCCTTCAGGCTGGGCAGGTCCTGGACTTGGTCGGCACTGGCTGGTCGGGAGCCTTCGGTCGCCTTGGTCGCCAGGCCGGCATTGGCCGCGGACAGTTCCAGCTCCAGGTAGCGCAGCTCTTCCTGGGCGGCCTTGTAGTCGCGGTCGACCTCGCGGAACTCCAGTTCCGAGCGCGACAGCATGTTCATGCGCAGGGTCTGGTGCTCGGGCAAGGCATTGGCATGGGCCTGCTTGAAATCGGCCAGCTGGTTTTCCAGGCTGGCCAGCTCGGCGCCCAGTTTGTTGGCTTCCTGGGTGAGGAATTCAGTGGTTTCGTTGGCCCGCTCAGTACGCTGCTTGAGGTTTTCGTTGAGGAACAGCGTCACCAGTTCGTCGGCGACTTCCTTGGCCACTTGCGCCTGCTTGTGCTCGAACGACACATTGAACGCCACGGTAGCTTCGCCACGGCCACGCACAAAGGTGGTAAGGGTTTCGACCACGATGGCGTTGCGCATTTGGTCGATCTTGTCGCTTTCGCTAAGGCGCTTGTCCGCGAACAGGTCGTACTTGCCGATGATGCGCAGCAGGTTTTCGCGGGTCATGACGCGCTGGCGGATCACCTCGATACGCTCATCGGCAAAGCTGGTGTTGTTGGTCGACACCAGCTCGGGGGAAATCTGCTGCGACTCCACCAGGATGGTGCCGGTCGACTGGTAGATCGGCGGCACCATCAATGCGACCGCCACGGTCGCGGCAAGAATGACTGCGGCACTCACCCCCAACACCAGGGCCCTGTCCTTGATTATGGCGATGTAATCTCTGAGGGATAGCT
Organism: Pseudomonas sp. NPDC089408; assembly: GCF_044749445.1. NCBI lineage: Bacteria > Pseudomonadati > Pseudomonadota > Gammaproteobacteria > Pseudomonadales > Pseudomonadaceae > Pseudomonas > Pseudomonas sp. NPDC089408. Next base: position 177,167 of record NZ_JBIVHY010000011.1, read on the forward strand.
CGTAGTCAGACTTCATGGGGCCACCTGGCTGAAGTTCAGATGTCGGGGTACCTGTACGTCAATGTCAAACCCACAATCGTTGCGGTTGCATCAGGTACATGGTCCTGCTGGCGTTCCTTGTACATCAGCGACAAGCGCAAGTCCCAGTATGGCGAAAACTCGCGGCTGGCCCATACACTGTAAGTCTGCAGCGTGTTGGGTGACTGCCCCTTGCTGTCTTGCCAGGCGGCGTCGGCACCCACCCGCGTCAGCTCGGTAACCGCGTAGCTCCACACACCCCGCACCTGGTCCAGTTCGGCAAAGCCACCTTCGGCGCTGGCCACCGTGCTACGTTCCGCGGTAAAGCTGGCATCGGCACGGGTACCGGTGTACAGCAATGCCACCCCGCCCTCCCCGCGCCGGCCGCCTTCGTCGCCAGACACTTTGTTGACGCCAATGTGCGCATCTGCGCTCAAACCTTCGGCGAGCTGGTACTTGATGCCGACTGCCGGGCTATAGCTGTTGGAGGCGACCGCGGTCTGGTCCTGCTCGGGCTCATAGCGCCGGGCACCGAAGCGGGTATACAGGTCAGCCCGCTCGCTCCAGTTGTAGGTCCAGGTAAATACGTTGGCCAGTTCCTCATAACCCGTCAGCGAACTGATGTCATAACGGGCCCGGTTGTACGTGGTCTCGTTACTCAAGGTACTGCGTGCGCTAACCGCCTGGCTCCAGTTGCCGGTCAGGGTGTAGAGCTTTTGCGTACCGTCGGTGGTGATCACACCGGTATCCAGCACCGTTCCCGACAACGTCGAACTTTCGTTGTAGCGCGCCACCAGGCCGAAGCGCCCCCGTTCGGTGGTGCGCTGCCAGCCCAGGCTGATATCGGGGTCTTCACGGTCATCGACCACGTCGGTGTCGGATGAGCGCAACACATTCACGCCCAGCCCCAACCTCAGTTCGTCACGGTCGAAGGTGCCGATCAAGGTGTAATCGGGCGCGATGATCGTGCGCGTTATGCCCTTCTCCCCCGATGTCAGCAACAACGGGTTGCTGTCGTACTCGACAGAGGTCGGCACCACCACCGTTGACTGCCAGTTTGCCGCCAGGACCGGGGCCGTACACGGCAAGACCAAGATTGCCGTTGCAATGCTAGTTGTTCTAAGAAGAGGCATTAAATGTTCTTATTAAAGGCAAGATCAAGGAACGACCAGCGTGTCGCCAGCCTGAAGTTGGATGTTGGTGGACATATCGCGCCCAGACACCAGGTCTTTATATCGCACGGGCAGGATCTTTTGGGAAGCGCCTGCGCCGCGGACTACCTTGATTTCGCTTTCGTCGGCAAACTTGTCCAGGCCACCCGACATGCTCAGGGCCTGCAATACAGCGGTGGGCCCGGCCATTTGCACCGGCCCGGGCTTGATCACTTTGCCTTGGACATAGACCATGTTGCCGGCGATGCTCTTGACGACAACGCTGACGTTCGGGTCGGGAAGGAATTTTTCCAGTTTGGCGGCCACTTGCTTTTCGACTGCCGTTACATCCAGCCCGGCGACATTGATGCGCCCGGCCAGGGGGAAGGTGATGCTGCCATCCGGAAGAACGGTGGCTTCTTGACGCAGGCTGTCTTCCTGCCACACCGAAACCATCACCACATCGCCGGGGCTGAGCAGGTAGGCGGCGTTGTTCTGGTCGGCGTTGCCGGCAGTGGACCACACTGTCAGCATGCAGAAGGTGGCAAACATTGAACGCAGCATGAGGGTCCCTCCGGCCAAATGGCCCGACAAAGAGCACTGAATGAGAACAACGCACCAACTCTCGCTCCGCTTCGCGACGTACCATTGTCGCGATGGCCTCGACCTCCTGGAGGCCCTTACCTTGACACTGTGCAGCCTGGGCTGCGGTGCCCGTGAACATTGACTTTCACAGGCTAATGGCAATATAGCAACGGTTGGGAAATTGACAAGCCAATGGCGCCCGGCGCTATGCCGAAACGCCAGCGCTGTCTTCAGATCTTTCTTCTATTGGCCACGGCCACGAAGCCGACTACTGCAAAGGCAAAGAACCAGCCGGCCGTTGAACCAGGAATGATACTGTTCTGATTTATATACGAATCAGCCGCGCGTGCCGCCCCACTTAGCAGCACCAACAGGAACATCGATTTGATGATCAGAGCCGTGCGCATACGCCCCCTCCTTAGAATAGGAAAATCAAATAGTTATTGGTGTGGTGGTGCGGGAATTGTGTCGCTGTTGAATTGAGCTTATGGGCACAATGACACTACGTCAATGATCCGACACCATAATAAAATTCAATGGGTGATGGGGCGATTCGTCAAAATATCGGCATGCAGAATATGCACAGTAGGAGGATGCTGTTGGCTGTAGCGTTTCACTGCTGAGAAAGCCTGGAGCCGCCTTACGGCTCCGGGCGATTCATTCGTCGCCGTGGTGCACCACGACCAGCAATTGTGCAGGCCGCTCCCCTACCGAGCGCAGCCGGTGCGGGGTCTGTGCATTGAAATGCAGGGCATCGCCTTGCTCCAGCAGCACCCGCTCGTTCATGAAATCCACTTCCACCTTGCCGGCATGCACGAACAGGAACTCTTCCCCTTGGTGCTCCTTGAAAGTGGGGTCGCTGAACTCGGACGGTGGCTGGATCAGGAACGGCAACAGGCTGCGCTGGCCGACCTGGCTGGTCAAGGCAGCGTAGCCCGGGCCCTGCCCGTCCCCGACCAGGGCCTGACGCTCGCCATGGCGCACCAGGCTATAGCGGCTCTGGCCGGCCTGCTCTTCGGCAAACAGTTCTTCGACATTGACGTTCAAGGCCCGCGCCAGTTTCAGTGCGGCGGCAATCGAGGGCGTGTTGAGGCCGCGTTCGACCTTGGACAGGTAACTTTTGGTCATGCCGGTCTTTTCGGCCAGCATTTCCAGGGTCATCCCCAGTTTCTTACGCAGCAGTTTCAATCGGATAGACATGTGACGCGGGTTTCCCAGGCGAAGGCAGCCTGGCCATGATACGTGGACTGCCGAGGAAATGCTGGGGCTGCTGCGCAGCCCCCGCTTTTACGGCATCACCGGTGGCACGTACTGCAACGTGGTACCCAACGCCCACAGCAACACCAGCACCAATGGCACATGCACCAGCAACTGCACGAACGAGAAGCCGATCAGGTCGCGCGCCTTGAGCCCCAGCACGCCCAGCAGCGGCAGCATGTAGAACGGGTTGATCAGGTTCGGCAAGGCTTCGGCAGCGTTGTAGATCTGCACTGCCCAGCCCAGGTGGTACTGCAGGTCGTTGGCCACCAGCATTACGTAGGGCGCCTCGATGATCCACTTGCCACCGCCCGACGGGATGAAGAAGCCGAGCACCGCCGAGTACACGCCCATCAGCAAGGCATAGGTGTCATGGGTGGCGATCTGGGTGAAGAACAGCGAAATATGATGCGCCAGGGTCTGCTCGTCGACGCCCTTCACCTGGGTGAGGATGGCCGCGATCGAACCGTACAGCGGGAACTGGATCAGTACACCCGTGGTGGTCGGTACCGCACGTGCCACCGCGTCAAGGAAGCTGCGCGGGCGCCAGTGCAGCAAGGCACCGAGCATAATGAACAGCAGGTTATAGGTGTTCAGGCCGGAGATCGCGGTAATCGCCGGTTTGGTGGCGAACTCCTGGTACAGCCAGCCGGCAGCCAGGGCCACCAGCAGCAGGATCAGGATCGGGCTGTGTTCCAGCCACTCACCCGGGCGGGTGCGCTGCGGCGCTGGCGGTGCGGTGAAGCTGGGGTCGATACCGCAGTCTTCAGCGCTGCGCGCGCTGTTCGGGCCTGGGGCCGTGGCGTAGGCAATCACCAGCGAAACAATCACCAGCGCCGCCAGCATCACGCCAGACTGCCAGAGGAAGATGGTTTCGGTGAACGGGATGACTCCGGTGATCGACAGGATCGACGGCGGCAAGCTGGCCGGGTTGGCCTGCAACTGCGCCGCAGACGAAGACAGGCCCAATGCCCAGACGGCACCCAGGCCCAGGTAGGCGGCTGCACCGGCAGCGCGGTAATCCATCTTCAGATCGGTACGCCGCGCCAAAGCACGCACCAGCAAGCCACCGAACACCAGCGACAGGCCCCAGTTGAGCAGCGACGCCAGCATCGAGATCAGCGCCACCCAGCACACGGCCGAACGGCCATTGGCCGGGATACGCGCCAGGCGGTCGATCAGCCGAGCCGCGGGCGGCGAGCTGGCAACTACATAGCCACCAATGACCACAAAGGCCATCTGCATGGTGAACGGGATCAGGCTCCAGAAGCCATCGCCAAAGGCCTTGGCGGTGTCGGTCGGCTTGGCGCCCATGGCCAGTGCGCCGATGCACACCAGCAGCACCGCCAGTGCGGCGAATACCCAGGAGTCGGGGAACCAGCGTTCGGCCCAGTTGGAGCAGCGCAAGGCAAAGCGCGCGGAACGGCTGTCTTGGATTTCAGCGGCCACAGTGGCATTCCTTTTATTGGTTTTATCGGACAATTCGGCACAAACGCAAAACCCCTGTAGGAGCGGGTTTACCCGCGAATGCGCCGGTGGATGTACCGACGCATTCGCGGGTGAACCCGCTCCTACAGGGGTTGCGATAGCCTGTTAGAAAGTCATTTCCTTCACATCATCCGGCACGATCAACTTACCGGCGGTTTTCTCGATGATTTCCTCAACGCTCACACCCGGCGCGGTCTCGCGCAGGATGAAGGCGCCGTTTTCGATTTCCAGGTAGGCCAGGTCGGTCAGTACCTTGCGGATGCAGCCGGCACCGGTCAGCGGCAGACTGCACTGTGCCAGCAGCTTGGATTCACCGTCTTTGGACGCGTGGGTCATGGTGACGATGATATTGTCGGCGCCAGCCACCAGGTCCATGGCACCGCCCATGCCCTTGACCAGCTTGCCCGGGATCATCCACGAGGCGATGTTGCCCTGGACGTCCACCTCGAACGCGCCGAGCACGGTCAGGTCGACGTGGCCGCCACGGATCATGGCGAACGACTGCGCCGAATCGAAGATCGAGGCGCCGCGGCGGGCGGTGACGGTTTGCTTGCCGGCGTTGATCATGTCGGCATCAAGGGTGCTTTCGGTGGGGAATTCGCCCATGCCGAGCAGGCCGTTTTCCGATTGCAGCATGACATCCATGTCGGCGGGTACGTAGTTGGCCACCAGGGTCGGAATACCGATGCCCAGGTTGACGTAGTAGCCGTCCTTCAGTTCACGGGCGACGCGTTGCGCCATCTGTTCGCGGGTCAGTGCCATGGTCAGGATCTCTTTGTTGTTCTGGTGGATGGCGCTCAGGCCTTGACGGTGCGCTTTTCGATACGCTTTTCAAAAGTGCCGACGATAACGCGGTCCACATAGATGCCCGGGGTGTGGATTTCGCTGGGCAGCAGCACGCCAGGCTCGACGATCTCCTCCACTTCAACCACGGTGATCTTGCCGGCAGTGGCCGCCAGCGGGTTGAAGTTTTGCGCGGTGTTGCGGTACACCACGTTGCCGTAGTGGTCGGCCTTCCAGCCCTTGACGATGGCAAAGTCACCGGTAATGGATTCTTCGAGGATGTACTTGCGGCCCTTGAACTCGCGCACTTCCTTGCCGTCGGCAACCGGGGTGCCGTAACCGGTGGCGGTGAAGAAGGCCGGGATGCCGGCACCCCCTGCGCGCATTTTTTCGGCGAGGGTGCCTTGCGGGGTCAGTTCCACCTCAAGCTCGCCACTGAGCAGTTGGCGTTCGAACTCGGCGTTTTCACCCACGTAGGAGGCGATCATCTTGCGGATCTGCCGGTCTTCCAGCAGTACGCCCAGGCCGAAGCCGTCGACGCCGCAGTTGTTGGAGACCACAGTCAGGCCCTTGACGCCACGGCGCTTGATTTCACTGATGAGGTTTTCCGGGATGCCGCACAGGCCGAAACCACCGGCCAGTACCGTCATGTTGTCGGTCAGGCCTTCAAGGGCCTGTTCATAGGTTGCAACGCGCTTGTCCAGTCCGGCCATGCTGATCCGCCTTTTGTAGTTGTTGAACCGACGAGGCTGTCGGTGAGCGTGTGTAGACATCTTCACCGCAAGCGACTGATTTGTTAATTTTGTTTTCATCATCAATTGATAACTTTTACAAAACAAACGATAGGCCCGACATGAACGTCAAGCAACTGCGCGCCTTTGTCGCCGTGGCCAAGTACCAGAGCTTCGCCCAGGCGGGCGAGCACCTGCATGTTTCTCAACCGGCCCTGAGCCTGACCATCAAGGCGCTGGAAGAAAACCTTGGCGGTGCCCTGCTCAGCCGCACCACCCGCAGCGTCAGCCTGACCGCCGAGGGCGAAGTGCTGCTGCCACTGGCGCGGCGCCTGCTGGCCGACTGGGATGACACCGAAGAAATGCTGCGCCAGCGCTTTACCCTGCAACTGGGGCGGGTTTCGGTGGCGGCCATGCCGGCGTTTGCCGGTAACCTGCTGCCGCATTCGCTGAAGGTGTTTCGCCAACGCTACCCCAAGGTCAACGTCACCGTGCATGATGTGATCAACGAACAGGTACAGGAACTGGTGCGCCATCGCCGCGTCGAACTGGGCATCGGCTTTGAGCCGGACAACATCGACGGCCTGGATTTTCGCCCGCTGTACATGGACCGTTTTGTCGCGGTGGTACCTGCCGATTCGCCCTTGGCGCTGCTGCCCCAGGTCAGTTGGGCGCAACTGATGGCCGAAGATTTCGTCGCCTTGCAACGCCCCTCGGCGGTGCGCCTGCTGATGGAGCAGAATGTGGCCGCCCACCACGGCAAGCTGACCGTGGCGTTCGAGAGCCACCAGTTGGCAACCATTGGCCGCATGGTCGCCAGCGGCCTGGGGGTCAGTGCCGTACCCGCGCTGTGCATCAACCAGATGCAGGAACTGGGTGCCCGCTGCGTGCCTTTGGTCGAGCCCTCGGTCGAGCGACGCATCGGCGTAATTGCCCTCAGCGAACATAAGCTTTCCACTGCAGCGCAAGCGCTGCTTGAGGTTCTGCTTTCCAACACCCGGATCCCGGAGGTGACATGCGTTACATGAAACTGGCAGGTTCGAGCGTTCCGGCCATCGGCCAGGGCACTTGGTACATGGGCGAAGACCCTGGCCGCAAGGCTGCGGAGGTGGCGGCCCTGCAACAGGGTATCGAGCTGGGCATGAGCCTGATCGACACCGCCGAGATGTACGCTGAGGGCGGCGCGGAAGCGGTCGTTGGCCAGGCCATTGCCGGGCGCCGCGACCAGGTGTTCCTGGTCAGCAAGGTCTACCCGCACAACGCCAGCCAGCGCGGCCTGCCGGCGGCTTGCGAACGCAGCCTGGCGCGGCTGGGTACTGATTGCATCGACCTGTACCTGCTGCACTGGCGCGGCCAGCACCCGCTGGAGGAAACCGTCGAGGCGTTCGAGCGCTTGCGCGAGCAAGGTAAAATCAAGCGTTGGGGGGTGTCCAATTTCGACGTCGATGACCTGCGCGAACTGCACAACCCCGACTGTGCCACCAACCAGGTGCTGTACAACCCGGCCCAGCGCGGCATCGAGTTCGACTTGCTGCCGTGGTGCGAACAGCGTGGGTTGCCGACCATGGCCTACTGCCCACTGGCCCAGGCCGGGCGCTTGCTGCAGCACCCGGTGCTGACAGAAATTGCCGAACGCCATGGCGCCACACCGGCCCAGGTCAGCCTGGCCTGGGTAACCCGCAATGACGGGGTCATCGCCATCCCCAAGGCCGTGGCACCTGAGCATGTACGGCTGAATGCGGCAGCCGGCGCGCTGACCTTGACCAGCGAAGACCTGCGCGCGATCGACCGGGCGTTCCCGGCGCCGACGCGCAAGCAGCGGTTGGCGATGGTTTGACCGCTCGCACAAATTGATTTTTTGTGGGATCGGCCTGCATCACCCTGAGGGCAGGCACAGAACCTGTAGGAGCGGCCTTGCCGGGGCGCCGGACCGGTCGGATGGGCTGCGCAGCAGCCCCAGGATTTCCGCACAGATGCACAGATTGTTGGGGCTGCTTTGCAGCCCATCCGACCGGTCCG
>NZ_JBIVHY010000012.1:0-182044 GCF_044749445.1 Pseudomonas sp. NPDC089408
CGAAACAGACTGTGGGAGCGGCCTTGTGCCGCGAAGCGCCGCGCGGGCGGCGCTCGATCTCACAGGCGATGCTAAAAGCCCGCCGAACACCTCGCCTTTTCTTAACTGACTGGCATTAGCCCTGCCCTGCTTTTGATCTGGCTTTTGATCTTGATCTTCGCGACTTCAGGAGGCCGAACGCAGGCCTCCTGAAGTCGCAATCTGTGTCGCCTGGACTATCGCGCGCTTAGAAGCAAAAGCAAAAGCAACGGCAACGGCAACGGATGGATCAGACCAGCACTGTCCATAGCGCAAACCCGGCATACCACAACACCGCACAGCGCAGCAGCAGCTCCCACAGGCTGTCCAGCCGCCCCAGCCCGCGCTGGCTGTCTTCTTCCTCGGGAATGTCATCGGCAATGCGCCCGACTCGCGCCACCAAGTGTGCGGCGCTGATGTGCCAATTGAGCACTTCGTGCAGCATCACGCGTGTTACCGCCAGGAAGTTGCCCACCAAGGCAAAGCTCAATGCCAGCACCCGCACCGGCAGCCAGTCCAGGATATGCCGCAACTGTTCAGCTCGCGCCTTTAGCGCAGGTTGTTTGCTGTGCTCACCGGTCAACGCCAGCAGCCGGTACGCCAACGCCGCCCCCGGACCCACCACGAAATACCAGAAAATCACCGCGAAAAAGCCCTGGTACACCTGCCACAGCAAGTTGCCCTGCACCCGCACCAGCAGGCTGTGTGGCTCATCGGCCGCAAGGCCCAGGTCACGCTCGGCCACGTGCAGCGCAGCCTGATCATCACCACGCCGCCAGGCATCGCGGAACGGCCCCAGCGAGGCCTTGGCATCGCCACGCCCCAAGCTGTAGATCAGCACCAGCAAGTGCACCGGCAGGGCCAGCAGGCCATAGGCCACAGGTTCCAGTACATGCAGCAGCAACACCAGCAACGCTACCGGTGCCAGCACCAGGATGGCCAGCGTCCACCAAGGGTGCACCTTGCCGCTGCGCTCCAGGCGCACCAGCTCGCCAAGGAAGAACCCGTCACGCTGCACCTGATGGCGCAGGGCCGAAAACTTCTCGACCCACAGTGCCAGCAACAACACCAGAAAACTCATGCCTTGTCCTCATTGTGCTGCAGCGCTTGACGGTAGCGCGGCCAGTCGAAGGCCGGGCCAGGGTCGGTCTTGCGCTGCGGGGCAATGTCGCTATGGCCCTGGATACGGCGCTGATCGATAGCCGGCCAGGCGCCGCAGATGTGCCGGGTGAGTTGCACCAGCACGGTGTACTGAGCATCGGTGTAAGGCAGGTCGTCAGTGCCCTCCAGCTCGATACCGATGGAAAAGTCGTTGCAGCCTTCACGCCCGTCGAAGCTCGATACACCCGCATGCCAGGCGCGGTCGCACAACGACACGAACTGGGTCACCGCGCCGGTACGCTCGACGAACAAGTGCGCCGACACGGTCAGGTGGTTGATGCTGGCAAAGTACGGGTGTTCATCGGGGTCCAGGCGGTTCTGGAAAAACTGCTGGACTTTGCCGGTACCAAAACAGGCCGGCGGCAGGCTGATGTTGTGGATCACCAGCAGGGAAATCGATTCGCCTTCGGGGCGGGTATTGAAGTTTGGCGAGGGGCAGTGGGTGATTCCGATTCCGTGGAACCAGCCAGTGGCACGGTCCAATTGCATGGGGCAGATCCTGAAAACGCCGTTAACAGGGCAAGAGTATGCCTTGTGGCCAATGTGGTGTGCATGTGAATCATTGTAATGTCAGTGACCACAACCCGGCACTGGTCCCCTGTAGGAGCGGCCTTGTGTCGCGAATGGGTTGCAAAGCAGCCCCAGGATGTCAGCACAGATGCTCAAATTGCTGGGGCTGCTTTGCAGCCCATTCGCGACACAAGGCCGCTCCTACAGGGGGCGCGTCAGTTTCTAGACTTTGCGCAGGCTGTCGAGTACCGCCTCCAGCGCCCGCTCGAACAACAGCCCGTCATCCAGCACCCGCACTTCACCGCGTTGCAGTGCCTGGGCCAGGCTGGTGCTGCTCCACTCGCGCACTTTCATGCCGGTGCGGTTGGCAAACACCAGCCTGTCGCTACTGTCGATACGCGCCACCAGTTTGCAGCGCAGCGGTTGGTCTTCGTCCAGCACCTCGACCCAGGTGCCGATGCGCAAGCGCTGCGCCTGAAGCAACGCCGCAGCGTGCCCATCGTCTTGCCACAGCGGTGCGCAGCCTGGCTCTTCGGCGATTGCCAGCACAATGTCATGGGCCACCAGCACTTCAGCCAGGGGCGGCTCGTCGCTACCCGCGCAGGCGCGCAGGTGCAACTGCTCAAGCTGCAGGAAAAACTCACGGGTCGCCAGCGAGCCCTGCGCCACACTGGCCAAACCATCACGCAGTGCCTTGAGCAGGCCCGGCACCTGCTGCAACAGGGCTTGCGGCTCGTGTGGCGGGATGATGCTGGCCAGCAGCGTATCCATCGTCTGCACCGCATGGCACCAAGCCTGGGAACCCTCACCCTGCTTCAACCAAGCCAGCAACAGCACCTGGCTCCAGGCTTGCACCAGCATCTGCACCACCACCTGCGGCAATACCCGGCCACGCAGGCGCTGATTAAGTAGCTGCTGCACCTGTTGCCTGGCCTGCAGGGCCCGCGCCCGGCCTTGTTCGGCGTCGCGGGTGCGTTGTTCGAGCAACTCGTTGCGCCGCCGCTCGTCGTGGTTGAAGGCGAGAAAATCGTCGAGCAACTCGGCAAACAAGCCGGCATCTTCGGCAAAATCGTTTAGAAGCCGCTGGACGGTCCGCTCTACCCGCAGGTGCAGGCTGTCACGCACGCCTTCGCGGTTGCATTCCCAGCCAATCGCTGCGCCGGCAATTTCATTGAGCAAGCGGCGCGCCGGGTGGCTGGCCCGGCTGAACAGCCCCTTGTCCAGCAGTGCCACCTTGAGCAGGGGAATCTGCAAGCGGGCAATCAGTGCTCGCAGGCTGGCCGGCAAGTTGTCATCGCGCTGGATATACGCGAACAGCAGCCTCACCAGGTTGATCATGTCTTCGTCGGCCACGGCGATGCGCCGACGTGTGCCGCTGCGCACGCTGACCCGCAGCAGCAATTGCTCAAGTTGTGGGCCAAGCTCGTAATCATCCGCCTCGTGGGTGGCGGGCACGTAGCGCTGCAAATGCGAAAGCAACCGCAGCAGGTCGGCGGTAGTGATCGGCTGGGCAGCTGCCACCGCCTGCAAACGCGGGGCGAACTGCCCTCGCATCGGGGCCAGCAGCGTTTGCAGCGAAGCAAAGAAAGCCTGCCCCGCTGCGTCCGCACCCAGCGCCTGGCCAAGCCTTGCCGGGCTGCGTCGTGCGTGCATGCGCCGGTCCTCGGCACGCCGGCGCGGTGCCGGTTGCAGTTCCGGCAGTACCCCGGCGGCGGCCAGCAGTTGGTTGGCCTCACCATAGATCACATCGGCATCGCGTAGCACATAACGCTCGAACAGCTTGAGCAGCACCAGCTTGACCCGCAGGCAAACACCCAGGTTGCGCCCGGCATCGAGGAAATAGCCACACAATGCCGCCGGCCCCAACGGGTTGTGCTGCTCGTACAGCGGGCGGTCGAGCAACGCCTGCAAGCGCAGGCTCAGCTGCTGCAGGGCAATGCCGTCGCGGGACAGTACGCGCCCCACCATGCCTTCGACAGCCGCTGCCCGTTCTATCTGGGCCTTGCCACCCGAGTTGTCCGGCTCGACCAGATGCGCCAACAGGTCAACCTGGCCAATGCGCGCAAAGGTTTCATGGAAGGTATCCAGAAACCCACGCTCGATACTCTTGCGCTTGAGGCGCAGGTCGCGCATGGCTTCGAAATACAGGCCCTGGTCACAACGGTCCAAGGCCTTGTCGGCCATTTCGAAGAGGGTGTCGTCGGCGTTGTCGAACAAGTCCTGCAAGCCTTGGCGCAACTGCAGCGCGGCCTTGTCGCGGACCTGCAGAAGCAATACCGGAAGGCAAGGCAGGGGCGCACGCCCGCCCCGGTCGATGGCCGCCGCCAAGGGCACCACCTTGCCTTCTTTTTGCATCCTGGACTCCTTGCAGGGTGTCTCGCCCGATGAGGCGGTAATCGTCAAAGCTATGACGCCAAATACTGGGCGCATTATCGGTAAAAAGTCGCAGCGCTGCCAGCGTCGTCTCACCGCCGGGTTAATGACCCTAGCTCAGGCCAATTGCTCACGACGCTCCGACCAAAGGTCATCGCCAAGGCGGCTGTACACACCGGCCCCCTGCCCTATAATCGCGGGCATCTAGCTTGTGGAGCCAACCATGCCGAATCTACGCCTTGCCGACTTGACCGCTGAAATCGAAGCCAACGTGCGCCGTGCGCTGTTGGAGGACATCGGCAGTGGCGATATCACCGCACAGTTGATCCCGGCCGAGCGCCTGGCCAAGGCGACCATCATCACCCGCGAAGACTGCGTGATCGCCGGCACCGCCTGGGTCGACGCGGTGTTCCGCCAGCTCGACCCGCGTGTGGCGGTGCATTGGCAGGTAGCCGACGGTGAACGGGCCACCGCCAACCAGCCGCTGTTCCACCTCGAAGGCCCGGCCCGTTCATTGCTGAGCGGTGAGCGCAGTGCACTGAACTTCCTGCAGCTGCTTTCGGGCGTTGCCACCCGCGCGCGCTTCCTTGCCGACCTGGTAAAAGACACCCAAGTGCGCTTGCTCGACACCCGCAAGACCCTGCCGGGCCTGCGCCTGGCACAAAAGTACGCGGTGACCTGCGGCGGTTGCGACAACCACCGCATCGGCCTGTACGACGCCTTCCTGATCAAGGAAAACCATATTGCCGCCAGCGGCGGCGTGGCCGAGGCGGTGGCGGCGGCGCACCGCATTGCACCGGGCAAGCCGGTGGAAATCGAAGTTGAAAGCCTGAGCGAACTGCGCGAGGCGCTGGCAGCGGGTGCCGACATCATCATGCTTGACGAGCTGAACCTGGATGAAATGCGCGAGGCAGTGGGCATTACTGCCGGGAAAGCCAAGCTGGAAGCCAGTGGCGGAGTTAACGAGAGCACCTTGCGGGTGATTGCCGAGACCGGGGTGGATTACATTTCGATTGGTGCGATGACTAAAGATGTGAAGGCGGTCGACCTTTCGATGCGCTTGAGCCTCTGAGCAAATAGCAGACAAAAAAAACCGGCCATTGAGCCGGTTTTTTTGGGGGCGCTTTGCGCCCCTTCGCGGGTGAACCCGCTCCTACAATGGTTCACATACTCCTGTAGGAGCGGGTTCACCCGCGAAGGGCTGCAAAGCAGCCCCCGACAATCTCGAGTCAGAACGAGGCGTTGGCCAGCCCGTCCAGGTAGCGCTCAACGTCCAGCGCCGCCATGCAGCCAGCACCGGCCGAGGTAATGGCCTGGCGGTAAACGTGGTCAGCCACGTCACCGGCAGCGAACACACCTTCGACGTTGGTGGCAGTGGCATTGCCTTCACGGCCGCCGTTGACCACCAGGTAGCCGTCTTTCAGGGTCAGCTGGCCTTCGAACAGCGAAGTGTTCGGGGTGTGGCCGATGGCAATGAACACGCCGTCGACCTTGATTTCGTCGCTGCTGCCGTCGTTGTTCTTCAGGCGCGCACCGGTCACGCCCATGTTGTCGCCCAGCACTTCGTCCAGGGTGGCGTTGAGCTTGAGCTCGATCTTGCCTTCGGCCACGCGGGCGTTCAGCTTGTCGACCAGGATCTTCTCGGCGCGGAAGGTTTCACGACGGTGTACCAGGGTCACCTTGCTGGCGATGTTGGCCAGGTACAGTGCTTCTTCAACGGCAGTGTTGCCGCCGCCAACCACGGCCACCGGCTTGTTGCGGTAGAAGAAACCGTCGCAGGTAGCGCAGGCCGAAACGCCCTTGCCCATGAAGGTTTCTTCCGACGGCAGGCCCAGGTAGCGGGCGCTGGCGCCAGTGGCGATGATCAGCGCGTCGCAGGTGTACTTGCCGCTGTCACCCTGCAGGGTGAACGGCTTGTTGGCCAGGTCGACGGCATTGATGTGGTCGAAGACAATTTCGGTTTCGAAACGCTCGGCGTGCTCTTGCATGCGCTGCATCAGGGCCGGGCCGGTCAGGCCGTGGGGGTCGCCCGGCCAGTTGTCGACTTCGGTAGTGGTGGTCAATTGCCCACCGGCCTGCATGCCGGTGATCAGCAGCGGCTTGAGGTTGGCACGGGCGGCATACACCGCGGCGCTGTAACCGGCAGGGCCGGAACCGAGAATGATGACGCGCGAATGACGTACTTCAGACATGTCGAACTCCTGTCGAGCGGGCCGGTATCGGTGTACCGGCGGCGCCAGCTGGAAAATAAAAAGGACCCACGCAGCACTTGGGGAAGGCTACAACGCGCAGGCCCAGAAAGCGGAAAGTTGAGCGCACTGTAGCGAGGTCGCAAAGATTAAGGAAATATCCTTCGACAATCCACCTCATAGGCATCGTCTATGCTGCGATTTCATCGGCGGCCAAGCGGCTGGTGCTTTTGTTACAGCCGGTTTCGCGCCCGCCAGCCGCCTTTCGTCGGCGCGACAAACTCGGTAAGGTCAGCGCGTTTTCCTTGTCTGCGGAGTACCTCGATGCAAGCCCCTGTCCTCTCTGGCCCCCAATACCTGCGCGAAGGCCTGAAACTGGTGCTGAGCCCCAATCTGCGCTTGTTCGTGCTGCTGCCGTTGGCGGTCAACCTGTTGCTGTTCGGTGGCCTGATCTACTTCGCCGGCCATCAGTTCAGCCTGTGGGTGGATGCGCTAATGCCAAGCTTGCCGAGCTGGCTGAGCTTCCTTACCTACATCCTCTGGCCGTTGTTCGTCGCCTTGGTGGTGTTGATGGTGTTTTTCACCTTCACCCTGGTGGCCAACGTCATTGCTGCGCCGTTCAATGGCTTCCTGGCGGAAAAGGTCGAAGTAGTGGTGCGCGGCGAAGACAACTTCCCGGCCTTCAGCTGGGGTGAGCTGGTGGCCATGGTGCCGCGCACGCTCAGCCGTGAGATGCGCAAGCTGGGCTACTTCCTGCCCCGCGCCATCGCCCTGTTCATCCTGTCGCTGATCCCAGTGGTGAACGTAGTGGCTGCACCGCTGTGGCTGATCTTCGGCGTGTGGATGATGGCCATTCAGTACATCGACTACCCGGCGGACAATAACAAAATGAGCTGGCAGGACATGCTCGCCTGGCTGCGCCAGAAGCGCTGGCAGTCGCTGGGCTTTGGCGGCATAACCTACCTGGCGTTGATGATTCCGGTGGTGAACGTGCTGATGATGCCCGCGGCGGTGGCGGGGGCTACGTTGTTCTGGGTGCGCGAGCGCAACTGATCCTTGGCTGTACGCGATCCCTGTAGGAGCGGCCTTGTGTCGCGATAGGGCCGCAGAGCGGCCCCAACAATTTGTGCATTAACTTTGAGATCCCGGGGCCGCGTTGCGGCCCTATCCGACCGGTCCGACGCCTCGGCAAGGCCGCTCCTACAAAAAGCAGAGCGCGTCTGGCTTGGTTTCTACTGCCCCAACCGGCTGGAAAACTGCCCCACCACATCCACCACCCGCTTCGCCCCGTCCTGGATCTCGACAATCACGCTGCCGGTCTCGTCCGCCAGCGCCAGCCCCTGTTCGGCCTGGCGCTTGCTGGTATCAATGATCGCCACCGCCGCCTGCGCCAGTTGCTCGTTCTGCTGCACAACCCGGGCGATTTCCTCGGTGGCGGTGCTGGTGCGCGAAGCCAGCTGGCGTACTTCGTCGGCCACCACGGCAAAACCACGCCCCTGCTCGCCTGCGCGGGCAGCTTCGATGGCGGCGTTCAGCGCCAGCAGGTTGGTCTGCCCGGCAATGTCGCTGATGGTCTTGATGATCGAGCCGATCACCCGCGACTGGGTATCCAGTGCCTGGATACCTTCGGCCGCTTCTTGCATCGAAGCCTCCAGGCCACGCATCACGCTGACGCTCTGGGTCACCACATCGGTGGCCTTGCGGGCGCTGGCATCCGTCCCCAGTGAGGTGGTGTAGGCAACATCTGCCGCCTCGGCCACCGCTTGCTCTTGGTTGACCTGGTCGGTGATCACGGTGGCGAACTTGGCCACTTTGTACAGCACGTCATGAGCATCGAAAATCGGGTTGTACGACGCCTCCAGCCAGATCACCCGGCCATAGGCATCGATACGTTTGAAGCGCTCGGCCACGTACTCGCCCCGGCGCAGCTTGCCCCAGAACGCCTGGTAGCCGGCCGAGTTGGCCTCTTCCGGCTCGCAGAACATACGGTGATGCTTGCCGCGAATCTGCTCCAGGCGGTAGCCGACGGTGGCCAGGAAACGGTCATTGGCGGTGAGAATGGTGCCGTCGAGGTCGAACTCGATCACCGCGGTGGAACGCATCAGCGCCTTGATCAGGCTTTCATGCTCGCGTGAGGTCTGAATGGTACGGGTGAGGTCGCTGGAATGCAGGGTGAAGTACTTGATGCGCCCTTCACTGTTCTTCACCGGCTGCAGGATCGAACGCAGCCAGGCTTCCTGGCCATTGCCGCGCAGCAGGCGAAACGCGCCGTTCAGGTGTTCGCCACGGCTGATCGCGCTTTTCATGCGCTGGTAGAAATCCAGCGATTTGACATGGTCAGGGACGATGTCCTCGATGTTGCGTCCAAGCAATTGTTCGGCACGGTAGAGCATCTCGCTCTCAAAGTTGCCATTGACCATCTCGATCCGTCCCTGGGGGTCGAGTTGCAGTACCAGCATCTCGCTGTCGAGGCTGCTCTTGACCTGTTGGATAGACAACAGGTCTTCGCGCAGCTGACGGATTTCTTGCTTGAGCTTGTTGTTGAACATCACCGCTCTCCTATGGAGCGCATCAGGTAGTCGAATGCATCTTCATCGGCTGCCAGTGACACCTTCTTGAGCACCGCGCCAGGAAATATTCGTGCGTCGGCGGTCAGGCGTCATCTGTACGTCACATGGCAGTCACATTGGCGCAATCGAGCAGGCGGAAACTTTTTGTCATGAATACACGCGCCCTACGCATCACCCTGGTCAGTGAAACCTTCCCACCCGAAATCAACGGCGTGGCCAACACCCTTGGCCGCCTCAGCGAAGGGCTGCGCCAACGCGGCCATGAGCTTGAAGTGGTGCGCCCGCGCCAGGCCGGCGAAGGGCCGGTGCACAACGACCCACAGCTGATGCTGTGCCGGGGCTGGGCCTTGCCGGGCTACCCCGGTTTGCAGTGGGGCGAAGTGTCGATGCACAAGCTGTTGCGTCGCTGGCGGCGACAGCGCCCGGATGTGCTGTACATCGCCACCGAAGGGCCGCTCGGGCTCAGTGCTTTGCGTGCGGCGCGGCGCCTGGGGGTAGCGGTGGTCAGTGGTTTTCATACCAACTTTCCGCAGTATTCCGGCCAGTACGGGCTGGGCCTGCTGGCGCGCATGCTCACGCACTACCTGCGCTGGTTCCATCGGCGCACGGCCATCACCCTCGTCCCTAGCCTCAGCCAGCGCCTGGAACTTGAGCGCCGTGGTTTCGAACGCCTGGAACTGCTGGCCCGGGGTGTCGATGCCTGCCTGTTCAACCCGGCGCGACGTAGCCAGGCGTTACGCGAAAGCTGGGGGCTTGGGCCGGACGATATCGCCGTGCTGCATGTCGGCCGGTTGGCGGTGGAAAAGAACCTTGGCTTGTTGCGGCCGTGCCTGGAGGCACTGCAAAAGACTTATCCACAGAAGCGCCTGCGCCTTGTTTTCGTAGGGGACGGCCCTCAGCGCGCCACCCTCGAGCAACAGTTGCCGGACGCGGTGTTCTGTGGCGCCCAGCGCGGCGAAATACTGGCTGAACACTATGCCAGCGGCGATTTGTTCCTGTTCCCGAGCCTGACCGAAACCTTTGGCAATGTGGTGCTCGAGGCGATGGCTTCGGGGTTGGCGGTGGTGGCTTATGACGAGGCCGCTGCAGCGCAGCATATTCGCCATGGCCATAGCGGCGCGCTGGCCATGCCGGGGGACCAGGCGGCGTTCATTGATGCGGCTTGTTGGCTACTGGAAGAAGAAGAAACATTGCGCCGGGTGCGCCTGAACGCGCGACAGCATGCCAGCCGCCAGGGCTGGACGGCGATTGTCGAGCAGTTCGAGGAATATCTGAGCACGGCTTTCAGAAAAGATGCTGCGCCCTTGCCCGGCAGTGGCTCGCTGGCAATGAAGATCAAGCCTGAATCATCCTAGACGCGCGTGTATGCGTGTTTGATAACTTACGGCCCGTTTGTGTTGCCTCAAATTGGCTGCTGCTTTTTCCAACCCCCCGATCGCTTTTAATGCTTCAGCACGTTGGATGACAAGATTATCCGTAATATAACTGGCGTCTTCAGCGAAGATTATTTTGCTGCCTTCTCCACCCTGCGCTGCGCTTTGTAGGCGGGTTCTTGTTGTATTATTGGTGTCTTTCAGATATTTCAGCTCATCACTCAACATGCGCTCACCGACCTTGATCTCAGCCGAGCTGAGCGTACTATTTTGGGTGTTAGCGCCAGCGCTTGACCAGGTGGAAGGGGCCGCTTCCAACTGATCTATTTTTTTGAAAATCTTTTCTCCATGTTTGGCTTTGACATATTCATACGCCACCGTATCGATAAGTTTCAGCGCGGTACTTTTTACAGATTTTAATATTTTTAGGGGTTTTTGCAGGATGCGGCCCGAGGGGTCGCTGTGGTTGACCGGGTCGCTTTTGCAGTAAACATATGGATTAATCCCCGCCGCCCCGAATGGGCTCCAGTCGTCAGGAGAGTGGAAGCGCATCAAGCGTGGATGGTAGAGACGGTAACCATTCCCTAGCAGGTATCCGCCCATTACTGGCTCAGGTACTTGGCCGGTAAATGCAGGCAACCCGGGCTGAGTTGGCTGATAGCCATACGGTGAATAACAACAATGTCTGGCTTTCTGCTGTGGGTTGATCAGCAAAGTGGAGCCTAAAGCATCACTGGCCAGTAAGACGGGGGGAGTTGCCTGCGTTGCCTCTAGCAGCAATGCATGGGTTTGTATCTCTGAAGTCATCAACCGGCGCTGTGCCTGTGTGTGCTGTATCAGCGCCAGACGGTCCTGTTGATAAAACAATTTGCTCGCCATCGACCAAACCCCGTTTGCGTTTCACGAGGTTGAAGTTTGGCAACACCGTCACCCGGTTGGCTACTGGCAAAAATATCAGGGCCTGCCACGTTGCAGAAAGGGCCGCACAGCGGCCCCGGGATTATCACCCCAGCGCTTTCTCGATCGCCTGCACCACCGCCGGATCATCCGGCGCCGTACGCGGCGAGAAGCGCGCCAGCACCCGCCCATCCTTGCCGACCAGGAACTTCTCGAAGTTCCAGGTGATATCGCCAGGGAACTCGGCGCCCTCACCCGCCAGCAGGCGATACAGCGAATGGCGCTGTGGCCCGTTGACCTCCAGCTTGCCGCCCAGCGGGAAGCTCACCCCGTAGTTCAGGCTGCAGAAGTCCTGAATTTCCTTTTCGCTGCCTGGCTCTTGCCCGGCAAACTGGTTGCACGGCAGGCCAAGCACATTGAAGCCCTTGTCCTTGTAAACCTGATAGAGGTTTTCCAGGGCTTTGTATTGCGGCGTGAGACCACACTTGGAAGCGACGTTGACCACCAGCACCACTTGGCCCTTGAACGGTGCGAGCGGCAGCTCCCCGCCGTTCAGCGCGTCCAGTTTCAGCTCGTGAAATGCACTCATGACGAATCCCCTCTCAGCTTCCCGGGTGCCGCACAGGCGAATTCCGCCCACTAAAAAGGCGCTCGTCCAAACCGTTCACCTCCCGTAGGAAGGCAAATCGGTTTGCCCGAGCGCCTGGCGACTTTCTGAGCTTAGCGCAGAAAATCAGTGGTGATGGCCACCTTCACCGTGGATGTGACGGTGAGCGATTTCTTCGTCGCTGGCGTCACGCACGTCGACCACCTTGACCTGGAAGGTCAGGCGCTGGCCGGCCAGCGGGTGGTTGCCGTCAACAGTGACGTCGTCGCCGTCGATGTCGCGGATGGTGACGATCTGCATCTGGCCGTCCGGCGCCGAAGCATGGAACTGCATGCCGACTTCCAGCACGTCGACACCTTCGAACAGGCTGCGGTTCAGGGTGCTGACCAGCTCGGCCAGGTATTCGCCGTAGGCCTCTTCCGGCTCGATGGAAACGTTCAGTTCGTCACCGGCCTGCTTGCCTTCCAGGGCTTTTTCCAGGCCCGGGATGATGTTGCCGGCACCGTGCAGGTAAACCAGCGGCGCACCACCGGCGGAGCTGTCGATGGTCTCCCCGGCGTCGTTGGTCAGGGTATAGTCGATGGAGACAGCCTTGTTGGCGGCGATCAGCATGGGGCAAGACCTTTTGCAAAAGAATGTAGAGCGCACAAGTGTAACCAAGCCATCGCCCGATTGCGAACGCACTGCGGACCAGCAGCGGCCCATCAGTCGGATCACCGGCTTTCACCAGGACGAAGAAGGCCACTGGGTGGCCGAACTGTCCTGCGGCCACACTCAGCACCTGCGTCACCAGCCACCCTGGCAGTCACGCCCCTGGGTGCTTGACCCGGTACAGCGCGCACAACGCATCGGCCTGCCTTTCGCGTGCGGCTGGTGCGCACAGGGGGCCGATAGCGCTACCCTTGGCCGTTAATTTCTTGCACCGCTTATTTCGAGAAGCACGCATGCAGACATTTTTCATTGCGCCGACCGACTTCGGTGTCGGCCTGACTTCGATCAGCTTGGGCCTGGTGCGTACCCTTGAGCGCGCCGGCCTGAAGGTCGGCTTCTTCAAGCCGATCGCACAGCCTCACCCGGGTGACACCGGCCCCGAACGCTCCAGCGAACTGGTCGCCCGCACCCACGGCATCAAGCCTCCCGTGCCACTGAGCCTGGCCCAGGTCGAGCGCATGCTCGGCGACGGCCAGCTGGACGAGCTGCTTGAGGAAATCATCCGCCTCTACCAGCAAGCCTGCGTCGGCAATGACGTGGTGGTGGTCGAAGGCATGGTACCCACGCGCCACGCCAGCTATGCGGCGCGCGTCAACCTGCACCTGGCCAAGAGCCTGGATGCCGAAGTGATTCTGGTCTCCGCGCCAGAGAATGAAGTGCTCAACGAGCTTTCCGGGCGCGTGGAGTTGCAGGCCCAACTGTATGGTGGCCCGCGTGATCCGAAAGTGCTTGGCGTCATTCTCAACAAGGTGCGCACCGACGAAAGCATGGCCGATTTCGCCACGCGCCTGCGGGAACACTCGCCCTTGCTGCGTGGCAATGACTTCCGCCTGCTGGGTTGCATCCCTTTCCAACCGGAGCTGAACGCACCGCGCACACGCGATGTGGCCGACTTGCTCGGCGCCCAGGTGCTCAATGCCGGCGATTACGAGCAGCGGCGCATGAGCAAGATCATTATTTGTGCGCGTACGGTCGCCAATACCGTGCCGCTGCTCACGCCCGGAACCCTGGTGGTAACCCCGGGCGACCGGGATGACATCATCCTCGCCGTGAGCCTTGCGGCTATCAATGGTGTGCCGCTGGCGGGGTTGCTGCTGACCAGCGATACAAAGCCCGACGCACGCATCCTTGGCCTGTGCCGTGGCGCGTTGCAGGCTGGCCTGCCGATCCTGTCGGTCAGTACCGGCTCTTACGACACCGCCAACCAGCTCAATTCGCTGAACCGCGAAATCCCGGTGGATGACCGCGAACGTGCCGAGTTCATCACCGACTTTGTCGCCAGCCACCTCGATGCGGCCTGGCTGCACCAACGCTGCGGTACCCCGCGTGAACTGCGCCTGTCACCCGCGGTGTTCCGCTATCAGCTGATCCAGCGCGCGCAGCAGGCCAACAAGCGTATTGTCCTGCCAGAGGGCGCCGAGCCTTTGCTGG
Organism: Pseudomonas sp. NPDC089408; assembly: GCF_044749445.1. Classification (NCBI taxonomy): domain Bacteria; kingdom Pseudomonadati; phylum Pseudomonadota; class Gammaproteobacteria; order Pseudomonadales; family Pseudomonadaceae; genus Pseudomonas; species Pseudomonas sp. NPDC089408. Next base: position 13,841 of record NZ_JBIVHY010000012.1, read on the forward strand.
TGCAGGCTGCGGCGATCTGCCAGGCCCGTGGCATTGCCCGTTGCGTGCTGCTGGCCAAACCCGAGGATGTCGACGCCGTGGCCCGCGCCCAGGGCATCACCCTGCCGCCGGGCCTGGAAATTCTCGACCCCGAGCTGATTCGCGGTCGCTATGTAGAGCCGATGGTCGAGCTGCGCAAGAGCAAGAACCTCAATGCACCGATGGCCGAGCAGCAACTGGAAGACCCGGTGGTGATCGGCACCATGATGCTGGCCCTGGATGAAGTGGACGGGCTGGTTTCCGGCCTGGTGCACTCCACCGCCAACACCATCCGCCCTGCCCTGCAGTTGATCAAGACCGCGCCGGGCTCGAGCCTGGTGTCGTCGGTATTCTTCATGCTGTTCCCCGAGCAGGTGCTGGTGTACGGCGACTGCGTGATGAACCCACACCCGAGCGCCGCAGAACTGGCCGAGATCGCCCAGCAGAGTGCCGAGTCGGCGCAGGCCTTCGGCATTGCGCCACGGGTGGCGATGATCAGTTATTCAAGCGATTCGGCCAGCGATGAAGAAGTCGGGAAAGTGCGCGAAGCGACACGCCTGGCACAGGGCGCGACGCAGGGGCTGCTGATCGATGGGCCGTTGCAGTATGACGCGGCGGCCAACCCGGCGATTGCCCGCGAGTTGGCGCCGGACAGCCCGGTGGCAGGGCGTGCCACGGTGTTCGTGTTCCCTGACCTGAACACCGGCAATACCACGCACAAGGCTGTGCAGCGCAGTGCCGACGGGGTCAGCCTGGGGCCGATGCTGCAGGGTTTGCGCAAGCCGGTAAACGACCTGCCGCGCGGGGCTCAGGTGGACGATATCGTGCACACCATTGCCCTGACGGCGATTCAGGCCAGCGTAACAGGTTAGAACCTGGGGCTGCTTTGCAGCCCCTGTGGGAGCGGCTTCAGCCGCGAACACCGGCGAAGCCGGTGCCATACACGGTGTTGTCTGCTTCGCGGGCATGCCCGCTCCCACAGGGCCGCTGTGCGGCCCTGGCGGTCAATCAGGGATACTGCTGAACCTGGCCCTGCTGCTGGTCATACTGCTGACCTGGAATAGGCTTCAGGTTCACTTCCACACGGCGGTTCTGCGCACGGCCATTGGCATCGGCATTGCTGGCGATCGGCTGGTCCGGGCCCATGCCACGTACCGATAGGCGCGAGGCGTCCACACCCTGCGAAGTCAGGTAGGTGCTGACTGCCTGTGCACGGCGCTGGGACAGGTCCATGTTGTGCTGGCGGCTGCCGGTGCTGTCGGTGAAACCGACCACTTCGATGGTGTTCTGGTTGAACTGCTTGAACGAACCGGCCAGGTTGTTGAGCGGCTGGTAGAAGCTCGGCGCAATGTTGGCCGAGTCGGTAGCGAAGGTGATGTTGCCCGGCATGATCAGCTTGATCTGGTCACCCTGACGCTGCACTTCCACACCGGTGTTGGCCATTTGTGCACGCAGTGCGGCTTCCTGCTTGTCGGCGTAGTAGCCGTAACCGGCAGCTGCTGCACCCACTGCGGCGGCGCCGATCAGTGCACCCTTGCCACGGTTGTTGTGGTCGATGGCAGCACCGGCGACAGCACCAGCCAGTGCACCCAGGCCGCCGTATTTGGCGGTTTTGCTCATCCCCGTGGAGCCCTGTGCCTGACCCTGGCTGTCATAAGGGTTCTGGCCGGCACAGCCGGTCATCAGGGCAGCGGCAGTTGCGACGATAATCAGACGACGCATGGTGAACATGGACAAGCTCCTACTGAATTCATGAATGCGGCAGATCACGAACGGATCTATGCCAGCCTTGGAACACGCGGGCAATGAAAAATTCCATGAAAGTGCCTTCATGTGCCATCAGGCCCGCACGAAGGGGTTTTCGCGCATTTCGTCACCCAGGCAAGTATCAGGCCCGTGGCCGGTCACCACGATGGCTTGCTCGTCCAGCCGGTACAGCCGCTCCTTGATGGAACGCACGATAGCCCGCTGGTCGCCGCCCCACAAATCGGTGCGGCCGATACCACGATGGAACAAGGTGTCGCCAGCGATCAGCAGCTTGGCATCGGCAAACCAGAAGCTCATGGAGCCTGGGGTGTGGCCCGGTGTATGCAAGGCCACGCCGCAACCGCAGGCCAGTTCTTCGTCGTCGCCCAGCCAGCGATCGGGAGCCGGCACCGGGGTGTAGGGCACACCGAACATCTGGCATTGCATTTCCAGGTTGTCCCACAGCACTTGGTCGTCCTTGTGCAGGTGCAGCGTGGCGCCCGTCAGTTCCTTGAGCTTGCCCGAGGCGAGGAAGTGGTCGAAGTGCGCGTGGGTGTGGATGATGCTTACCAGCGTCAGGCCGTGGGCCTGCAGGCGAGCAAGGATCTTGTCCGGGTCACCGCCCGGGTCGACGACGATGGCCTTTTTGGTTAGCGGGTCGCCGATCAGGGTGCAGTTGCACTGCAGGGGGCCTACGGGGAAGGTTTCGCGGATGAGTGCGGGCGATGGATTCTGCATGGTAAATAGAGGAACCGATTAATCGAAGAGGGTTTGCACGCGAGCCAGTGCATCGAGAATCACAACTTCAGGTACCGACTCTATGCGCTTGGCCAGACGGGCTTCAAGGTCGACTGTACGCACTTGGTTGCAAAGCATCACACCCTGAGTTTGCGTTCCTGCACCGTTGAGCGTGACAGCGAAACCTGCGTGCCTTGCAAAATCGCCGCCCTGGGTAATGGGGACTATTACTGCCAGGCCTGACGCATTGAACGCCGCCGGGGTGAGCACAAGCGCAGGCCGCCCCGCACCTTGCTGCTCTCGCCCGACTGTGGGGTCGAGGTTGACACGAACGATATCGCCCCTGGCGAACTTCACCCGCTTCACACCTCACGCCCCACCGGGCGCATTGCGTTCCAGTCAGCCATGTCTGCTGGCTCCGGTGCATTCAGATCGCACTGAGCCATCAACTCTTCAAGGGTATATTTGGGTTTTGACCTGACAGGCTTGAGCACCAGGGCCTCACCGGCAGTATCCAGGCTCAATGTAGAGCCGACACCGAGACGCATCTGTTTGAGGACTGCGGCCGGCAAGCGGATGGCGGCACTGTTGCCCCATTGCTGAATCTTGATTTGCATGAGTATCTCCCAAGGTAGATACATAGTAGAAACCCTCCAAGCGATTGCAAGAAAAATGTAGAGACGTCGTATCTACACTGCCATTAGCCCGGCCATGACAAAAGCCCTGCAATCGCATCTAGGAAATGCCCTACGCTACCCTGGGAAACGACTTCCCAACTGCAAAAAAACGAAACACTGGCTCAGCCTGTTTTTAAGGCAGGAACAACCTGAACAACCCTCCCCCAAGCGCCCCACCGTTGGAAATTTCGATCCGCCCGCGCACACCGCCGCTTTCATGCAGCGCCGCAATCCGTGCCGCAAAGTACAGCCCCAGGCCGGTACTGCCACTGTTTGAATCGATACCCTGGATGTACTCCTCCTGGCGCTCGAGCATGCGCTGTGGATAACCCGGGCCGTCATCGTTGACGCAAATGGCCAGCTGGTTGTCGGCCTCTTCGATGGTGATCAGCAAGGCATGCGCGGCAAAGCGGGTAGCATTGGTGATCACATTGGAGATGACCGAAGCCACCAGTTCGCGGTCGAAGAAGCCCAACGGGTTGTCAGTGTCGATACGCCAGGTGGCAATGATGTCCTTGTGCTTGAGCACTTCTTCGTGCGCGGCCAATTGGGCCTCGATGAAGTCGTCCAGTTCATGATAGTCGGGGCACACCGGCAGTTGGTTCACACCCAGTTTGTACAGCCCCAACAATTGCACCAGCATGCCGTTGAGGTGGCGAAACTCGTGCTCCATCACACCTTGCTCGGGGCCCCCGCGCAGTTCCTCGGGCAAGCGCTGTACCCACTGGTCATGGGACTGGATCAGCGCGGACAGGGTATTCTTCAGGTCGTGCACGGTGGAGGCGATCACCGTGGAAAAATCCAGCCCCAGATTGTCTTGAGTCATGCGCCGAACACTCGGATGTGCAGTTTGCGGTAACGGTCATAGCGATTGTCGCTGACAGGGATACCGGCCACGCTGGTCAAGGCGTCGCGGCACTCCTGCATGATCGCGGGCGGAGGGTTTTCACCGCCAATGCGCAGCAGCGCCTGGGCGGTGTTGAGGGCGATGCTGATGTTCTTCGGCTGTAAACCCAATGCCTTGCGGAACAGTTGCAACGCCTCGCCGAGCTGCCCTCCCTGGTAACTGCGCACACCCTGGCGATTGAGGGTGACCGCTTCGGTAATGGCGTTGAGCACGCTGGGGTCGTCGGTCAGCTTGCCCACTTTCTCCATGACCTTGGGGTCATCGCCATAACTTTCCACACAGTTCTTCAGTACGCCGATGGCGGCGGCGTCCTGGCCCATTGCCTGCAACTGCGCGGCAACGGTCAGGGCCGAATCGACTGAGAAGAACTGGTTCATCTTGTCCAGGCGCTGGATCGCCTGCTCGGTCAGCTTGGCCGCCGTTTCCGGGTCGCCAGCCTGCTGCAGGCTGGCGGCTTTCATCATTCGCGCACGCACCTGCAAACCCTGGTCCTCTGGGTTTTCCTTGGCCACTTCACTGAGCGTGGTGTTGATTTCGACCCGGGTACGGGCGTCCAGGCCAAAACCTGCGTTCTTGCTCATCAGCGCCTGCACCAGGCCAAGGTTGTTCTCGGCATCCTTGTAACGCGAACTCTGCCCTTGGTTCACTGCATGGCGGAAAGCTTTCGAAGCGCTCTCGAAATCCTGGTTTTCCAGCGCCAGCTTGCCCAGCGTCGACTGTCGGCGCACCGACAGTGGCGACAGGCGTACGGCCTCTTCAAGCAGGCTCTGCGCACGCTTGGTTTCACCCTGGGCGACCAGCACTTCAGCCATGCCATCGTACAGGCTCGGCATGATCGGGAACGCCTTCAACGCCTGCTCGTACACACCCTGGGCCTGGGCATTCTGCCCGCGCTTTTGCATCAGCGCACCCAGTGCGGCATACACCCACGGCTGCGGGCGGCTGGCCAGGATGGCCTTGAGGAATTTTTCCAGCTCGTCGAAGCGGTTGAGGTTGCGCAAGGCATCGGCCCGATAGCGCAAGCACAGCGGTGCCAGGCGCGGGTCCCGCTTGCACAGCTCGGCGCATGCCGCCAGCACTTCAGCCGGGCGGTTACGGTCCAAGGCCTGCAGGATCGGCTTGAGCAGCGTCTTGCGCTGGAACAGTTTTTCGACACGCTGGGCCAGCCCGACCCGGTTGAACGGTTTGGTCAGGTAGGCATCGGGCTCGTGCTCGATGGCACTGAGGACAATGGCCTGGCTGCTCTCGGCAGTGACCATGATGAACACGCACTCATGGCTGATGTGCTTGTCGATGATCAAGTCTTCGAGCACCTGCTGGCCGTTCTTCTTGCCGTCGCCCAGGTGGAAGTCCTGCAGAATGAAGTCATAGCGTTTCTGCGCGCACATGCGCAGCGCCTGCTCGCCGCTGTCAGCGGTGTCGACGTCACGCACACCCAGCTCGCGCAACATCGAACGGGTCGACGTGCGAAAGTCGGTAAAGTCATCGACGATCAGAAAGCTCTTTTGCCCGTACTGCAGCATCAACACGACCTGCCTTGGAATGATTGAAAAATCGCGCGAGGCGATGCCACCGATCGCTGTATCGGCAGCTGGTCGGGAAAGATGAGGGTAGAGCATTATCAGCCACAAACCATGGCCTCAGGCCATTACTTTAACGGGCCAGGAACGGCAGGACCAGCCTCATGCCAGCAGCCCCAGGGATTTGGCTTTGGCCACCGCCTGGGTACGCCGCTCCACCCCCAGTTTGCTGTTGATATGACTGGCGTGGGTTTTCACCGTGTGCAGCGAAATGAACAGGCGCTCGCTGATCTGCTGGTTGGAGCAGCCTTGGGCAATCAGTTCCAGCACCGCCAGTTCGCGGCCACTCAGCGCCTCGCCGCTGCCCATGCTGGCGCTTGGCTGCGGCGGCAGGCGCCTGAGCAGTTCGGCCTGAACCGGGCTGGCAGCACTTGCCTGCAATTGGTCGTGAAGCCACTGAGGGTATTGCTCCAACAGCGGCTGGAACGGCTGCAGCACGCCGCCCGCCGCAGCCTCCAGCAAACCCGGCAGCAACTGCGCAGCCTGCCCTTCCCGGCCTTCGTGCAGCAACAGCGCAAGCCACTGGCACAGGGCGTTGACCGTGAGCATCATACCGCCACTGGCACGGCCACGCTCGACCAGGCCGGACAGGCGCTGCACGGCGGCGTCGCCATGCAACTGGATGCGTTCGAGCAGTGCCTGCTGCAAAGCGATGTGCAGCGGCAGCAGCGGGTGGAATTCTGGCGCCGCCGCCGGCTGCTCGCCGCCATAGGCCTGGCCCAAGCGCAGCAACCAGGACTCTGCCAGGTCGATGCGGCCTTGGGCCAACCACAGTTCGCATTTGACCAGGGTGATCATGGCCAGGTAATAGACCGGGGGCACGTCCCAGATGTGCATCAGCCGTTCTGCCTCGGCCAGCTCGGCAAACGCTTCGGCAAAGTGCCCTTCCCGGCCATCGAGCGTGGCAATCACGCAATGGCCGATAAGCACACTGATATCCCGGCAGGCACGCGCTTCGCCCAGCCCTGCACGCAAGCGCGCACGGCCCTGGGCCGGTTGCAGGCGCGAGACCAGCAGGTAGCCTTCATACAGCGTCAGGCGTGCACGTACCGCATACAGCCGCTGCGCCGATAGCCCTTGCAGGCGCTGCAGGCCCTGATGCACTTCGTCCAATGCGCGCAATACCTCGCCACGGGCGTGCAGTACACGTGCCCGGTCGTAATGGGCCAATGCTTCGAACAACGGGTTGCCGACCCGCTGGGCCAGCTCCAGCGCCTCACGGTTCCAGCCACGGGCGCGCCAGAAGTCGCCATCGGCAATGGCCAGGTTGGAAAGCGTCGACAAACACACCAGGCGCTGGCCGTAGCGCTTGCCGGGCAGGCTCTGTAGCGCTTCACCGCAGTAGGCCAGGGTGCGCTCGCGGTCTCCACGGCCCCGGGCGATGACCCCGCTCAGCGCCAGCCACTGGGCGAGCATGGACTTTTGCGCGGTCGCCGAGGGTGCGGGCAGGAAGCGGCTGAGGTAGCCCGCCAGTTCTTCGGCCGCATCCAACTGACACGCCAGGCCCAGCGCCCAGCTGTACAACACGATCAGCCGCGGCGTGCTGATCAGCAGGCTGTCAGGCAAGTCCATCTTCCAGCGCAACAGCATGCCGACATTCTGCTCGGCCAGTAACTGTTCCTCGGACAGGCTCTGTACCAGGTCGGCGGCCACATCGAGATGGCCGGCACGCAGCGCCTGCTCCACCGCTTCATCCAGCAGGCCCTGGCGCTCGAACCAGCGGCAGGCACGCAGGTGCAGGGCCGCCAGCGGCTCACTGGCCTGGCGGCTGCGCAACAAGTCGGAGAACAGATGGTGATAGCGGAACCAGTGGCCATGCTCGTCCAGCGGCACCAGGAACACCTGGTGCGCCTGCAGGAAGCGCAGGATCGAGGCGCTGTCATGGCGACCGCGCACGGCATCGCACAGCGGGGCGCAGAAGCGCTCCTGGCAGGCGGTTTCGTACAAAAAGGCCTGGACGTCGGCGGGCAGCATGTCGATGACTTCTTCAAGCAGGTAGTCGCGGATCAGGCCTTCACCACCGTGCAACGCCTGGGGCAAGGCCTGCTCGTCAGTGCTCTCGCTGGCGGCCAGTTGCCAGAAGCGCAGCCCGGCCACCCAGCCGTCGCTGCGCTGGATCAGATTGTCCAGGGCCTGGCCACGCAGCCCGGTGGGCTGGCGACCGATCACCGCCAGCGATTCTTCGGCAGTGAGGCGTAAATCCTGTTCGTTGAGCTCGACCAGCTGTCGCGACAGGCGCAGCCGTGCCAGGTGCCAGTCCGGCCTGGTGCGACTGGTAACCAGCAGCACCAGCCCAGGGGGTAAATGATTGAGGAAAAACTGCAGGCAACGGTCGAGCACCGGCCCTTGGGCAAGGTGATAGTCATCCAGCACCAGCAGCAGGGGCGTGTCGGCACGCAGGTACAGCGTCAGCTCGTCGAGTAAGCCGTCGAGCCACTCTTCAAAGGCGAATGGCTGATGGCGCTGGCGCATTTTCAACAGGCCCATGGCCTGGCCGCCCAAGGCTGGGCAGTACTGCTGCAGGCCCTCGAGCAAGCGTTCGAGGAAGCGCCCAGGGTCGGCATCGCGCTGGCTCAGGCCCAGCCACAGGCTGCGCCAGTGCTCTGGCAGTGCTTCGCAAAACTCGATGGCCATGGAGCTCTTGCCGAAACCTGCCGGGGCATTGACCAGCAGCAACCGCCCGCCAAGGCCGGCGTGCAAGCGCTGGCACAAGCGCAGCCGCGGCACGTGCCCGTCCGGTAGCGGCGGCCGGAAGAAACGCCCGTCCAGCAGGCCAAGGGCCTGGGTCGCGAATCCATGCGTACGGGACAGATCTGTCATGGCCGGCTCGTTCTGGGTGGAAGACTACGGCGATATGGATGTTTGCGAGACTAGCCGGTAACGCTGCGCATTTGAAGATGATGGGCACAATTGCGGTGGAAAAGACTGCGACAAAAAGCAACTTGGCTGATGGACGGGCGCTGGGGCGGGGGTTTGGGGAGGTATTCAGCGGGTTTATTGCCTGTGCCGGCCTCTTCGCGGGTGAACCCGCTCCTACAGGTCCTTCACCGGATTTGAAACCTGTGCAGTTCCTGTAGGAGCGGGTTTACCCGCGAAGAGGCCGGGACAGGAAAATGGAAACGCCCCGGCAAGCCGGGGCGTTGTTGGGCTGCGCAGTGCTTAACGAATACCCGACTGCCGCAACGCTGCAGGCTGGAAGTCGGCCTTGCTGGCAGTGAAGCCGAAGTCGTAGGCTTTCTTCTCTTCGTTTTTCATACCCAGTGCCAGATAACGGCCCGACTGCAGGTCGTAGATGGCTTCCAGGGTGTACCAAGGAACCTCTTTGTTGTAATACGGCTGGGCGTGGGCCTCGGACACGCGCCACAGCTGGTTACGGCCGTCGTACTGGTCGATTACCGCAGCTTGCCAGGTGTCTTCGTCGATGTAGAAGTCACGCTTGGCGTAGATGTGCCGCTGGCCCGGTTTCAGGGTTGCAACCACGTGCCAGACGCGGCGCAGTTCGTAACGGGTCAGGTCCTGGTTGATGTGCCCCGCCTTGATGATGTCGCTGTACTTGAGCTTGGGGTCATCGAGCTTGAAGGCGTTGGACGCGATGTACAGCTCCTTCTTGCCTTCCAGCTTCCAGTCATAGCGGTCTGGCGCGCCGTTGAACATGTCCAGGTTGTCCGAAGTACGCAGGCCGTCGGCGGCGGTGCCCGGGCCGTCATACGATACCTGCGGCGCCTGGCGCACACGGCGCTGGCCAGCGTTGTAGATCCACGCCTTGCGCGGTTCCTTCACCTGGTCGAGGGTTTCGTGCACCAGCAGCACGGTACCGGCCAGGCGCGCAGGCGCGGTCACTTCCTGCTTGAAGTAGAACAGGATGTTGCCCGGGTTGTTCGGGTCGTAGTCCTTCATCTTGTCGCGGAAGACGAACTGGTCAGAGAAGTACACCGGGTTGAAAGAGCCGTTCTGCTGTGGCGTGGCCTGGGTCACCAGGCGGCTGACGCTGCCGCCGCGGTAGCGGGTGATGTGGTTCCAGATCACTTCCAGGCCGGTTTTCGGGATCGGGAACGGCACCGCCGTGCGGAAGTTGTTCAGGCCGTTGCCGCCCTCTACCAGGGTGGTCTTGGTGGCGTTTTCCTTGATGGCGGCGAACACATCGGCAGGCGCCGTGGAGCCGCGGTGGGTCTTGAACACCGGGATCTTGTAGGTGTCCGGGTAGCGTTTGAGCATGGCCAGCTGGCCGGGCGAGAGCTTGTCCTTGTACTGGTCGGCGTTTTGCGCCGTGATGGTGAACAGCGGCTTGTCACTGCCGTACGGGTCGGACAGGAAGCCCTTGCCGTCGACACTGCCTGCGGTCTTCGACAGCGGCTCCCACGGGCCGATAGAGCCATCGGCGTTGCCGGCCTTTTCGGCGCCCATCGGTGTCAGGGTAGTGCCCAGCTTGGCCGCCTCGTCGGCTGATACTGCAGCCATGACACTGGTCGCCAGCAGGGACAGGCCCAGCACACCGGCTTGCAGCAGACTTCTGGTCTTGTTCATGTCGTGTCGTCCTGGATCTGTGTGCTTAGAAGTTCACGCCGAAGCTGAGGGCGACGAAGTCGCGGTCATCCACGGTGCTGTACTTGCCGTCGAAGAAGTTGGTGTACGACAGGCTCGCCGTGTAGGTGTTCTGGTACTCGGCGTCCAGGCCCAGGCTGACCGCCTTGCGGCCTTCCTCGAAGTTGGCGCCAGGGCCTGGCGAGTAGCCGGACACGTCATGCGACCAGGCCACGCTCGGCTTCAGGTTGATGCCGGCAAACACGTCGTTGTAATCCCAGATGACACGGGCGCGGTAGCCCCACGAGGTGCTGGTGGTGTAGCCGTCGTTCTCGCACTTGCGGTTCAGGTTGGTGGTCGAAGCACCGGCACCGGCGCCGGCAATGGTGCTGGCGTTGAGTGCCTGGCAGGTATCTGCACCGCCGGTGGAAGGCAACGGGCCGGGGCCGAATACCGGGTCACGGCCGTAGCGGGTGTCGTGTGCGTTCTCCAGGCCGCCGACGTGGGTAACGCCCACCTCACCCACCACGGTCATGCGGCTGGCACCCATTACCTGATCGAAGAAGTGCGTCAGCGTAGTCTGGAACTGGGTGATCTCTTTGCGGCGGTAGCCGTGCAGGTCCTGGCCCGGCGTGCCGGTCAGCAGCGAAGCATTGCTCAAGGCACCGCCAATCGGACGAACCCCGGCAAACAGGATATCGGTGGTATTGAGCTGTACGGGTGCATTGGGGCGGTAGCTGACCTCGCCACTCCAGGCGGTCCCGGTGGGCAAGGTGGTAGAGAAACTCAAGCCATAAAGGCGAATATCCTCGGGGTACTCGACAAAGTACTCGGAGTTACCTGCCACAATCAGCGGCGCCAATGCGCGCAGTTGCGCAGGCAATGCACTCAGCCCGGCGAACACCGAAGGCGCCGCCCCTGTAGCGCTGAAAATTGGCGCACGGCTGTGGTAGTTCATGAAGTAGGCACCGAACTCGGTGTCCAACGGCTCGAACATGTAGCGCATGGCCACACCGAATTGCCCGCTGTCGCGTGCATCGCGGTCGGCGCCACGGCGCACCATGACGCCTTCTTCGTTGATGTTCACGCCCCGGGTGGCGAGGAACTGCTGGGCCGCACCCGGTACCGTACGGCTGCTGTTGAGCACGCGCAGGTTGTCGGTGCAACCGTCGGCAATGATGTCCGGCTGCGAGAAGAAGGTGCCGCAGTTGTCGACAACCGTCTGGTCCCACTCAAGCTGGTAGAAGGCCTCGGCCGACAGGTTGTCGGTCAGGCTCTGCGAGACGTAGAACATGTTGACCGGGATCAGGCCTTCCTTGATCTCGGCCCCTGGGCGACGGAACGCCGACACGTCGATGGGGTTGATCGAGTTGATGCCGCCGCCGATGAACGTACTTTCACCCCAGCTCACCACCTGCTTGCCAAAGCGCACCGAGCCGGGCTGATCGCCAATCGAGTAGTTGTGGTAGACGAAGGCGTCAAGCAGCTCGGCGCCGGAAGACTTGGCGCCTTCCTTGCGGTTGGAGTCGCTGATGTCCTTGAACTCGCGGCCTTCGTCCTTCAGCTCGAAGTCGTACCAGTACTTGCCGCGCACGAACACGCCGGTATCGCCGTACTTCAGCTCCAGGTCATGGATGCCCTTGAAGATCTTGGAGAAGGTTTCGCCCTTCTTGAAGTTCAGGTGGCCATCGTCGGAAGTCTGCGACAGGCCCTTGCCGCCGTTGTTCACCCCGATCAGGTTCTTGTTGGGGTTGGCGGTCGACCAGCTGGCGCCAATGGAGAGCGACGAGTCGAACTGGCCTTCGATTTCACCGATGTTGAAACTGACAGCGAAAGCAGGACTTGCGAGCGTGGAAGCAAGGCTGACGGCCAGGGGCAACTTGGCCCGGCGCCAGAACAGGTTTGCAGATTTCATCGACGCTACTCCATGTACTTTATTGTTATGGCAGTGAGTCCTTTCAAGAACGGCCCGAGCGACCGGCTTGCAGGTTTGCACCTGCGGCGACACGGCTTGCGCGTATCGCCCTCCCCCATTCCTGAAAATCCCCTGGCCCCGACTATAGCCAGCAAGGCACAGGCGCTTGATCCCTCTAAAGTGTGATTTGCGCTCCGTGCCGCCAACTCGCTGTATGTTTGCTCCGCTTGCGCGTTGGCAATGCTCAAGGATGGCGCATTTTTACCATTTGGCAAGGCTTCAACCGCTCTAGCATGCGGGTCGTGTTCTGTCGCGCACGACCCGCAGCGCAGTTACAGCGTGGAAAGGAAGGCGCTATTGCTGGCCTGCCACTGGACGATGTCCTGGCGAATGCGCTTCTTGTCGAGCTTGCCGACACTGGTCTTGGGAATTTCAGTAACAACGGCGATCTGGCTGGGAATCGCCCATTTGTTGATATGACCTTGTTCGACGAACGGCTTGAGGTGGTCCTTCAGTGCCTTGGCATCGATGGCCTGGCCCTCGCGCACCACCAGCAAGGCAAACGGCCGCTCGCCCCACTGCGGGTCGGCCACCCCCACCACCGCCACTTCGCGCACGGCCGGGTGGCGGCTGACCAGGTCTTCCAGGTCGAGTGAGGAAATCCACTCGCCCCCGGTCTTGATCACGTCCTTGATGCGGTCGCGGATGTCGATGTAACCCATGTTGTCGAGCGTGGCGACATCACCGGTATGCAGCCAGCCGCCCTGCCACAGCTCCTCGCTCTTTTCCGGCTCTTTGAAGTAGCCCATGGTCAGCCATGGCGCACGCAGTACCAGTTCGCCCTGGGTTTCGCCATCGGCGGGCAGGAAGTTGCCGTCACCGTCGACAATGGCCGCCTCGACCAGCGGCACCGGTACACCGGCCTTGATGCGGTAGGTGACCCGTTCATCTTCGCTACCGGCCTGCAGTTCGTCGTTCAGGTGGGCGGCGGATATCAGCGGGCAGGTCTCGGACATGCCATACGCGGCGGTGAGTTGAATACCGCGCGCCAGGGCAGCCTGGTATAGCGATCGGTTCAGCGAGCTGCCGCCTATGATGATCTTCCAGCCGCCGAAGTCCTGGCCCTGGGCGTTCGGGCAGTTGAGCAGCATCTGCAGGATGGTCGGCACACAATGGGAGAAAGTGACCTTCTCTTCGCGCCACAGCCTGACCAGCATGTCCGGCTCGTAGCGACCGGGGTACACCTGTTTCATGCCGAGCATGGTGGCGGCATACGGAATACCCCAGGCATGCACGTGGAACATCGGCGTGATCGGCATGTACACATCGTTGCTGCCCAGCAGGCGCACGCTGTCGATACTGCCGGTGACCGAGGCTTCGGCGAGGGTGTGCAGTACCAGTTGCCGGTGGGTGAAGTACACACCTTTGGGGTTGCCGGTGGTGCCAGTGGTGTAAAAGGTGGTGGCGACCGAGTTCTCGTCGAAGTCCGGGAAGTCGTAATGCGGGTTGGCGGCAGCCAGCAGTTGCTCGTACTCGCCAACCAGGTTGGGCAGGTCGGCAGTCTGGTCGGGGCCGTCGGTCAGCAGCAACGTCTTGTCGACGGTGGTCAATTGCCCGGCAATGGCCTGGTAGAGGCCGACGAAGTCGCTATTGACTAGCACCACGCGGTCTTCGGCGTGGTTCATGGTGTAGAGGATCTGCTCGGGCGACAGGCGCACGTTGATGGTGTGCACCACGGCACCGATCATCGGGATGGCGAACATGCATTCCAGGTAGCGGTGGCTGTCCCAGTCCATCACCGCCACGGTGTCACCGGCCTTGACCCCGGCCTCGGTCAGCACATTGGCCAGGCGGGCGATGCGCTCGTTGAGCTGTGGGTAAGTCAGCCGCAACTGGTCGCGGTAGACGATTTCGCGGGTCTTTTCATAGCGGCTGCCGGACATCAGCAGGCGTTTGATCAGCAGGGGGTAGGCGTAGGCGCCCTCGGCGGGCTTGATGATGCGGGTCTGCAGCATGGGTATCCCTTTTCTGAAAAGCGGGCCGGACAAGTCTGGGGATTACTGTAGTGGGTGAATGTGACGGCCAAATCAGCCAAAGGAATGATTTGCCTGGCGAAGGTATGAGCGGCGGGCGTTGACGGGCGGCAAGGTTGAGCTAGACACTGCGGCGGCAGCTTCCGTCATGTGGTGAAGCTGAGGGCCTCTTCGCGGGTAAACCCGCTCCTACAAGGGTTGTGGTGTCCTTGTGGGAGCGGGCGTACCCGCGAATGGCCCAGACACCAACATCCCGCCCTGCCACCGGAGAGCCCCATGCCCAGCCCGCGTCGCGCCGTGTTTCTCGATCACCAGTCCCTGGACCTTGGCGACCTCGACCTCTCGCCCCTGCAGCAGCAGTTCGACGAATTCGAGCTGTTCGCCGCCACCCGCCCCGAGCAGGTCGCCGAACGTCTGCACGGCGCGGTGGCAGTGGTCAGCAACAAGGTCATGCTCGACGCCGCAACCCTGGCCGCCAACCCGCAACTGAAATTGATCCTGGTGGCCGCCACCGGTACCAACAATGTAGACCTGGCAGCCGCACGCGCCCAGGGCATCACCGTGTGCAATTGCCAAGGCTATGGCACGCCGTCCGTCGCCCAGCACACCCTCGCCCTGCTGCTGGCCCTGGCCACCCGGCTGTGCGACTACAACCAGGCAGTTGCCGATGGCCAGTGGGCAAAGGCCAGCCAGTTCTGCCTGCTGGACTTCCCTATCGTCGAGCTGGAAGGCAAGACCCTCGGCCTGCTCGGCCACGGTGAGCTGGGCGGCGCAGTGGCGCGGCTGGCCGAAGCTTTCGGCATGCGCGTGCTGAGCGGGCAGATCCCTGGCCGCCCGGAACGCGCCGATCGGCTGCCACTGGACGAGCTGCTGCCGCAAGTCGACGCCCTGACCCTGCACTGCCCGCTGAACGAGCACACCCGGCACATGCTCGGTGCCCGCGAACTGGCCCTGCTCAAGCCCAATGCGCTGGTAGTCAACACCGCGCGTGGTGGCCTGATCGACGAACAGGCGCTGGCCGACGCCCTGCGCAGCGGCCACCTGGGCGGCGCCGCCACCGATGTATTAAGCGTGGAGCCGCCAGTCAACGGCAACCCGCTGCTCACACCCGGCATCCCCCGTTTGCTCATTACCCCGCACAGCGCCTGGGGTGCGGTGGAGTCGCGTCAGCGTATCGTCGGCCAGCTCAGCGAGAACGCCCAGGCCTTCTTCGCCGGACAGCCCCGCCGCGTCGTCAGCTGAGCACGGCGCCTGCCTCTGCTACACTGCGCCACTTTTTTCCAGGAGGCGTCGTCCATGGACCCGCGCAGTGAAGTGTTGCTCCGCCAGGCAGAGCTGTTCCAGGGGCCGCTGCTGCTCGCCGGCGCCCCCGCCGACGACTTGCTCGGCCAGTTGCCCCAGGCCCAGGCCTGGACCTGGCATGCCGGCGACCAGGCCATGCTCGACAGCCGCTTCGCCGGCCGCAGCCATTTCGGCGTCGAAGCCCCTCAGGTGGCTTTCGACAGCGCCGTGCTGTTTTTGCCCAAGTCCCGTGAACTGGCCGCCTACCTGCTCAATGCCCTGGCCTCGCGCCTGGCAGGCCGCGAGCTGTACCTGGTCGGTGAGAAGCGCGGCGGCATCGAAGGTGCAGCCAAACAGCTGCAGGCCTTTGGCAAACCACGCAAGCTCGACAGCGCCCGACACTGCCAGCTGTGGCAGGTGACCATTGACCAGGCACCGCAGGCAAAACCACTGGAAAGCCTGGCAGAGCGCTTCGAACTGGCCCTGGAAGATGGCCCGCTGCAAGTGGTCAGCCTGCCCGGCGTGTTCAGCCATGGTCGCCTCGACCGGGGTACTGCCCTGCTGCTCAAGCACCTCGACGGCCTGCCCAGCGGGCACGTGCTGGACTTTGGCTGCGGTGCCGGGGTGTTGGGCGCCACGGTCAAGCGCCGTTGTCCCCAAAGCCAGGTAACGCTGCTGGACGTGGATGCCTTCGCCGCAGCGGCCAGCCGCCTGACATTGGCGGCCAACGGCCTGGAGGGCGAGGTAATCATCGGTGACGGCATTGACGCGGCGCCTGCCGATTTGAGCGTGATTCTAAGCAACCCACCGTTCCATACCGGCGTACATACCCATTACCAGGCATCGGAAACTTTGCTGAAAAAATCTGCAATTCATCTGCGAAAAGGTGGCGAAATCCGCCTGGTGGCCAACAGCTTCCTGCGTTACCGGCCGCTGCTGGAAGCGGCGCTGGGCAACTGCCAGGTCCGCGACGAGGCTGACGGTTTCCGTATCTACCAGGCAACACGCGGATAAAAACACCGCTTGCCGAAAGCGTTTCGGCTAGGCAGAATCCGCACCGTCCTAGGGGAGTAGTCTCCCGCGAGCGCCAGCTTGCCCGGCACGCGTCAACATACTTGGTCCACAGACCATGGCGCGTGCGACCCACCATGCCAGCCTGCATGGCGAGATCCGCAGAGACGGATCCCGGGTTTGACAAGACCTATGACACGCACACCTTACCCGGGGCGGGGAGGCTGTACGTGTCATAGCCGTGTCGACCCGCCCCCGTAGGAACCCTGATGCTGGAATCTCTGTTGGTCCCCACCGCAATCGTTGCCCTCGCCGAAATCGGCGACAAGACGCAACTGCTCGCGCTCATTCTCGCTGCCCGCTTCCGCAAGCCGTGGCCGATCATCGCCGGCATCATCGCCGCTACCCTGGCCAACCATGCCGCAGCCGGTGCCGTGGGCGCGTGGTTCGGCAGCTTCTTCAGTGATTCGGCACTGCACTGGATCCTGGCCGCGAGCTTCACCGCCACCGCGCTGTGGACCCTGGTACCGGACAAGATGGACGACGACGAAAACCCGGCACGCCGCTTCGGGCCGTTCCTGACCACGCTGATTGCGTTCTTCCTGGCTGAAATCGGTGACAAGACCCAGGTCGCCACGGTGATGCTGGCAGCGCAGTATCCGCACCTGATCATGGTCATTATCGGGACCACCCTGGGCATGCTGATTGCCAACGTGCCGGTGGTGCTGGCGGGTAACTTTGCGGCGGACAAACTGCCGCTGACGCTGATTCGTCGCCTGGCGGCCACGGCGTTCTTCGTGCTGGCGATCGTGGCTGTGTACTCGGCGATGAAGGCCAGTGGCTGGATTGGGTAACCTGTAGGAGAGGGCTTGCCCGCGAAGCAGGCAGCGTGGTGCATGGCACCGGCCCTGCCGGTGTTCGCGGGCAAGCCCGCTCCTACAACGACCGCATCATAGCGGCCAGATGCTTTATTGCTTGGCAGCAGCCTGATACAGCGGCATCACTTTCGGAATGGCCGCCTGCAGCGATGCAATGCGGCTGGCCGACGCCGGGTGGGTACTCATGAACTCGGGCGGAGCCCCTTCGGACGCCTTGCTCATCTTGTTCCACAAGGTGATCGCGGCATTCGGGTCGTAGCCGGCACGCGCCGACAGCTCCAGGCCAATCAGGTCGGCTTCGTTCTCGTTGGCACGGCTGTTGGGCAGGGTCATGGCGTAGTTCACCACGGTGTCAGCCATGGCCATGCTGCCCTGGCCGAGGCCGAAGATGGCACCGGCGCCCTGGCGGGCCATTTCCACGCCGTAGGCCTTGGACATGGCTTCACGGCTGTGCTCACGCAGGGCGTGGGCAATTTCGTGCCCTACCACCGCGGCAATTTCTGCATCGGTGAGCTTGAGCTGATCGATCAGGCCGGTGTAGACGATGATCTTGCCACCTGGGCCGCAGTTGGCGTTGAGCTCATCGCTTTTGATCACGTTGACTTCCCAGTTCCACTGCGCGGCATCCGGGCGGAACTTGGGCGCCTGGGCGATCAGCCGGCTGGCGATGGCCTGCACACGCTTGGCATCGGCGCTGGACTTGTCGAGCACACCCTTGCTCGAAGCCTCACCCAAAGTCTGCTGGTACGACTGGGCGTACATCTGGTTGACCTCATCGGTCGAGAGCATGCTGAACATGTACTGCTGGCGCTCGACGCCGACAGCACCGCCGCTGGTGGTGTTCACCGCCTGGCAGCCGGCTAGCAGGATGCCAGCACTCAACAGGCTGACAACAAAAGACTTACGCATGAAAACACTCCCTTTTTACATGCGCCGTATCCTAGGCCGAGTCGCCTGAGGCCGCCATAGCCGCAGGGAAGATTTTCGTCGCCTGGGCCGGCCCTTTCGCGGCTAAAGCCGCTCCTACAACGGTAACGCGTTCGTTGTAGGAGCGGGTTCACCCGCGAAGAGCCCGGCACAGCCACCCCATCAAGCCGGCGTCAGGCACTCCGGCGCATCCAGCTTCGGATCATTGACGAAATTCGCCAAGGCCCGCTCGCGCAACTGCGCCGGCTGGCTGGCCAGCATTTCATGCAAGCGGGTAACCGGTGTGTCCGGGTCCAGCCAGGCCGCTTGCCCTGCTTCGTCCAGTATCAATGGCCGGCGCTGGTTCATCGCCGCCTGGGTTACCACCGCGCAACTCAGCCATACCTGGCCCTGCACCGGGTAGGCCTCCCACACCGCGGCAAAGTACAGCGACGCGCCCTCCCCTGGGGTCAGCCAATACGGGCGTTTGCGCACATTGCCGCGCCACTCGTAAAAGCCGTTGGCCGGCATCAGGCAGCGGCGCTGGCGAAACGCGTCACGGAACATTGGCTGCTCGGCCAGGGTTTCGGCACGGGCATGGGCGGGCGTGCGGGAAAGGTCGGTGAGCCAGGCCGGCGTCAGCCCCCAGCGGGCCTTGGCCAGTTGCTGCTGGCCGTCGAGCTGGCGCTGGATCAGCACCGAAGCACCGGGCGAGATATTCCATTGGGCCGGCTGGCCGACCGGAAACCCCGGCAGATTGGCAAGGGCCAGGGGCCAGCGAAACAGGGCGTAACGTCCACACATGGGGGAATTCAGAACCTAGCAGATCAAGGTGCCGGGGAAACTCTCCGGTTCGTCGCCAACCAGTGGCTGGGCATCATTGTACGCATCGATCAGCTGCCGTGCGTACTCGGCCTGTTCATCCACCACGGCAAGCCCGAGCAGGCCCTGCATGGGCAGCTCGCCCACGCCGCCCATCAGGTCACGGCCCACCAGTTGCACGTCGATGCCCTCACTGGCCAGCATGCCCATCAGCATTTCGGCTTCGAGCAGGTTTTCCGGTTCGTAGATCCGCCGCATCAGTCGTTCTCGCCATAGACATCCAGCATCCATTCCTCGCCATGGACCTGCAGCACGAAGCGGATAGGCTTGCAGCACACCTGGCAGTCCTCGATGTACTCCTGATCGCCGCCAGACAAGTCCACCGTGGTTTCGACTTCTTCGCCACAATAAGGGCAATCGTAGATCGCAGATTCCAGCATCGCGGCCTCCAGGGTGACTTATGCGTATAATTGCCGGTCTGATTACAGGGCCTGTGTGCGTCCGAGCCGTTTTTCGGAGCCTGCCCCTACCTATTACCCTAGCCGTTTCCAACAAGAGAGCATGATGGGCGAATTCGATGCCATCCGACCGTACGACGACGCTGAGGTCCCTGCCGTTCTGGCGCGCCTGCTCAGCGACCCGGCATTCCTCGATATCCTCACTCACTTTCGCTTCCCGCGTGCCGCCGGTGCTCTTGGCTGGCTGCTCAAACCGCTGATCGCCCGCCGCCTGCGCAAGGAATTCGCCGGTGTTACCTGCGTTTCCACCTTGCAGGACAAAGTCGAGTATTACGTCGACCAGACCATCGATCGCGCCACCGACGGCGTCACCTATTCGGGTGTGGAGCAACTGAAGGCCGGTACCGCCTACCTGTTCCTGGCCAACCACCGCGATATCGTCATGGACCCGGCCTTCGTCAATTACGCGGTGTACCACGCCGGCCTGCCCACGCCGCGCATCGCAATCGGCGACAACCTGCTGCAAAAGCCGTTTGTCAGCGACATGATGCGCCTGAACAAGAGCTTCATCGTGCACCGTTCGATCAGCGGGCGTCGCGAGAAGCTGGCCGCCTACCAGCTGCTCTCGGCCTACATCAACCATTCGATCCGCAACGATGCCACCTCGATCTGGATTGCCCAGGCCGAAGGCCGCGCCAAGGACGGTGACGACCGCACCGACTCGGCGATTCTCAAGATGTTCCACATGAGCCGCAAGGACGAGGCGTTCGGCGCAGTGATCCAGAGCCTGAACCTGACCCCGGTGTCGATCAGCTACGAGTACGACCCGTGCGACCAGGCCAAGGCCCGCGAGCTGTACATCCGCGCCACCACCGGCAGCTACCAGAAGGCGCCAGGCGAGGATGACAACAGCATTGCCAAAGGCATTACCGGCTACAAGGGCCGGGTGCACATCAACTTCGCCCCACCGGTGACCGAGTTTTACGAGGACACCAAGCAACTGGCAGTGGAAATCGACCGGCAGATTCTGGGGGGCTACCGGCTGTTCCCGGTGCACTATCTGGCCTATGCCATGTGGGAAGGCAAGGACGAGGCCCTGCAGGTGCCGGGTGCCGAGCAGGTGTTCCCAGCGGATGAATTGGCCAAGGCCAAGGAAGAATGGCAGCGCCGGCTGGATGCCTGCCCTGAGGAGCAGCGGCCGTACCTGGTGTTGCAGTATGCGACGCCGGTGCGCAACCAGTATCAGGTCAGGCAGCAGGCGCCGGTTGCCTGATGGATTTGGGGGCTGCTTTGCAGCCCATCGCGACGCAAGGCCGCTCCTACAGGGGGACCGCGATCCCTTGTAGGAGCGGCCTTGCGTCGCGATGGGCCGCAAAGCGGCCCCAATAACTCAGACCCAGGTGCTGAACCAGGAAAGCAGCAGCGCCATCGCCAGGCAAGCAAACCCGAGAATGTAAAAGTACTTGGGCACCCGCAAATCGAACGCGTCCACCACCCCTTCCTCCAGCGCCAGGCTCTCGCGGGTTTCGGCCTCACGCCGCCGTGCGCTGTGCAGCAGCAACCCGCCTGGGCAGGTCAGCAGCAGCGCCAGCAGGTTGATCAGCTTGGTGGGATGGGCGGCCAGGAACCCCCAGAGCACTTGCAAGGACATTACGCAACCTCGGTGTAAGCGACGGCAAAGGCCCGCATTCTACCCAAGTCGCCCCTTGACGCCCGGCCTTGGCGACAAACTGTCATTAAATTTCATCTGTCATTCGCTCGTCATCTGAACAGGCCACCCTGTCGGCCTTTTCATGACCCGGAGCTCGTTCATGCTGCACGCCGAAAACCAGGACCGCCTCTATCTCGTTGCCCAGAGCGATGAACAACAGGCGATGATCGATGGTTTTGCCATCAATGTGCAGGACCGCCAGTGGCTGGTTTACTGTGCACTGGGTGGGCATGTGCATGAGGATTTGCCGGAGGTGGATGCAGGGACTGGCTTCAGTTTGCTGGATTTCCATATAGAAGCAGCGTGAACCTGTTATGGCCTCTTCGCGGGTAAACCCGCTCCTACAAAGGTTTCACCGCCTGTGGGCCTGGTGCAATCCTTGTAGGAGCGGGTTCATCGAGGCGTCGAACCGCCGCGAAGAGGCCGGTACAGGCAACAAAAAACCCGCTGCCTGGCATACAGGCAGCGGGTTTTTTCGTGCAGCTAGAAGGCTTACTGCCCCAGCACCTGACCAATGGTCGGGTCTTTGAACAGGCGGGTCAGTGCATCGCTCAGCACATCACCCACCAGCTGGGTGTTGGTGTCCTGGTTCGGCGCCATGCCGAAACGCTGGTCCAGCGAAGCGCCGTAACGACCGTTGTAACTGCGGCCGCCGTTGGTGACGTCGGCGCGGAAGGTTGCGCCGATGGTCGCCTCGGTCACGTACAGGTTGTCTTTCGGCGACTGGTACTTCAGCTCGGCCAGGGTCACGGTCAGCTGCGGTGCGTTGCCGGCGTTTGGCGTCGGGGTGAAGCCGAGCAGGCGCACGGCGGCTTCAGCCTGGGCCTGCAGCTTGGGCACGATGTCGTGACCGCTGACGCTGATGGTGCTGGTTTCGGGGTACATGCCACCGCGAGTGCCCAGCGACTGCGAAGGACGACCGTCAACTACCCGGACCACAACTGGCTGGCCATGACCGACCGGGGCGAGCTGGGCCTTGAGCGTGGGTTGCGGGTTGAGTTGTTGCGGGCTGTGGGCACAACCGACCAGGCTGAGGCTGGCCACGGCAAGCAAACCGAACAACAGACGTTGCAACATGCGCGTTTCTCCAGAAAATGCGGCAAAGGCCCACAGTATACCTAGCGGCAAGCTGTAAGCGGCAAGCGGCAAGAAAAAGCAGATCGCGCGGGCAGCAGGCATTTGCTTGCAGCTTGCAGCTTGCAGCTTAAAGCTCGTTGTCACAATCGTTTCATGGCCATGCCCTTATCCTTGCGCCAAGCCCTAACGCAAAGGACTCGTCGCCATGGCCTCGCTCTGGACTCGGCTCTTCCAACGCCCGCGCCACAACGCCTATGCCCGCCTTGATGGCGAAGGCAAATGCCTGGCGTTCAAGCAATGCAGCCAGGCGCCAAGCGGTAGCGGCTGGGTGCAGATCGACGAAATCCAGCTGGCCTGGCTGGGCCGCGAACTGCCCGCCAGCGCCCGGGTTTGCGCCCGCGCAAGCCGCCGCTGGCACCAGCGCATCCTCGCAGCCTGACAAACGCTGCAATAAAAACCACGAATGGCGACATTTCTGCCCGCGACATCGCTATAATCTCCCCCCGATTATAAGGACGTCTCCTGATCGGGCCCCGCATTCGCCGATTGACCCCGGCAACTTCACCGCTTCGCCCACAGAGAGCCTTCCACTCAGGTCTTGCATCGGCTGTCGTGCCTGCTTTTCCGGCCCTTCACACTGCATGAACCTGCGGGTTGCCATCGCGCAGTCCCCTTTTGAGGTTCACGTCTCCAAAAGAGCGTGAAAAAACGGTTTTCACAACTTCACAAGAGTGTGGCGAGCAAATGAACAGTCTGGCATGTGCAAAAGCGGCAGATGTGTCCCGAACAGCCCTGAACAGGCGGCAAATGCGCTCATCCCGTATGAGTGTCTGAACCGTTCCATAACGCACGTACGACACCTTGACCATAAGTCGAATTGCCGCACCCGTGGTAAACGGCGTTCAATACCCGAACCCGAAGACTGGTTGGCGGTGTCCGCGGAAGTTGCAAGAACTGCGAAAAGTCGGACATGGCGACCCTGGCGAACCCAGGTCCTATGCTGTCAATTAGGTAGCTGTAGATTGTGGAGACGCGTTAAATGGCGCAGAACGAATCGGTTGATGTAGTACTGGTAGGCGCGGGCATCATGAGTGCCACCCTGGCCGTACTGCTCAAGGAGCTTGACCCGACCCTGAAGCTTGAGGTCGTCGAGGCGATGGACTCCGGAGCCGCGGAAAGCTCCAACCCTTGGAACAACGCAGGTACCGGCCACGCCGGCCTGTGCGAGCTGAACTACACGCCGCAGGCCGCCGATGGCAGCATCGACATCAAGAAGGCCGTGCACATCAACACCCAGTTCGAGGTTTCGCGCCAGTTCTGGGCCTACCTGAGCAAGAAGGGCAACTTCGGCTCGGCGCGTGCGTTCATCAACCCTGTCCCGCACCTGAGCTACGTCGAAGGTGACAAGGGTGTTTCCTTCCTCAAGAAGCGCTTCGAGCTGCTCAAGCAGCACCACGCCTTCGCCGACATGGAATACACCGAAGACAAGGCGGTGATGAACGACTGGATGCCGCTGATGATGCCTGGCCGCCCGGCTGACCAGCACATTGCCGCAACCCGCGTGGCCAAGGGCACCGACGTCAACTTCGGCGCCCTGACCAACAAACTGCTCAAGCTGCTGGGCGACTCGCCGGACGCGCAGGTCAAGTACAGCAAGAAGGTCGTCGGCCTGCGCCGTAACGGCAGCGGCTGGACCGTGAGTATCAAGGACGTCAACAGCGGCGGTAGCCGTGAAGTCGACGCTCGCTTCGTATTCCTCGGCGCTGGTGGCGCGGCCCTGCCGCTGCTGCAATTGTCCGGTATCCCGGAAAGCAAGGGCTTCGGCGGCTTCCCGGTCAGCGGCCAGTGGCTGCGTTGTGACAACCCGGAAATCGTCAAGCAGCACCAGGCCAAGGTCTACAGCCAAGCCGCAGTGGGTGCCCCACCGATGTCGGTGCCGCACCTGGACACCCGCGTCGTAGACGGCAAGACCTCGCTGCTGTTCGGCCCGTATGCCGGCTTCACCACCAAGTTCCTCAAACACGGCTCGCTGATGGACCTGCCACTGTCGGTGCGCATGGGCAACATCGGCCCGATGCTGGCCGTGGCCCGCGACAACATGGACCTGACCAAGTACCTGGTCAGCGAAGTGATGCAGTCGATGGAGCAACGCCTGGAAGCGCTGCGGCGCTTCTACCCACAGGCCAAGGCCGAAGACTGGCGCCTGGAAGTGGCCGGTCAACGCGTGCAGATCATCAAGAAGGACCCGAAGAAAGGCGGCGTGCTGCAGTTCGGTACCGAGCTGGTCTCGGCCCAGGACGGCAGCCTGGCTGCGCTGCTCGGCGCTTCGCCGGGTGCTTCGGTGACCGTGTCGATCATGCTGGAACTGATCGAGCGCTGCTTCCCTGAGCAGGCCAAGGGAGCCTGGGCTGCCAAGCTCAAGGAAATCTTCCCGGCACGCGAGAAGACCCTGGCGACCGATGCGGCCCTGTACCACAAGATCAGTGCCGACAACGACGTGGCGCTGGACCTGGCAGAAAACAGCCCGGCGGCCAAGCATTACGCCTGAGCTGGCCAGTAATGAAAAACGCCCCTCGGGGCGTTTTTTTATGCCGGCCCCTTCGCGGGTAAACCCGCTCCTACAGGGAATGCGTCCGTTGTAGGAGCGGCTTTAGCCGCGAAGAGGCCGGAACAGGCTTACAAATCAGCCACGGGCGTTAGCAATGATCTCGACATACTCAGAGGCATTACGCTGGTCAGCAATCTGCTCGACGAAAGTCTTGCCGTGCTCGTCCTTGCCATCCAGGTCCAGGCCCGCTTCGACGAAGAAGCCGACAAAGCGCTCGAAGTCGTCGACGCGCAGGCCGCGGTAGGCCTTGACCAGCTTGTGCAACGACGGCGAAGTCACGCCATCGGCCGGCTCGAACTGAAGGAACGACTTGATGTAGTCATCGCTGATTTCGTCACCGATTACCTGTTTCTTGTCTTT
Source organism: Pseudomonas sp. NPDC089408 (assembly GCF_044749445.1). Lineage (NCBI taxonomy): Bacteria > Pseudomonadati > Pseudomonadota > Gammaproteobacteria > Pseudomonadales > Pseudomonadaceae > Pseudomonas > Pseudomonas sp. NPDC089408. The sequence continues at coordinate 39,088 of NZ_JBIVHY010000012.1, forward strand.
ACGCATTGCCGACTCCAACTGGACCATCACGGAATTTCGAAGGCCGGCAGTTTACCCCCCGCAGGCCGCCCGCCTCAACGCGTACGTACGGTGCCGGTGTGCAGGTCGGCCCAGATGTGGCCGTTGCTGTAGGTAAGAAACTGTACATACAGGGTTTCGTTACGCAGCAGGTCCATGATCACCCGGTAATCGCTGAGCGGGTAATTCAGGCTCAGGGTACGGGCCTTCTCGTCGTATACGGGCTTCTTCAGGCTCTTGGCGGCTTCGCCGTCAAAGGTCAGCAGCACCTGGGCAATGGTCGCGCCTTTGCTCAGCGGCTTGCCTTTGAGCCGCACCTGCAGCGACGACGTGATCGGGATCGGTTGCTGGTCGGACTGACGCTGAGCGCCAACTACCACCGAATAGTCGGTTACTTGCAGCAGTTGCTGGCTGGTCGGCGCTTCCTGGCGCAGCGATTGATCGTCGGGCGGCAGAAACTGGCTGTGCAGCGGGGCGGCGGCGAGTGGCAGGCTGACCGCCAACAGGAGGGGAAGAATCGCACGCATGTGAGGCTCCTTGTATGAAGGGGCACTCTAGCACGCTGTCTCCAGACTGTATTTGCCCTGTGGGAGCGGGTTTATCGAGGCGTCGAACCGCCGCGAATCAGGCGACGCGGTGCATGGCACCGGCTACGCCGGTGTTCGCGGGTAAACCCGCTCCCACAAGAGCCAGCACGGCCAAGGTCAATCGAACTGTGCAAGCATCCAGGCCTGGTACTTGGCCACACCGGCTTCGCCTTCACGCGGCGCCCAGTGTGCATGTTCGCCTTCGCCCACTGGCCGGTACGGGCCGGCCTTGCACTCGAACAAGATGCTGTCCGGCTCCAGCACCACCAGGCCATGGTAGGTGCCCGGCGCCAAGTCGACCCCCAAACAATCACCACCGGCCTGCAGCACCCGCTTGTCGGTCACCGCGCCCTGTTCATCGAAGATCAGCAGGCCCAGGCGGCCCTTGAGTGCGATCAGTGCTTCGGCCTTGTCATCGTTCAGGTGGCGGTGCGGCGGGATGTAGGTGCTCGGCTGCAGCCCGACCGCGATGCGGTGGCAGGGCTCTTCCATTTCATGGAAATTGTGGTGCTGCCGCCCACGCGGGTTGGCAGTAGCCTTTTCGGCCAGCCCGGCGAACAGCGATTGGTCGATGAACGCAGGCTGGCGCATGGTCACAGCCCCTTGACGGCAAAGATGCCGTTGGCGTTGCGCCAGTAGCCTTTGTAGTCCATGCCGTAACCGAAGATGTAGCGGTCGACGCAAGGCAGGCCTACGTAGTTGGCCTTGAGGTCCGGGCTGGCCTTGCGGTCATGGTCCTTGTCGATCAGCACGGCGGTGTGCACCGAGCGCGCGCCGGCATGCTTGCAGAACTCGATGATGGCGCTGAGGGTGTGGCCTTCGTCAAGGATGTCGTCGACGATCAGCACGTCACGGTCGATGAACGACACTTCCGGCTTGGCCTTCCAGAACAGCTCACCGCCACTGGTCTGGTTGCGGTAGCGGGTAGCATGCAGGTAGGACGCTTCCAGCGGGAACTGCAGGTGGGTCAGCAGTTTGCCGGCAAAGATCAGGCCGCCGTTCATCACGCAGAACACCACCGGGTTCTTGTCGTGCAGGTCTTTGCAGATCTGCTCGCCGACGTTGGCGATGGCCGCTTCGACTTCGGCTTCGGTGTACAGGCAGTCAGCTTCACGCATGACTTGACGGATATGCTCGAGATCGGCGGACATGGCGCTCTCCGGGGGGTGCATTTTGGAAAAGCGGGCAAAGGTACGCATCCGCTCGTCACAGATCAAGCATTTATGGACTAACGTCCAGAATGACCAGACGACAGCACAGGCTGAATAGATTAATCTAGCGCGGTTTTTTTGCCCGCCTTTCGGAGCCCCCCTATGCCCACTCGTGAGATCCGCCATCCGCTGATCCGCCACAAGCTCGGCCTGATGCGCCGTGCCGATATCAGCACCAAGAATTTTCGCGAACTCGCCCAGGAAGTCGGCGCGCTCCTGACGTATGAAGCCACCCAGGACCTGCCACTCGAAACCTACGAGATCGACGGCTGGTGTGGCAAGGTCTCGGTGGAAAAGATCGCCGGCAAGAAGATCACTGTAGTACCAATCCTGCGTGCCGGCATCGGCATGCTCGACGGCGTGCTCAGCTTGATCCCGGGTGCCAAAGTCAGCGCCGTCGGTGTTGCCCGCAACGAAGAAACCCTCGAAGCCCACACCTACCTGGAAAAGCTCGCGCCGGACATCAACCAGCGCCTGGCCCTGATCATCGACCCGATGCTGGCCACTGGCGCCTCGATGGTCGCCACCATCGACCTGTTGAAAAAGGCCGGCTGCAAAGAGATCCGCGCCATGGTCCTGGTCGCCGCGCCAGAAGGCATCGCCGCGGTGGAAAAAGCCCACCCGGACGTGCAGATCTACACCGCCTCGGTCGACCAGCGCCTGAACGAACACGGCTATATCGTGCCGGGCCTGGGCGATGCCGGTGACAAGATCTTCGGCACCAAGCAAAAGGACGCCTGACCATGCAGGACGGCTTCAACGACCCGCTCTGGCGCCAGGTCGTTTCGGGCGCGCAGATGCTCTTCGTGGCATTCGGCGCGCTGGTGCTGATGCCCCTGATCACCGGCCTCGACCCGAACGTCGCGCTGTTCACCGCCGGCATCGGCACCTTGCTGTTCCAGCTGGTCACCGGCCGTCAGGTACCGGTGTTCCTGGCATCGAGCTTTGCCTTCATCACCCCGATCATTCTCGCCAAGGGCCAGTTCGGCCTGGCCGAGACCATGGGCGGCGTGATGGCCGCAGGCTTCGTGTACACCTTCATGGGCCTGATGGTGAAAATCAAGGGCACCGGCTTCATCGACCGCATGTTGCCGCCGGTGGTCATCGGCCCGGTGATCATCTCCATCGGCCTGGCCATGGCGCCGATCGCCGCCAACATGGCGATGGGCAAGGGGGGTGACGGCGCTGCGCTGATGCCCTACAAGACCGCCATGCTGATTTCCATGCCGGCGCTGCTGACGACGTTGATCGTCGCCGTGTTCGGCAAAGGCATCTTCCGCCTGGTACCGATCATCTCTGGGGTGTTGGTGGGCTTTGCCCTGTCATTCGCCTTTGGCGTGGTCGACACCGCGAAGATTGCTGCAGCACCGTGGCTGGAGATCCCCAATTTCACCGCGCCAGCGTTCAACTGGCAGGCCATCCTGTTCATCGTCCCGGTAGCCCTGGCACCGGCGATCGAGCACATCGGCGGGGTGATTGCGGTTGGCAGCGTCACGGGCCGTGACTACCTGAAAAAGCCCGGCCTGCACCGCACCCTGCTGGGTGACGGCCTGGCCACCACCGCAGCCGGCCTGTTCGGCGGCCCGCCCAACACCACCTACGCCGAAGTGACCGGTGCGGTGATGCTGACCAAGAACTACAACCCGAAGATCATGACCTGGGCGGCGGTATTCGCCATCACCCTGGCGTTCATCGGCAAGTTCGGCGCGCTGCTGCAGAGCATTCCGGTACCGGTGATGGGCGGCATCCTGTGCCTGCTGTTCGGCTCCATTGCCGCGGTGGGCATGAACACCATGATCCGCCACAAGATCGACCTCGCCGAGGCACGCAACCTGGTGATCGTTTCGGTGACCTTGGTGTTCGGTATCGGGGGTGTGCTGATCGGCAGCGGTGATGGCCCGGATGACTGGGGCCTGAAGGGTATCGCCCTGTGCGCCATCGTCGCGATTGCGCTGAACCTGATCTTGCCGGGCAATGATGGCTGGAAGCACAAGCAGCAGGATGATCTGCTGCCTTGAGCCGCCTGTAACCTGTACCGGCCTCTTCGCGGGTGAACCCGCTCCTACAACGACTGCGCGAACCATGTAGGAGCGGGTTTACCCGCGAAGAGGCCGGTACAGGCAACCTGTATCAGGCCTTCTCGCACATCTCCGCCAACACCCTCACCCACTCAGGGTGATCATTCAGGCACGGCACCAGCACCAGCTCCCGCCCGCCGGCCTCGACAAACTGCTCGCTACCGCGCATGCCGATCTCTTCCAGGGTCTCGATGCAATCGGCAACAAATGCCGGGCACATCACCATCAGCTTCTTCACCCCCGCCTTGGCCAGCTCGTCCAGCCGCGTTTCAGTGTAGGGTTCGATCCACTTGTCACGCCCAAGCCGCGACTGGAACGATACCGACCACTTGCCGTCCGGTATGCCCATTTGTTGCGCGAACGCTTTGGCCGTGGCCAGGCACTGCCCGCGATAACACACCGCCCGCACCTCGGCACTGGCGTCCTTGCAACAGTCCGCTGCGCGCAGGTCATGCTTGCCGGTCGGGTACAGTTTCTTCAGGTGCCGTTCCGGCAACCCATGGAAGCTCAGCAGCAAGTGGTCGTAGTCCTGCTCAAGGTAAGGCCTGGCGCTGGCCACCAATGCTTCGATGTAATCCGGATGTTCATAGAACGGTTGCAGCACGCGCATCTGCAACGGCAGCTGGCGCTGGCTGATGGTCTGCTTTGCCAACTCCACTACAGTGGTCACCGTGCTGTCGGCGAACTGTGGATAAAGCGGCGCCAGGGTCACCTTGCGCACGCCTTGCGCTGCCAGGCGCTCCAGCACCTCGGGCAAGGCTGGCTGGCCATAACGCATGGCAATCTCCACCGGGCCATGTGGCCAGTGCCCGACCATCGCGGCCTGCAACCGACGGGTCAGCACCACCAGTGGCGAGCCCTCCTCCCACCAGATCGAGCCATACGCATGTGCGGACTGTTCCGGGCGCTTGATCAAGATCAGCGATACCAGCAGGCGCCGCACCGGCCACGGCAGGTCGACCACATAGGGGTCCATGAGGAACTGGTTGAGGTAGCGGCGTACATCGGCCACCGAAGCGGAAGCCGGGGAACCCAGGTTGACCAGCAGCAGGGCGTGATCAGTCATGCAGCGTCCTATGTCAGAGGCGGTTGGACAAATCGTCCAGAGCCGATTGCAGATCGTTGAAGCGGAACGTGAAGCCTGCCGCCAGCAAGCGTACCGGGCGCGCCCGCTGGCCGCCCAGCAACAAGGTCGACAGCTCGCCCAGGCCAGCCTTGAGCAACAGTGCCGGCACCGGCAGCAGCGCCGGCCGATGCAGGGCGCGGCCCAGGCACCGGGCAAACTCGCGGTTGCGCACGGGCTCGGGCGCGCAGGCATTATAAGGACCGCTGGCATCCTTGTGCTGCAAGAGAAAATCAATCAGGGCGATCTGGTCGTCTATATGGACCCACGGCATCCACTGCCGACCATTGCCCAACGGCCCGCCCAGCCCCAGTTTGAAGGGCACACGCAAGCGCGACAAAAAGCCGCCATCGCTGGCCAGCACCAACCCGGTACGCACCAGCACCACGCGGATGCCCTGGGCCTGGGAGCGCTGTGCCGTTTCTTCCCAGGCAATGCACAGCTGGCTGGCGAAATCTTCACGCACGGGCGCTGCGGCCTCGGTCAGCTCACGCTCGCCACCATCACCGTACCAACCCACTGCCGAGCCGGATATCAACACCTCCGGGCGCTGCTCACGGGTACCCAGCCAGGCCAGCAACTGCTCAGTAAGCGTGATACGGCTGGCCCACAGCAGGTTGCGCCGGGCTGCCGTCCAGGGCCGCTCGGCAATCGGAGCGCCCGCCAGGTTGACGACCGCATCGAGGTGATCGTCAGCCTCCAGTTGCTCCAGGCGGGCGATGCCACGTACGCCCGCACCGCACATTTTCGGCACCTGCTCAGGTCGCCGGCTCCACACCGTCAGCCGATGGCCCTGGCCGAGCCAGTACCGGCACAGGTGCTTGCCAATCAACCCGGTGCCGCCTGTCAGCAATATATGCATAGGTGTGTCCTCGCAGAATGCGGCGGTGGTCTATTTTTAACAACAAGGCACTTTTTTGACCCGACGCTCTCGGATAAACAATAGGCCAACCTACCCGTTAACAGGGAATAACCTTATACAAAATTTGTGCATTGTACAGGTTTGCCTGACAGCGTAGTCTGCTCACAGCAAGGTTTGAAGAGGCCATCATGACAGTACCTATTGCCATCATCGGGGCCGGTATCGCCGGCTTGTCAGCCGCCCAGGCCTTGCAGAAGGCCGGGCAATCCGTGCATTTGTTCGACAAAGGCCACGGCAGTGGCGGGCGCATGGCCAGCAAGCGCAGCGAGGCCGGTGCGCTCGACCTCGGCGCCCAGTACTTCACCGCCCGAGACCGGCGCTTTGTCGAACAAGTGCAGCAATGGGTCACTGCCGGCTGGGCCGAACAGTGGAAACCACAGCTGTACAACTACCACGGTGGCACCCTCAGCCCCTCCCCCGACGAGCAGACACGCTGGGTCGGCGTACCCCGCATGAGCGCCATCACCCGCGGCTTGCTCAAGGACGTGACGGTCAACTTCGGCTGCCGCATCGCCGAGGTGTTCCGCGGCAAGCAGTACTGGCACCTACAGGACACCGATGGCTGCAGCCACGGCCCCTACAGCCGCGTAGTGATTGCCGTACCGGCCCCCCAGGCCACGCCTTTGCTGGCCGCCACCCCGAAACTGGCGGCGGTGGCTGCCGGTGTGCAAATGGAGCCTACCTGGGCCGTTGCCCTGGCATTCCAGGCAGCACTGGACACGCCGATGCAAGGCTGCTTCGTACAGGACAACCCGCTGGACTGGTTGGCCCGCAACCGCAGCAAGCCCGGCCGTGACGAGCAACTCGACACCTGGGTACTGCACGCTACGTCGGACTGGAGCCGGCAGCACATCGACCTGCCCAAGGAAGAAGTGATTGAGCAGCTGTGGGGCGAGTTTGCCGAACTTGTTGGCTGCGTGGTACCGGCCCCCACCTTTGCCTTGGCCCATCGCTGGCTGTACGCCCGCCCCAGCGCCGTCCATGAATGGGGTGCGCTGGCCGATGCCGACCAAGGCCTGTACGCCTGCGGTGACTGGTGCCTGTCCGGGCGTGTCGAAGGTGCCTGGCTAAGTGGTCAGGAAGCGGCACGGCGGCTGCTCGAACACCTGGAGTGATGTAGCGCTATACAAAAAAAGGGGTTTGCATAACGTCAGCGCTGTGCTGGAATAAACCTGTACAAGATTTTAGTCACGTACAGGTTTCCGGAGGCAGCCATGCACGACCCGTCCGCTCACATCAAGCCGCGTATTGCCATCAGCGCCTGCCTGACCGGGCACAGCGTGCGCTACAACGGCGGCCACAAAGCTTCCGACCTGTGCCGTTTGCAACTGGAAGAACACTTCGAATGGTTACCGGTGTGCCCGGAAGTGGCCATCGGCCTAGGCGTGCCACGCGACCCGATCCGCCTGGTCGGCAACCCTGAACAACCGCAAGTGGTCGGCACCCGCAAACCGGATACGGACCTGACCGGTCCGCTACGCACCTATGGCGAGCAGATGGCCAGCCAGCTCGACGACATCTGCGGCTACATCTTCATGCAGAAATCCCCCTCCTGTGGCCTTGAGCGGGTCAAGGTGTATCAGGACAATGGCCACCCTGCCCTGCACGGTGGCCGCGGGGTTTATGCCCAGGCGTTCTGCGCACTGCGCCCGGACCTGCCGGTTGAAGAGGAAGGCCGCCTGCATGATCCCGTGCTGCGCGAGAACTTCATCAGCCGTGTGTATGCCTACGCCGACTGGCAACGCCTGCTGGCCGAAGGGCTCAGCCGTGGTGCCCTGGTGCGTTTCCACTCGCGCTACAAATACCTGTTGATGGCCAACAACCCCCTGGCGTATCGCACCCTCGGGCGCCTGCTTGGCAGCATGGGCAAGGACGCCGACCCGCACACCCTCGGCCCGCATTACTTCAGCCAGTTGATGCAGGCGCTGCGCCGTTGTGCCAGCCGTGGCACCCACTGCAATGTGCTGCAGCACCTCAGCGGCTATTTCAAGGATGCCCTCACACCGCAGGACAAGGCCGAGCTGCAAACGATCATCGGCCAGTACCAGCAGGGCGTGGTACCGCTGGTGGTGCCGTTGACCCTGCTCAAGCACCATTTGCGCAAGCACCCCGACCCGTACCTGCAACAGCAGGCCTACCTGCAGCCACACCCTGAAAGCCTGGGCCTGCGCAATGCCGTCTGAAGCGCTGCTGCCCATCGGCGAACTGGCACGGCGCACTGGCGTGAACCCTGTCACGCTGCGCGCATGGGAGCGCCGTTATGGTTTGCTCAAACCCCAGCGCACCGCAAAGGGGCATCGCCTGTACCCGCAGGAACAGGTCGCACGGGTCGAGGCGATCCTGGCCTGGCTGCAGCGTGGCGCGTCCGTCGGCCAGGTACGCGAGCTGCTCGACAAGCCAGCCAGCACACCGCCCAAGGGCGATTGGCAGACCCGGCAATTGCAACTGGTCGAAGCCATCGCCAACCTGTCACAGCGCACCCTCGACCAACAGCTCAATCAGGCCATGGCCCTGTACCCCGCCGTCACCCTCTGTGAGCAGTTGCTGCTGCCGTTGCTCGACCTGCTCGACCTGCGCTGGCACAACTACTTCAATGCGCGGCTGGAGCAGGTGTTTTTCCACAGTTGGCTGCGCAGCAAGCTCGGCGCCCGCGTGTACCACGACAACCAGTTGCTGCAAGGTCCCCCTGTGTTACTGGCCGAAGACAGCGAGCGCACCTTCAGCCCCGGGCTGTGGTTGTGCGCTTGGTTGTTCACTGGCAATGGCTTCCCGGTGGAGGTGCTCGAGCAACCTGTCAGCGGCCCGCAACTGCTCAGCGCCATCAGCACCTTCAAACCACGCGCCGTGCTCCTGCACCTGGGGGCGCGCATCGACGACAAGGCGCTGCTGCGCACCCTGCAGGGCGTACCAGGCCCGAAGCTGCTGGGCGGCAACATGGTTGCCCTGTATGAAGCCACCCTGAAGCAAGCGCAGTTGCCCGAACTTTTCCTGTTCGATACCCCGCAGGCGGCATTGCGCTTGCTTCAAGCCCATGACCGCCAGCCTGTAGAGATAAATGCCCCATGCACCTGACCTGGCTGCGCAGTGACCTGCGCATTGATGACAACACCGCGCTCAGCGCTGCGGCCGAGCGCGGCCCGACCTTGGCCCTGTGGCTGGTCAGCCCAGGGCAATGGCAGGCCCACGACGATGCCGACTGCAAAGTCGACTTCTGGTTGCGCAACCTGCGCGATCTACGTCAATCGCTGGAAAAACTGAACATCCCGTTGCTGATCCGCAAGGTCGATACCTGGGCCCAGGCGCCCCAGGCGGTGCTTGATGTCTGTCGTCAGCATCATGTGCAGAGCGTGCACTGGAACGAGGAGTACGGCATTAACGAACAACAGCGCGACGATGCTACCCGCGCGCTGCTGGAAAAGTCGTCAATCCAGGCCCACAGCCACCTCGACCAGTTGTTCTTCCGCCCGGGCACCATCCTGACCCGCAGTGGCGACTACTTCCAGGTGTTCAGCCAGTTCAAGAAGACCTGCCTGGAACACCTGCACCGCAGCCTGCCTGCGCTGGCCCATCGAGTGAAGCGCCAGGCACCGCTCCAGATCGACAGCGACCCGATCCCCCCCCACATCGAGGGGTTCGAAAAAACCGCGCCTGCCGTGCGCGAGCATTGGCCGGCGGGCGAAGCCGAGGCGCAGGGGCGGCTGTCGCGCTTTCTCGACGAAACCATCGACGACTACCAGCAGTTGCGCGACCTGCCGGCACAGCCCGGCACCAGCCAGCTTTCCGCCTACCTGGCGGCCGGCGTGATCTCGCCGCGCCAGTGCCTGCATGGCGCCCTGGCCAGCAACCGCGGCGAATTCGACAGCGGCAGCACCGGCGTGCAGACCTGGATCAACGAACTGCTCTGGCGCGAATTCTACAAACACATCCTGCAGGGTTATCCACAGGTCTCGCGCCATCGCGCTTTCCGCGCCCATACCGAGGCGCTGCCCTGGCGTGACGCTCCAGCAGACCTGCAGGCGTGGGAACAGGGCCGTACCGGCTTCCCGATCATCGATGCCGCCATGCGCCAACTGTTGCACACAGGCTGGATGCACAACCGCCTGCGCATGGTCGTGGCCATGTTCCTCAGCAAGAACCTGCTGATCGACTGGCGCAAGGGTGAGCGGCATTTCATGCGCCACCTGATAGACGGCGACCTGGCTGCCAATAACGGCGGGTGGCAGTGGAGCGCGTCTACCGGCACCGACGCGGTGCCCTATTTCCGTATCTTCAACCCGGTATCGCAGTCGCAGCGGTTCGACCCGGAGGGGCGCTTCATTCGCCACTGGGTGCCGGAATTACAGGCGCTTGATGAAAAAACAGTTCACCAACCCGTGAAGTCGAATGACCTTTTTGGTAATAGCTTGTATCCAAGTCCAATGGTCGATCTCAGCAGCAGTCGCCAGCGTGCACTGGAGGCCTTCAAAGGCTTGCCACGCCGGCAGTAACAGGGGAACAACGTCTTGACTAACTCACGCAGGTTTTGGGTTACGGGCGCAAGCAATGGACTAGGCTTGGCTTTGGTAGAACGGATGCTGGAGCAAGGGCATCGGGTTGCCGTTAGTGGCAAGGATGACCGGGCGCTTGAGGGATTGGTAGCGAAGCACGGCAGCCTGTTGTTGCGCTTGCCGTGGCACTTGCATGAAGAACAGCAGGCGGCGAGTGCCGCCCAACAGATCTGTCATGCCTGGTGTGGGCTGGACGGGTTGGTCATCAACGCCGGTACCAGTGACTACCTGGCTGACGATGTGGCCGACAGTGAGCTGATTGAGGCGATCGTCACCAGCAACCAGCTGGCTGCCGAATACTGCCTGGCCAGTGCGTTGCCGTTGCTGGCCAAAGGTGATTCGCCGCAGGTGATGGCGGTGTTCAACCGCTACTCGGCGTTGCAGCTGTATGCGCCGACCCAGACGACTGCGGGATGGAACAATATTCCCCAGTGGTTGCGCGAGCAGCGCAACACGCTTAAAGCGCATGGGGTTACGTTGACGGTGGTGGGGCCGCAGTCGCTGAAAACACCGGTGACGTCGGCGCCGGCGATACCGGAGGCATGGACACCGGAGAGTGCAGCAGCAGAGTTGCTGCACCGCTGGCCGCTGGGGGAGCCAGAGTTGGTGCTGGAAACCTTGGACGTCAGCAGCCTCTGGCCTTTCCACCGAGATAACTGACATGTCATGCCCCCTGTAGGAGCGGCCTTGCGTCGCGATCGGGCCGCAAAGCGGCCCCAGGGTTTCAGCACCAAGGCAAGTATTGCTGGGGCTGCTTTGCAGCCCGATCGCGACGCGAGGCCGCTCCTACAGGGCAATAAACTGATTCTGCTGACTCAAAGCGCCATGCGGTAATGCAGGCTGTAGCTTTCCACGCCATCATTGGGCTGCTTGATACCCGCGTTGGAATAGTGAATCGCCCGCACGCCAATCTCATGCCCGCCGGCAAAGCGCAGACCGAAGCCGATGCGGTCTTCGAACTGGAAGGCCGAGCCCAGGTCGTTGCTTTCCAGCTTGGTGCTGGAGAATGCCGCCACACCAATCCCCGCCTCGATGTAGGGCTTCACTGATTCCCCGGCAAATTCATAGACGAACACGGGTGCGAACGACAGGCTATGGTTGCTCGAGGTCTCGTCGCCATCCCAATAGGTGTACGCGCCGTCCCAGTAGCCCGTCACGCGCCCGACACTGGTCTGCCACCAGCTCGCGTCCCAGTTCGATTGCAACCCCAGCCGATAGACCATGGTCGAGTCACCGGTCTGGCCTACCGAAAACGAAACATCGGCCGCCTGCGCCGATACCGCTTGCCCCAACCCAAAGACGGCAGCTGCCGCCAAGCCCAGCAGTTTCTTCATGAGAAACATCCTTCTTCCTGATGCTGTTATTAGTGTCCGCCTCATCTCAGGCAAAGCGGTAGAAAGCGGCAGTGGGACGATAGTTCAGCTTTTTTCACGTTTTTTTCACAACGCAAAGCTTTGCACATCGTCGGACTTATGCCACAGCACAGGTAGGATTTTTCTGAGAGATTGCGGATCGGCGCTGGTCCAGAAGCGGGTGTCCCGCGCCGGGCCGTCGGCCAGCAGGTCACTTGCGCCCAATAGCCGTTGGAGTTGACGCGCCACGGCAGCACCGGTGTCGATGATGGCGACGTCCGCAGGCACCATGCCGGCCAGCAGCGGGCGCAGGAAGGGGTAATGGGTGCAACCGAGGATCAGTGTGTCACAGCCGGCGGCCAGCAGCGGCTGCACATAGCCCAGCAGCATCTGGTACAGCGCCGGGCTACCCAGGTCACCGGTTTCGATCAGCTCGACCAGCCCCGGGCAAGGCTGGGTGATCACCTGGACGTCACTGGCGAAGCGGTCGAGCAATGCGGCGAACTTGGCGCTCTGCAAGGTGCCGGTGGTCGCCAGCACTCCCACCACGCCGGAACGGGTTGCTGCCGCTGCTGGCTTCACTGCGGGCTCCATCCCCACCAACGGCCAGTTCGGGTACAGTTCACGCAGGTCAGCCGCCGCCGCTACGGTGGCGGTGTTGCAGGCCAATACCAGGGCCTTGGCGCCTTGCTCGTGGAAAAACCCGGCAATGCGTCGGCAGCGCTCACGGATATAGTCTGGCGACTTCTCGCCATAAGGTATGTGGCCGCAATCGCCCACGTACAGCAGCGTCTCGTTGGGCAGCAGGCGCTGGATCTCGGCGAGTACCGACAAGCCGCCGACCCCTGAGTCCATCACGCCGACCGGCGCCGAGCGCTCAGCCATCGCGTTTGCCACAGACCGCGCAAGCCGGGTCGCGTTTGACCCGTAGCTCTCGAATACGGGTGCCAAGGGCGTCGATCAACAGCAGGCGGCCGACCAGCGGCTCACCGAACCCGGCCAGCAGTTTCATCGCTTCCAGCGCCTGCAGGCTGCCCACCAGACCCACCAGCGGGCCGATCACACCGGCCTCGCTGCAGGTCAGCTCGGCTTCGCTGCCATGCCCGTACAGGCAGTGGTAGCAAGGGCTGTAGTCGCGGCGCGGGTCGAACACCGACAATTGCCCTTCCAGGCGGATTGCCGCGCCACTGACCAGTGGTTTGCCGGCAGCGACACAGGCAGCGTTGACCGCCTCGCGGGTGGAAAAATTGTCGGAACAGTCCAGTACCAGGTCGACCGCTGCCACGGCGGCTGCCAGCGAGTCTTCGTCCAGTGCCTGGCGGTGCGCAACCAGGGTGATTTCCGGGTTGATTGCCTCCAGCCGTTGCAGGGCCGAGTCAACCTTGCTCATGCCGACGCTGGCGCTGTCATGGATTACCTGGCGCTGCAGGTTGGTCAAGTCGACGGTGTCAAAGTCGGCCAGGTGCAGCTCGCCGACCCCGGCAGCGGCCAGGTACAGGGCAACCGGCGAGCCCAGCCCACCCAACCCGACGATCAGCGCCTTGCTGTGCTTGAGCCGCAGCTGGCCATCGATGTCGATCTGGGCCAGCAGCACCTGACGGCTGTAACGCAGCAGTTCCTGATCACTCAGCATGGCAGACGCCCCAGGGTAATACGTTCATGGCCGCCCAGGTCGGTACGGCTGGCGACCTCGACAAAGCCTTGCTCGGCCAGCAGCGCGCGTACCGCTGCGGCTTGATCGTAGCCGTGCTCCAGCAACAGCCAGCCACCCGGCAACAGATGCGCGGGGGCCTGGGCGGCGATCACGCGCAGGTCGTCCAGGCCATCGGCACCGGCCACCAACGCACTGCTGGGTTCGAAGCGCACATCGCCCGCCACCAGGTGGGGGTCTGCAGCAGCGATATAGGGCGGGTTGCTGACAATCAGGTCGAAACGCTCAGTGGCCAGGCTGTCGAACCAGTGGCTGACCCGCACCTGGGCGTTGCCCAGGCCCAGGCGCTGACGGTTGCGCTCGGCCAGGGCCGCGGCCTCCTCCACCCGGTCAACCGCTGTTACCTGCCAGGCCGGGCGCTCGCTGGCCAGGGCCAGGGCGATAGCGCCCGTGCCGGTGCCCAGGTCGAGGACCTTGGCTGGCGAGGCAGGTTGCAGTTCAAGGGCTGTTTCGACCAGCAGCTCGGTATCCGGCCGTGGGATCAGCGTATGCGGTGCGACTTCCAGGTCGATCTTCCAGAAACCCTGCTGGCCGAGGATATAAGCCACCGGCTCGCCGCCACGGCGGCGCTGCAAGTAGCCCGCGTAGGTCTGGGCATCTTCGCTACTGACAATACGCTCGGGCCAGGTGTGCAGGTAGCTGCGCGACTTGCCGATGGCCGCGGCCAGCAGCAGTTCGGCGTCCAGGCGCTCGGAGGGCGATTCGGGCAGCTGCGCGTTGCGCAGCAGGCTGGCGATAATGGTCATCAGTCCCCCAGGGCGGCCAGTTGATCGGCCTGGTATTCGGCCAACAGCGGTTCGATGACCGCCTCCACGCCACCGCTGAGGATGTCGTCCAGGGAGTACAAGGTCAGGTTGATACGGTGGTCAGTCACCCGGCCCTGTGGATAATTGTAGGTGCGGATGCGCTCGGAGCGGTCGCCGGAGCCCACCAGCAGCTTACGCTCGCTGGCAATGGCGTTCTGCGCAGCGCTGGTCTGCATGTCGTTGAGCTTGGCCGACAGCCAGGACATGGCGCGGGCGCGGTTCTTGTGCTGCGACCGCTCTTCCTGGCACTCCACCACTATGCCGGTGGGCAAGTGGGTAATGCGGATGGCTGAGTCGGTCTTGTTGACGTGCTGGCCCCCGGCACCGGATGCGCGATAAGTGTCAACGCGCAGGTCGGCCGGGTTGATTTCGATGGCGGCCTGTTCGTCCGGCTCGGGCAGTACCGCCACCGTGCAGGCAGACGTGTGGACACGGCCCTGGGATTCGGTCTCGGGCACACGCTGTACGCGGTGCGCGCCGGACTCGAACTTGAGCTTGCCATAGACGTTCTCACCCTCGACGCGGGCGATGATTTCCTTGTAGCCGCCGTGCTCGCCTTCGTTCTCGGACAGGATTTCCAGGCGCCAGCCGCGTTTTTCGGCGTAGCGCGAATACATGCGGAACAGGTCGCCGGAGAAGATTGCAGCCTCGTCACCACCGGTACCGGCGCGGATTTCGAGGAACACGTTGCGGCCGTCGTTGGGGTCTTTGGGCAGCAGCATGCGCTGCAGGTTTGCCTCCAGCGTCAGCAGTTGCTCCTTGGCTTCACGCACTTCTTCCACGGCCATTTCGCGCAGGTCCGGGTCGCTGTCCTTGAGTAGCGCCTGGGCACCTTCAAGGTCGTCCTGGACTTTGCGCCACTCTTTATAAGCAGCGTAGACCGGCTCTACTTCGGCGTATTCGCGGGAATAGGCGCGAAAGCGCGTCTGGTCGGAAATGACCTCGGCATCACCGAGCAGGGCGGTGAGTTCTTCGAAGCGGTCCTGGAGGATTTCCAGTTTGTTCAGCAGCGACGCTTTCATTGCGGGGATTTGTCCGTCGAGCCCTCGTTGAGGGCAAAGAGTTCCTGGGCCATGGCCAGCGCATCGACGCGCCCCTCGGCCGAGAGCTTTTTCAGCTGCACGCTGGGCGCATGCAGAAGTTTGTTGGTGAGCCCCCGGGCCAGTTGGGCCAGTACGTCTTCGGGGTTGCCGCCGTTGGCCAGCAGGCGCTGGGCTTTTTGCAGTTCTTCGTCGCGCAGGCGCTCGCTTTGCTGGCGATAGGCCTTGAGCACGTCCACCGCCGCCAGCTCGCGCAGGCGCAGCATGAAGTCTTCAGCCCCTACTGTCACCAGTTCTTCGGCGGCTTGTGCCGCGCCCTGACGGCTCTTGAGGTTTTCCGCCACCACGTCGTGCAGGTCATCGACGGTGTACAGGTATACGTCGTCCAGCTCGCCCACTTCGGTTTCGATATCGCGTGGCACAGCGATGTCGACCATGAAGATCGGCTTGTGCCGGCGCTGTTTCAGCGCGCTCTCGACCGCGCCCTTGCCGAGGATAGGTAGCTGGCTGGCGGTGGAGCTGATGACGATATCGCTGTTGGCCAGTTCCTGAGGGATGTCGGCCAGTAGCACGGCATGTGCACCGAACTGCTCGGCGAGGATGCTGGCACGTTCCAGGGTGCGGTTGGCGACGACGATGCGGCGTACGCCCTGCTCATGCAGGTGGCGGGCGACCAGGGTAATGGTTTCGCCGGCACCGATCAGCAGGGCCTGGCTACGGCCCAGGTCGGCGAAGATCTGCTTGGCCAGGCTGACTGCGGCAAACGCCACCGACACCGGGTTTTCGCCGATGGCGGTGTCGGTACGTACCTGCTTGGCGGCGCTGAAGGTTGCCTGGAACAGGCGCCCGAGCAGCGGCCCGACGGTACCGGCCTCGCGGGCGACGGCATAGGCGGACTTCATCTGGCCGAGGATCTGCGGCTCGCCGAGGACCAGCGAGTCGAGGCCGGAGGCGACGCGCATCATGTGCTTCACGGCGTCGTGCTCTTCGTGCACATAGGCACTGGCGCGCAGCTCGTCGAGGCTGAGGCGGTGGTAATCGGCCAGCCATTGCAGCACCGCGTCGGCGGACAGGTGGTCCTGCTCTATATAGAGCTCACTGCGGTTGCACGTCGACAGGATCGCCGCTTCGCGGCTGGACGTCAGTCGGCAGAGCTGCTGCAGGGCGTCTACCAGCTGCTCTGGGGTAAACGCCACGCGCTCGCGTACGTCTACCGAGGCAGTCTTATGGTTGATACCAAGTGCAAGAAAGGCCATGCAAGGTCGCTGGTTGTGACGGGAAGCCGATAATTGTCCTCTTTCGCAGGTTTTAGGACAACCACCGTGTATGCCGATGAAGTTATGGCGCCTGAGAGATCGAGCGCCGCCCGCGCGGCGCTTCGCGGCACAAGGCCGCTCCCACATCTGTTTCGGGCCAATTACTCCTGTGACAGAGGCGCGCGCACCCTTGGCGCATGACAGGAGGTCGCAGAAGAGCAGGTGTGCAACCCTCAATGACGAAGAGAACAAACAAGGCGGAAAAAGGTGAAGCCACAGAAGAGACTGGCCCGAAACAGATGTGGGAGCGGCCTTGTGCCGCGAAGCGCCGCGCGGGCGGCGCTCGATCTCTCAGGCGCCACACCTGCCAAGCCAGGCACTTGGCACACCCACCACATCTCCAACCCAGGCACCCCGCACATCCAACATCTCCGGAACCCTTCCCCCCCGCCAAGGTCGCAGTTAACCAGGCACAGCACAGGTGGGTTTGCCACCGCGCTTGTGTCATCATGCTCCGACCGCCGGTGAGTCCTCCAATAAGCCTTCTATGAACAAACCATACGCATTGCTGCTTGCCTTCGCCCTGCTCCAGGGCTGCCAGAGCCTCGCCCCGCAAAAGGACGAGCCTCCCGTCGCCGAAGCTGGCAAAGGCGAGGCGGAAAAGCCCGTGGTGTATGGCTCGTTCAAGCAGGACACACTTTATAGCCTGCTGGTCGCGGAGCTGGCCGGCCAGCGCAACCGCTTCGACATCGCCCTGGCCAACTACACCGACCAGGCTGCAAAAACCCAGGACCCCGGGGTCTCCGAACGCGCCTACCGCATAGCCGAATACCTCGGCGCCGACGAGCCAGCACTGGATAACGCCCTGGTCTGGGCCCGCAATGACCCACAAAACCTCGACGCCCAGCGCGCCGCTGCCATCCAGCTGGCCCGCGCTGGCCGTTATGACGACGCCATGGCCTACATGGAAAAGGTGCTGCAGGGCCAGGGCGACACCCACTTCGATTTCCTGGCTCTGTCTGCCGCCGAAACCGACCAGAGCACCCGCGACGGCCTGCTGCAAAGCTTCGAGCGCCTGCTGGTGAAATACCCGGATAACGGCCAGCTGGTGTTCGGCAAGGCCCTGCTGCTGAACCAGGACGGCAAGACCGAAGAAGCCCTGGAGCTGCTGGAGTCAAACCCGCCGCAAAACGGCGAAATCGCCCCGATACTGCTGCGCGCCCGCCTGCTGCAGGCCCTTGACCGTGGCCCGGAGGCCCTGCCGCTGCTGCGCAAGGCCATTCGTGACAACCCGGACGACAAGCGCCTGCGCCTGACTTACGCTCGCACCCTGGTCGAACAGGACCGCATCGCCGACGCCAAGGCCGAGTTCTTCAGCCTGGTCCAGCAATACCCCGATGATGACGAGCTGCGCTACTCGCTGGCCTTGGTGTGCCTGGAAAACAAGGACTGGGACGAAGCCGAAGGTTATCTGCAAGAACTGGTCGAGCGCGACAGCAACGTCGACGCCGCACACCTCAACCTCGGCCGCATACGCGAAGAGCGCCACGACCCTGCAGGCGCTCTGCGTGAATACGCCCTGGTCGGCCCCGGCCCTGACTACCTGGCGGCGCAACTGCGCCAGGCCGACATCCTGATCGCCAACGGCCGCAGCAGCGAGGCCTCGCGGCTGCTCGCCGAAGCCCGCGAAGCACAGCCGGACTACGCCATCCAGCTGTACCTGATTGAATCCGAAAGCTACAGCAACAACAACAAGGATGCCCAGGCCAGCCAGGTGCTGCAGCAAGCCATCCAGCGCTACCCGGACGACCTCAACCTGCTTTACACGCGCGCCATGCTGGCCGAGAAGCGCGACGACCTGGCGCAAATGGAAAAAGACCTGCGTGCCATCATCGCCCGCGAGCCGGAAAACGCCATGGCCCTGAACGCCCTGGGTTACACCCTGGCTGACCGCACCACCCGCTATGCCGAAGCCCAGGCGCTGATCGACAAAGCCCACCAGTTGACCCCGGACGACCCGGCGGTGCTCGACAGCCTGGGCTGGGTCAACTATCGCCAGGGCAACCTCGACGCGGCTGAAACCTACCTGCGCCAGGCCTTTGCCAACTTCCCCGACCACGAAGTGGCTGCTCACCTGGGCGAAGTGCTGTGGGCCAACGGCAAGCGCCGCGAAGCCCGCCAGACCTGGGCCAAGGGCTTCGAAGCCCAGCCCGACAGCCCCATTCTGCGCAAAACCCTCCTGCGCCTGACCGGATCCGAGACCCTTTAACGCCATGCTTCTGCGCCATTGCATCACCTTCACCCTGATCGCCCTGCTGGCCGGCTGTGCCGGCTTCGGTAGCCGTGAGGCCCTGCAGGGCCAAGGCGACCCGCAGCAGTGGCGCGCCCATAAAGAGCAGTTGAGCAGCCTCGATGGCTGGCAGATCAACGGCAAGGTCGGCATCCGCGCCCCGCGCGACTCCGGCAGCGGCACGCTGTTCTGGCTGCAACGCCAGGACTACTACGACATTCGCCTTGCCGGCCCGCTGGGCCGTGGCGCCGCACGCCTGACCGGCCGCCCCGGCGGCGTGGTACTGGAAGTGGCCAACCAGGGCCGCTACGAAGCCACTAGCCCCGAAGCCCTGCTGGAAGAACAACTAGGCTGGAAACTGCCGGTCTCGCACCTGGTCTGGTGGGTGCGCGGCCTGCCCGCCCCTGATAGCAAGAGCAAGCTGACCCTGGACGGCGACAGCCGCCTGGCCAGCCTTGACCAGGACGGCTGGCAGGTGCAGTACCTGAGCTACACCGAGCAGAACGGCTACTGGCTGCCCGAGCGCCTGAAGCTGCACGGCAAGGACCTGGACGTGACCCTGGTGGTCAAGGACTGGCAGCCCCGCCAGCTGGGGCACTGACCCCATGCAAAAGCTCACCCTGCCGGCCCCGGCCAAGCTCAACCTGTGGCTGCACATCATCGGTCGCCGCGCCGACGGCTACCACGAGCTGGAAACTGTGTTCCAGTTTCTCGACCACGCCGACGAGCTAAGTTTCGCCCTGCGTGACGATGGTGTGATCCGCCTGCACACCGAGATCGAGGCCGTACCGCACGACAGCAACCTTATCGTGCGGGCCGCGCGCAAGCTGCAGGAACAATCCGGCACCACGCTTGGCGCCGACATCTGGCTGACCAAAGTGCTGCCAATGGGTGGCGGTATCGGTGGCGGCAGTTCGGATGCCGCGACTACCCTGCTGGCCCTCGCCCACCTGTGGCAGCTGGGCTGGGACGAAGACCGCCTGGCCGCACTGGGCCTGAGCCTGGGCGCCGACGTGCCGGTGTTCGTGCGCGGCCATGCAGCGTTCGCCCAGGGCGTGGGCGAGCAACTGACCCCGGTCAACCCGATCGAGCCCTGGTATGTCGTGCTGGTGCCGCAAGTGTCTGTCAGCACAGTAGAAATTTTTTCACATCCGCAGTTGACACGTGATTCACTCCCCCTTAAGATGCGCCCCGTTCCCAAGGGAAACAGTCGAAATGACTGCCAACCAGTGGTAGAGCAGAATTACCCGGAAGTTCGCAATGCGTTGAATTCACTGGGAAAATTCACTGAGGCTCGACTAACTGGCACTGGAAGTTGTGTGTTTGGGGCCTTCCCAAGCAAAGCCGAAGCTGATAAAGTTCTGGCCCTTCTTTCAGCGACCCAAACAGGGTTTGTTGCGAAAGGAAGCAATATTTCGATGTTGCATCGCGAGCTGCAAAGTCTGGTCAAGAAGTCGAGCGCATAAGCGTTCGCAAGCAACAGATACAGGGGCGTCGCCAAGCGGTAAGGCAGCAGGTTTTGATCCTGCCATGCGTTGGTTCGAATCCAGCCGCCCCTGCCATTTTCCTTATACTCATCCAGGTATACCCTCAGCCTTCAGGTACTGCGCGTGTCCAAGATGATGGTCTTTACGGGGAACGCTAACCCCGATCTGGCTCGGCGTGTCGTACGTCAGCTGCATATCCCTCTCGGTGACGTCTCTGTCGGTAAATTCTCCGACGGTGAGATCAGTACTGAGATCAATGAAAATGTTCGTGGTAAAGACGTTTTCATTATTCAGCCGACCTGTGCCCCGACCAACGATAACCTGATGGAACTGGTAGTGATGGCTGACGCCTTCCGCCGCTCCTCAGCATCCCGAATCACCGCCGTGATTCCTTACTTCGGATATGCCCGCCAGGACCGCCGTCCGCGTTCGGCACGTGTAGCCATCAGCGCCAAAGTGGTTGCTGACATGCTCACTGTCGTAGGTATCGACCGTGTACTCACCGTCGACCTGCACGCTGACCAGATCCAAGGCTTCTTCGATATCCCCGTCGACAACATCTACGGCTCGCCCGTACTGGTTGACGACATCGAAGACCAGCGTTTCGAGAACCTGATGATCGTCTCCCCGGACATCGGTGGTGTTGTGCGTGCACGCGCCGTCGCCAAGTCCCTGGGCGTCGACCTGGGTATCATCGACAAACGCCGCGAAAAGGCTAACCACTCCGAGGTTATGCACATCATCGGCGACGTCGAAGGGCGCACTTGCATCCTGGTAGACGACATGGTCGACACCGCCGGCACCCTGTGCCACGCGGCCAAAGCCCTGAAAGAACACGGCGCTGCCAAGGTTTATGCCTACTGCACGCACCCTGTCCTGTCGGGCCGCGCGATCGAGAACATCGAGAAGTCGGTACTGGACGAGCTGGTGGTGACCAACACCGTTCCGCTGTCCGCCGCTGCTCAAGCCTGTGACCGTATCCGCCAGCTGGATATCGCACCGGTTGTCGCTGAAGCGGTCCGCCGTATCAGCAACGAAGAATCGATCAGCGCGATGTTCCGCTAAGCGGAACACGTGTTGATGTGAAGCGCCCCGCCCCAACCTGTGTTGGGGCGGGGCTTTTTTGCCATCCCCGTCTGGCGCTGGTCGCAAACGCCATTCGGGAGGCTATTTTGGAGAAGTAAAATGACTGATTTCATCCTGAACGCCCAAGCGCGTACTGACCTGGGGAAAGGTGCGAGCCGCCGCCTGCGTCACGCCGCCAGCATCCCAGCCGTAGTTTACGGTGGCGATAAAGAAGCCCAATCCCTGACCATCGTGGCCAAGGAAATCGCCAAACTGTTCGAAAACGAAGCTGCCTTCAGCCACGTTATCGAACTGAACGTCGACGGCGCCAAGCAGAACGTCATCGTCAAGGCCATGCAGCGCCACCCAGCCAAAGGCTTCATCATGCACGCCGACTTCGTTCGCGTCGTTGCTGGCCAGAAGCTGACCGCTGTTGTTCCAGTGCACTTCATCAACGAAGAAGCACCGGTCAAGAAAGGCGGCGAGATCTCGCACGTTGAATCGCAGATCGAAGTTTCCTGCGAAGCCAAAGACCTGCCTGAGTTCATCGAAGTCGACCTGGCCAACGCTGAAATCGGCACCATCATCCACCTGTCGGACCTGAAAGCTCCGAAAGGCGTAGAGTTCGTAGCTCTGGCCCACGGTGATGACAAAGCTGTTGCCAACGTTCACGCTCCGCGCGTTTCCGCCGAAGCTGCTGAAGAAGGCGCTGCCGAGTAATCCACTCGCACGCCGGCGTTGATCGGGTTACAGTGCCGCGCGCACTGTAACCCACCAACTCCAAGGAAGAGCCCCTGACGTGACCGCCATCCAGTTGATCGTTGGCCTGGGTAACCCCGGCCCCGAATACGAACAGACCCGGCATAACGCAGGGGCTCTTTTCGTTGAACGCATTGCCAGCGCCCAGCGTGTTTCGCTAACCGCTGACAAAAAATATTTCGGCCTGACGGCTAAATTCAGCCATCAGGGCAACGACGTTCGTTTGTTGATCCCCACCACCTACATGAACCGTAGCGGCCAGGCCGTGGCGGCCTTGGCCAATTTCTTCCGCATCAAGCCGGAAGCAATTTTGGTGGCGCACGACGAACTCGACCTGCCTCCGGGCGTTGCCAAGCTCAAGCGCGGCGGCGGCCATGGGGGGCACAACGGCCTGCGCGACATCATTGCGCAGCTCGGCAACCAGAACGACTTCCACCGCCTGCGGCTTGGCATCGGCCACCCGGGTGACGCCAAACTGGTCTCCAACTTCGTCCTGGGTCGCGCACCGCGCGCCGAGCAGGAGAAGCTCGACGCCAGCATCGATTTTGCCCTCGGCGTGCTGCCGGACGTGCTTGCCGGCGACTTCGCCAAGGCGATGCGCGAGCTGCACAGCCAGAAGGCCTGATTTCCTTTAGAGAGGGGAATACCCATGGGTTTCAATTGCGGCATCGTCGGCCTGCCCAACGTCGGCAAGTCCACCCTGTTCAACGCCCTGACCAAGTCTGGCATCGCGGCGGAGAACTTCCCTTTCTGCACCATCGAGCCGAACAGCGGCATCGTGCCAATGCCCGATGCGCGCCTGGCTGCGCTGGCTGAGATCGTCAAGCCTAACCGCATCCTGCCGACCACCATGGAGTTCGTCGACATCGCCGGCCTGGTAGCCGGTGCCTCGAAAGGTGAAGGCCTGGGCAACAAGTTCCTCGCCAACATCCGCGAGACCGACGCCATTGCCCACGTGGTGCGCTGCTTCGAAGACGAGAACGTGATCCACGTTTCCAACAGCGTCGACCCCAAGCGTGACATCGAGATCATCGACCTCGAACTGATCTTCGCCGACCTCGACAGCTGCGAGAAGCAACTGCAGAAGGTTGCCCGCAACGCCAAGGGCGGCGACAAAGAAGCCCTGGCGCAAAAGGCCATCCTGGAAAAACTGATTCCGCACTTCACCGAAGGCAAGCCTGCACGCAGCCTGATGAAGAACATGGCTGACGACGAAAAGGCCGTTATCCGTGGCTTCCACCTGCTGACCAGCAAGCCGGTGATGTACATCGCCAACGTCGCCGAAGACGGCTTCGACAATAACCCGCACCTTGATGTGGTCAAGGCCATCGCCGAGGAAGAAGGCGCGGTGGTGGTGCCGGTGTGCAACAAGATCGAAGCGGAAATTGCCGAGCTGGATGACGGCGAAGAAAAAGACATGTTCCTCGAGGCTCTGGGCCTGGAAGAGCCTGGCCTGAACCGCGTAATCCGCGCCGGTTACGAGCTGCTGAACCTGCAGACCTACTTCACTGCCGGCGTGCAGGAAGTACGCGCCTGGACCGTACGCGTCGGCGCCACCGCACCGCAAGCGGCCGGGGTTATCCACACCGACTTCGAAAAAGGCTTCATCCGCGCTGAAGTGGTGGCCTATGACGACTTCATCCAGTTCAAGGGTGAAAGCGGTGCCAAGGAAGCCGGTAAATGGCGTTTGGAAGGCAAGGATTACATCGTTAAAGATGGCGACGTGATGCACTTCCGTTTCAACGTCTAAGCGGTAGCCTGCTGTACCCACAAACCCCTTGAGGCCAATGCCTCAAGGGGTTTTGTTTTTTCTGGCCTTTGGCAAGCGGGGCGCGCACCCTGTAGGAGCGGCTTCAGCCGCGAAGAATCCAACGCGGTGTATGGCACCGGCTACGCCGGTGTTCGCGGCTAAAGCCCACAGGGACTGCGCCCACTTGAAGGCAGCACAAGCATGTGCCCAACAGGCAAATCTATCCAAGGAGGAACGATGAAGGAACACCAGTATGAAGTTCAGGTGACCTGGACCGGTAACAAGGGTAATGGCACATCCAGCTACACCGCCTACACCCGCGATTTCAACGTTGAAGCGCCGAGCAAGGCCACCCTGGCGGGCTCGGCGGACCCGGCATTTCGTGGTGACCCGCAGCGCTGGAACCCGGAAGACATGCTGGTGGCGTCGCTGTCGGCGTGTCACAAGCTGTGGTACCTGCACCTGTGCGCAGTGAACGGTGTGAATGTGCTGGCGTACGTCGACAGGCCGATTGGGCGCATGGTGGAAGGTGATACTCATGGCAAGGGGCGCTTTACCCATGTGCTGCTGCGCCCGCAGGTGACCATCAGTACGGGCTCGGACCGAGAAGTTGCCTTGCGGCTGCATAAGGATGCACACCTTGAGTGCTTTGTGGCCAACTCGGTGAATTTTCCGGTGGAGTGCGCGGCGGTGATGACAGTTGCGTAGGTGATGTTGGAGTGGATGGCACCGGCGTTGCCGGTGTTCGCGGCTAAAGCCGCTCCTACAGCCAGCGCAGTACCTGTGGGGCTTTAGCCGCGAATGGGCCGCAAAGCGGCCCCGCTTTTCTGCATCTAAGCTGTGACTCAGCACCCTCCCCGCTGGAGCCAGCAGCATGCCCGAATCGCCTCGCATCGACTGGCAACGTTGGTTGCCCGGCCTGGTCACCCTGCTCCACTACAAGCCCGCCTGGCTGGCCAAAGACATCGCCGCCGGCCTGGTGCTCACCACCATGCTGGTACCGGTGGGCATCGCTTATGCCGAAGCGTCCGGGGTGCCCGGTATCTATGGCTTGTACGCCACCATCATTCCGCTGCTGGCCTACGCGCTGTTCGGCCCCAGCCGCATCCTGGTGCTGGGCCCGGACTCGGCGCTGGCCGCGCCGATCCTGGCGGTGGTCGTGCAATACGCAGCCAGCGATCCGCAACGCGCGATTGCCGTTGCAAGCCTGATGGCCCTGGTAGCGGGGGCATTTTGTGTGATCGCCGGGCTGCTGCGCCTGGGCTTTATCACCGAGTTGCTGTCCAAGCCCATCCGCTATGGCTACATGAACGGCATCGCCCTCACGGTGCTGATCAGCCAGTTGCCCAAGCTGTTCGGCATCAAGGTCGACAGTGAAGGCCCCTTACGCGACCTCTGGCACCTGGGCCAGGCGCTGTTCGCCGGCCAAGGGCACTGGCCAAGCTTTGTCGTCGGCGCCGGCAGCCTGATGCTGATCCTGTTGCTCAAACCGTTCAAGCGCATCCCGGGCATCCTGATCGCCGTGGTGCTGGCGACGCTGGCCGTGAGCCTGTTCAACCTTGACCAGATGGGCGTCAAGGTTCTCGGGCAATTACCGCAAGGCTTGCCCAGCTTCGTCTTCCCCTGGGTCACCGACATCGATCTGGTCGAGGTGGTGCTGGGCGGGATCGCCGTGGCACTGGTGTCGTTCGCCGATACCAGTGTGCTGTCGCGCTCCTATGCTGCGCGGCTGAAGATGCCGGTCAATCCCAACCAGGAAATGTTTGGGCTAGGTGTAGCCAACCTGGCTTCCGGCCTGTTCCAGGGCATCCCTATCAGCAGTAGCTCGTCACGTACACCGGTGGCCGAGGCGGCGGGCTCGAAAACCCAGCTTACCGGCATCATTGGTGCGTTGGCAGTCACCCTCTTGCTTTTGGTGGCACCCAACCTGATGCAGCACCTGCCCAACAGTGCCTTGGCCGCGGTGGTAATTGCCGCAGCGCTGGGCCTGTTCGAGTTTGCTGACCTCAAGCGCATATTTCGCATGCAGCAGTGGGAGTTCTGGCTGTCGGTTACCTGCTTCGTCGGCGTGGCGGTGTTCGGCGCGATCCCCGGCATCTGCATTGCCGTGGCGGTGTCGGTGATCGAGTTCCTGTGGGACGGCTGGCGGCCGCACCACGCGGTGCTCGGCCGCGCCGAAGGGCTGCGGGGTTACCATGATGTGCAACGTTATCCACAGGCCCGGCGTATTCCGGGGCTGGTGCTGCTGCGTTGGGATGCGCCGTTGTTCTTTGCCAATGCCGAGCAGTTCCAGAGCACGGTGATGGCGGCAGTGGACGCGTCGCCAACCCCGGTGCAGCGGCTGGTGATTGCTGCCGAGCCGGTGACCAGTATCGATATCACGTCGGCGGACATGCTGGCCGAGCTGGACCGGGCGCTGGAGGCGCGCGGGGTGGAATTGCAGTTTGCCGAAATGAAAGACCCGGTGAAGGACAAGATGCGCCGGTTCGAGTTGTTTGAGCATATGGGTGAGAAGGCGTTTCATCCCACAGTGGGGGCGGCGGTGGATGCTTATCTGGAAGAGAGTGGGGTTGATTGGCAGCCCTAGCTCGCTTTCACTGGCCTTAGCAGGCCCTTGTAGGAGCGGCCTTGTGTCGCGATCGGGCTGCGAAGCAGCCCCGGCAACTTGTGCATTTGTGCAGAATCCCTGGGGCTGCTTCGCAGCCCGATCGCGACACAAGGCCGCTCCTACACCAGACCGCGTTAGCCGACCGGCAGACGAAAAGAACTAGGCAACCCGCACCCGGCAACGGTCGATCCAGATCAACATGGCGCTGGCATACACAGACACGGCCAGGAACAACGCCATGCGCACGGCAAACGCCTTGTACACATCCTGCCCGCCGGCACTGTCCTGCACCGACTGCCCTAGCAGAATCAGCATGGTCGTCAGGCAACTGACCCAGTACGCCGGACTCTGGCGGTTGGGCACCGCCTGATACAGCCGCCGCGCCTGCCAGAGCGTAAACAGCAGCCCCCACAGAAAGAACATCCACAGGTGCACGAACAGGCTCAGCGCCCCCCACAGCAGAATCGCCAACACCCCGGCCAGCAAGGTCGAGCCGATCAGCTCGCGGCTGGCGTGCCGTGCGCGGGTCTCACCGGCCTGCTGCCCCACACTCACGGCCTTCATGATCAGCGGCATGTACTGGTCCGGGGCAATCAGCGCCAGCAGAAAGGCCGGCATCACGATCAGCGTGGCACGCAGTGCTACCCAGCTGACATGCTCGCTGTCCAGCAGCGGTGGCACCGGCTGTGCGGGAGCGTCGGCAGGCTCGGGAAACAGCACATGTGCCACTGCCGTACCCAGCACCGCCAGCAGCATGCCTTTGGCCAGCGCTTCGACCACCGACAGCGCCAGGGTGAAGTTGCTGGTACCGGCAGCGGCGATCATGGTCAGGCCGATCACCAGCAAGTTTGCCAACAGGCCGTTACCGCCCCTCAGCGCGTACCGCAGTGTCAGGAAAACCCCCACGCCCACCAGTAAAACGCCACTCACCGGGGCATGCCGTAGCAGCGGAATCAGCAGCAACCCGCTGCCGCAGGCGAGCAGCACCAGCACCGCCAGGGCCGGGGCCGCACGCAGCGGCAAGGGCTGGCTGCGCATGGCCAGCAACAGCACGGCAAACACCGGTGCCAGGATTGGCACCGGCAGGCCGATGCCGAAGCTCACCGTCAGGCACAGCGCCACGCCCCAGGCCAGGCGAAGGGCGCGCAGGCGGCGCAGCTCAATAGGCATACGACAACCAGCTCATTAGCCACATGAACAGGCGGCCCAGCAGGTTCAGTGGGTTGCCGTCGCTGGGCAGGGCCATGACTTCGGCCTGGCCGCCGACCCGTAACGCGGACTTGTCTGCCAGCTGGTCGCGGTCAAGCTCGACGATTACCGGGAAGCGCTGCGCCGAGCGCAGCCAGTCACGGCTGTTCTGCACAGTCGGCAAGCTGCCCGGCGGCGCCGGCTGGCCGACGCTCACGCCATAGCCGATGCTGCGTACCTGCCCTGTCAGCACCGTGCCGGGCACGGCATCGAGCACCACCAGCACCGGGGCGCCCGGGCGCAGGCGGCCGAGGTTGTTCTCGGTCATGTCGGCGCTTATCCACACGTCATGGATCGCGATCAACGTCATCATCGGGCTGCCGGCACCCACGTAGTGGCCGACATCGGTGCGCAAATCGGTGATCAGCCCATTGGCATCGGCGCGCACCACGGTGCGGGCCAGGTCCAGGCGGGCTTTTTCCACGTCGGCGGCGGCGCTGCGCAGTTGTGCGTTGTCGGCTTCGGCCCCACCCTGCTGCTCACGCGCCCGCTCGACTTCGGCACGGGCCGCCGCCACCTGGCTGATGGCTTGGTCACGGGTGGCCTGGGCGCCTTCCAGGCGGCGTACCGACACCGTGCCAGGGTCTTCATCGATCAGGCGCTTGAGCCGCTCGGCGTCCTGGCGGGCCTTGCGCTCGTTGGCCTGGGCCGCCACCAGTGCCGCCTGGGCCGAGTCGATACCGGCCGTACCGGCGCCGATCTGCCGGCGCACGGTATCCAGGTCAGCTTCGGCGCGGGCCAGGGCGATGCGGTACTGCGCCTGGTCGAGCTCGAACAGTACATCGCCCTGGCGCACTTCCTGGTTGTTGCCCACCGCCACGCGCTTGATCTGCCCGGCCACCTCGGCAGCCACCGGCACCACGTAGGCTTGCAGCCGGGCCTGCTGGGTGTAGGGCGTAAAGCGGTCAGCCAGCAGGTACCAGACCAGGCTGACGATGATCAGTATCAGCACCCAGCGCATGCCGCGGTCGGGGGCTGGCGGCGCGTCTGCGGGGTCGCTCATTTCGGCTCACCTTGTTCAGGGTCGACAGCGGCCGGCTCGTCGAGCAGGTCGCCCCAATCGGTACGGTTTTGCATCTGCTGGCGGGTAGCGCGGTCGATTGGCTGGCGCGTGCTATCCCACCCGCCCCCCAGCGCCTTGTACAGGCTCACCAGGCTGCTCACCGCATTGCCGCGGCTAACCAGGTAACCATCCTGCTGCTGCAACAACAGTTGCTGGGCGTCGAGCACGCGCTGGAAGTCGGCAAAGCCTTCCTGGTACTGCGAGCTGGCCAGGTTCAGCGAACGTTGTGCGGCCTGCGAGGCCTGGTCACGAATGGTCGCACTTTGCAGCGAACGCACCAGGCCACTGGCCGCGTCGTCGGCTTCACGGGCAGCTTCGCGTACGCTCTGGTGGTACAACTCGATCAACTGCTGCAAGCGCGCGTCCTCGACCCGCACCGCGTTCTTGCGCCGCCCATAGTCGAACGGGTTCCAGATCAGGCTCGGGCCTACCGCCAGGTCGAAGGTGTTGGGCAGATGATTGGCCGAAAGCAAGGTCCAGCCGAGACTGCCGAGCAGGCTCAGTTGCGGATAAAGGTCGGCTTCGGCCACCCCCACCAGCGCTGACTGTGCTGCCACGGCCTGCTCGGCCGCGCGGATGTCCGGGCGCCGCTGCAGCAGGCGGGCGGGCACGTCCTGCAATATGGCGCGGTCCGGCAGTGGCAACTGGCCGTGGCGGGCGTCCAGCTGCGGCAGCGGCCCCGGCGGCCGGCCGAGCAGCGAGCACAACACATTGCGCAGGGCGTTGAGCTGGTTCTCGAACTCAGGAATCGTGGCCAGGGTGGCCAGGTACTGGGTGCGCGCCTGCTGCCAGTCCAGTTCGTCGTTTTCACCATGACGGAACAGCCGCTCGGTAATCTCCAGGCTGCGGGCCTGGCGCTTGGCGTTTTCCTGCGCGATATCCAGCCGTGCTTCGGCAGTGCGCAGGGCAAAGTAAGTATCAGCCACCTGCGCACGCAACAGCAGCATGGCGTCGGCGTAGTTGGCCTGGGAGGCGAAATAGGCGGCATCGGCGCTTTCGATGGCACGGCTGAAACGGCCCCAGAAGTCGATTTCCCAGCCAATGTCGAAGCCGATGCTGGACTGCCAGAACACCGAGTCGCGCGCAGCGGCGGTACCGGACTGGTCCTGCTTCAGGTACAGGCTCTGCGCACGCAACTGCTGCAATTGTGGATAACGCCCGGTCTGCACGACGGCCAACTGGGCGCGGGCTTCGGCGATACGCAGGCCCGCCACGCGCAGGTTGGTGTTGTTGGCATCGCCCTCGGTAATCAACGCGTCCAGTGTCGGGTCGGCAAACACCGCCCACCACTGGCGCAGGTCCGCTGCCGCAGCGCTGCGCCCGGCCTGCTCCAATAATGGTGTGCTCCAGTTGCTCAGCCACGGGGCCTGAGGTTTCTCGAAGTCCGGGCCGACCTGGGTGCAGCCGGCCAGCACCATCAGCAGCCCCAGGCCATAGCAGCGGTTGGGCATGGCAGGCCCTGGCTCAGGCAGCGGGTGGTGCGGGTGGTGCCGGTTGCTCCGGCACCTGCAGGGCAACCCATTGCCAGAACAGCACGTAGGTCACGCCGAGGATCACCGGGCCGATGAACAGGCCGATGATACCTTTGACTACCATGCCGCCCAGTGCCCCGATCAGTACCACCGGCATCGGCACATCCACCCCGCGCCCCAGCAGCAGTGGCTTGAGCACGTTGTCGGCCAGCCCGGCAACAAAGGTGTAGATGGCAAACACGATGGTCGCCACGGTGAAACCTTCAACGTTGAACACATAGATGATCACCGGCACCGTGACCAGCGTCGCAGGGGCCTGGGCGATCCCCAGCATGAGAATGACGATGGCCAGCATCCCGGCGCCTGGCACCCCTTTGATGACGAAGCCGACCCCGATCAGCAGCATCTGGATGAAAGCGATACCGATCACCCCTTGGGCCACCGCGCGAATGGTGGCGGTGCACAGCTTGGCCAGTGGCTTGCCGCGCTCTTCGCCAGACACGCGTATGGCAATGCGCTGGGCCGAGATTTCGCCGTGCTTGCCGAACGCCATGATGATGCCCGAGACAATGATCGCCGCGATGAACAGCAAGAACGCGCCACCGGCGCTGGCCGCGGCGCCGAGCACCGTCCGCCCAGCCCCCTTGAGCTGCGGCATCCACTGGTTGAGGACTTGGGCCATGTTTTCCGAGGCCGACAGCCACAGTGCATGCACCTTGGGGCCGATCAGCGGCCAGGTCGCCACCGACTCAGGCGGCGCTGGCACGCTCCAGGCGCCGCTCTTGAGCAGCGTCACCAGGCTGTCCACCGATTCGCCGATGGACATCACCACCAGATAGATCGGCACCAGCAGTACCACCAGCACGATCAACACCACCAGCGTTGCCGCATAGCCGTCCTTGAGCCCGGTGCCGCGCTGAATGCGCCGATGCAGCGGGTACAGCGTTACCGCGAGAATCACCGCCCACAGCATCAACTCCAGGAACGGCTGGAATACCTGGAAAGAGAACACCACCAAGGCAGCCACCAGGCCCGCCTTGATCAGCACGTCGAGCAAGCCCCGCGACAGGGCGCTATCCAGCTTGAAACTCGGCTGCATGTTTCACCTCCGCCTGTTCAATGCGCCCGCCAGGCGCGATTCAGTGATCTGTCTCGGGGCTGGCCGGCGCCGGGCTGTCGTCCCGCAACTGCCGCGCCAGGGCCATCATCACCAGCGGCACCACCGCCATTGACAAGGTGATGGCCAGTACCAACAGGTCATGTACCTGCTGAGTCAGCACCTGATGCCCCAGCGCCAGCTTGAACACCACGAAGGCAAACTCGCCGCCAGATGCCAGCACCACCGCCAGGCACAAGGCCTGGGGCTGGTTGAGCCCACCTGCCGTGCGTGCCAGGCCAAACAGCAGGGGCAACTTGACCAGCACCAACAGCAGGGTCAGCCCCAGCACCCTCCATGGCATGCCGAACAGCAGCCGCAGGTCGGCGCTCATGCCCACACCGACAAAGAAAAGCCCGAGCAGCAGGCCCTTGAGCGGTTCGATCTGGGTTTCCAGCTCGTGTCGAAACGGCGATTCGGCCATCAGCACGCCGGCCAGGAAGGCGCCCAGCGCCATCGACACCCCCACATGCTCCATTACCCAGGCCGTGCCCAGCACCACCAGCAAGGCAGTAGCCGTCGACAGCTCGGGTAAGCCCGAACCGACTGTCCATTTGAACACCGGGGTCAACAGATAGCGGCCAAACACGATCAGCACACCAATGCCGGCCAGCACCGCCAGTACCGGCCAGGCGCCTTCGTCGGCGGTGCTGACATTGCCACCCAGCAACGGCACCACGGCAATCAGCGGGATGGCGGCAATGTCCTGGAACAACAGGATGGCCACCGCCAGACGCCCGTGTGGCTTGCCCAGGTCCCTGCGCTCGGCCAGCACCTGCAGGCCAAAAGCGGTAGACGACAAGGCCAGCCCCAGGCCCAGCACAATGGCTGCCGCTTTTGACTGGGCAAACAGAAAGTACGCCAACAGCCCCAGCACCAGCGCCGTCAGCCCCACCTGCAACGTGCCAACGCCAAACAATGCCCGCCGCATGGTCCACAAGCGCCGCGGCGAAAGCTCCAGGCCAATGACGAACAGCAGCATCACCACACCCATCTCCGACAGGCGCGCGACATTGTCCGGGTTGTTCAGCAGGCCGAACACCGACGGGCCGATCAGGATACCGGCCAACAGGTAACCGGGTACTGCGCCCATTTTCAGACGCTGCGCCAGCGGTACCAGAAGCACCACGGCCAGCAGGAACACCACCGTCGCCTGCAACAGGCTGCCGTCATGTGGCATAGGCTCGCACCCTCGCTGCTCCCCGCAGGGAGGGGATCAGAAACGCTCTTCAACCAACTTGAACGGGTAGGCTACCGCCTTGTACTTGCCGATCTTGCCGCGTTTGGGCAGCTTGACGACCTGCTCGCCGGTGATGTCCTTGTAGGGGATGCGCGTGAGCATATGGCTGATGATGTTCAACCGGGCGCGACGCTTGTCGTTGGAGTGGGCCATGAACCACGGCGCCCAAGATGAGTCGGAGGCGGCGAACATGTCGTCGCGGGCACGGGTGTAGTCGTCCCAGCGGGTGTACGACTTGAGGTCCATCGGCGACAGCTTCCACAGTTTGCGGCCATCGCTGATACGGTCCTGCAGGCGGCGGGTCTGCTCGTCGGCGCTGACCTCCAGCCAGTACTTGATGAGGATGATCCCCGACTCGACCATCATCTTCTCGAACAGCGGTACCACAGTGAGGAACTTGCTGCTCTGCTCTTCGCTGCAAAAGCCCATCACCCGCTCGACGCCTGCGCGGTTGTACCAGCTACGGTCGAAGATCACCACTTCGCCGGCGGCCGGCAGGTGGCGCAGGTAGCGTTGCACGTACATTTGGGTCTTTTCCCGCTCGGTGGGTGCCGGCAGTGCCACCACGCGGAACACCCGTGGGCTGACACGCTCGGTAATGGCCTTGATGGTGCCGCCCTTGCCGGCGCCATCGCGGCCCTCGAAGACGACGCACACCTTCAGGCCCTTGGCCACGACCCATTCCTGCAGCTTTACCAGCTCCACATGCAGGTGCTTGAGCTCTTTTTCGTAGGCCTTGCCGCCCAGTTTTTCCTGCGGGTCCTGGCTGGGTTTCTTCCTGGGCGACTTGGACATGGGCACTCTCCTGGGGGCGAATGAAGAGTCAGTATGGTCGATTCATGGCGGATTGCCGCTTCGCTTGGCGATTGAAAAGGGGGGGCGCCACGCAGCCCCCCACAAATGCTATTTGGCCAGCTTGTTGTAGCTGGTCATGAGGTTTCGGTAATCCGGGATATGGTTGGAGAACAGCGTCCCCAGCCCTTCGATGTCGTTGCGCCAGTCACGGTGCAGCTCACAGGCCACGCCGAACCAGGTCATCAGCTGCGCCCCGGCCGCCTCCATGCGCCGCCAGGCCGAATCACGGGTGAGTTCGTTAAAGGTACCGGAGGCGTCGGTGACGACGAATACCTCAAAGCCCTCCTCCAGTGCCGACAGCGCCGGGAAGGCCACGCAAACCTCTGTGACAACGCCGGCAATCAGCAGCTGCTTCTTGCCGGTGGCTTTTACCGCCTTGACGAAATCTTCGTTGTCCCAGGCATTGATGTTGCCGGGGCGGGCGATGTACGGGGCGTCGGGGAATTGCTCTTTCAGCTCGGGCACCAGCGGGCCGTTGGGGCCGGTCTCGAAACTGGTGGTGAGGATGGTCGGCAGCTTGAAGTACTTGGCCAGGTCGGACAGGGCCAGCACGTTGTTCTTGAAGCGGTCGGGGTCGATGTCCCTTACCAGCGAGAGCAGGCCGGTTTGGTGGTCGACCAGCAGTACCGCAGCATTGTTCTTGTCCAGACGCTTGTATTGGAAGGCCATGGCGGATCTCCTTGCTTTAGCGGGTTGGGAGTATCAGCGTAGGCAAGGATGTGGGGCTGGGAGGGCCACCGGTCGGGTTGGGTGCAGTCTCTGTAGGAGCGGCCTTGTGTCGCGATGGGGCGCGCAGCGGCCCTAGGCTTTCAGCTCCGCCGCGGATATCGAAGGGGGCCGCTTTGCGGCCCGATCGCGACACAAGGCCGCTCCTACAAGGACCGCGTCAGGATTGAGAAGTCAGTACTCTCGCCGCTTTGGCGGCAATTCTTCCTGCAACAGCTTGATCCGCTCACCCAGTTCGATAGACGAGTGGAAGCGCTCGCCATGCTTGACCGACGAGCGCAGCTTGTCCACTGAATGCAGTGGCTGCAGGCGCGCGCTTACCAACAATTGGCAGCTGGCACAGGCCCACAAGGTGGAGATGTCCGACGACACCAGGCCAAAGTTGAACACCACATCGTTGAGCACCGCCAACAGTGCCGAGTCGGCGTGCTCGATACGGGTCGAGCGGGAGCCCTCGCGCTGGATTCTTCGCGGGCGCGCCTGCTCCCACAGGGGCCGGGCATGCTCACGGAATCACTTCACAAATTCCTGAACTGATTATTTGCTATCAGCGATTTTACCCCCCGCCCAGCGCCACCAGAATCGCTTCACCACAATCACAAAAAACCGTGAGGCCACTCCCGTGGACCAGACACTTCAGGTTCGGCAAGCCGCCGCCGACCTCGTTGCCGCATTCGCCAGCAACGACACCGCCCGCTATTTCGCCTGTTTCAGCGAAGACGCCACGTTCCTTTTCCACACCTTGCCGCAACCGCTGTTGACACGCAGTGCGTATGAAGAAATCTGGGCCCAGTGGCAGGCAGAGGGCTTTGCCGTGCTGGCTTGCGAGTCGGGCAATGCCCAGGTGAGCCTGCAAGGCGATGTGGCGATCTTCATGCACGATGTGGCCACACATATCCGCATTGCCGGTGGAGAACACCAGCTGAGCGAGCGCGAGACCATCGTCTTCCGTCGCCAAGGCGACCGGTGGCTGGCCTGCCATGAGCACCTGTCGGTCGTGTCGCCGGCCTGATCATCTTTTTCCGCGGCCCTGCCGCCCTGCCAACGCACCCACAAGAAGGCCCGCGCACCGCGCCGGCCCACAACAACCGCGCTGGAGCATCACCATGAGCCACTCGACCGGTATCGAGACCAACGGCGTCGAACAGATCCCCGCCGATCAACGCGACGCCTCCCCGCTGGACCTTTTTCGCCTGATCTTCGGCGGCGCCAATACCTTCGCCACGGCTGTGCTGGGCAGCTTCCCGGTGCTGTTCGGGCTGTCGTTCCAGGCCGGTGTTTGGGCGATTTTGCTCGGCGTCGGCGTCGGTGCCCTGATCCTTGCACCCATGGGCCTGTTCGGCGCGCTCAACGGCACCAACAACGCCGTTTCGTCGGGCGCACACTTTGGCGTACACGGGCGTATCGTCGGTTCGTTCCTGTCGCTGCTCACAGCGGTGGCGTTCTTTTCGCTGTCGGTGTGGAGTTCGGGTGACGCCCTGGTCGGCGGCGCCAAGCGCCTGGCCGGCCTGCCGGAAAGCGACCTGACCCTGGGCCTGGCCTACGGCCTGTTTGCCGTGCTGGTGCTGGTGGTGTGCATCTTCGGCTTCCGCTTCATGCTGTGGGTCAACAAGATTGCCGTGTGGGCGTCGAGCCTGCTGTTCCTGCTGGGTATCGTTGCCTTTGCCGGGCCGTTCGATGCGGGCTACGCAGGCAGCGTCAACCTCGGCCAGGCCGGCTTCTGGGCGGCATTTGTCGGCGCAGCGATCCTGGCGATGAGCAACCCGGTGTCGTTCGGTGCATTCCTGGGTGACTGGTCGCGTTACATCCCGCGTGAAACACCCAAGGCGCGCATCATGCTGGCAGTGATCGCGGCCCAGGGCGCCACGCTGATCCCGTTCCTGTTCGGCCTGTGCACCGCCACCCTGGTGGCCACCCAGGCACCGGACTACATCGCTGCCAACAATTACGTCGGCGGCCTGCTGGCCGTAGCGCCCAGCTGGTTCTTCCTGCCGGTGTGCCTGATTGCGGTGATCGGCGGCATGTCCACCGGTACCACTGCGCTGTATGGCACGGGCCTGGATATGTCCAGCGTGTTCCCGCGCCTGCTCAGCCGTGCCGGTGCCACGCTGCTGATCGGCGTGCTGGCAATCGGTTTCATCTTCATCGGCCGCTTCACCTTCAACCTGGTGCAGAGCGTGTCGACCTTTGCCGTGCTGATCATCACCTGCACCAGCCCATGGATGGTGATC
Organism: Pseudomonas sp. NPDC089408; assembly: GCF_044749445.1. NCBI lineage: Bacteria > Pseudomonadati > Pseudomonadota > Gammaproteobacteria > Pseudomonadales > Pseudomonadaceae > Pseudomonas > Pseudomonas sp. NPDC089408. Next base: position 75,689 of record NZ_JBIVHY010000012.1, read on the forward strand.
ATGATCCTCGGCCTGATCACCCGCCGCGGTTTCTACCACGCCGACGACCTGCAGGTATTCACCCGCGGCCAGCGTGGCGGCCATTACTGGTTCCTGCACGGCTGGAACTGGCGCGGCATGGGGGCGTGGGTCCCCAGCGCAGCGGTCGGCCTGTGCTTCGTCAACCTGCCGGGGCAGTTTGTTGGCCCGCTGGGCGACCTGGCCGACGGTATCGACCTGAGCCTGCCGGTGACCTTGGGGTTGGCTGGCGTGCTGTACCTGCTGTTGCTCAACCTGTTCCCTGAACCTGCTGCCGTGTATGGCCCCCAGGGCCCGCGCTGGGTGCGTTGCAAAAGCATTGCGCATACGCCTGTAACCACTGCCGAAATGGCCTGACTGGAAACCGACCATGACCACTTCCCATTACATTGCCGGCCGCTGGGTCGAAGGCCAGGGCAGCGACTGCATCAGCGTCAATGACCCTGCGCTGGGGCAACCGTTCGCCGAACTGATGGCCGCCAGCGTCGAGCAAGTCGACCAGGCCGTGGCCGCTGCCCGTGCTGCCCTGCCCGCCTGGAAAAGCACCAGCGCCAGCGAACGCGCTGCCTACCTGCGTGGCTTTGCCGAACAGCTTGGCCAGCGCCGTGAAGCACTGATCACCCTGCAAATGCGCAACAACGGCAAGCCGCGCCACGAGGCAGAAATCGACCTGGACGACGCTGTCGCCACCTTCGGCTACTACGCCGAGTTGGCTGAGCAACTGCCTGCGAAAAACCGTGACGTGCCCCTGGCAGCCCCGGGCTTCAGCGCTCGCACCCGCCTCGAGCCGGTCGGCGTGGTTGGCCTGATCGTGCCATGGAACTTCCCGCTGGTGACCAGCGCCTGGAAGCTCGCCCCGGCCCTGGCCGCCGGCTGCACCGTGGTGCTCAAACCCTCGGAGGTCACCCCGCTGATCGAGCAGGCCTACGGCCAGATCGCCGATGCACTGGGCCTGCCCGCGGGCGTACTGAACATCGTCAACGGTAAAGCCGAGACAGGTGCCGCGCTGAGCAGCCACAACGGCCTGGACAAATTGTCGTTCACCGGCAGCAACAGCGTTGGCAGCCAGGTAATGCGCAGCGCGTCGGCGCAGTGCCGGCCGGTGACGCTGGAGCTGGGTGGCAAGTCGGCGATCGTGGTGTTCGATGATTGCGATATCGACCAGGCGGTGGAATGGATTGTCGCCGGCATCAGCTGGAACGCCGGGCAGATGTGCTCAGCCACATCGCGCCTGCTGGTGCAAGACGGCATCGCCGATGCACTGCTGCCGCGCCTGCAGATGGCGCTGGAAAATCTGCGGGTGGGTAATCCGCTGAGCGAAGAGGTCGACATGGGCCCACTGACCAGCCAGGCGCAATGGCTGAAGGTGGCCAGCTACTTTGCCACGGCGCGCGAAGAAGGCTTGCAGTGCCTGGCCGGTGGCAAGGCGCTGGACCGTGAAGGTTGGTTCGTCAGCCCGACGCTATATACCGATGTACCGAAGCACAGCCGCCTGTGGACTGAAGAAATCTTTGGCCCGGTGCTGTGCGCACGGCGCTTTGCCACCGAAGAACAGGCGATTGCCGAGGCCAACGACAGCCGCTTCGGGCTGGTGGCGACGGTGTGTTCTGCCGACCTGGACCGCGCTGAGCGCGTGGCCGACGCATTGGAGGTTGGCCATGTGTGGATCAACTCGGTGCAGGCGGTATTCGTCGAGACTTCGTGGGGCGGCACCAAGGGCAGCGGGATAGGGCGTGAGCTCGGGCCTTGGGGGTTGTCGGGGTATCTGTCGGTCAAGCATGTGACGCGGTGCTTGGGCTAGGGTTCGTCGAGAGGTTTTCAGCGCCTGTTAGATCGAGCGCCGCCCGCGCGGCGCTTCGCGGGACAAGCCCGCTCCCACATCTGTTTCGGGCCAGTCTCGCTTGTGAGCTCACCGCCGTCCGCCTTGTTGACCTGGCTTGGGTCCGAGGTGGCGCTGCCTCATCATAGTCTCCAGCCCTACACCAAAGCTGCGACCCACCTTTCACAGGATTCATTGGCCCGAAAACAGATGTGGGAGCGGGCTTGTCCCGCGAAGCGCCGCGCGGGCGGCGCTCGATTTCTGAATCCTCGCAAAATCCAAGCCAGGCCTCAGTAAGCCCCTCTATTTTCGGGCGCTCAACCAGCTGTATCTGAAGCGCGAGTAAAGCGATACAAACTTTCCTTCGCGTGACTTTCCCCTCTTCCCGCAAAGTCCCACTTCCTGGTACCCCCACAATCACAACACCAGGCCGGACCACCCATGCACCCTCAACGCACTGCCTTGCACAACGAACTGCACGCCCGCCCGTCGCTGTACTTCGACGGCCCGGCGCATGTCTTCCACCTGGCCCTGCTCGGCGGCGATGCGGCCTGTGCGGCACTGCTGCAGCGTTGCTGCCCGGATGCCCCAGACACCGCAGCCGCCCAAGGCATCACCTGCCTGGATGGCCACCCGTTCAAGTGGGAACGGCACACCGAGTTCTTCACCCTGACCCTGGTGGTGCCCTGCACTGTCGTCGACACCGAGTGGCAAGCCCTGCCGCCGGTGCTGGCCGAAGCCATTGCGCCGCAGGCAGCACAGGTGATCAATACGGTGCAGGTGCTGGTACGCGGCGAACAGGGGTTGGACCTGACCCACTACGGTTTCAAAGACCCGTGCGGCTCGTGCGTCGGAGGTGGCGATGCGGTGGTGTGGAGCGATTTCCGCCTGACCGAAGATGGCACCAATCGCTTCCTGTTCATCAATCGCCGCCTCAATGCCTACCGCCAGGGCCGGATGATCCGCCGCCTGCTGGAGATCGAGACGTACCGCATGATGGCCTCGCTGACCCTGACCACGGCCAAGCAACTGAGCCAGGAGCTGGACGCCTTCGACAAGACCCTGGTGAACCTTTCCGAGCGCAGTGCCGGCGGCGATGGGCATGATTCCAAAGGGTTGCTGGAAGCCATTGCCCACCTGTCACGCCAAGTGGTCAGCCGCACGGTAAAAACCCGCCACCGCTTCGGCGCCACCCAGGCGTATGCGCAACTGGTGTTCGAGCGCTTGGGCGAGCTGCGCGAAAGCCACGTGGCTGACTGCCAGCGCCTGGGGGTGTTCATCGAGCGCCGGTTCAAGCCGACCGTGCGTTACTGCGCAGCCACCGAGCAGCGGCTGGAGCAACTGGCGAAGAACGTGGCCAATCTGGGCGACCTGCTACAGGCGCGGGTACAGGTAGAGATGGAAGAGCAGAACGCCGCGATCCTGCACAGCCTCAATGCCAGGGCCGATGCCCAGGTGAAGATTCAGCGGGCGGTGGAGGGGCTGTCGATCATTGCCATTACCTATTACCTGCTGAACCTGTTCAAGCTGCTGTATGGCGGGTTGAATGTGCTGGGGTTGGGGCTGACGGCGCGGGACGGGTTGTTGGCCATGGCGCCGCCGGTGCTGCTGGTGTTGTTGGCGATACTGCTGAGGATCAGGCAGGCCAAGCAGCATTGAGGTCATGGGGGCGCTTTGCGCCCCTATCGCGACACAAGGCCGCTCCTACATCAGTGTGGGAGCGGCCTTGTGCCGCGAATGGGCTGCAAAGCAGCCCAATGGCATTACACCGACTCGTCAGCCGGTCGCGCACCTTCCTGCACCAACACCATGCTCTGCGGCGAAGACAAGGCAATGCCTTCGTCACGCAACCGCCCAAGAATGGTGAACAGCAGGTCACTGCGGGTTCCCGACACCTGACGCGGCCCCGCTACATAACCACTCACGCCAATTACCATGCCACTGGTGGTCAGGTCCTTGAACGACACCGACGCCGCCGGCGCATCCAGAATCGCCTCGTGCTCGTGGTACGCAGCCAGCAGCAACTCTCGCACGTGGTTGGCATCAGTCTCCAGCGGCAAGGTCAGCGTAATGCTGACAACGCCCAGGGCGTTGCCCATGGTCACGTTGCGCACGTTCTGCGAAATGAACTGGGAGTTGGGTACGATCACCGTCGAACGGTCGGACATCTGGATTTCTGTGGCGCGCACATTGATGCGGCGGATATCACCCTCGACGCCAGCCAGGCTGACCCAGTCGCCCACCTTGACTGGGCGTTCGGTCAACAGGATCAGGCCGGAGATGAAGTTCTGCACGATCTGCTGCAAGCCGAAACCGATACCCACCGACAGGGCACTGACTACCCAGGTCAGGCTGGTGAGGTTGATGCGCAGGGTCGACATCACCAGCATGGCAAGGAAGATGAAGCCCAGGTAGCCCACCAGGGTGACCAGCGAGGCTCGCATGCCGGCGTCCATGTCGGTTTCCGGCAGCAGGCGGTCGCTGAGCCAGCGCTTGACCACACGGATGGCGAACATGCCGCCCAGGAAGATCCCCAGCGCCAGCAGGATGTCCTGCGGCACGATATTCAGGTTACCAAGCAACTTGCCGCCGGTGCCATCCCAGTCAGCCAGGCTCAACAGTAGCTCGCTGGGGCTGGTACCCGATGGCATCAAGGTCAGCAACAGGGCCAGGAACAGCACCACCGTGCGGCCGATGCCGGCCAGGATGGTGCTGGCCTGGGCCTGGTGACGTGGCGCCAGGCCCAGGGTCGAGGCCAATGCCAGGCCGCCTGGCTGACGTGGCGAAAGCAGGGTTTCGCAGAGGTCACCGAGGAACGTGGTCAGCAGGTAGGCGCAGGTGATCACCAGGCTTACCCACAGCAGCTTGCCTGTCAGGAAGTAAGCGAGCGTCAGGTAACCGGTTAGCAGCGCCAGCAAGATCAGCGTCAGCCAGATCACCATGATAAACGGGATCAACCCGGCCAGCCCCGTCGGCCGCTCCAGGTCGTGCTTGCGCAGGGTACGGCGATAACGCAGCAACGCACCGGCGAAGGTGAGCGCCACCACCAGGGCGGTCAGGCCGTTGACCGCCACGGTCAGCGCCAGGCTGGCGCCAATCACGCTGTTGATGCGCTCCATGGTCATCATCACCATCAGCGCCAGCGCCAACACCTTGGGGAACCAGCCCAGCGCGCTGGCCACTTCGTCATGGATGGACGGCAGGCGCCAGGATGGACGCTGCAACATCAGCATGGCGCGACCAAGGCCGGTGATGAAGGCACTGAAAACCACCAGGGCGAGTACATGGTTGGCCAGGCTGGCGACATCGGAACCAAGCTGCGCACTGCTCTCCAGCCCCCAGCGCAGCAGGGATACCGAGCCGGCGATGGTACCGAGGGTGGCCAGGCTTACCCCCAGCGCCAGCGCACTGCGGCGCAGGCGGCCTTCGGGCAACCAGCGGACCATGGCATCGGCGAGCAGGCTTTCCAGTACGCGACGCATCAGTGTCCAGACCAATACCGCGGCGACCAGGCTGGCCATGAACAGCCAGCGATGATCAGCATTGAAGGCGCTGGCCACCGCATCGGCCGCTTCAGCACGCAGGTCGCGCAGGCGGGCGACATCTTCCTGGGTAGGGCGGATGATGCTTTGCCAGAACGCCGGGCTCAGCGGTGACGCTGCACGGCTGGTGATCTGCGAGTTGAACTGGCTGCGGCGCAGGTTGACGATCTGCGTGGACAGGTCGCGGGCCGACTGGGTCAGCTTGGTGGCCTGGTCCTGCTGGGCTACCAAGGCTTTTTTCTCGGCTTCCAGCTCTTTGCGCTGCTGGGTCAGGGTGGCGGCTTCGTCCGGCTGGACCGGGCCGATGACTTTAAGCTTGTCGTCGAGCTTTTCCACCTCGGTGGTGCGCAACGCACTCAGCGCATCAGCCTGGCGCTGAACCTGCACGGCGGCCAGACGCAATTGCGACAGCAGGTCGTCATTGGCGTCGCTGGTAACGCCCTGGCGGATCTGGTCCAGCCGGTCGCTCAGTTGCTCGATGCTGGCGTTTTCATCCAGCACGGGGGCTTCGGCAACCGCCAGGTTGGCCAACGGGGTGGCCGGCGCCGACCAGGCCGGGCTGGCAAGCGCCAGCATCAGGGCCAGCAGGGCTAACAGGCCTGGGCAAAAACGGGCAAGGCTGACACGCCTCATCGAATATTCCTCTTTACAATTCGATTTGGCGGGGGATTCTACGCGGCTTCAAGCGTTCAGGAGAGTGCCGTTTCTCGCTTCAGCAGTTGCTGTTTGCGCTCCACCCCCCAACGGTAGCCGCTGATGTCGCCATCGCGGTGCACCACGCGGTGGCAGGGGATGGCCACGGCAATGTGATTGGCTGCGCAGGCCATGGCCACCGCGCGCACCGCCTTGGGTGCGCCGATGCGCTCGGCGATGTCGCTGTAGCTGACCCGGCTGCCGGCCGGCACCTCACGCAAAGCCTGCCAGACCCGCTCCTGAAACGCCGTGCCCTGCACATCCAGCGGCAGAGCCAGGCCCAGGGCTGGGGCTTCGACAAAGCCGACCACCTCGGCGACGAGCTGTTCGTAGGCGCTGTCGCCGCCGATCAGCTGCGCCTTGGGGAACTGGTCCTGTAGCTCGTGCAACAAGGCCTCGGGGTCGTCGCCGAGCAGGATTGCGCAAACGCCCTTGTCGCTCTGGGCCACCAGGATTGCGCCCAGCGAGCATTGGCCAAGGGCAAAGTGGATGGTTGCGCCGCCCCCACCCGCGCGGTACTGCCGGGGGCGCATGCCCAGGCGCTGGTCGGCGCTGGCGTAGAAGCGGCTGTTGGAGTTGTAACCGGCGTCGTAGATGGCGTCGGTGACAGAACGCTGGCCGTCTTCCAGGTGCGCGCGCAGGCGCCGGGTGCGAAAGGCGGTGGCGTAGGCCTTGGGCGTAACCCCGGTTTCGGCCTTGAACAGCCGGTGCAGGTGGAAGGGGCTGACGGCCAGTTGCGCGCTGAGCTGGTCGAGGCTGGGTGCCGGGTCGCCGGTTTCGATCAGGCGGCAGGCACGGGTAACCAGCTGGCTGTGGCGGGTGGCGCTGGCCTTGGGGGTGCTGGAGCAGCGCTTGCACGCACGGTAGCCGGCGGCCTCGGCGGCAGCGGCGGTGTCAAAGAACTCGACGTTGCTGCGTTTGGCCAGGCGTGACTTGCAGTTGGGGTGGCAGTAGATGCCGGTGGTGCGTACGGCGTAGACGAAATGGCCGGCGGCTGTCGGGTCGCGGGATTCGACGGCTTGCCAGCGTTGGTCGGGGGTGGTGTATGCGGTCATGGGTAAGCTTCCAGATAATTGTTGCCAGTGCCGGCCTCTTCGCGGGTAAACCCGCTCCCACAGAGATAGTGCAGCACTGATAACTGTGGGAGCGGGTTTACCCGCGAAAGGGCCGGCACAGGCAACGCAAGAACTTCAGGCCCGCCACAGGTACCAGGCCGCCACGGTACGGTACGGCCGCCAACCGCCCCCCAGCGAACGCATCTGCGCTGGCGTCGGCGCCTTGTCCAAGCCCTTTAACCGGCGGTACCCCTCACGCACACCAAAATCATCCACCGGCAGAATATCCGAGCGCTCCAGGCTGTAGATCAGCAGCATTTCCACGGTCCACCGCCCTACCCCGCGCAGCGCCACCAGGCGTTCGATCAAGGCGTCGTCAGGCATGACCAGTGCCTCGTCGCGCGTGGGCACCAGGCCTTCCAGACGGGCCTGGGCAATGCCCTGGACCGTCGCCATCTTGCTCGCCGAAAAGCCGCAGGCGCGCAGGGTATCCGGCGTAACGCTCAGCAACTGCTCAGGTTGCGGGAACGCACCCTCCGGGAACAGCGCCAGCAGCCGCCCAAGAATCGCCTCGGCAGCACGAGCATGCAGTTGCTGGTAGGCAATCGCCCGCACCAGCGCCTCGTAAGGTTCACGCCCCGGCGTAGCCTGGTGCAGGCAAGGCCCGGTCGCAGCAATGTGCCGCGACCAGTCCGGGTCAAGTGAGGCCAGGTGTTCGCTGGCCTGGCGATAGGCTTCGGGCGAAAGGTCGGCGAGGATCATGGCACCTCCATCAAGTCGATTGCAGGTCCAGCTTAGCGCAGCCGTTCATCGGGTAAACGCCGGTTCTTGCGCGGCTAATTCCTGGCATACCATTGCTCCGCGCCAGCATCCCCGCATAGAATTGAGAACTGTTCACATTCACACTTAACATGGGACCGGGCCTTCGCAACGATGCAGATCAACGACACGCTCAAACCGGCCGAGGTCGCTCTGCTCTACCAGTCCCACCATGCCTGGCTGCGCGGCTGGCTGCGTAACCGGGTGGGTTGCAGCGAACAGGCTGCAGACCTGGCCCAGGATACCTTCGTACGCGTATTGCGCGCCCGCCAGGTGTCGCCCCTGAAAGAGCCGCGCGCCTACCTCAGCAGCATCGCCCGTGGCTTGATGATCGACCAGTTTCGCCGCCGCGCGCTGGAGAAGGCCTACCAGCAGAGCCTGGCCCACCTGCCCGAAGGCGAAGTACCCAGCGAGGAACACCGGCTGGTCATACTCGACGCCCTGGAGCGCCTGGACCGTGCCTTGTACCAGCTGAAACCTCGTGCCCGCCAGGCATTCCTGCTGGCCCAGCTCGACGGTTTGAGCATCGTGCAAATCGCCCAGCACCTGCATGTATCGCGAGCGACCATCGAGCGCGACCTGGCTACCGCGCTGGGCGTCTGCTACCGGTTGCGTTATGCCGACGCCTGATGGCACGCCTGCGCAGGCGCAGGTCGACCAGGCCATCGACTGGCTGGTGAAGCTGCGCTTCGACAGGCCATGCCCGCAGACCGAGCGGCAGTTCCGGCAGTGGCTGGGCAGCCACCCGCATAACCCCATAGCCTGGCAGCGGGTCAGCCTGCTCAGCGACGAACTGGCCGGGCTGCCCAAGGACCTGAGCCGGCGCACCTTGGACTGCAGCCAGCAACAGCGCGTCAGCCGGCGCAGCCACCTCAAGCTGTTGGCACTGCTGGCCGTGGGCGGCAGCCTGGGCTTCGCCGCGCGTGAACCGCTGGGCTTGCCTGAACTACTGGCCGACAGTAGCACCGCTGTCGGCGAACGTCGCCGGCTGCAAGGTAGCGATGGCAGCCGTATCCAGCTGAACACAGCCAGCGCCATCGATTTGCAGTACAGCAGCGATCAGCGCCGCCTGGAGTTGGTACGCGGCGAGGTGAGCCTGGACAGTAACCCAGACGACAACCGCCCGTTCCGTATCGATACGCGCTTCGGCCCACTGGCTACTGTCAACGGCCAAGTGCTGCTGCGAGAAAACAGCCAAGGCTTGCTGCTGGCGGTGCGCCGTGGTGAGGTCACGCTGTTCCCTGCATCGATCGCAGCACGGCAGGTGCTGCCAGGTGAGACCTTGCAGGTGTCGGCCAACGGCAGCTTCCAGGCCGTGACACTGCACAGCGACCCCTGGGGCTGGACTGACGGCGTACTCAGCGTGCGGCAGATGCCGCTGGGCGAGTTTATCGCCGAGTTGGCCCGCTATCGCCCCGGCCTGCTGCGCTGTGCGCCCGAGGTGGCAAACCTGAAGGTGTCTGGCACATACCAACTGGTCGATACCGGGGCAATCCTGCATCTGCTCAGCCATAGCCTGCCGGTGCGGGTTGAGTACCGTACGCGGTACTGGGTAAGTATCAGCGCAGCCTGAAGACGACAAGGCCCCTGTAGGAGCGGCCTTGTGTCGCGATGGGCCGCAAAGCGGCCCCAGGATTTCAGCTTCGCCGCAGATATCGCCGGGGCCGCTTTGCGGCCCTTTCGCGACACAAGGCCGCTCCTACAAAGACCGCGTCAGATCAGGAGGGTTTCAGTCCGCCACTGCTCGCAAGCGCCCCGCAGCGCGAAACGACTGGCGAGCAAAGCACACGAACAACCCGGCCATCAGCGCCAGCGCCATCGGCAAGCCATGCGGCGCCACACCCATCGCCGCGCCACTGACCAGCGGCCCGATCAGGCTACCCACGCCCCACAGCAAGCCCACGCTGGCATTGGCGGTCACCAGGTCCTGGCCCTTGAAGCGCTGGCCGATCAGCACCAGCGCCAACGTATAGATCCCCCCCGCCACCGCGCCCAGCACCACCAGCAACGGCCACAACAGCCAGGTTATGTTCAGCAGCCACGGCAGGCCGATGCCGATCGCCATCGCCACCAACCCGCACACCAGGTGCAGCCCGGTACGCTCGACCCGGTCGGCCAGCCAGCCCAGTGGCAACTGGAAAAGCATGTCGCCGGCAAACACCACCGTTACCATCAACGCCGCTACGCCAACGGCAAAACCATGGCTGCTGGCGTACACCGGCAACAGCGACAGCACCACGGCATCGAAGAACGAGAAGAACAGCACCGCCATGCACAACGCCGGCGCCACACGGAAGAACCCGGCAAGACCAAAGCTCTTTTCGCCTTCTTCGTGTTCGACATGGTCATTGGGCACGGTCAGCACGATACACAGCAAGGCCAGCCCATAACAGAACGTCACGACACCGGTGATCCACGGGCTGTCGGCGCCCAGCACTGCCAGCATGGCCGGGCCGAGCACCTGGAAGCCGGTGAAGCTGGTGGCATACAGGGCCATGATCTTGCCGCGATTGTGCTCGGGGCACAGTTCGTTGACCCACGACTCACCCAGAATGATGGCGATGCCCATGCCAAGCCCCAAGCCCAGGCGCAGCAGCGCCAGCAGCCACAGCGAGCCGAACGCAGGCTCCAGCAAGGCAATGCTGAGCGTGCACAGGCTGAAACACAGCAGATAGATGGTACGCCGGGTGAGGTGGCGGCAGCAGGCGTCGACCAGAAACGCCGAGAGCATCATGCCCGCGGCAGGAATGGCGGAAATGATGCCGATTTCCAGGGTACTCGCTCCGGCCTCGTGCAGGCGCAACGACACCAGCGGCAGGCTGGCCCCCAGGCTGAAACCCACGACTGAAACGGCGAACAACAGGCCCGCCAGCAAACGCATGTTCATGTACCACTCCTTGCAAACCGAAAAGACGTGCAGACACAGGCGCGCACGCCGGGGTGGCGCGCGACGCAAAAGCGCAGATCAGTTCAGGCGAGGTGTGGCGAGAAGGTGAAGGCAAACAGCACGCTGCGGCGGCGCTTGAGTACCGTGTCGCTCGGCCACGCGTGACGCAGGGCCTGGAGGGCAGGCTGGCGGGCGTTGGGCAGGGACTGGGTACGGCGCATTGCGTTGGCTACTTTGTGGAGGGTTTAAAAAGAGGCGGCACTCTAGGCCAACGGTGATCAGGTCGTCAATTGTCGGGGCCGCTTTGCGGCCCCGGTAATATCAGCGCTTGCCGGTATTCGGCAAGAATACCGCCAACAACCCGAACAGCGGCAGGAACGAGCACACGCCATAAACGTATTCAATGCCACGCAGGTCTGCCACATAGCCCAGCAGCGCAGCACCAATGCCGCCAAAGCCGAACATCAGGCCGAAGAAGATCCCGGCAATCATGCCCACGCTGCCCGGCACCAGCTCCTGCGCATACACCACAATCGCGGAAAACGCCGAAGCCAGGATAAAGCCGATCACCACGCTCAATACTGTGGTCCAGAACAGGTCGGCATACGGCAGCGCGAGGGTGAACGGCGTCACGCCCAGGATCGAGAACCAGATGACTGCCTTGCGCCCGATGCGGTCACCGATCGGCCCGCCGAAGAAGGTACCGGCCGCCACCGCACCGAGGAACAGGAACAGGTGCAGCTGTGAGCTGGCCACCGATACACCGAACTTCTCGATCAGGTAGAAGGTGAAGTAACTGGTAAAGCTGGCCATGTAGAAGTACTTGGAGAACACCAACAGGCCCAGCACGATCAGCGCCGCAATCACCCGGTTGCGCGAAATGCCGTGGGTGGCCTGCACCGCCTTGCGCGCCTTGGCCTGGTTGAGGTGCTCCTTGTACCAGCTACGCAGCATCAGGGTGACGCCGAGGAAGAACAGCGCGGCCAGGCCGAACCAGGCTACGTGGGTCTGGCCGAACGGAATGACGATGGCCGCCGCCAGCAACGGGCCCAGGGCGGAACCGGTGTTACCGCCGACCTGGAAGGTGGACTGGGCCAGGCCAAAGCGCCCGCCCGAAGCCAGCCGCGCGATACGCGAGGTCTCCGGGTGGAAGGTGGACGAGCCGATGCCCACCAGCGCCGACGCCAGCAAGATCATCGGGAAGCTGCCAACAAAGGCCAGCATCACGATACCCACCAATGTGCACATGGTGCCCAGCGGCAGCAGGTTCGGCGCAGGCCGACGGTCGGTAAAGAAGCCGACCCAGGGCTGCAACAGCGAGGCAGTGATCTGGAACGTCAAGGTAATCATGCCGATCTGGGCGAAGCTCAGGTCATAGTTGGCCTTGAGCATCGGGTAGATCGCCGGCAGTACCGACTGGATCAGGTCGTTGATCAAGTGCGCCAGGGCGCAGAAGCCGATGATGCGCATCACCAGCGGCGTGGTTTGGCTTGCCGCTGCCGGGGTGGATGCGGTGGAGGCACTACTGGTGGCCATTTGCCTAAATCTCCGTCCTCAGGTTTAGGATCCGATTATCGGGAAACAAATAGATACATAGCTACCTTTTTTATCCCTCTGTCGCAACGTACTTGCAAATGGTTCTCAATATAATTAGCATCCTCTGCTCATTATCCCTGTCATCGTTGGGCGAACAGGCCCCTATCGTGAGCAGACCGAACCCATGAGCCCGATGCCCGCCAAGCAGCTGCAGCCCGACCCACAGCAGGAAGCGCTGGAGTGGTTTTCGCTGTTGCGTCAGCCCGGTTGTGACGAAACCCAGCGCCAGGCATTCGCGGCATGGTGCCAGCAAGCCGGAAACGCCCACGCCTACGCCGAACTGGAAACCTTCTGGCAACAGCTGCAACCAGCACCCGCCCGACCTCGCCCACGGCAAGTAACCGTGCGGCGCAGTTACCTGGGCAGATGGTTGGCGCTCCTGTTCCTGCTGGGGCTGGGCGCGGCAGCCTATCTGTACTGGCCGCTGATGCAGCGCCTGGCCAGCGAGTTGCACACCGACGTCGGCGAGCGACGCAGCATACGCCTGGCAGATGGCACCACCTTGAACCTGGACAGCGCCAGCGCGATGAACGTTGACCTGCGCAGCCGCACGCGCCTGCTGCATCTGGTGCAGGGCCAGGTGTACCTGGAGGTGATGCTCGATGGGCGAGCCATGGAAGTGGAAGTGGGCAACGCACGTATCCAAGTGTTCGGCACCCGCTTGCAGGTCGCCCGCCACCCCAGCCATGACGAACTGGTGGTCATCAGCGGCAACGCCATGGTCATTCAGGGAGGGGAGCAGCGCATGGTCTCGGCCGGTGAACGGGTAACCTTCGATGAGACGCGTATCGACCCGGTGCAGAAGGCAGACCTTAAAACCGCCGACAGCTGGCGCAACGGGCACCTCAAGGCCACCGACATGCCATTGGGCCAGGTGCTGGAGCGCCTTGCTGGCTACCAAGGTCAGCGCTTGTGGCTGATGGATGAACACGTGGCCCATCGACGGGTGAGCGGCAACTTCAACCTCGACCGGCCCGATGCAAGCCTGCAATCTTTGGCCGCCGCCCAGCATCTACAGCTGCAGGGCGTGCTCGGGCACTGGCTTGTAGTCCGCTAAAACCGGGCCTGGCCGCTAAGTTTTTGAAAGCGTGCAAATTTTTTTTGAAATGAGTGTTGACAGGGGGGGCGTTCAAGAGAATAATGCGCGCCATCGGCTACATAGCTCAGTTGGTTAGAGCATAGCATTCATAATGCTGGGGTCCGGGGTTCAAGTCCCTGTGTAGCCACCAAACAAGACGAAGGGCTTACCGCAAGGTAAGCCCTTTTTCTTTGCCTGCGAAAAAGTTACCCGCTAGAAACTGGCACTTCACGGTGTCTGTGGGAGCGATGCTGTTGAAGCGTCAACGCCCCCGCTCACCGCCACTGCCAGGCCAAGCCCGATTAATGCCAAGCCAATGACCCGATCCACCAGTACTTGCCGATCAATCATCGCCTTGCGCAAAACCGGGCTGGAAAAAAACACTGCAACCAGGCTGAACCACAGCCAGTGGGCAACGGACATGAAGGCGCCATAGGCAAAAGCCAGTTTCAGCGGGCTACCGGGTTGTACCACCTGGCTGTAGGCACTGATGACGAACAGCATGGTCTTGGGGTTGAGGGCGTTGGTCAGAAAGCCAATGCGCAGGGCTTGCAACACGCTGGCTGCCGATTGGGTACCGCCCTCGAGGCTGATCCGCCCGGTGTTGGTCAGTGACTTGTAGCCCAGGTAGAGCAGGTAACCGGCGCCCAACACTTTCATGACCAGGAACAGCGCCGGGCTTTGCCGGATGATCACGGCGATGCCCAGCACCGTGTACAGCACGTGCACCTGCACCCCCAGGGCGATGCCCACAGCGGCGGCAAGCCCGGCCTGGCGGCCCTGTGCATAACTGCTGCGGGTGACCATGGCAAAGTCGGCGCCGGGGCTGATGACAGCTAGAAGGGTGAACAGGGCAACGGCGATCAGTTCGGTCATGCGGGCGGCTCTCGATAAGCGATGGAAATGCACATATACGGTGATTATCGAGCGCTTATAGAGAGGTAAAAATCGATTTATAGTGAGGTAAATCTGCTAGTTATTCTCACAGATATACACAGCCTGTACCGGCCTCTTCGCGGGCTCGCCCGCTCCTACAAGTACAGCGCAGTTCTCTGGACCAGCGCTGTACCTGTGGGAGCGGGCGAGCCCGCGAAGAGGCCGGCACAGGCAACACAGGGATGCCATGAAACTGCCACCGCTGAACGCCTTCCGCTACTTCGACATCGCCGCCCAAACCGAAAGCTTCGTGCGCGCCGCCGAACACCTGCACGTCACCCACGGCGCGGTCAGCCGCCAGGTGCGCCTGCTTGAAGAAAGCCTTGGCGTTGAACTGTTCGAGCGCCGCAACCGGGCCATCTTCCTGACCCCGGCCGGCCGCGCCCTGCAAGGCACCACCCAGGCAATCTTCGAACAGCTCGAAGGCGCCGTGCAGCGCTTGCAGCACCAGGCCCGCGACAATGTGCTGGTGCTGTCTTGCGAGCCGACCATCGCCATGCGCTGGCTGATACCGCGCCTGCCGCGCTTCCATGCCACCCACCCCGACCTGCATCTGCATCTGGTGGCTGCTGGCGGGCCGCTGGACTTCGCCCGCAGTGGTGTCGACCTGGCTATCCGCCGCGACGACTTCCACTGGGACAAGCAGCTGTTCAATCAAAAGATCTGTAATGAATGGATCGGCCCGGTGTGCCACCCTGCCTCCCCTACCCCACTCGACGGCCAACGCCTGCTGCACAGCACCACCCGCCCCGCTGCCTGGCCCACCTGGTTACGCCTGAGCGGCCAGCAGGCGTGGCACAGCGAACGTAGTGACTACGAGCATTTCTACCTGTCGATCCAGGCCGCTAGCGCCGGTTTGGGCGTGGCCGTGGCCTCAGCCCTGATGGTGCGCGACGAGCTCGACAGCGGACAGTTGCAGGCGCCATTCGGCTTCATCCGCGACGGCTCGGCCTACCACCTGCTTAGCCCGCAGCCCCTGGCCGACAGCGGCAAGCGCCAGCGCTTCACAGCGTGGGTGATGGCCGAATGCGAAGATTGCCTGGCTCACTTGGGTTTGATGCAGAACGACGACCCGGGGCTGCCATCGCCACCCCAAGTGCGATAGCCGGCGGTATCCACATGGATGCGACCTGACGGATAGCGCCCGAGCCCCATGTTCCAGGCTTGGCCATGCTGCTGCCAGAAGCGGCACAAAGGGTTGGGGTCGGCCCACGCCGGCAGCAGCATATCCACGGCAAAAGCGCGGGTGTGGGCGCTGTTGGTCGCACCGCCGGCGCACGTATTCAGGCGCGGCTCACGGTACGCGGACACCACCTCGAACTGGCGCAGGATGCCTTGCTCGTCGAGGGCCTTGAGCAATGAGAGGGTCGAACGCACGGCTGGCCAGTTGCTGGCCGGCGGCACGGCAAACGGCGACGCGTGGCACAGCTTCCAGTCCGAGGCCGAACGCAGCAGCTGGTGAATGGGCACAACGCCATAAAGGCGCGCATCCACCAGCATCTCACGGAAGGGCCGGGTTTGATGGTCGCCGGCCCACTGGGCGAACATCCAGATGTCGCGTTCGTCGGCGTGGACCCAGCTACCCCAGACAAAACTCAGTAACAGCATCCAGCACCTTGTATTGTTCATATCGGCTCTCCTGCCAATGTGATCGACGCTGATGTTTCAGGCCATTTCCTGCGCAACGCCGGGAAATACAATTGTGCGGCATTGATCCCCCTTAACCGGCCAATGTCAGTCATCATGGTCCTGTTCGCCGGATCCTGCCCCTCATTGACTGACCCAGCCAACGTGGCATAATCCCAATCACTACTCAGCCTCGTACGCGATGATTAAGTTCGTCGGCTGTTGGGGTGAAAAAACCGGCCTCGTGCCGGTTTTTTCGTTTTCAGGGAAGGAAACCCTTGCGTACTGCCTGCTTTATAGATGGCTACAACGTGTTCTATGGCCTGGTAGCAGGCACAAGATATAAATGGCTGAACCTACCTGCCTTACTGAAGCACATCCTTCGCGTCGAACAACCCGACTGCGAAATCATAACCATCAGTTTATTTACCTCGGGCGTGAAACCATCGCTCGCCAGCCGCGGAAACCTCTCGAAAGAAGCCCAGGACACCTACCTGCGCGCCTTGATTGCGCAAGGTGTCGACGTGCATTACGGAAGGCATCAACTTGAGCCACGCAATGCACCTCGCTTCGTGAACAAGGACACGCCACCCTCCAGGCTTGACCAGGTGGCCATCTGGAAACTGGAAGAGAAGGAAACGGATGTGCATATCGCTATCAGCATGTATCGGCTGGCAGCCCGACAAGCTCGGCTTCCAGCGGGCGAACGAATCCAGCAACTGGTCCTAGTTTCTGCCGACACCGACCTGGCACCCGCTTTGACTGCTGTTCGCGAAGATTTCCCGGAGCTCCGGCTGGGAGTAATACTGCCGCACCGAGAAGGCATGAAGCGAACGCTGCCGGGATCACTGAAAAGCAATGCCCACTGGATGCGTCAGGTAGTTACCGAAGAAGAGCTTGCTTCTAATCAGTTTCCCGATCGTGTCCCGACCCGGAAGAGACCGGCACTAAAGCCAGCGTACTGGTGAAAACCGAATGCAGTTCATGAGCTAACCCCGCATTCTCAATCTTCAAGCAGGGTACAGGCCATCACCAGCGCATCCTCACGCCCACCCGCGACCGGGTAGTAGTCTCGGCGGCGGCCGATTTCGTTGAAACCGTAGCGCTCGTACAAACGGTAGGCCGACTGGTTGCTGGCGCGCACCTCCAGGAAACATTCGCGGCCATTGAGCTGGTAGGCCCGGGCCATCAGATGCTCAAGCAGGCGCAGGCCCAGGCCGCAGCCCTGGTTTTCCGGCTTGACGGTAATGTTGAGCAGGTGCGCTTCGTCGATGATCACGTTGATCACCCCATGGCCCACTTGCTGCTGGCCGTCGAACATCAGCCAGACTTCGTACGATTTCAGCGCATCCTGAAAGATTCCGCGGGTCCAGGGATGACTGAACGCGGCATATTCAATCTTAAGTACGGCATCCAGATCCGCCTCGGTCATCGGGCGGAAACTGATCGAATCACTCATTCAACGCGCTTCCAGCGCGCCATTAGCTGGCGCATGGCTTTCCAGACGTCCGCCTTGCGTTGCGGCTCGTCCATCAACAGTTCAAGACCCGGCAGCACCCAGGCGTCGCCCAGGCCGTCGAGCTTCAGGGTTTGGTAATAGGCTTCTGCGTCGGCATTGGCGGCGAAGCGTGCCGCCGGCAGGCCCACCAGCCACAGGCAGCTGCACGGGGCGTCTTCCAGGCGGGCCTGGACAAAGCCCTGGACGAAATCACGCGCGGCCTCCGGCCCCTGATCCATGTTGCCGCGTACCAGCAGCGGCCAGCGCACTGGCTCGCCGATGATCTGCGGGGCGTCGGGCAGGCCGGCGGCGCGCAGCATGTCCTTTAGCAGCAGGTACGACGGATCGCGGCTCTGGAACGGCTGGCCGGTAGCCAGCTCCACCAGCAGCAGGCAACTGCCGGCACGCAACAACTGCAACGCGAAGCGCGGTGGCTGAACCGGGGCCGGACGCGGTGGCGCTGGTTGCTCCTCGGCTTCCACGGGCTTGGCGACGGGTTTGGGCACACTGCCCGGGCGCGGGATTTCGATTTTCGGCCGCTCGCCAGAGCGCGCCTGGGGGGTAGCCGGCGCGTCGTTGGCTGCGGGTGCCGGGCGGACGTCGAAGTCGATCTCCTCGACCGGCGCCAACGGCAGCAACAGCTCGGGCCGAGACGGTGCGGCGAACGGCAGTTCGGCGCGCGGCAGCCAGTGCACCACTTGCATGGCGGAAAGGAAGGCGCGGCGACGGGGTTCGGTGAGCAAGGTGCGGGGTTCCGAGGGGTGGAGGCAATTGGGCATTCTAACGCTGTTGGCATTCGCGTGCCGCAACTGGTCGGCGGTTTTTTGTTGCCTGTGCCGGCCCTTTCGCGGGTGAACCCGCTCCCACAAGGCGTTGTGCAGTACCTGTGGGAGCGGGTTCACCCGCGAAGAGGCCGGTGAATCCCCTACAGGAACAAAGGTTATCTCTCATTACAGACCAAGGGGTGAAAACCTCCCCCCCGGATGCAGTACAATCGCCCCCTTTTTCTTGGCAACGAGTCGAAGCCAATGATCGAACCCAAGCGCGTCCTGCGCGCCCTAGCCGAACACTGGGCCCTGATCGAGCCGCTGTGCGAGCGCTTCGACCAAGGCACCCTGAGCCTGGTCGAACTGCGCCAGCACGTGGCCCGCCAGCAGGTCGAAAGCACCCCGCAGGACATTACCCAGCTGCTCGACGTGTGGATCCGCCTGGATATCCTGGTCCCGGTGGCCAAGAGCCCGAACCGTTTCGAGCTCAACGCGCAGATCCACGATTTCCTCGCCTACCTGCGCCGCGAACACCGGCTGGGCCTGTGCCTGGAGATCGAAGCCTACCTGCGCCACCTGGAACGCCTTGCCGGGCACATCCAGGACGCCTTCGACAACCGTGACAGCGACGACCTGGCACGCCAGCTGCGTTTGCTCGACATGCGCGTGCGTGATGTGCTGAAAAAGCTCGACAACGATGAGCAGGCGCTGGTGGCCGTGGCCGAACGGGCCAAGACCAGCAACCGCCAGATCCCGCTGCGCCAGCGTTACGCCGAAGTACTGGCAACCTGGGACGAATACGTCGAGCCGATGATCCAGCTGGTCAACGCCGACGGCGCCTTCGAACAAGGCGTGCGCAAGGTCGAGACGGTATTGCTGAAGCTGCTCGGCGAGCAGGCGCGCCTGGGCCACCTGGTCGATGACGACATGCTGCTGCGTACCCATGCGCGCATCCTGGAAATGCAGACCAGCGCCCAGCTGACCCTGCGCCACGCCCGCGAACTGCTGCTGCCGCTGCGCGAAGAAGCGCGCCGGCACAACGCCGTGACCCGTGGCGCCGCGCTGGCCCTGTCGGTGATCCGGCGCAAAGGCATCGATGCCGTGCCGCAGGCGGCCATGCCAATGTTCACCCGCCCGCAAAGCACCTTCCTCGGCAGTGCCAGCCAGGTCGAGGCCTACGTGTACGCCCTGGCCCGCTTCGAGCCCAAGCCGGCGCGCTTCCCCAAAGCGCACAAACCGCAAGGTGGTGAGGCGCCGCGCGCACCGCGTACCGTCAAGGAAATGCTCGAGCGCTGCGAACAGGCGCTGCCGCTGCCCGACCTGATGGTCTGGCTGCTGGAGCAGGAACCCGAAGGCGCCACCGACGAGCTGCTGTACTGGTTCTCGCGCCTGTCGCGGGAAAAGCGCTTCAAGCGCGAGCGCCTCGAGCGCCGCGAGTACACCACCCAGGAACACCTGGTCAGCCTGCGCTCGTTCGGCCTGACTTCCAGCCGCGAAGCCGCCGCCAGCACGCCTACCGAATCCAATGCGAGCCCAGCCAATGCATCTTGATCTCTCCGAACTGTCCCAGCTCGCACCGATCTTTCGCGAGCTGTTCAAAGGCTTTCACGTCAGCCGCCGCGACCCCGAGCTGTACGCCCAGCTGTCAAACTTCCAGGACCAGTACCGCACCCTGTTCAAGGCCTTGGGCTTCGAACTGGTCTGCGATACCCGTGGTTTCTACTACTTCGTCCCGGACATGACCGCCGCGCAAGTCAACAAGACCGCGCAGCGCCTGT
Organism: Pseudomonas sp. NPDC089408; assembly: GCF_044749445.1. Lineage (NCBI taxonomy): Bacteria > Pseudomonadati > Pseudomonadota > Gammaproteobacteria > Pseudomonadales > Pseudomonadaceae > Pseudomonas > Pseudomonas sp. NPDC089408. Next base: position 95,801 of record NZ_JBIVHY010000012.1, read on the forward strand.
CGCTGTTCACCTTCATTTTGGTCGAGCACCTGGCCGACCAGGGCCGCGACCCGATGGCCGTGCTCGACGGCGGCAGCATCGGCCGCGATGAGCTGCCATCACTGCTGGACAAGTACCGCGACCTGTTCCTGCAGGCCGAAGTGCAGACGGTGGAAGAGCTGGAGGAAAAAATCCTGCGCCGCATGACCCAGCTGGGCTTCGCCTTTGAGGAAGGCGGCATCTACCGCTTCCTGCCGCCGATGCACCGCTTCCTCGATGTGTGCCTGTCGGTGCAGCAGGACCGCGACCTCGCCGCCACCCTGCACAGCGAACTGCCGCTGCCAACCCCGGTACTGGTCGAGGAAGAAAGCCCCGAAGAACTCAACCGCACCGACGACCCGCTCGACCTCACGCCCTTCGACGGCGAGGAAAGCGAAGAGGACGCCCTGGCCCGGGCCATCCGCGAAGAGCAACAGGAGATTGACGCATGAGCCAGGAACGCTACGGTATCCGCCGCTTTGCACTGCTCAACACCGCCGGCTACAGCCTCGGCCTGTTCCCCCTGGAGCACCCGCTGTCGGTGTACGGCGCCAACAACCTGGGTAAATCGGCGTCGATCAACGCCCTGCAGTTCCCGATCCTGGCGCGCATGTCGGACATGAGCTTCGGCAAGTACAGCCTCGAGCAATCGCGCCGCTTCTACTTTGCCAGCGACACCTCGTACATTCTCTGCGAACTGAGCCTGCCCCACGGCCCGCACGTCATCGGTGTGGTCGGTCGTGGCCCGGGCGGCGGTTTCGGCCACCAGTTCTTCGCCTACAAAGGCAAGCTGGACCTGGCCCACTACCAGAAGAACGACACCTGCCTGCGCCAGAAAGAACTGTTCACCAACCTTGAACGCCTTGGCATCAAGGCCTACGAGCTGAAGCCGGACGAACTGCGCCGGTTGCTGGTTGGCGGCCACACCTCGGTGCCGCTGGACCTGACCATGATCCCGCTGCGCTCCACCAGCGAGCAAAGCCTGAAAACCTTCAGGGCGCTGTTCATCAACCTGCTGCACATGCGCGAAATCACCGCCGCCAAGCTCAAGCAGCTGTTCCTCGACGCCTTCGAGCACAGCCTGCGTTCGGGCAGCGTCGACTACATTGCCGCGTGCGAGGAAGCCTTCCGCGACGTGCGCCGCATGGAGCAGGACTACAACGCCCTGGTCGCTGCCGGCCCGCTGGTCGAGGCCCTGGCCGGTGGTGTGGCCCAGCGCGACATCCTGCGCGGCAAGCTGCACCGCATTTCGCCGGTGCTCGACACCCTGCTGGGCACTTGGCAGGAATACGCCATGGCGCGCAAGGAAGAGCTGGTGATCCAGTCCGAGCACTACCGTGGCGAGCAAGACCGCCTGCAGAACGACCAGCGCGGCGGCACCCAGGAGCTGATGCGCCTGGAGCGGGAAATCACCGGTATTCAGCGCTGGCTGGGCGAGCTGTCGGTGCTCAAGCACCGCTTTGCCCTGGTCGATGACGTCAAGGTCCTGGAGCAGCAGCTGCTGGCCGCCAAGGACGCCCACGACGAACTGGCCGGCGCCCTGGCCCAGTCGCGGCAGTTCAGCGCCGAAGACCTCGACGAGCGCGTGCGCGACCTGGAAAAACGCCTGAAGCAGGTCAAGCAACAGCTCGACCACGCCGACAACAACAGCTATGCGCGCTTGCGCGAAGAGTTCTCGCAGCAGGACGTAGACCGCCTGATGCGCCTGTTCAACGGCGCGCTGTTCAGCCTGCCGCTGGGCGACCGCGGTATCGAGCTGGACGACAGCGACCTGTGGGTAAAATCGCTGGAAGCGGTGCTCGACGGCTTCAAGGGCGAGCGCTTCGAAGCCCCGGGCCTGGCCATCGACCTGACCAACATCGACCCGCCGGCCCTGCAGGCCCTGGCTGACCGCGCCGCCCTGCGCGACCAGAAGGAGCGCCTGGAAAAAGAGCTGAAACAGCTCAAGACCCAGCAGGCCGTAGCCGCCGACCGCTCTGCCTCCAAGGCGCAGACCGAAACCCTGTACCAGGAAGTGCTGGATGCGCAGAAGGCGCTGGAAGACTTCCGTCGCAGCGAAACCCTCACCGCCGAAGAGCCAGAAAAACTCGAGCAGCTGTCGCAGCTGGAAGCCGCCCAGGACGAGCTAAAGCGCTCCAGCGACGCCTTCACCGAGCGCGTCCAGCAGCTGTCGGCCAAGCTGCAGCTGGTCGGCCGCCAGATCGGTGATCTCGAGTCCAAGCAGCGCACCCTGGAAGACGCCCTGCGCCGTCGCCAGCTGCTGCCGGCCGACCTGCCCTACGGCACGCCGTTCATGGAAGCCATCGACGACTCGATGGACAACCTGCTGCCGCTGCTCAACGACTATCAGGACAGCTGGCAGGGCCTGCAGCGCGTCGACAACCAGATCGAGGCACTGTATGCCCAGGTGCGCCTGAAAGGCGTGGCCAAGTTCGACAGCGAAGACGATATGGAGCGACGCCTGCAGCTGCTGGTGAACGCCTATGCGCACCGCACCGACGAAGCCCTGACCCTGGCCAAGGCCCGCCGCGCGGCAGTCACCGACATTGCCCGCACCCTGCGCAATATCCGCAGCGACTACGACAGCCTCGAACACCAGCTGGCGCTGTTCAACCGCGAGATCAACAAGCGCCAGGTGTCCAACCTGGAAAGCTTCCGCGTGGTGCTGGCGCCGAACAAGGAAGCGCTCAAGCACATCGACCAGATCATCCACAGTGCCGGTCAGTACGAAGAAGGCGAAACCCTGTCGGTGTTCGACCTGACCCAGAGCGCCGAGCAGGACAACAAGAACGAAGAGGCCAAGGAGTACCTGGCACGGCTGGTGGCGGCCAACCACAACCAGCTGGGCCTGAAGGACCTGTTCGAGCTGGCGTTTGAGATCACCAAGGTCAACGGCCAGCCGATCATCCACGCCGACATCGACGGCGCGGCGTCCAACGGCACCACCATGACCATCAAGGCGCTGACCAACATGTACCTGTTGCTGCACCTGATGGACCGCGACCTGGCCGGGCGGATTCGCCTGCCGTACTACCTGGACGAAGCGGCCGACATCGATGAACGCAACCAGGCAGCGCTGCTGGAAACCAGCTTGCAGTTGGGCTTTGTGCCGATTCTGGCGAGCGTGAAGCCGCAGGTATCGGCGCGCGTGGCGATCGACCTGGAAGGTGGCAGCGGGCCGAATGGCATCTACATCGACGAGGCGGACTGGAAGTTCATCAGCCGGCTGGATGAGGTGAAGGCGGTTGTGCGTGAGGATCAGGCCGAGGAATTGGCCTGATATCGGTGTAATGGGGCCGCTTTGCGGCCCTTCGCGGGTAAACCCGCTCCTACACAGGGTTACGCGCTTCTTTGTAGGAGCGGGTTCATCGAGGCGTCGAACCGCCGCGAAGGAGGCCAAAGGCCTCCCGGCTATCTACCAGGCGATCAATGCGCCCAAGGCAGGATCGGAATCGCAGTCACCGCATTCTGCGGGCTGCCTTCGATCATACGGTCGCTGTACACCAGGTACACCAGCGTATTGCGCTTCTTGTCGAGGAAGCGCACCACCTGCATGGTCTTGAACACCAGCGAGGTGCGCTCCTTGAACACTTCCTCGCCGTCTTTCAACTCACCCTTGAAGTTGATCGGCCCCACCTGACGGCAGGCAATCGATGCCTCTGCCCGGTCCTCGGCCAACCCCAGCCCACCCTTCATGCCGCCCGTCTTGGCCCGCGACAGGTAGCAGGTCACGCCCTCGACCTTGGGGTCGTCGAACGCCTCGACCACGATACGGTCGTTTGGCCCCAGGAACTTGAACACGGTCGACACCTGGCCCACTTCCTCGGCCCCGGCCAGCATCGGCAACGCCAGTGCAGCGACGGCAATCATCCTTTTCAACACACGTACGCCCTCAGACCAGAACCAGGTTGTCGCGGTGCACCAGCTCAGGCTCCGCGATGTAGCCCAAGGTGCTTTCGATGGCATCGGAAGGCTGGCCAATGATTTTCTGCGCCTCCAGGGCGCTGTAGTTGGCCAGGCCACGGGCCACTTCAACACCGTCCGGGCCGACGCATACCACCATCTCGCCACGGCGGAAGCTGCCCTGCACGGTCTTCACGCCCACCGGCAGCAGGCTCTTGTTGGCCTGGCGCAGCGCCTGCACGGCACCGGCATCCAGCACCAGGGTGCCACGGGTTTGCAGGTGGCCCGCCAGCCACTGCTTGCGCGCCGCGAGCATCCCGCGCTCGGGCGACAGCAAGGTACCCAGGCGCTCGCCGGCCTTGAGGCGGTCGAGCACGCGCTCGATGCGGCCACCAATGATGATGGTGTGGGCACCGGAACGGGCAGCCAGGCGTGCGGCGCGCAGCTTGGTCTGCATGCCGCCACGGCCCAGCGCACCACCGGTACCGCCGGCCACGGCGTCCAGCGACGGGTCGTCGGCACGGGCTTCGTAGATCAGCTGGGCTTCGGGGTTGTTGCGCGGGTCGGCGTCAAACATGCCATCGCGGTCGGTGAGGATCACCAGCAGGTCAGCCTCGACCAGATTGGCCACCAGCGCCGCCAGGGTGTCGTTGTCGCCGAAGCGGATCTCGTCGGTGACCACGGTGTCGTTTTCGTTGATCACCGGCACCACACCCAGGTCGACCAAGGTGCGCAGGGTGCTGCGGGCGTTCAGGTAACGTTTGCGGTCAGACAGGTCGTCATGGGTCAGCAGAATTTGCGCGGTGTGCTTGCCGTGCTCGCCGAAGCTCGACTCCCACGCCTGCACCAAGCGCATCTGGCCGATCGAAGCAGCCGCCTGCAGCTCGTTCATCGCGCTCGGTCGCGAGGTCCAGCCCAGCTGGCTCATGCCGGCAGCCACGGCCCCTGAGGAGACCAGTACCAACTCCACGCCTGCCTCACGCAGCGCGACCATCTGCTCGACCCAAACGGCCATGGCACCGCGGTCGAGGCCTTTGCCATCGGCGGTCAGCAGCGCACTGCCAATCTTCACGACCCAGCGCTTGGCGCCCGTCACCTTGCTTCGCATCTTCTTCCAACCTATGTCGAATCTGTAGATACCGTGGATACAAAAACGCCGCTCCAAAGAGCGGCGTTCAGTGTACTGCAACCGATCAGTCGCGCACGTAAATGATTTCCGGGCCGTCTTCGTCGTCCTCGAAATCATCATCCCACGCGTCATCGTCCCCGATGTCGTGCACGCTCTTGACGCCGGTGCGACGCAGGGTGCGGGCGTCGTCCAGGGCCTGCAGCTGGGCACGGGCTTCGTCTTCGATGCGCTGGTCGAGGTCGGCCAGCTCTTCGGCGTAGGCCGGGTCGTTGGCCAGGCGGTCGGCGCGGTCTTCAAGGTAGCGCATCAGGTCGTGGCTGAGCTTGTCGGTGCCCTGCTTGGAGATGGCCGAAATCACGTAGACCGGGCCTTCCCACTCCAGGCGGTCGATCACTTCCTGGACGCGCTCGTCGCGCTCATCGTCCATGACCATGTCCGACTTGTTCAGCACCAGCCAGCGCTCACGCTCGGCCAGCGACGGGCTGAAGCGGGTCAGCTCGTTGACGATCACTTCGGCGGCATCGGCCGGGCTGCTTTCGTCCAGCGGCGCGATGTCCACCAGGTGCAGCAGCACACGGGTACGTGCCAGGTGCTTGAGGAAGCGGATACCCAGGCCGGCACCGTCGGATGCGCCTTCGATCAGGCCGGGGATGTCGGCGATGACGAAGCTTTTCCAGCGGTCGACACTGACCACGCCCAGGTTTGGCACCAAGGTGGTGAACGGGTAGTCGGCCACTTTCGGCTTGGCGGCCGAAACCGAGCGGATGAAGGTACTCTTGCCGGCGTTCGGCAGGCCCAGCAGGCCCACGTCGGCCAACACCTTCATTTCCATCTTCAGGTCGCGCTGGTCACCCGGCTTGCCTGGGGTGGTCTGGCGCGGCGCACGGTTGGTGCTGGACTTGAAACGGGTATTGCCCAGGCCGTGCCAGCCGCCTTGGGCGACCATCAGCTTCTGGCCCGGGGTAATCAGGTCACCGATCACTTCCTGGGTGGATGCATCGATCACGGTGGTGCCGACTGGCACGCGCAGGAACAGGTCTTCACCCTTCTTGCCGGTGCAGTCGGTGCTGCCACCGTTGGAGCCGCGCTGGGCTTCGTGGTGACGGGTGTAGCGGTAGTCGACCAGGGTATTCAGGTTTTCGTCGGCAACCATGTATACCGAGCCGCCGTCACCACCGTCACCGCCGTTAGGGCCACCGTTCTCGATGAACTTCTCGCGACGGAAGCTCATGCAACCGTTGCCGCCGTCACCGGCTTTGACCCGAATCGATACTTCGTCAACAAACTTCATTAAAACCGCCTCTCGTCGGCAGACGAGCTGAATGACTCAAAAACATGAGGCTCTTGCAAAAATGAGCGCGGCGGCCCCGTACGACCGTAGAAACCAACGCCGGCAACCCAGACAAACAGCTTTGCAAGAGGCTCACCACAAACGAAAAAGCCCCGTCGCATGACGGGGCTTCTGGAGCGACGTCGCGATTAAGCGGCGACGATGCTCACGTAACGGCGCATGAACTCGCCTTTCTTCTCGAACTTGATCACGCCTTCGATCTTGGCGAACAAGGTGTGATCCTTGCCCATGCCAACGCCGTAGCCAGCGTGGAATTCGGTGCCGCGCTGACGGACGATGATGTTGCCTGGCTTGATAACCTGGCCGCCATACATCTTCACGCCAAGGCGTTTAGATTCTGAGTCGCGACCGTTACGAGTACTACCACCAGCCTTCTTGTGAGCCATGGTTCAATTCTCCAAATAAATTCAGGGGATCTAGGGGATTAAGCCTGGATGCCGGTGATTTTGATCTCGGTGAACCACTGGCGGTGGCCCATACGCTTCATGTGGTGCTTACGACGACGGAACTTGATGATGCGAACCTTGTCGTGGCGGCCTTGCGAAACGACTTCGGCCACTACTTTAGCGCCAGCAACAACTGGAGCACCGATGGTGACTTCTTCACCGTTGGCGACCAGCAGAACGCGATCGAAGGTCACGGATTCGCCAGTGGCGACTTCCAGTTTTTCGATCTTGAGGAATTCACCTTCAGCGACTTTGTACTGCTTGCCGCCGGTAACGATTACTGCGTAAGACATGGTATTTCTCCGATAATCCTGCTCACCCAGCGCTTTATATGATGAGTATTGGCTGGCATGGCTGCACAGGGCTGGAACGGCCCGGCGCAATTGCGTAAGGCAGGTGCTGCCCAGGAAGTTAGGGTGCGCGATTGTACGCAACCGTGGTTTTGCTTGCAAGTACCGCCCCCGCCCTGCGGGCACCGCGCCTTGACACACCGGGACCTGCGACCTAGCATGCCGCGCAACCTCACTGGAGCAGCCGATGCAACCCCAAACCTTCTACCGCGCGGTGGCTGATGATTTCAGCGCCGTCGACGAGATCATCAAGAAGCAGCTGACCTCGCGCGTGCCGCTGGTATCGAAGATCGGCGACTATATCACGTCCGCCGGTGGCAAGCGCCTGCGTCCCCTGCTGGTACTGCTGTGTGGCAAGGCCCTGGGCCGCGAAGGCGACGACCTGCGCCTGCTGGCCGCCACCATCGAGTTCCTGCACACCGCCACCCTGTTGCACGACGACGTGGTCGACATGTCCGGCATGCGCCGTGGCCGCTCCACCGCCAATGCCCTGTGGGGCAACGCGCCAAGCGTGCTGGTGGGCGACTTCCTTTATTCGCGCTCGTTCGAAATGATGGTCGAACTGGGTTCGATGCCAGTCATGCAGATTCTGTCCAAGGCCACCCGGGTGATTGCCGAGGGTGAAGTGCTGCAGCTGTCGCGGGTACGCGACGCCAGCACCACCGAAGACGTCTACATGGAGGTCATCCGCGGCAAGACCGCCATGCTGTTCGAGGCCTCGACCCACAGCGCTGCAGCGCTGGCCGAAGCCACCGACGCGCAGCGTGAAGCCCTGCGTACCTTCGGTGACCACCTGGGCGTGGCTTTCCAGCTGGTCGACGACCTGCTGGACTACAAGGGTGACTCGCAGACCCTGGGCAAGAACGTCGGCGACGACCTGGCCGAAGGCAAACCTACCCTGCCGCTGATCTACACCATGCGTGAAGGCACTGCCGAGCAGGCTGCGCTGGTGCGCAAGGCGATCCAGAAGGGTGGCCTGGAGGACCTTGAGCAGATTCGCGTGGCGGTCGAGGAGTCGGGGGCGCTGAAGTACACCGCCGAACTGGCGCGTGACTATGTGAAGCGTGCCATTGCCTGCCTGGAAGTGCTGCCGGCCAGCGAGTACCGGGATGCGCTGGTTGAGCTGAGCGAGTTTGCTGTCGCGCGTACGCACTGACAGATCGAGTCGGCTTCATTCGCGGGTAAACCCGCTTCCACAGGATTCGCGCTCCCTTTGAGGCCTGCGCGGTCCCTGTGGGAGCGGGTTTACCCGCGAAGCTTTTTGTCCGGACATAATCCCTTCTGCAAAAATACCTTTTACAATGCGGGCTTTCTACCGCCCGTCTGTTTGTTTGAGGAACCGAAGTGAGCACTCTGCCACCCTGCCCGAAATGCAACTCCGAATACACCTATGAGGATGGCACTCAGCTGATCTGCCCTGAATGCGCCCACGAGTGGTCGGCCAGCAGCGATGCCGAGGCAACCCGCGACGACGTGGTGAAAAAGGATTCGGTCGGCAACATTCTGCAGGACGGCGACACCGTCACCGTGATCAAGGACCTGAAGGTCAAAGGTTCGTCCCTGGTGGTCAAGGTCGGCACCAAGGTCAAGAACATCCGCCTGTGCGACGGCGACCACGACATCGACTGCAAAATCGACGGCATCGGCGCCATGAAGCTGAAGTCCGAGTTCGTTCGCAAAGTCTGATTACACAAAATTCCGCCAATTGGCGCTTGCTATTTTGATAATAAGAATTATTCTCATTGGAACTGCTATCCAAGGAGAATAGCCATGACTTATCTGATCGACGCCTGGCTGGACCGCCCTCACCCCTACCTGCGCATTCTTCATCGGGAAACCGGCGAAGTGTGCGCGGTGCTTGAAGAAGAAGCCCTCGACGAACTGCGTGACCAGGGGGACCTGGACATGAGCGGGTTGAATTCGAGTGAACCGGGGGTGCTCAAGGAGCTGGTGCGGAATCTGTTTCTGTTCTGCTATGCGCGGGCATTGCGCCCTGGGGGAACGGATTGGAATTGAGGCCAGCAGGGCCGGCCCATTCGCGGGCATGCCCGCTCCCACAGGTACTGCACAAGCCTTGAAGCTGACGCCGCACCTGTGGGAGCGGGCAAGCCCGCGAATGGGCCGCAAAGCGGCCCCGAGGGCATTACAGAACGTCGAGCAGCTCGACGTCGAACACCAGCACGCTGTGCGGCGGGATGCTGCCAACGCCTTGGGCGCCGTAAGCCAGCTCGCTCGGCACGTACAGGCGCCATTTGCTACCCGCGTTCATCAGCTGCAGGGCTTCGGTCCAGCCAGCGATCACGCCGCCTACCGGGAATTCAGCCGGCTGGCCACGCTCGTAGGAGCTGTCGAACACGGTGCCGTCGATCAAGGTGCCGTGGTAGTGCGTGCGCACGTTGTCTTCGCGGGTCGGCTTGGCGCCTTCACCAGCGGTCAGTACTTCGAACTGCAGGCCCGAAGCCAGGGTGGTGATGCCTTCACGCTTGGCGTTTTCGGCCAGGAATTCCTTGCCAGCACCGGCAGCGGCTTCGGCCTTGGCAGCAGCTTCGGCTTGCATCACGTCACGGATGACCTTGAAGCTGGCCGACAGGTCGGCTTCGCTGACGCGGCTGTCGGCGCCGTTGAAGGCGTCGGTCAGGCCGGCCAGGATGGCTTCCAGGCTAACACCTGGCGGCGGGTTGTCGCGCAGTTGGCCGCCCAGCTGACGGCCGATGCCGTAGCTGACGCGGGTTTCGTCGGTAGACAGGTTGAGTTCGGACATTGTCGTGCTCCACTGCAGGGCGCAGTGCAGCCGCGCCCTTGATGAAAAGGGCGAGCAGCCTAGCACACTGGGGCGCTGCGAGCAGCTACCAGGCCGAACGCTGGGAAATCGGCACCTTCAGGTCTTCTTCCGGGTGTGTGCCCATGCCACACATCTCGTCCTGCACCGACCAGTGCACCAAGTTCATCGAGAGCATGGGGATGCTTTGCAGCAACGTGCGGGCATCCTCCACCGAGTGCACGCGCAAGCGTTCACCACGGGTGTCGGACAAGGGGTGGGCGTGACCTTTGACCCGCGCTTCGAGCAGGTAATCACCGCCTTCGATGGCAATCAGGTTCAGTTCATCGACATGGCCAGCCCTGGCCTCGGTATTGAGCTGATGCAGGTTCATGAGAGCACCTCGCTGGTGGGAACCACGCATGAGTGCTCATTTTTTGTACAGGAAGGGCGAATACACAAGGCATGACTGACGCCGCTGGTCAGTTGGACCTTTATCTCTGTGGGAGCGGGCGTGCCCGCGAAACAGGCGACGGGGTGGATGGCACCGGCGCTGCCGGTGTTCGCGGGCTCGCCCGCTCCCACAGGGATTGCGGAGGCTAGGTCTCAGTGCTTGGTCAGCTTGTCCAGGTACCCCATGCAGAAGGCCGATACCACGAAGGTCATGTGGATGATCACGTACCACATCAGGTAGTCGGTGGAGATGTTCTGCGCATCCATGAACACGCGCAGCAGGTGGATGGAGGAAATCGCCACGATCGAGGCGGCAACCTTCATTTTCAGCGACGAAGAGTCCATCTTGCCCAACCAGTTGAGTTTTTCCTTGCTCTCGTCGATGTCCAGTTGCGAAACGAAGTTCTCGTAGCCGGAAATCATCACCATCACCAACAGGCCACCGACCAGCGACATGTCGATCAGCGACAGGATCACCAGGATCAGGTCGGCTTCGCTGAGGGCGAAGACGTTGGGCAGGACGTGGACCACTTCCTGGAAGAATTTCAGCGCCAGGGCCAGCAGGCCGAGGGACAGGCCGAAGTAGATCGGGGCGAGCAGCCAGCGCGAGGCATACATCGCGTTTTCGAGGATACGTTCCATGAAGTTCGGGACTCATCAGGTGACTAAAAAAGCGACGGCGAGTATAGCCAGCCACCTGTTACAGCAAAAGCCCAGTGAATGGGGGCTGCTGTGCAGCCCAATCGCCGGCAAGCCAGCTCCCACAGGTTTAACGAAGGCCCGCGGCCTGTGTTTTACCTGTGGGAGCTGGCTTGCCGGCGATGAGGCCAGTAGAAATGACTCAAGTCTCCGGATGAAACTGGTAATCCCCCAGGTTCCGGCACCGCTCCCCATTGATCCGCCGCAACTGCGCTTGCAAATGCAGGCACCAGATTTGCGGATCTTCGGCCACCTGATACCCATGCAGGGTCAGGCTGTCGACAATGGCATTGAGCACCGACTCCGCTACCAGCGGCCCATGAAACGGCCCCTGTGCCTTGATCGCGGAGGGTTGTTCGCCGGCCATGCCGGCGGCGAACAGCAACGTCCACATGCCCGTGTCCCCGGCCAGTGGGCGAATGCTGCATTCGATGCGGGTCACCAGGCCCAGGCACTGGCGTGTGAGGCTGAGGTTGCGCATGGCCGCGTCCCCTCCAAAAAGCCCTGTTCAGCCCGAAACCCTCGGGCTGTCTCCATCCTGAACACTGTACTGTCCTTAAGTTCCAGCATAGAAGAACAGCACAGAGAGATGGAAAACCGGCGCTGAACGGTAGCACTTGGCCGCCAGCGCCGATTTATTGACTCAGGCCGGCTTGGCCTGGGCAATCACCTCTTCCAGGCGTTCCTTCTCGGCCTTCTCGATGTCTTCCTCGCTGATCATTTCGGCGATTTCACGCAGGCGTTCGACCACCCGAGCGTTGACGCTGCCCTCGGTAAACAACCCGTTCTCGCCAAGCACGCCAGCCTCTTCGCCCACCAGCAGGCTCAACGCCTCGTCAGCCTGGCTCACGGCGTAGACATGGAACTGGCCATTCTCCACCGCTTGCAACACACGCTCATCCAGCATCAGCGTGGCAACGTTGGCACGCGGAATGATCACGCCCTGTTCGCCCGTCAGGCCACGCGCTTCGCACAGGCGGAAGAAGCCCTCGATCTTTTCGTTGACCCCACCCACTGCCTGCACTTCGCCAAACTGGTTGATCGAGCCGGTAATGGCAAAGCACTGCTTGAGCGGCGTGCGCGACAAGGCCGAGATCAGCGTGCAGGCTTCGCCCAGCGAGGCGCTGTCACCGTCCACGTAGCCGTAGGACTGTTCCAGCGCAATGCTCGCGGAGATCGCCAACGGGAACTCCTGGGCATAGCGGCTGCCCAGGTAACCGGTGAGGATCATCACGCCCTTGGAGTGGATCGGCTGGCCAAGGTTGACCTCGCGCTCGATATCGACGATGCCACTGCCGCCCGGGTACACGGTGGCGGAGATGCGCGCCGGCATACCGAACGCCGAGTCGCCCACTTCCAATACGGTCAGGCCGTTGCATTTGCCGATGGCCGCGCCTTCAGTGTCGATCAGGATGATACCGGCTAGCATGTCATCCAGCACCCGCTGCGACACACGTCCGGTGCGGGTGGCCTTGGCCTTCAACGCACGCTCGATGTGCCCGGCGTCGGTCATTTCGTCACTGGCCAGCTGGCGAATGAAATCGGCTTCGCTGACCAGCTGGAACAGGTCACCGATACGTGCCGACAGGCGCGACTGGTTCTCTGCCAGGCGAGCGCTGTAGGTAGCCAGGCGCGCCACCGCATCGCTGGTCAACGGCGCCATGCCCTCCTCGTTGGTGCGCGTGCGCAGCAACTGGGCGAACTGCTCCAGGTTCTCGTCGACCATCGGCATGTCTTCATCGAAGTCGACCAGCACGCGGAACATCTCCTGGAAGTCCGAGTCGTGGTCCTGCAACGCGTAGTACAGCTGGCGCGAGCCGATGATCACCAGCTTGACGTTGAGCGGGATCATCTGCGGCTGCAGGCTGACGGTTGCGACCCGGCCCAGTTCACCGATCGGCGACTCCATCTTCAGCTTGCGCGACTGCAAGGCACGCTTGAGCGCGTCCCATACGAACGGCTCGCCCAGCATCTTCTCGGCTTCGAGGATCAGGAAGCCGCCGTTGGCCCGGTGCAGCGCGCCCGGGCGCAACTGCCGGTACGAGGTGTACAGCGCGCCCTGGTCGGTGCTGTATTCGATACGGCCGAACAGGTTGTCGTAGGTCGGGTGCGGCTCAAACACCACCGGTGCGCCGCCGTCAGCGTGATGGCCCACCACCAGGCTAGGCGCGTACTGCTCTTCGAGCAGCTTACGGGCGACGGCGTCGGTCTTGCTGTCATCGACCAGTTGCTCGACCACGGTGCGCAGCAGGTTCAACTGCAGCGATTGCAGGTAAGCACAAACGGCCGCGTTCTCGGCGTACTTTTCCGACAACGGCGCCAGCAGCGGTTGCAGGGCCAGGGTAATGGTTTCTTCGTTGAGCTGGCGCAGCTGGTTGTTCGACTCGCGCTTCCACTGCGGCAGGCTGGCCAGTTCCTCGTTCAGTTGCTCCTCAAGCTGGGCGATGTCCTCATGGAATTGCTCGCGCACCTCTTCGGGCAGCTGGGCAAACTCGGCCTCATCCAGCGCCTTGCCGTCGGCCATCGGGGTGAAGGCGACGTTGCTGGAATCGCGGTACAAGGCCACGTCTTTCTCCAGCGACGCCCGCTCAATCACGTCCAGGGCGCGGTCATAGCGCTGGTTGAATGCGCGGTCGATGGCGCCCTTCTTCTGCTGGTAAGACGGGTGCTCGAACACCGCCGGGAAGGTCGCCAGCAGGTTGTCGATCAACCCGCCCATGTCGGCGATGAACTCTGCGGCGCTACCGGAAGGCAACTCCAGTGCGCGCGGTTCGCGGGTGTCGTCGAAGTGGTTGACGTAGACCCAGTCGGCCGGGGTCTGCTGGCGCTTGCCCTCGGCCTTGAGGTAGCGCTTGACGAACGAGAAACGCCCGGTGCCGGGCTCGCCCATCACGTACACGTTGTAACCAGGGCGCGGCATGGCCACGCCGAACTGCAGGGCCTCGACAGCACGTTCCTGGCCCAGGACTCCGCGAAACGGCTCCAGATCGTCGGTATTGGTAAAGGCAAACTGCTCGGGCGAGAAACGCCGGGTCAGGGCTTCAGGCGCGAGACGCAGGCGCGCAGCGACAGGATCGGGCATTGGGTTTCCTTACTTCGGCGGGGCAGATACGCAGCATTCTGGCGCTGCCCGCGCGCGCCTTGCAAGGCTCCACGGGACTTTATGTCGCAGCATGTCGCAGCCAGTGCAGGTCATGTAACAGCAAATTTTTCGCAATCAACAACGCAACCTTTAGATCGTGCCTAAACTCCAAGCTGCGCGGGTGGGTGAAATGCTTTCCCGACCTGGCAACCGAGTTGCCAGAAACCCTGACCCTTGGTTAAGACAAAGAGAACAAATGCTATGAAACGGATTCTTCTGGGTACTCTGTTCACCGTGGTTTCTCTGAATGCAATGGCAGAAGCACCAGGCGGCCCGAACTGCGGCTGGGGCAACATGTTGTTCGAAGGCCAGCGCGGCACGCCGGCACACTTCCTGGCTTCCACCACCAACGGCACTTCCGGTAACGCCACCTTCGGCATGACCTCCGGCACCAACGGCTGCTCGACCAAGGCTTCGCTGACGTACGGCGGCAAGTCCTGGTTCGCCATGAACGGCATGATGAACGAGCTGTCCGAAGACATGGCCATGGGCCAGGGCGAAGCGCTGACCACCTACGCCGTGGTGCTTGGCGTGGCCCCGGAAGACCGCGTTTACTTCAACTCGGTCACCCACCAGCACTTCAGCCAGATCTTCAGCAGCGCCGACGTCACTGCCGAAACTGTCCACAGCAACACCCTGGCCGTTCTGAAGAGCGACCCACGCCTGGCCAAATACGCTACCGAGGCCTAAGCACTGCTGCTCCCGCCCCAACCCGGGGCGGGTTTCGCCTTTTTCGGCATCGTTTAGAAGTAGTTGCCCGATATGCTCAAACGCCTCGCTGCCCTGGCGCTATGTGCCTGCGCCCCTGTTCATGCCGCACCCGTGCTGGATCAAGGCCGTCTCCAGCAACTGGCCAACACCCCCTACTGGATTGCCCTGGGCCATTACGAAACCGCCAAGCTCGGTGGCTGGCGCAGCTATGTGGACGACGATGCGTTCTTCCTGGCCAAGGACGGCGCGCACCACCCCGACCAGGAGCTGCAAGCCACGGTCGAAGCGCTGTATGCCCCGGCCAGCCTTGGCGACAAGCACGCCCAGTGCGTGTTCCCGGCGCGCACCCGCTGGCTGCGTGAGCAACTGAACCTGCAGGACCTGCCGCAACCGGATTGCCAGGAGTTCAAGACCTGGTACACGTCGATCGACCCGCACAGCGCCGCGCTGATCTTCCCGGCGGCCTACCTGAACAGCCCGTCGTCGATGTTCGGCCACACCCTGCTGCGCATCGACCAGTCCAACACCCGCAGCGACGACACTACGCTGCTGAGCTACGCGATCAACTTCGGTGCCTATATCGAAGGCAGCGACAACAGCATCCTGTATGCCTGGAAAGGCCTGATGGGTGGCTACCCGGGGCTGTTCGCAATGATGCCCTACCAGGAAAAACTCTCCGAATACCGCAGCCTGGAAAACCGCGACCTGTGGGAATACCAGCTGGACCTGACCCCGGAAGAAACCGGGCGCATGGTCGAACACGTATGGGAGCTGAAGCAGATCCAGTTCGACTACTTCTTCTTCGACGAAAACTGCTCGTACCGCCTGCTGGAGCTGCTGCAAGTAGCCCGGCCGAGCCTGGACCTGACGTCGCAGTTCCCCCTCACCGCCATCCCCACCGACACGGTGAAGGCCGTGAAGCAGTCGGGCATGGTCGCCAGCGAAACCTACCGGCCCTCGCGCGAACGGGAATTGCTGGCCCGCGCCGAGCCGCTCGACCATGACGAGAAGCGCCAGGTGCTGGCCGTAAGCGCCGACACCGCGCAGCTGCAAAGCCCCGACTTCAAAGCCCTGCCCCGCGAGCGCCAGGCGCTGGTGCAGGATGCCGCGTATCGCCTGGAGCGCTACCGGGCCAATGGCCAGGAGCGCGACCCTGGGCAGGCCACGCGCAGCTTCGAATTGCTGCGGGCGATCAACAGCAACCCGCCGCCGCCGCTGCAGATCGAGCGCCCCGGCCTGCCTGAGGACGGCCATGACTCGCGCACCTGGCAGCTAGGCGTGGGTACCCGCGAAGACCGCGCCTATGCCGAGTACGGCCTGCGCATGGCCTACCACGACCTGAACGACAACGCTTACGGCTTCCCGTTGGGCGCGCAGATCGAAATCCTGCAACTGAAGGTCCGACAGTACGAAGGCAACGACTGGCAGGTACAGCGCCTGGACTTGGCCACCATCCGCTCGCTGACCCCGCGCAATGAACTGCTCAAGCCCTGGTCGTGGCAGGTGGCCGGCGGCCTGGAGCGGGTGCCGGGCAAGCACGATGACGAGGTGCTGGTAAGCCATGTGAATGGCGGCGCCGGTGGTACCTGGCAGTTGGCCGATGGCTTGCTGGGTTTTGCCCTGGGCACGGTGCGGGTCGAGCACCACAACGACTTCGCCCAGTTCATCGCCCCGGCGGCAGGGTTCAATGGCGGGCTGCTGTGGCGCAACGGGCTGGGCAACATGACGCTGGAGGCCAAGGGTGATTATTTCACCAATGGCGAGGTGCGGCGCAGTGTGAGCCTGAACCAGCAATGGGAGATCAGCCAGAACCTGGGGTTGCGCTTGAGTGCTTCGCGCGAGTTCAGCCATTTGGCTACGGCGCAGAATGAGGTGATGCTGGAATTGAAGTGGTATCACTATTAATCAGGTCTACGCGCACTTTGTAGGAGCGGCCTTGTGTCGCGATCGGGGTGCGAAGCGCCCCCAGATTCCAGCATCATACATAAATCGCCGGGGCCGCCTTGCGGCCCTATCGCGACACAAGGCCGCTCCTACATCAAGCGTGCCGAAGCTTCACAGTGTGCCCCAACCAACTCTTTGACACTGTTTTGACACCTCCCCGACAAATCGCCACCTAGACTGGCCAGTATCAACTGGAGGGTTTTGTGGTTATGTCGCGGTACTGGTTCGGCGTGTGCATTGCGTTGTTGCTGTCAGGTTGCGAGACCACCCACGAGCAAATGCTCAATCACGGCTACCCCCCTGCCTATGCCGATGGCTTTGAGGACGGCTGCAGCAGCGGCCACCAGGCGGCCGGAATGATGGTCGGCAACTTCCGCAAAGACGTGCCGCGCTATCTGCACGAGCCCCCGTACGAAACCGGCTGGGACGATGGCTTCCGCCAATGCCAGGCCATGCAGAACAGCGAAGAACAGCGCCAGTACCACGAGCGCTTCTGGGACCAGCGCGACCGCGACTGGCAACAGGAAAAGGACCGCGACGCGGCCAAGGCCTACCGCCACAACTGAGTCGCAAACGGACATTCGATTAAACCTGTGGCCTGCCATGATGGTCTCCTGCACAAGGAGGCCCCGCATGAGCCGAGCATTCGTCAACGAAGACCAGGCCGCCGCCCAGGCCGACCAACCGGTCGAGCGGCGCGTCAGTGACCAACCCAACTACGTGACTGCCAGCGGCCTGCGCCAGCTGCAAGTACGCGTGGCCGAACTGAGTGCCTTGCGCAGCGAACTGCAGGCGCAGGGCGATCGCGGCGACAAGCAGCGGCTGGCCGATACCGAGCGGGATCTGCGCTACTTCAGCGCACGGGTGCAAAGTGCACAGGTGGTGCCGGCGGCAACGTCGCAGAGCAAGGTGCAGATTGGCAGCCGGGTGCGGTTTGTCGATGCGCAGGACCAGGCGCATGAAGTGCGGCTGGTAGGCGAGGATGAGGCGGATGCGGGGCGGGGGTTGATCAACTGGGGGTCGCCGTTGGGGCGGGCTTTGCTTGGGGCTGGGCCGGGGGATGAGGTGGTCTGGCGGAGGCCGGTGGGGGAGCAGGTGATCGAAGTGGTTGAGATTTTGGGTGAGGGTTGAGGGCCCTGGGGGCTGCTTTGCAGCCCTATCGCGACGCAAGGCCGCTCCTACAGGGATCGCGATCAGTCAGGCTGTCGCGCTCTCCTGTAGCAGCGGCCTTGCGTCGCGATAGGGCCGCAAAGCGGCCCCGGCACTCTCAGATCAGACCACGCCCTGAGCCAACATCGCATCAGCCACTTTCACAAAGCCGGCGATGTTCGCACCTTTGACGTAGTTGACCTTGCCATCCGCCTCTTCACCGTAATGCACGCAGGCATGGTGAATCGACTGCATGATGTTGTGCAGCTTGCTGTCCACTTCACCGGCAGTCCACAGCAGGCGCATGGCGTTCTGCGACATTTCCAGGCCCGACACGGCCACGCCGCCGGCGTTGGACGCTTTGCCCGGTGCGTACAGGATGCCCGCATCCAGGAAGATATCCACCGCTTCCAGGGTAGTCGGCATGTTGGCGCCTTCGGCCACGCAGATGCAGCCATTGCGCAGCAGGGTGCGGGCGTCTTCGGCGCCCAGTTCGTTCTGCGTGGCGCACGGCAGGGCGATGTCGCATGCCAGGCTCCACGGGGTCTGGCCCTTGCGGAACTCCAGGCCGAACTGCCCGGCCAGCTCGCTGATACGGCCACGCTTGACGTTCTTCAGCTCCATCAGCGCGCCCCACTGGGCATCGGTCAGGCCGGCTTCAGCGTACAGGGTGCCTTCGGAGTCAGACAGCGAGATCACTTTGCCGCCCAGGTCCATGACCTTGCGTGCGGCGTACTGGGCAACGTTGCCCGAACCCGATACCGCCACGCGGCGGCCGTCGATCCGCTTGCCCTGGCGCTTGAGCATTTCTTCGGCGAAGTACACACAGCCGTAGCCGGTGGCTTCCGGGCGAATCAGGCTGCCGCCGTAGGTCATGCCCTTGCCGGTCAGCACCGAAGTGAACTGGTTGGCCAGGCGCTTGTATTGGCCGAACATGAAGCCGATTTCGCGGGCACCCACACCAATGTCACCGGCCGGTACGTCGCAGTCGGCGCCGATGTGGCGGTACAGCTCGCTCATGAACGCCTGGCAGAACCGCATCACTTCGGCGTCGCTCTTGCCTTTCGGGTCGAAGTCCGAGCCGCCTTTGCCGCCGCCCATGGGCAGCGAGGTCAGCGAGTTCTTCAACACCTGCTCGAAGGCCAGGAACTTCAGTACGCTGAGGTTCACCGACGGGTGGAAGCGCAGGCCGCCCTTGTACGGGCCAATGGCGCTGCTCATCTGGATGCGGTAGCCGCGGTTGACCTGCACCTTGCCCTGGTCATCGACCCAGGAAACACGAAACAGCACAGCACGCTCCGGCTCGACCATGCGCTCGAGGATACCGGCCTGCAGGTAATGGGGGTTGGCTTCAAGGAAGGGCCACAGCGTGCGCAGCACCTCTTCCACCGCTTGGTGGAATTCAGGCTGGCCTGGGTCGCGCTGCTGCAGGCGTGCAAGGAAATTGTCGACAGATTCGATCATGATAGACATCTCACCGAAGGTTTTGGACTTATTGGTTTTTTCGGGAATGTACCAAGAAGCAATCGCACCGGAATAGGGCGAAATGTCGTTTTTTTGAAATTATTTGGTGCGTTTTTATAAATGTATACAAAAAACTGGCTATGTGGGAGCGGGCGCGCCCGCGAATAAAGCCAACACTGCTATCCAGCCAGGCACAAAAATGGGGCCACCGAGGGCCCCATTCTTGTGCATCACTAAGCTGGCTTACTGGGCCAGTTTTTTGTGCCGTACACGGTGCGGTTGGGCAGCAGCATCGCCGAGGCGTTTTTTGCGGTCAGCTTCGTACTCGGTGTAGTTACCCTCGAAGAAGACCACGTTCGAGTCATCTTCGTACGCCAGGATGTGGGTAGCCACACGGTCCAGGAACCAACGGTCGTGGGAAATCACGATCGCGGCGCCCGGGAAGTCCAGCAGGGCTTCTTCCAGCGAACGCAGGGTTTCGACGTCGAGGTCGTTGGACGGTTCGTCGAGCAGCAGGACGTTACCGCCCTCCTTCAGGGTCAGGGCCAGGTGCAGGCGGCCGCGCTCGCCACCGGACAGGTCCTTGACGAACTTCTGCTGGTCGCCACCCTTGAAGTTGAAGCGGCCAACGTAAGTGCGCGACGGGATCTCGTAGTTGCCGATGCGGATCATGTCGGAGCCGTCGGAAACTTGCTGGAACACGGTCTTGCCGCCGTCCAGGTCCTCACGGCTCTGGTCGACGCAGGCCAGTTGCACGGTTTCGCCGATCTCGATGCTGCCCGAATCCGGCTGTTCCTTGCCCATCAGCATGCGGAACAGGGTCGATTTACCGGCACCGTTACCGCCGATTACGCCGACGATGGCGCCTTTGGGCATGGCGAACGACAGGTTGTCGATCAGCACGCGGTCGCCGTAGCCCTTGGTGACGTTCTTGAACTCGATGACCTTGTCGCCCAGGCGCGGACCGGCCGGGATGTAGATTTCGTTGGTTTCGCTGCGCTTCTGGAATTCCTGCGACTGCATTTCTTCAAAGCGCTGCAGACGGGCCTTGGATTTGGACTGACGAGCCTTGGCGCCTTTGCGCACCCACTCCAGTTCCTCTTTCATGGCCTTTTCGTGGGCGCTCTGCTGCTTGGATTCCTGCGCCAGGCGGTCCGACTTGGCTTCCAGCCAGCCCGAGTAGTTGCCTTCGTACGGGATGCCGGCGCCGCGGTCCAGTTCCAAAATCCAGCCAGCGACGTTGTCGAGGAAGTAACGGTCGTGGGTGATCGCAACCACGGTGCCCGGGAAGTCGTGCAGGAAGCGCTCCAGCCAGGCCACCGAGTCGGCGTCCAGGTGGTTGGTTGGTTCGTCGAGCAGCAGCATGTCGGGGGCCGACAGCAGCAGGCGGCACAGGGCCACACGGCGCTTCTCGCCACCGGACAGGTGTTCGATACGGGCGTCCCAGGCCGGCAGGCGCAGGGCGTCGGCGGCGACGTCCAGCTGGCGCTCCAGGTTGTGGCCGTCGGCGGCCTGCAGGATGGCTTCCAGCTTGGCCTGTTCGGCGGCCAGCTTGTCAAAGTCGGCATGCGGGTCGGCGTAGGCGGCGTAGACCTCGTCCAGGCGGGCCTGAGCGTCCTTGATCACGCTGACCGCTTCCTCGACTACTTCGCGAACCGACTTGTTCGGGTCCAGTTGCGGTTCCTGCGGCAGGTAACCAACGTTGATGTCGGGCATCGGACGGGCTTCGCCGTCGAATTCCTTGTCGACGCCCGCCATGATCCGCAGCAGGGTCGATTTACCGGCGCCGTTCAGGCCGAGCACGCCAATCTTGGCGCCCGGGAAGAACGACAGGGAAATGTTCTTGAGAATTTCCCGCTTCGGCGGCACGACCTTGCTCAGCCGATGCATGGTGTAGACGTATTGAGCCAAAACCAAGCCCTCTAATCAGATAAGTAAAGACATCGACGATCGCCCCGACGCGCTGTGGCCAGGGGGATGTATTTACGGGGTGTCATTGAACAAAGTCGACCATTCTACGCCAACGCGCGGCGTTGCATAGGAGGGGGCGATGGTGGGGTGGGATCAGTGGGATCCCTGGGAGGTTTTTATTGCCTGTGCCGGCCTCTTCGCGGCTAAAGCCGCTCCTACAGGCATATCACAGGGCTCGATCACTGTGCCGCCTGTAGGAGCGGCTTTAGCCGCGAAGAGGCCAGCACAGCAGAGAAAAAGCTCAGACTTTACGCTGTTTGCCCTTGCCCCGCGGCAACCGGCACCGGTCGCCCTGCTCGGCCAGGCGCGCAGCCCAGGCGGATTTCACGCTGAAGCCACCGCTACGGGCAGGCTGCTGCTCTACCGCCTGGGCCGGCTTGGCAGCCGCAGGCGCAGTACTGACAACCTTTGCAGCAGGCTTGTTCGCCGCGACCACCTCAGCCACGGCAACGGCCGGCGCTGCTGCCGCCTTGGCCGTCTTGCGCAGTTCAGCCAGCGAGGGGGCCTTGCTCTTGGCGGTGGCAGCCGCGTCAGGTTTGACCAGCGAGCGCTGGCAAGACTTGCAGGATACGTCCTCGGTCACGGCAGTGCTGACAAGGGTCTGACTGCTGCGCCCACAGGCGGAATCGAGGCCATTGGAGGAAAAGTGAGTAACCAAAAGCGAACATCTCCGATGCGTTGTCATGTATAGCGGGCGCTATTCTCGCACAGGTTGCAGGGGCTTGCCGAACCACCGGGCAGCCTCCATCGGTCTACACGGCTGGCACTTTGCCATAATCCTAGGCATGCTAGCCCGTTTCAGGTGTCCGGCCTTATAGTGCGCCACCGCGGTGCGGCAGCCAGACACCGGCATACACCGTGCATGCTCCGTCCCTGCCATCGCCAGCCCAATCGCAGGATCAACGCTTGACCAATCTTAATCATCCGTCGTCACTGCGTTCCGCACCACAAGCGCCCGCCGCTAGCCTGCGCGGGTCGATCAAAGGTGCGCTGGCGCTGCTGGCCCTGATCCTGCTGGGCCTGCTGCTGTGGCAGCTGTTCGCCCAGTTCAACCACACCCAGGCCGACCTGCGTAAACAAAGCCTGGATGCCTCCGCGGAACTGGCCGACCACTTGGGCCTGAACATGGCATTCAAGGCCCAGCAGGCGGTGAACGTTGTGCAGCCGTACGTCAATGCGCCGACGCCCACCGCCCTGCCCAGCCTGCTGACGACCCTGCGCGAGCGCTTGCCCGCCCTGCAAAGCGTGGCCTGGCTGGACAGCAGCGGGCAGTTGCACGCCGATAGCCTGGCCGGCAGCCCTGACCGCCAGTTGCTTGACGAACTGCTCACGCTGAACCAGGGCCGACCGTACTTCTTCACCAATTCGCCCGACAACCGCACGCTGTACCTGCTGCTGCGCCAGGCCGCCGAACAGGACCGCGGCTACTGGTTGCTGCGCCTGTCACCGGACTACTACCGCGAGCTCACCCTGCACCTTGATGGCGGCGGCCACCCGCTGTGGCTGCTGGAAAACAGCCGCAGCGGCGAGGTGCTGCAACGCCATGCCCCAGCCGACACCAGCGATGCGCCGCTGCAAAGCGTAATGCTGGCTTTTATCGACAACAGCACCTGGCAGTTGCGCGGCCTGTTCGATGCCAAGCTGACCCAGCAGAAATTGCTACCGGCGCTGATCGGCAAATGCCTGCTGGTGCTGGTCTGTGCCCTGCTGCCGGTGCTGGCGCTGATCAACATGCGCCGCCGCCAGCGCGCGCTGCAGGAAGACCGCCGGCGCTACCAGGAAATTTTCGAAGGCACCGGCGTTGCCTTGTGCGTACTCGATCTGTCCAGCCTGCCCGGCCAGCTCGACCGTTACCACCTGCGCAACCACGCGGCACTCAAGCACAGCCTGGCGCTGGACCCGAACCTGCGCCGCTCGCTGCTGCTGGAGTTGAAGATCACCGAGGTCAACCAGGTGGCGCGCCAGCTGCTGAACATCGACTGCCACGAAGGCGCCTGGCAGCGGCTGATCGACGGCACCGGCGATTGCCGCGACAGCGTCGGCATGCAACTGATCGACGCACTGATCGAGCAACGCCAGCTGCTGGAACTGGAAGTGCGCCTGCCGGCGCCATTGGGCGGCGAGCTGCACCTGTGGCTAATGGCGCGCCTGCCACTGCAACGCCGTGACTACCAGGCGGTGATCCTCAGCATCAGCGACATCACCAGCCGCAAGCAGGTGGAGTTGTCGCTGCTGGAGCGCGAAGGCTTCTGGTCGGACGTGGTCCGCACCGTGCCCGACCAGTTGTACGTGCAGGACGTGCAGAGCCAGCGAATGATTTTCAGCAATCGCCACCTCGGCCAGACCCTGGGCTACGACCGTACCGAGCTGGCACAGATGGGCGATCGTTTCTGGGAACTGCTGCTGCACCCCGAAGACGCCGCGCACTACCAGGCACTGCGCCATCAACAGCGCGACAGCGGCCATGACCAACCGCTGCACTGCCAGTTGCGCTTCCGCCACCGTGACGGTGGCTGGCGCTGCTACGACATTCGCGAGCAAGTGCTGACCCGCGACGCCGAAGGCCTGGTAACCCGCATCATCGGCGTCGGCAAGGACGTCACGGTGCAGATCGAAGCCAGCCAGTCGCTGCGCGACAGCGAGCAACGCTACCGCATGCTCGCCGAAAGCATCAGCGACGTGATCTTCTCCACCGACAGCCTGCTCAAGCTCAACTATGTCAGCCCCTCGGTACAAAACGTACTGGGCTACCAGGCCGACTGGATCTTCGCCAACGGTTGGCAGTCGATCATCGCCAACCCGGCCCAGCTCACCGGCATCTACAGCCTGATGGAGCGCGTCAGCAACGCCATGGGCGACCCTGCCCAATTGGCGCAACTGCGCAGCCAGCTGCCAACCCAGCTGTTCCTGTTCGACTGCCTGCGCGGCGATGGCCGCAAGATCCCGATCGAGCTGCGCCTGGTACTGGTGTGGGACGACGACCAGCGCTTCGAGGGCGTACTCGGGGTGGGCCGCGACATCAGCCAGCAACGCCGTGCTGAAAAAGACCTGCGCATGGCCGCCACGGTATTCGAACACTCCACCTCGGCGATTCTCATCACCGACCCGGCGGGCTATATCGTCCAGGCCAACGAGGCGTTCAGCCGCGTCAGCGGTTATGCGGTGAGCGATGTGCTTGACCAGTTGCCCGGCATGCTGGTGGTAGACGAACAGCAGGAAGGCCACCTGGGCTATATCCTCAAGCAGCTGAACCAACGCGGCAGTTGGGAGGGCGAGGTGTGGCTGCGCCGCCGGGATGGCGACCACTATCCGGCCTGGGTCGGCATTACTGCAGTACTCGATGACGAAGGCGACCTGGCCAGCTACGTGTGCTTCTTTACCGACATCAGCGAACGCAAGGCCAGTGAGCAACGCATTCACCGCCTGGCCTACTACGACGCCCTCACCCACCTGCCCAACCGTACGCTGTTCCAGGACCGCCTGTACAACGCCTTGCAGCAGGCCGAGCGGCAAAAGGCCTGGGTGGTGCTGATGTTCCTCGACCTCGACCGTTTCAAGCCGATCAACGACTCCCTCGGCCATGCCGCCGGCGACCGCATGCTCAAGGACATGGCCCTGCGTCTGCTGGCCTGCGTGGACGACGACGACACCGTGGCGCGCATGGGCGGCGACGAATTCACCTTGCTGCTACAACCGCGCGCCACCCGCGAAATGGCCCTGAACCGCGCCATCCACGTGGCCGAGAACATTCTGGGCAGCCTGGTGCGGCCGTTCGTGCTGGAAAACCGCGAATTCTTCGTCACTGCCAGTATCGGCATCGCCCTCAGCCCGCAGGATGGCAGCGAGCTGAGCCAGCTGATGAAAAACGCCGACACCGCCATGTACCACGCCAAGGAACGGGGCAAGAACAACTTCCAGTTCTACCAGGCCGAAATGAACGCCAGTGCCCTGGAACGCCTGGAACTGGAAAGCGACCTGCGCCATGCCATGGAGCAGAACGAATTCATCCTCTACTACCAGCCGCAGTTCAGCGGCGACGGCAAGCGCCTGACCGGTGCCGAAGCGCTGCTGCGCTGGCGTCACCCGACCCGCGGCCTGGTACCGCCGGGCGACTTCATCCCGGTGATCGAGGAACTGGGCTTGGTGGTGGACGTGGGCGACTGGGTATTGCGCGAGGCCAGCCGCCAGCTCAAGGCCTGGCACAAGGCCAAGGTGCGCGTGCCGAAGGTGTCGGTGAACATCTCGGCACGGCAGTTCTCCGACGGCCAGCTGGGCACGCGGATCGCCACCATCCTTGAGGAAAGCGGGCTGCCGCCGGCGTGCCTGGAGCTGGAGCTGACCGAAAGCATCCTGATGCGCGAAGTAAACGAGGCGCTGCAGATTCTCGCCAGCCTGAAAAACCTCGGCCTGAGCATTGCCGTGGATGACTTTGGCACTGGCTACTCGTCGCTCAACTATCTCAAGCAGTTCCCCATTGATGTGCTGAAGATCGACCGCACCTTCGTCGACGGCCTGCCCGAAGGCGAACAGGACGCGCAGATTGCCCGGGCGATCATCGCCATGGCCCACAGCCTCAACCTGGCGGTGATTGCCGAGGGCGTGGAAACCCATGAACAGCTGGAGTTCCTGCGCGAGCACGGGTGCGACGAAGTGCAGGGCTACCTGTTCGGGCGGCCGATGCCGGCGCATCAGTTCGAGGCGCAGTTCGCCAACGAGACGTTGTTCATGTTCCATTGATGCTGCCTGCAAGCTCGCGCAGTCCCTGTAGGAGCGGCCGCGTCAGGCCTGGAATCAGCGCCGAAAAACGGACCTTTGAGTCAACTACCATGCCCGCCCAGCCCAGACACGGCGCGGGATGCAACATGAAGCCCATTGGTCCGCGACTTGATGCCACTTCATATGCCAGCCGCGAATCAATCGGTTAGAATGCCCGCCTAACTCACCCCCGATCCTTGAGGACCGCCATGTTCAGCCGTGATTTGACCATTGCCAAGTACGACGCCGAGCTCTTCGAAGCCATGCAGCAAGAAGCCCTGCGCCAGGAAGAGCATATCGAGCTGATCGCTTCGGAAAACTACACCAGCCCGGCAGTCATGGAAGCCCAGGGCTCGGTGCTGACCAACAAGTACGCCGAAGGCTACCCAGGCAAGCGCTACTACGGTGGTTGCGAGTACGTCGACGTCGTCGAGCAACTGGCCATCGACCGCGCCAAGGAACTGTTCGGCGCCGACTACGCCAACGTCCAGCCACACGCCGGCTCCCAGGCCAACGCCGCCGTCTACCTGGCCCTGCTGTCGGCCGGTGACACCATCCTGGGCATGAGCCTGGCCCACGGTGGCCACCTGACCCACGGCGCCTCGGTAAGCTCCTCGGGCAAGCTGTACAACGCCATCCAGTACGGCATCGACGGCAACGGCCTGATCGACTACGACGAAGTCGAGCGCCTGGCAGTTGAACACAAGCCGAAAATGATCGTTGCCGGCTTCTCGGCCTACTCGCAGGTGCTGGACTTCGCCCGCTTCCGCGAAATCGCCGACAAGGTCGGTGCTTACCTGTTCGTCGACATGGCCCACGTTGCCGGCCTGGTTGCCGCTGGCGTGTACCCGAACCCAGTGCCGTTCGCCGACGTGGTTACCACCACCACTCACAAGACCCTGCGCGGCCCGCGCGGCGGCCTGATCCTGGCCCGTGCCAACGCCGACATCGAGAAGAAGCTCAACTCTGCTGTCTTCCCAGGCGCCCAGGGCGGCCCGCTGGAGCACGTCATCGCTGCCAAGGCCATTTGCTTCAAGGAAGCCCTGCAGCCTGAATTCAAGGCTTACCAGCAGCAAGTCGTGAAGAACGCCCAGGCCATGGCCAGCGTGTTCATCGAGCGTGGTTTCGACGTGGTTTCCGGCGGTACCCAGAACCACCTGTTCCTGCTGTCGCTGATCAAGCAGGAAATCTCCGGCAAGGACGCTGACGCCGCCCTGGGCAAAGCCTTCATCACCGTGAACAAGAACTCGGTACCGAACGACCCACGTTCGCCTTTCGTCACCTCGGGCCTGCGTTTCGGCACCCCAGCCGTTACCACCCGTGGCTTCAAGGAAGCCGAGTGCAAGGAACTGGCCGGCTGGATTTGCGACATCCTGGCAGACCTGAACAACGAAGCGGTGATCGACGCCGTGCGTGAGAAGGTCAAGGCTATCTGCAAGAAGCTGCCGGTTTACGGCAACTGATAGGCGCTTAGCCTGCAGTGAACAAGCCCGGCCCAGTGCCGGGCTTTTTTTGTTTCGGCCTTTCAGACATGACGCAATCCCTGTAGGAGCGGCCTTGTGTCGCGATAGGGGCGCGCAGCGGCCCCTCGATTGCAGCTTCGCCGCCGACATCGCCGGGACCGCTTTGCGGTCCTTTCGCGACACAAGGCCGCTCCTACAAAAAACTGCGGCATCCATTAGTTAGCGCGTATTACCCTGTGTGCCTTTTCATCCAGCAAGCACAGGCCCCACCTTGACCAGAGAGCAACTCGAAACCCGGCAAATCCCGATCTACTTCGCCGCCGTGCTCGCCGCCGTCGCCTTCGGCCTGTTGGCCAGCGACACTGCACGCCACCTGGAGGCCCTGGTCACCCCCGCCATCGCCGTGTTGATGTACGCGATGTTCCTGCAGATCCCTTTCCTTGATCTGCGCCAGGGTCTGGGCAACCGCCGCTTCGTCGCCGCTCTGCTGCTGGCCAATTTTATCCTGGTGCCGCTGCTGGTATGGGCCATCACACGTGGGCTGGTCGCACAACCGGCGATCCTCGTCGGCGCCTTGCTGGTGCTGCTCACACCGTGCATTGACTACGTGGTGGTGTTCACCCACATCGGCAAGGGTGACTCGCGCCTGACCTTAGCCGCCACCCCCGTGTTGCTGTTGCTGCAACTGGTGTTGTTGCCGGTGTTCCTGGCGCTGATGCTGGGTGACAGCAACAACGTGGCCATCTCCATCACCCCGTTCGTGGAAGCCTTCGTGCTGCTGATCGTGTTGCCAATGGCGCTTGCCATACTCACCAGCGCCGGCGCCCGTCGCTTACGTGCAGTCTCGACCTGGAACGATGCCTGGGCCTGGCTGCCGGTGCCGGCGATGGCCCTGGTGCTGGTGGTGGTGATCGCTTCGCAGATTGCCGTGGTACTGCACGACTTCGAGCGCTTGCTGCCGGTGATTCCGGTGTACATCGGCTTCATGCTGCTGGCGCCAGCCATAGGCTTCGTCTCGGCCCGGTTGCTGCGCCTGCCGGCCACCGAGGCACGCTCGGTAACCTTCAGCGCCGCCACGCGCAACTCGCTGGTGGTGCTGCCGCTGGCGCTGGCACTGCCTGAAGACATGCGCAGCCTGGCGGCAGCGGCCGTCATCACCCAGACACTGCTCGAACTGGTGGCCGAATTGGTCTACGTGCGGGCAGTGCCCCGGCTGGTGCGCTGATCCGCCGCGCTTTACTCACACTTTGGCAGGGTCCGGTTTGTCGGCATGGATGCCCAACGCTTCGATCGCCTTGGCCAGCAGCGCCCGCTCGACAACACCCTCGTCGGCCAGCGCCTTGAGCGCGGCCAGCACAATGAACTGGCGGTCGACCTCGAAGTGCCGGCGTAGCGCCTCACGGGTATCGGACTGGCCAAAGCCATCGGTGCCCAGCGCAACGAAACGCCGGTCATCCAGCCACGGGCGGATCTGGTCGGCGTGGATCTTGATGTAGTCCGTCGCCACCACCACCGGGCCGGCATGGCCCTGCATGGCTTGCCGCACATACGGCACCTTGGGCTCCTCCAGTGGGTGCAGCAGGTTCCAGCGCTCGATTGCCTGCGCTTCACGGCGCAGCTCGGTCAGGCTGGTGGCACTCCAGATCTCGCTGCCTACGCCGTAGTCCCGCTCAAGGATCTCCGCCGCCGCGATCACCTCCGGCAAGATTGCACCACTGCCCATCAACTGGACACGGCGCTGGCCATCCTCGACCTTGGTCTCGATCGGCAAACGGTAAAGCCCCTTGAGAATGCCCTGCTCGCAACCTTCGGGCATGTCCGGGTGCGCGTAGTTTTCGTTGAGCACGGTGATGTAGTAGTAGATATCCTCCTGCTCGGCATACATGCGGCGCATGCCGTCCTGGATGATCACCGTCAGTTCGTAGGCGTAGGTCGGGTCGTAGGACACACAGCACGGCACCGTCGCCGACATCACGTGGCTGTGGCCATCGTCATGCTGCAGGCCCTCGCCCATCAGCGTGGTACGCCCGGAGGTAGCGCCCAGCAGGAAGCCACGGGCGCGGGCATCACCTGCCGCCCAGAGCAGGTCACCGACTCGCTGGAAGCCGAACATCGAGTAGAAGATGTAGAACGGCACGGCCATCACGCCGTGGTTGGCGTAGGCCGTACTGGCGGCAATCCACGACGAGGTCGCCCCGGACTCGTTGAGGCCCTCCTGCATGATCTGGCCGTCGATGCTTTCCTTGTAATACGACAAGGTACCGGCGTCCTGCGGGGTATACAGCTGGCCGACATGCGAGTGAATACCCACCTGGCGAAACATGCCCTCCATGCCGAAAGTGCGTGACTCGTCCGGCACGATCGGCACCACCTGGCGGCCGATGTTCGGGTCCTTGAGCAAGGCGCTGAGCAAGCGGACGAAGGCCATGGTGGTGGAAATCGCCCGGCCGTTGGTGCCTTTGGTGTGGCTTTCCAGTGCCGCCAGTGACGGCACCTGCAGCGGCTCGATTGCGGCATGCCGTGCCGGCACCTGGCCGCCCAATGCCTCGCGGCGGGCCTTCAGGTAATTGGCATCAACGCTGTCCGGGGCCGGCCGCAGGTACGGTAACTCGCCGAGTTGCTCGTCAGACAGGTCCAGGCTGAAACGGTCGCGGAACGCCTTGACCGCGGACTCGCCGATCTTTTTCAGCTGATGGTTGATGTTCTGCGCCTCGCCCGCCTCCCCCAGGCCGAAGCCCTTGACGGTCTTGGCCAGGATCACGGTCGGGCGCCCCTTGTGGCTGACCGCACTGGCATAGGCGTTGTACACCTTGACCGGGTCGTGGCCACCCCGGGCGAGCTTCCAGATCTGCTCGTCGGTCATGTCGCTGACCATGTCCAGCAGCTCCGGGTACTTGCCGAAAAAGTGTTCGCGCACATAGGCGCCATCCTGCGACTTGAAGGCCTGGTACTCGCCATCGACGCATTCCATCATGCGCTGGCGCAGCAAGCCGGTGGCGTCCTTGGCCAGCAAGCGGTCCCACCCACTGCCCCACACCACCTTGATCACGTTCCAGCCGGCGGCGCGGTAGATGGCCTCGAACTCCTGGATCACCTTGCTGTTACCGCGCACCGGGCCGTCCAGGCGCTGCAGGTTGCAGTTGACCACAAAGATCAGGTTATCGAGGCGCTCGCGGCCGGCCAGGGAGATGGCCGCCAGCGACTCCGGCTGGTCCATCTCGCCGTCACCGAGGAAGGCCCATACCTTGCGGCCCTGGTGCGCCTTCAGGCCACGGTCTTCCAGGTAACGCATGAAACGCGCCTGGTACGCCGAGGTAATCGGCCCCAGGCCCATCGACACCGTCGGGTACTGCCAGAAGTCCGGCATCAGCCGCGGGTGCGGGTAAGACGAAATGCCATCGCGGTCGGTTTCACGGCGGAAGTTGTCCAACTGCTCTTCGCTCAGGCGCCCTTGAGTGAAGGCGCGGCCATAGATACCGGGCGCCGAGTGCCCCTGGATGTACACTAGGTCACCCGCGAACTGCTCGGTGCGGCCACGGAAGAAATGGTCAAAGCCCACGTCATACAGCACCGCCGCCGACGCATAGGTAGCAATGTGGCCGCCGACATTGGAGTGTTTACCGGCGCGCAGCACCATGGCCAGCGCGTTCCAGCGAATGTAGCCATTCAGGCGCTTCTCGATTTCCAGGTTGCCGGGGTAAGGCAGTTCACGCTCCGGGCTGATGGTGTTGACGTAGGGCGTGGTGATGCGGCCGTGCAGGTCGCCGTGCAGCGACACGTCGAAGTCCAGCAGCTTGTCGATCAGGAAGTGCGCACGTGGGCGGCCTTCTACTTTTACGACGGACTCGATCGAATCGATCCACTCCCGCGTTTCTTGCGGGTCGGCATCATGAAGCAGGGCATTTTGAACCATGGCGCAATCTCCTTGATTGATCGGCGTCCGGGCGTGATCGCCAGCAGCCAGTTGTTGCAAGTGCAATTGAATTTAGCCCCTAGGGCGATATGATTGCAACTGCAACAAAGAACGCATGGCAAAAAATGTTGCAAAAGCAACAAAATTTTCAATTTTGGAATATCACATGCCGAGCAACACCCCGGACCTCTGGTTCAGCTTCGTACGCGCCCACCGCAGCCTGATCCGCGAGATCGAACGTCGCCTCAGCGAGCAGGACTTGCCCCCTTATGCGTGGTACGACGCACTCTGGGGCATCGAGAGCGGCACCGACGGCTGCCGGCGCATGCACGAGCTGGCAGATGTGATGGCGATCGAGCGCTACAACCTGACCCGCCTGGTCGACCGGCTGGAGAAAGAAGGCCTGGTCGAGCGGGTCAAGGCCGTGGATGACGCGCGCGGCGCGGTGGCGCAGATCACCGACAGCGGCCGCAAGCTGCGCAAGCGTATGTGGAAAGTTTACAAACAGGCGGTCGATGAACTGTTCCTGGCCCAGTTCGACGAGGAACAGCAAAAAGCCTTTTCCGAAGCCCTGGAAGGCGCTATCGGCAGCGCGCGTCAGTATTCACGCTAGGCTCAGCCCAGGTTGTAGCGCTGCAACGCCTGGCCCAGCACACCTGCGTCAATGACCGACTGCCGGGCCAGCGACTGCAAGGCGAGGTAAGTGATCCAGTGCCGATCAGGGCGCTGGCCCGGTTGCAACGTATCGGCACCCAGCGCAGTGAATGGCGCGCTGACATGCCCAGCCAGTTGCCCGGCGACGAACTCTGCATAGCCGGTGACTGCAATGATCGGCAGTTGGCTGCCGCCCAGGCAGTGCTGCAGATACGAGCGGCGTTGGCGACGCTTCTGGCGTTGCACAGCGGCAGCATCACGGGCCAGGCGCGTATAACTGGGGCAACTCCAGATTTCACTGGCCACGCCCCAGTCGCGCTCAAGCAACCCGGCTGCTGCCTGCACTTCGCGCAACACCTGCCCGGCCCCCAACAGCCGCACCTGGGGGGTGCCCCCAGCCTCACGCAATAGCGGATACATGCCCAGGTAAGCCTGGCTGCGATCACATTCAAGCTTGTCGCCCGGCTCGTCATGCAAGGTCATGTAGCAAAAACCGGTTAGCCCCTTCAGGTACAGCTCGCGCAAGGCACCCCTGAGAATCACCCGGGCCTCGTCGCCGCAGGCCGGGTCATACGGCATGCACTGCGGGTTCGATGCCAGCCACATCGGCAACCACGGGTGCGCGCCCTTGGCCCAGCGCGATGGGCTCGACTCGATATCGTTGAGGAAGATGCCACGCTGCGCCGTCTGGTTGGTCAGCATCGACAAGCGCGCCGACGTGGGCGACTGAGTCAGGTAGAGCATCGGCCGCTCGTCGGCACGGGCATCTTTGCTGAACCATAGCGGCCAGGCACTCACCGGCGTATCCGGCTGCTGCTCGGTGGCACGGTCATCGATCAGCCAAAACTGGCCACCGACCTGCGGGTCCCTGCGCATGCGCTTGATCAGGTCCAGCACAGAAAACAGCGGCGAGCTGCGCGAGCCCTGCAGCCGGGCCGACTCGTCGATATGACGCATGCAGGCTTCGGCTGCGGATTCAGTGCGGGTGGTGCGTTGAAGACCCAGGTTGTCCATTGCAAAAATCCCTCGATGCACAGGCGCGTGCATCATGTGATAGCGCAATGAAGTTGCAATTGCAACAACAATCCCCCTTACCAGTTGTAGGTCACACTCCCACAGGGACAGCGCTGGCCCGTAGGAGCGGGTTTACCCGCGAAGCAACCAACACGGTGTATCGGTGTTCGCGGCCAAGGCCGACATGGTCCAGTGCCAGGCTCAGAACCTGGCCCGCAACGCCACGTTGAAGTTGCGCGGCTCGCCATAAAAGTTACAGTAGTTGGGGTTGCCCGGGGTCTGGTAGTACTTCTTGTCGAACACGTTATCCAGGTTGTACTGCAGCTCGAGGTGTTTGCTGATCAAGCCAGCTCCCACAGGTACTCCACTGCCCTCGAGCACGGTGATTATCCTGTGAGAGCTGCCTTGCCGGCGATGGGGCGCAACGCGGCCCAATTTGCTTGACTGACCGGCAACCCAAGCCCCGCCTCGCTCACAGCGCCTTCATCTCGGCAATATCCCTCGCCACCTGATCTGCAGAGTGGTCAAACATGGCCTGCTCCTGCGCATCCAGCGGCAATTCGATGACCCGCGCCAGCCCCTGCTCTGCCAGTACACAGGGCACCCCCATGGCGATGTCGTTGCGTCCGTATTCACCCTCAAGAATCGCCACCGCCGGCAGAATGCGGTTTCGCCCATTGGCGATCGCATCGACCATCTGCGCTATGGCCACGCCGGGTGCATCGCAGGCGCTGCCCATCTTCTTCAAGCCCAGGATCTCGCCGCCGCCCTTGCGCGTGCGTTCGACAATCTGCTCGATCTGCTCGGCGGACAAGAAGTGGGACAACGGCACCGAGCCAATCTGGCAGTAACGCATCAGCGGCACCATGCTGTCGCCATGCCCACCTAGCACCAGCGCCGTGATATCCCGGGCCGAAAACCCGGTCTGTTCGGCAATGAAGCACTTCATGCGCGCGGTATCCAGCACCCCCGCCTGCCCGAACACCTTGTCACGCCCAAGGCCGCTCAAGCTCCAGGCGCGATAGGTCAGCACATCGACCGGGTTGGACACCACCAGCACCGTGGCAGCCGGCGCGTGGCGTTTGATATCCGCCATGATGCCGTCGAGGATCGGCAGGTTGATACTCAGTACATCCTGGCGCGACTGGCCCGGCTTGCGCGGCACACCTGCGGTAATCACCACCAGTTCGGAACCGTCGAGCATTTCAGCCTTGGCCCCGCCGTGAACCCGAGTATCGGAACCCGACTCGACGGCAGCCTGCCATACATCCAGCGCCTTGCCCTGGGCCAGTTCACCCTGCACATCCATCAACACCAGTTCACGGCACAACTCATCCCGCGCAATGATCTGCGCCGCGGCCTCGCCGACCAGGCCGGCACCTATGATTGAAAGTTTGTTCACCTGACACCTCCCAGCGGCGCGTGCCACCAGGAACACGCCTGCGTATAGAGAGAAGTATTGCTCGCTGCGGCTAAAAGGCCACCCTGAGTGTTTCGCCCCACCTGCAGGAGCCACTGTCATGCACGAATCTCCCTGTGGGAGCGGCTTCAGCCGCGAACACCGGCAAAGCCGGTGCCATCCACCGCGTCGCCTGCTTCGCGGGTAAACCCGCTCCTACAGGGGATCAACGCATCTCTCAAGCTACGACGACGTTCACTTGACACTGTCCGGTTGAAGCCCGAATACTTTGCAAGGATTCATATAGATGACCAAATAACAAGGTGAATCGCTTCATGTATACCTTTCAACGAAATCCACTTGCCTTGCGCATTACCTCCGTCAGCCGGCCTCAGTTCCAGCCCTCGCTATTTCGGCTCTCACGCATTCAAATCCTTAGTGCCGCCAGCGCGCCTGCCCAACCGAGATTCCTTGCATGACTCCCCTGGATATACAGCTGTTGCTGACCGCACTGGTCAGTGTCCTGGTGCTGGTGGCGCTGATCGTGTCCCGCCTCAAGATGCACCCGCTTCTGGCCTTGCTGGTGGTGTCCATTGGCGTCGGCTTTGCTACCCAGATGGAACTAGGCAGCATCGTCTCGCACTTGCTCACCGGCGCCGGCAAGACACTCGGTGCGGTCGGGGTGGTGATCGCACTGGGCGCAATGCTCGGCAAAATCCTGGCTGACGCGGGCGTTACCGAACAGGTCGCGGACGTGATCCTCAGGCGCACTTCGGACCGGATGATTCCGTGGGCGATGATGCTGGTTGCCTTCGTCATTGGCATCCCGATGTTCTTCGAGGTGGGCCTGGTGATCATGCTGCCGCTGATCTTCAGCGTGGCGCGAAAGCTGGAAAGCAAGGCCCGCTTCAAGGGCTCTGCGTATGTGTATGTAGGCGTGCCTGTGATTTCCGCGCTTGCCGCCATGCACGGCATGGTACCGCCGCACCCTGGCCCCTTGACCGCCATCGCCGTACTCAAGACCTCGGTCGGGCCGACCATGCTGTATGGCTTCCTTGCCGCCATCCCGGCAATGATCCTGGGCGGCCCGCTGTATGGCATGTTCATTTCGCAGCGCATGAGCACCCGCCCCGATCAGGCATTGCTGGACCAGTTCACCCTGACAGAGAAAGCCGATGATCAGACTCGCCCAAGCGTACTGGTCGGCATGCTGGCCGCGCTGCTGCCGGCGATCCTGATGCTGGTGCATGCCGTCGCCGAAATGCTGCTACCCAAGGGCAATGCCCTGCTGCAAATGGCCAGCTTCCTCGGCAACCCGCTGATCGCCATGCTGCTGGGCGTGCTGTTCGCAGGCTTCAGCCTGGTACTGGCGCGCGGTGGCGACGCTGAACAACTGCGCGATGCGCTGGGCAAAAGCCTCAAGCCAATCGCCTCAATCATCATGATCATCGCCGGCGGCGGCGCCTTCCAGGAGATGCTGACCAGCGCCAAGGTCGGCGATGCCATCGTGCACCTGACCCAGCAATCTGCCTTCCCGCCGTTGATTCTGGGGTGGCTGATCGCGATGCTGCTGTCGGTGTCTACCGGCTCTGCCACGGTCGGCATCGTCGGCGCTGCCGGCTTGCTGGCGCCGCTTGCAGGTGCCGACCCCAGCCTGAACCTGCCATTGCTGGCCCTGTCCATCGGCTGCGGTTCGCTGTTCTTCAACTATGCCAACCATGCCGGTTTCTGGATGGTGAAGGAATCGTTTGGCATGACCATGGGCGAAGCGACCAAGACCATTTCGGTGGTGCAGTCCATTGTGGCGGTGGTCGGTTTGATTGTGGTGTTGATGTTGAATGCGGCGATAACCGTGGGCTGAAGCGGCTTCAAAGAAGCTTTGCCGCACCACGCTGGCCTCTTCGCGGGTGAACCCGCTCCCACAGGGACTGCGCTGGCTTCGAGTTAACACTGTGCCTGTGGGAGCGGCTTCAGCCGCGAACACGAGCGAAGCTCGTGCCAGCCACCGCAATGCCCGCCCATCACGGAAAGGCACTCGCCCCGATACCACTATCTGGAGCGGCTGGCGCTTGAGGCTGGGCTGACCGAGATTCACCTGGACGCCACCCCGAATGCCACCCCGTTCTACCATCGGTGTGGTTATCAAGGGGGAGGCTGAGGGTATCTATACCTCGCCTTCGGGGCTCGAGCTAGCATGCACGCCCATGTACAAACGACTGGTCGGCTAAAAACGGCGGCTGTTCCAAAAATCCCCCGCCCACTCTACAATTGCAACTGATTCCTATCTGCGGCTTATTCTTGGGAAAAGGAAAGTGCCCCCTGACGCCCCGTTGCAACCCCTCGACAGCCTTTATCGCGACCACCACGGCTGGTTGCAAGGCTGGCTGCGCCTGCGCCTTGGGGATCGCGAGCGGGCGGCGGATATTGCGCAAGACACTTTCCTGCGGCTGCTGGTAACACGCCGCCTGCCCGAGCAGAGCGATGGCCGCCGGTTCCTGGCACAGATCGCCCGCAACCTGGTGATCGACCAATGGCGCCGTCAGCGTATCAAACAAGCTTACTTGGACAGCCTGGCCGCCCTGCCCGAGCCGGAAAGCCCGTCACTGGAAACCCGTGCCATCGTCATCGAAACCCTGATGCAGATCGATGCCATGCTCGACAGCATGCCGGCCAAGGTGCGAGAGGCTTTTTTGCTGTCGCAGTTCGAAGGGCTGACTTATCCACAGATCGCCGAGCGCCTGGAGGTCAGCGTCAGCTCCGTGCAGAAGTACATGCTGCGTGCTATCACCGCCTGCTACCAGGTGCTGTACGCCGAATGAAAAGCGCCAGCGAAGCCCCGATCGCCGCCAACATCGTCGAGCAGGCCAGCCATTGGCTGATGCTGCAATGGGGCGGAGAACTGGACAAGGAACAACTGCGGCGCTTCACCGAATGGCGCGCGGCAGACCCTGAGCATGACCGCGCATGGCTGCGCCTGGAGCAGCTGCAAAGCACCCTGAGCGGTGTGCCGGTGGATACCGCCCTTAGCGTGCTGCGAGAGCAGCCCGATGCGCGCCGCCGGCAAACGCTGAAACTGCTCGGCACATTGCTGTTGGCTGGCGGCAGCGGCTATCTCGCCCAGTCGCAATTGCCTTGGCGCGAGGCGATGGCAGAACTGCGCAGCGGCACCGGCGAACGCCTGCAGCGCACGCTGGCCGATGGCAGCCGGCTGAGCCTGAACAGTGGCAGTGCGGTTGATATCCTGTTCAGTGTCAGCGAGCGGCGCATTCGCCTGCTGACGGGGGAGCTGCTACTGGACAGCGGCCAGGACCGGGCGCAACGCCCGTTGATCGTGGACACCGCCGTCGGAGAAGTCCAGGCGCTCGGCACACGCTTTTCCGTCTATCAACATGACGATGAATGCCAGGTCGAGCTGTACGAGGGCGAACTGGAACTGCGCCCGCGACATGCCCGCGCCATACGCCTGCAAGCCGGGCAAGGTTGCCGGTTCTCCGCAAGCCGGCTGGGTGACATCGTGCCAGCCAACCCCAACGCCATCGCCTGGCACGATGGCCGGTTGGTCGCCGAGCGCACGCCACTGGGGCAGTTCATCGCAGAACTCGCTCGCCATCGCCCCGGCATGCTGCGCTGCGACCCCGCCGTGGCCGCCCTGCCGCTGACGGGCGTGTTCCCGCTGGCAGACACAGACCGCGTGCTCTTGGCACTGGAACAGTCACTGCCCGTGAAAGTGCACAGGCTGACACGCTTCTGGACCACCATCAGCCCGGCATCACAGGCGTAGCAATCCGGATTACAAAAAAATCCTGCAATCCATTGTCGGTTTTGCCGACTCGTCCGGGATACCTCTTGAATTCAACCAAGAAGCATTCTCAAGAGGAACATTCAGAGTGCCGTATCTGCCCACGACATCCATTTCTCAACTGAGCCATGCGGTTCGTCACGCCCTGTTTGCCGGTTTGCTCTGCAGCGGCCCGCTGCTGCTGGCGGTGCCCGCGACACCGGCCAGCGCCAGCGAACAATCCCGCAGCTACTCCATTCCCGCCGGCGGCCTGGATCAGGCGTTGAACCGATTCGCCAGCGAGGCCGGCATCCTGCTTTCTGCCGATGCCAAGCTCACCGCTGGCAAGCGCAGTGCCGGGCTCAACGGCAGCTATTCCGTTGCCGATGGCCTGGCCCTGCTGCTGGCAGGTACCGGCCTTCGGGCGCTTGATAACGCTGGTAACTATTCGCTTGAGGCCGCTCCCGATAGCGGTGGAGCCCTGGAGCTGAGTGCCACCAACATCATCAGCAACCAGCTGGGCACGGTCACGGAAGGCACAGGCTCGTATACCCCGGGCACCATCGCCACGGCTACCCGGCTGGTGCTGAAGCCCAGGGAAACCCCACAGTCGATCAGCGTGGTCACCCGCCAGCACATGGACGACTTTGCCCTGAACAGTGTTGATGCGGTAATGCGCCACACGCCGGGCATCACCGTATCGGCCTACGACACCGACCGCACCAACTACTATTCCCGCGGTTTCTCGATCAACAACTTCCAATTCGACGGCATCCCCTCCGCCGTGCGCAACGTCGCCTACTCGGCGGGCAACACCCTGAGCGACATGGCCATCTACGACCGTATCGAAGTGCTAAAGGGTGCATCTGGCCTGCTCAGCGGCGCGGGCTCGCTGGGCGGCACCATCAATCTGGTGCGCAAAAAGCCGACTGCCGATTTTCAGGGCCACGCTACCCTGGGCGCGGGTTCTTGGGACAACTACCGCAGCGAGCTGGATGTGAGCGGCCCATTGACCGAAACCGGCAATATCCGTGGCCGGGCCGTGGCCGCCTACCAGGACAAGCACTCGTTCATCGACCGCTACTCAAGCCAGAACTCGGTGTTCTACGGCATCCTCGAGTTCGACCTGTCACCCGACACACTGCTGACCGTAGGCGCCGACTACCAGGACAACGACCCCAAAGGCTCCACCTGGTCCGGCAGCTTCCCCCTGCTCAATTCCAAGGGTGAGCGCAACGACGGCAAGCGCTCGTTCAGCAACGCCACCGACTGGAGTAGCTGGCAGCAGTACACCCGCACATTGTTCGCCACCCTGGAACACCAGCTGGGCGACGGCTGGGTGACCAAGCTGCAACTGGACCACAAGTACAATGGCTACGATGCGCAGATGGGCGCGATCCAGTTTGACCAGCCGCAGCCCGACGGCAGTGCCGAAATCAACGCGCAACGCTACAAGGGCGACACCACCAGCGACTCGGCCGACCTGTACCTGAGCGGCCCGTTCAGCATGCTCGGTCGCGAGCACGACCTGGTGCTGGGCGGCTCGATCAGCAAGGCCCACTGGGACGGCAAAGGCTACTGGGACGAGACCTTCCCGGTTCCCAACCGCGTGGACTACAACAACTGGCACGGCAACCTGCCCAAGCCCGACTGGGGCCCGGTGTCGCAGCGCACCGACGACGTCATCCGCCAGACCGGCGTGTACCTCACTACCCGCCTGAACGTGACCGACGACCTGAAACTGCTGCTGGGCGGCCGCGTGGTCAATTACAGCCTGACCGGCCTGACCCCGACCTATACCGAGTCCGGGCGCTTCATTCCCTATGCCGGCGCCATCTACGACCTGAACGAAAACTTCTCGGTCTACGCCAGCTACACCGACGTGTTCATGCCCCAGGAAAACTACAACCGCGACCGCGACAACAAACTGATCGAACCGGATGAAGGCGAGAACTACGAAGTCGGCATCAAGGGCGAATTCTTCGACGGCCGCCTGAATGCCAGCCTGGCTTACTTCGAGGTCAAGGAAACCAACCGCTCGGTACCCGACGACGCCTACAACAACCAGACGCCAACCCCAGCCAACTACGCGTTCAAAGGCAGCAAGGCGACCACCAAGGGCTACGAGCTGGAAGTGTCCGGCGAGCTGGCCCCGGGCTGGCAGGTGCAGGGCGGCTATACCCACAAGGTGGTGCGCGACAGCAACGACGTGAAGCTGTCCACCTTCGAGCCCGAAGACCAGCTCAGCCTCTACACCACCTACAAGCTCACTGGCGACCTGGACAAGCTCACCGTTGGCGGTGGCGCACGCTGGCAGAACAAAGCCTGGCAACAGATCTGGAACAGCCCCAAGGGCGTGAACGAGGACGTTACCCAGCGATCCTACTGGGTGGTGGACCTGATGAGCCGCTACCAGATCACCCCGAACCTGTCGGCGACGGTCAACCTCAACAACCTCTTCGACAAGTACTACTACACCAACGTCGGCTTCTATAACTCCGCCATTTACGGCGAACCCCGTAACGTCATGGTCACTACCCGCTGGGACTTCTAGGGCAGGCGCCCGCTTGCGTACTCGCAACCTGCGCGGTCCTTTGCAGGCGCGGCCTTGTGTCGCGAAAGGGCCGCAAAGCGATTCCACGGCCGGCGATGGGCTGCAGGATTAGCTAGCCTTTTGTCGATAGGTACAATGTTAGGTACAATGTACGTTCCTGACAGCTGTTGGGGAAGATTCCCTTCGAACCTTGCGAACCGCGCCTATGGAACGTCATGGCCCGATTGACGGAGGATTTTCCACGGCAAAGGGGGCTCTGCATACGGCCCGCATCCAGACGGCAGTTGCCCTGCGGCGTGCCTTTCACGCTATCGCGCCAACCTGATTCAGGCTGTGCCTGAGAAGGATTCTGAATATGCATGTACTGACCTTTAGCCAGGCCCGCGCCGACCTGAAGCAGACAATGGACGATGTTTGCCGGGACCATGAGCCTGCCATAATCACGCGCCAGCGTGGCGAGCCAGTGGTGATGCTCTCCCTCGAGGATTACAACGGCATGCAAGAGACTCTGTACCTTCTGGGGTCGGCCAAGAACGCCTCGCGCCTGCGCGCTTCCATTGCTCAGCTTCGGTCCGGCCAAGCGGTTACCAAGGACGTGACTGTTAATGAGTACGAAGCACAAACAACGCAACAAGACTGAAGCGCGTGGTGCGGTGAGCGTCCAGTTCACCGATGAAGGCTGGGAAGACTACTGCCATTGGCAGGAACGCGACCACGCCATCCTGCATAGCATTAACGGGTTGATCGAGGCGTGCCTGCGGACGCCATTTAAAGGCATCGGCAAACCTGAGCCGCTGAAAGGTGATCTGTCGGGTTTCTGGTCGCGGCGCATTACCCGGGAGCACCGACTGGTGTACTTGTATGAAGGCGGGGTTCTGACCATTCTGCAGTGTCGCTTCCATTACGATGACTGAATCGTTGCGCTGCTCCTTGTGCGGGTATTGGTGCACGCCCGCTATCATGGACCAACACATCACCCAGTGAACTAGCAGGGGCACTGTGGGAGCGGCTTTAGCCGCGAACACCGGCGCAGCCGGTGCCACGCACCGCGTTGGATTCTTCGCGGCTAAAGCCGCTCCCACAGGGTAGGCGCACAACGCAGCCCAAAGGGCTGGGTGGTCTCCCACAGTAACGCTAGCTTTCTGGGCTTGGCGCAATAGCTGAGGGCAAACAGATAATGAACGTGGTGCCATAGATCGGGTTGGAGGTCATGGTAATTCTGCCACCATGGGCTTCGGCGATCTGTTTGACGATGAACAGCCCCAGCCCGACCGAACGCAGCATGTCCTGCCGATCACTGCCGCGCGTCATCGGCTCGAACAATGTCGGCAGCAGTTCCTCGGCGATGCAAGGCCCGTGATTGTGCACCCCCAGGCTTACCCCTTTGTCGCTGAATTCGGTAGTGAGGGTGATCGGATAGCGCAGGTCGCCATACGCCGCACTGTTGGCGACCAGGTTACCGATCATCTGCTGCAACCTGTCCTGGTCCACCTCACACGCGCCCCGCCCCCGGGCCAAGTGGCGAATGCTTGCCTTGGCAAAAACAATCCTCAGCTCACTCACGCACTGGTCCATCGTTTTCACCAGGTCGACCTGCTGGCGCCGGATGCTGATGCCTTGGCCAAGCCTGATCGAGGCGAAGTCCAGCAAATCGACGACCATGCGCTGCGCTCGCTCGGCCGACGTGCTGATGCTGCCCAGCAAACGACGCCCCCGGTCGCAATGGATATCGCGCCCGAGCAACTCGGTGGCCATCTTGATGGCGGTCATCGGGTTCTTCAGGTCGTGGCTGGCGACAGCGACCATGCGCTCTGCAAGCAGCGCCCGATACTGGGCATTCTCATACGCCACCGCCAACTCCGCCTGGGCGCGTTGCAACGCGGCTTCGGCGCTGGCCTTCTGCGCCAGCAGCTCCTCTGCGCGCTGCATGGCCACGAACACCGCCCGCTCGTTGCGATCTCGCTGGGCAGTGCCGAACAGCGCCAGGTGGTAGCCGATACCCTCGGCGGTTTCTTGCCGTATGCCATTGAGCAACACGGCAACCACTGTTCCATTGCGGTGTTGCAGGTCGACCTTCA
Source organism: Pseudomonas sp. NPDC089408 (assembly GCF_044749445.1). Taxonomy (NCBI): domain Bacteria; kingdom Pseudomonadati; phylum Pseudomonadota; class Gammaproteobacteria; order Pseudomonadales; family Pseudomonadaceae; genus Pseudomonas; species Pseudomonas sp. NPDC089408. The sequence goes on from NZ_JBIVHY010000012.1 coordinate 138,897, forward strand.
CCTCCGCAACGGAGCCCTGCATGTCCATCAATGGCTGCCAGTGGGTGCGCTGGAACATGCGCCCACCCACGGTCAGCAACTGGTCGAAACTGCCCGCATGCAGCGACGCCGAGTCGTAACCCAACCAATCGCAGAACGTCTGGTTGGCGCGGACGATGGCGCCATTCACGGCCATGATGATCAGCCCGCACGGGGCATGCTCGAAATACGAAGCTGTGAACTGCCGCGCGGCGTCATCCATCGCTAAGCCCGCGTTTTGCGAAGAACGCATCCATCGCCGCAGTGCATGCGCTGGGCGCGCTCAACTGCGGGTAGTGGCCGATGTTATTAATGATGTTCAGCTCGCTGTCAGGCAGTACCCGTCGCAGATACTCGCCAACCTTCATTGGCACGACCACATCGCCGGGGCATTGCAGGATCAACGTGGGTATCGACAGCCCGCCAATGTCCTGCCGGTGATCGCACAGAAAGATCACACGGGCAAAGTGCCGGGCGATATCGGCGTTGGTCCGGGCAAAGTTTTCCAGTAGCTCTTCGTGCAGCCCCGGCTGCCCCGGCGCCCCCATCAACACTGGGGCCATGGTGCCGGCCCAGCCAAGATAATTGTCGTCGATGGTGGCCAGCATTTGCCGCACTTCATCCGGCGAGAGTCCGCCGGTGTAGTCACCCGTGTCGACATAGCAAGGCGACCCGCCGATCATCACCAGCGCGGCGACCCGCCCTGGCGCCTGAACTGCGGCCAAGGCACAGATCATCGCACTGACCGAGTGCCCGACCAGGATGACAGGGCCAGTCGCATACGCGTCGATGATCTCGTTAAGGTCCGAGGCATGCCCCCACAGCGACGCGTGCCTGCCATGATCGTACGCCCCCAGGTCAGACTGCCCAGAGCCGGTCAGGTCGTAGGTAACCACACGAAAGTGCCTGGCGAAATGTGGCAGCAACAACCGCCACATGCTCTGGTCACAGCCAAAGCCATGGGCCAGGATCAAGGTCGCGCTTCCGTCCCCAGCAATATGTACGTTGTTACGTTTCTGCAGAGTCATACATATCCTGGTGCCGTTCGACTTAGTGCTGGGAAGTGACAGCCCGTCCAGACCCAGAGAAAAAATAGTCGGAGCGTGGGACAAGCTGCGCAGATTTGCGGTTCCCGCAGGGGTTGAACGTAACGCTGATATCCGTTTGACGCCCATCGGGGGCACCATACGCGATATGGGTGGGTAAAGCCTAATGCCTGTCAGTTAAGCGGTCTGGGCTGCCAGGTGCATGCGTTGGGATGTTGGGTGCCTGAGAGATCGAGCGCCGCCCGCGCGGCGCTTCGCGGGGCAAGTCGGATCGCCGCACCGCCGCTCCCACATCTGTTTCGGGCCAATTATTCCTGTGGCACTGGCGCGCGCACCCTGGGTGCATGGCTTGAAATTGATGAAGAGCAGTGTCGCAGCCGATATCGAATGGGACAAACAAGGCGGCCAGCGGTGAAATCACAGGAATGATTGGCCCGAAACAGACTGTGGGAGCGGCCTTGTGCCGCGAAGCGCCGCGCGGGCGGCGCTCGATCTCACAGGCGATGCTAAAAGCCCGCCGAACACCTCGCGCGGCCAAGCAAGTTAAGGTGGCAGCAGTACGCGGGTTGGCCGACCGGGACGAAAGGAGCCCGGCACACCCGAAGGTGTCCCGCGCACCACCGCTATAACGCGACATCGCGGGCACAAAAAAAGCGCCTGCGATGAAGATTGGGCGCTAATGCGCCTTTCGATTCCGACCGGCCAAGGTCGCATCGCCGATGCTTCGGCGACGGAGGGACTTTATTCCTGGGTGACTGTTTTCGCAAGTTTCTCAGGGTACGAAAGGACTGCGCGATTCGTAGGAAAACTGCTCGCTACATGCAACACACACACGTCAGGACCTACACGGTCAGTGTAGGAGCTGGCTTGCCTGCGATGGGCTGCACAGCAGCCCCCTACCCCGACCCGACAGGAATAACCCACCAGCGGCCCTCAACAGGAACGGGCCAGTCGCAAGATTCGGCCAAGCGAATAAGTTGCTGCAGAGCAGCGAAGTTTGACGTGTTGAATCACTCATTATTGCTTTCATAACGTAACCACCCCGCAATCGCTGAACCGCCACCTACCCGGTCCTTAGGATGAATCCGCCCCTCGCCAACAGGCACTTCAGGGAAATCGAACGGGCTCATGCCCTCGATACAGGCAACGTTGACCCCGTACTGATCCGGTGCCGAACGGCGTTGGTGAAAGGTGTAGATGCCGCATTTCGAGCAAAAGTAGTGCTTCGCTTCGCGTGTGTTGAACTGATAAAGGGTCAGTGCCTCTTCCCCTTGGGTGACGGTGATGTCACCCAGGTTGGCAGATACCGCTACGGCACCCCGCATACGGCAGAGCGAGCAGTTGCACCGACGCGCGGTACGCACACCATCGGTCAAACGCACGGAAAACCGCACGGTTCCACAATGGCAGGCTGCCTGGAAAACAGGGCGGTCATCGTTGTTTTCATCAGTCATAACGTTTCTCTCATCAGGTCTGAGGAGACAGGCAGGTGTCCCGTTGAGCACGCCCTAAAGTCAGCGCCAATGATCGTCCAGGAGGAGCTTCAGTGTGACAAGGGCGGCAGAGCGCTCAGCGCTTTGACAGTGGCAATCGAGTGGCTCTGTCATCAATCGTTGTTCGTACCTTGCCCTGATTGACCGGGCCAGAGCAAAGGTTTGCCGGTGTGGAACGCGAGGAGACAGCATGCTTATCCAGAAATTATCTTTAGCAGCTGAAAGCATTATCTAGAAAAATTTGGCGAATATCCCTGAAAACACCGGTCGAAAGCCCAGTGATGGAAAACGACTATCTAGAAACTCGTTTGGCCGTAACCCAAAAGTACTCAGCGTCATTCGAATCATCCAGCGTTCTCCGGACGCTTACTGTTCAAGGAAGATCAACTTCAGTCCACAAGCCGTGTGAGTCGCAAGACTTCTCCAGCACGGTCGGAAACTCGCATCTACCCATTGCCGGGCGAGCTACGCCAAACGGTAAGGGAAAATCGGCTGCACGCCACGGCCCTTGACTGGGCCTTTTGCAGTACCAGAGCGCGGTTTATGCAGCCCGAAAAAGCGTGCTCTCGTTAGCTCACGAAGGAAAACGTCCGGACCTGAGCCTTCCTTTTCACGGCCTGTCGAGTGGTTCTGGAATGAACCCCTGCTCTCTCAACGCCTTGATGACCCCACGCACAAGGTAGTTGTTGGAGAAGCCAAAGGTGTATTGCCTGGTGCCTGGGCTGACCGGCAACAGCATCCCTTGCTCCACCAGGTTTTTGATCTGATAAGTCCGTTGGTTGGCCGTGAGCGCGGGCAGCGCCTGAGCGATGTTAAGCTTTCACCTTTCGGGCTTTACTGCTTGGCTCCGAGCTGCTTTGTCCGCCTCGTAGGCTTGGCTCCGAGCTGCCTTCTCCGCGTCGTAGGCGAGTTTCTTTTGGGCGTAACGATAAGATGACAAGCCAAGATAGGATAAGCCCCCTACGACAACCAGCACAGACACCACCAACCAGCCAGTGGATGCCATCGCGTTGAAGTACCCCGCAAGGATCGGCGCCGGCCAAATTTTGATGACCGCAAAGCTCAACCAGGGCACGAATACCGTGTAAAGAATCGGCCCCCAGAAAATGATGTTCAAAATGTAGATAAACGGTTCAAACGCGTCCGATGGTGTACTTCTCTCATTAGCCATGTCTGCTCCTGCTTGTTGATTCGGGCGCATATCCCATGCGTTTCAACAGATTATTCACCGAGCCATCGCTTATAGGCTTGCGCGGTTCGTTTCGGCCCGCGATAGCGCCCGGTGATCTAGTGAGCGTGCTTCGCCTCTTCCATCGCCTGCCGCGAAAGCGGTACCAAGTACGGTGGAATCTCCCGCTTTTCGTCCTAACCCTTCGCTGCAACTGCTTCACGATCCCGGGCGGAATCGTCCACAACCCCTCCACGAAGTCGAACTGGTCAAAGGTCGCGCTGCGCAGCTCGATCGTACGCACGCCGGTCAACAGTAGCAGCTTCACGGCGCTGCGGGCGTACTCAGCGCACTTGAAGTCGCGCAGCGCCACCAGTAACTCTTTCAGCTCATGCCGGCGCAGGTTTGGGTTGTGCTGCTCGGGCGGCTCAGGCACCGCCACGATGTCGAGGTCGGCGGCCGGATTCACTTCTAACAGCCCCTCGGCCTTGGCCTGCCTGGCCGCTGTGTCTGTGAGAGGCATTTAGTACATCACCTTGGCACCGAATTTAGGATGCGCTGCGCAATGTACTAAAAATTTGCGGAACTTGGCGGAAGAAAGCGCAAAGCTACGGGCAAAATAAAACCGCCAAGCTGGCGGTTTTATTGGGGTTTCCGGAAGATGACGGGTCATCGCGGAACGTATCATGGTGCCGGAGACAGGAATCGAACCTGCGACCTTCGCGTTACGAGTGCGCTGCTCTACCGACTGAGCTACACCGGCGTGTAGCGCAACGTACCACTGCTCGCACCCGTTACGCAAACCCCTGTTTCCACTACTTTATTGCCCTACCCTCACGCCCCCTTGCAGCCCTTTGGCGCCAGGTCTTCCTCGATGTCGGTCGTGCACGCCCACCCAGTGGCAGAACGGGTCAACGTCAGTGCCTTGCCCAGCACATTGGCCGGCGCATCCACCAGCGTGCAAACAAGGCTGCCGCTGCCATCCGCCGCCTTGCCGCTGGCCGTGATCGCGCAGTTCGCCGTAGCCGGCTGGCCACCCAACTCGGCCGCGCCAGCCACGTCCTTGCCATCATTCAGGCGCAGGTCCATCGCCGTCTTCAGCGCGCTGATCTCCAGCAACCCGGCCGCAGCCTTCGCGCGGGCCTGGTGGTTGGTGTACATCGGTAAGGCGATGGTGGTCAGAATGCCGATGATCGCGATGACGATCATCAGTTCGATCAGGGTGATACCGCGTTGCCCTTTCATGAACGTATTTCCCTTGTGTGTTCGCTTACGCATTGAGGTCGGTCGCGCCCCAAGCGGCAGCGGCGCAGTAGGCCTGAACAGACACCTTTTGTCACCCCTGCCCGCTTGGGCGAGATCTTCGCTGAACTACTCTAGTGAGCATCATGGACGCGCGCCCTTTCATGGACGCGGCAAGCTGTTTCCAGGCTTGTCGCAGGGGCACAACAAGGAACTTTGCATGAGTACACCCACACCGCTTTACAGCTGGCACGGCACCGACGCCAACGGCGCGCCGGTCAGCGGCCAAACGCCTGGGCGCAGTCCGGCCTATGTGCGCGCCGGGCTGATTCGCCAGGGCATTACCGTGGCCAGCTTGCGGCCGGCCAGCGGGCTGGCGTTCAGTTTTTCCAAGCGGCGGGAGAAGGCCGACCCCGCGGGGTTCAGCCGGCAGTTGGCGACCTTGCTCAAGGCCGGGGTGCCGCTGTTGCAGGCGTTCGAGGTGATGGGGCGCAGTGGCTGTGATGCGGCGCTGGCGGCGTTGCTGGATAGATTGAAACAGGATGTGGCTTCGGGGCTGGGGCTGGCGGATGCGTTGCAACGGCACCCGGCGTGGTTCGATGCGTTGTACTGCAACCTGGTGCGGGTGGGTGAGCAGTCCGGCACGCTCGACCGGCAGCTGGAGCAGCTGGCGGGCATGCTGGAACAGCGGCGGGCGCTGCACAAGAAGGTGCGCAAGGCGATGATCTATCCGCTGCTGCTGTTGCTGACCGGGCTGGGGGTGTCGGCAATTTTGTTGCTGGAGGTGATTCCGAAATTCGAGAACATGTTCTCTGGCATGGGCGCGGAGTTGCCGGCGTTTACCCAGTGGGTGATCGACTTGTCCACAGGGCTGAGTCGGTTTGCGCCGCTGTTTCTGGTAATGGGTGTGGTGCTAGGTTTTGCCGTGCGCCAGCTGTACCGGCAACATGCGCCAGCGCGCCTGTGGATATCTCAACAGGTGCTGGGCTTGCCGGTGTTCGGCAAGTTGCTGGGGCAGGCGGCGCTGGCGCGGTTTGCGCGTAGCCTGGCGACGTCTTATGGCGCCGGGGTGCCGTTGCTGGATGCGTTGGGTACGGTGGCGCGGGTAACGGGCGGCGATTTGCATGAGCAGGCGGTGTTGCGGCTGCGCCAGGGCATGGCCAATGGGCAGGGGCTGAACCAGGTGATGGCGGCTGAGCCGCTGTTTCCGCCGTTGCTGGTGCAGCTGACGGCCATCGGTGAATCCAGTGGCACGCTGGACCAGATGCTGGAGAAAGCCGCCAGCCATTACGAGGAACAGGTCAGCCAGGCGCTGGACCAGTTGACCAGCCTGCTGGAGCCGGCCATCGTGCTGGTCCTGGGCCTGCTGGTCGGTGGCCTGGTGGTGGCGATGTACCTGCCGATCTTCCAGTTGGGTAGTTTGATCTGAACATGACTTTATGGACTTTCCTGGCTGAGCAGCCGGCGTACTTCTTCACCCTGGCCACGCTGCTCGGCTTGCTGGTGGGCAGTTTTCTCAATGTGCTGGTGTATCGCCTGCCCATCATGCTGGAGCGGCAATGGCAGCGTGAGGCGCAGGAGGTGTTGGGGCTGCCGACTACGCTGCGCGAGCGGTTCGACCTGTGCCTGCCCGCCTCGCGCTGCCCGCATTGCGCGCATGAGATTCGCGCGAGGGAAAACATTCCGGTCATCAGCTACCTGGCCTTGCGTGGGCGCTGTTCAGCCTGCAAAACCCGTATCAGCCCGCGCTACCCGGTGGTGGAAGTGGCCAGCGCGCTGCTGTCGCTGCTGGTGGCCTGGCGGTTTGGCGCTTCGGCCGAGGCGTTGCTGGCCTTGCCGCTGACCTGGTGCCTGTTGGCGCTGAGCCTTATCGATGCCGATCACCAACTGTTGCCGGATGTGCTGGTGCTGCCGATGCTGTGGCTAGGGCTGATCGTCAATGCCTTTGGCCTCTATGTGCCGCTCAGCGACGCGCTGTGGGGCGCGGTGGCCGGGTACCTCAGCCTGTGGTCGGTGTACTGGGTGTTCAAGCTGGTCACGGGCAAGGAAGGCATGGGCTATGGCGATTTCAAGCTGATGGCGCTGATCGGTGCCTGGGGTGGCTGGCAGGTGTTGCCGCTGACGCTGCTGTTGTCGTCGGTGGTCGGGGCGCTGGTAGGCCTGTGCCTGCTGCGTTTGCGCCGACATGCCTTGGGCACAGCCATGCCGTTTGGCCCTTATCTGGCGATTGCGGGGTGGATTGCCGTGCTCTGGGGTGATGAAATATACGCCTCATACATGCAACTGCTTGGATACTGATGACCATTGCGGCCTTTACCCCTTGGATTCTCGGCCTGACCGGCGGCATTGGTAGCGGCAAGAGCGCCGCTGCCGAGCGCTTCGTCGAGCTTGGCGTGCACCTGGTCGATGCCGACCAGGCAGCGCGCTGGGTTGTCGAACCTGGTCGCCCGGCCCTGGCCAGCATCGTCGAGCGCTTTGGCGCGGGTGTTTTGCAGGCGGACGGCCAGCTTGACCGTGCGGCCCTGCGCCAGCTGATCTTCGCCGACCCGGCGCAGCGCAAATGGCTGGAGCAGCTGCTGCACCCGCTGATCGGGCAGGAGATTTTCAGCTACCTGGCCAGGGCCGAGTCGCCGTATGCGGTATATGTGTCGCCACTGCTGATCGAGTCGGGGCAATACCATAAGACCCAGCGCGTGCTGGTGATCGATGTGCCGCAGGAGTTGCAGATAGCGCGTACCCTGGCGCGGGACAACACCAGTGCCGAGCAGGTGCAAGCGATTCTGCAGGCCCAGCTGGGCCGTGAGGAACGCCTGCGCCATGCCGATGATGTGGTGGTCAATGACGGCGATCTGGCCGCGCTGCATGAGCAGATTGACCGCCTGCACCACTTTTACCTGACTTTGAAAGGAGGCCAGCCATGAGCCAGCCATTGACCGTCGATTGCCCGACCTGCGGCGCACCTGTGGAATGGAACGAGAAAAGCGCGTTCCGGCCGTTTTGTTCGGATCGGTGCAAGCTGATCGACCTGGGCGCCTGGGCGGCTGAAGACCATAAAATACCGGGGTCGGAAGAGTCCGAGGATGAGCTGTATTCGGGGGATCTGGAGCCGCGGCATTGATCCAGTAACACGGCGGCTGTGCCGGCCTATTCGCGGGTGAACCCGCTCCTACAGGGGCCTGCGCAGCCTTCAAGGCCGGCGCAATACCTGTGTAGGAGCGGGTTCACCCGCGAATAGGCCGGCAAAGCCACCCCAAAATCACCGCTCATCCTCCTTCCAGGGCGCCTGCAAATACCGCGTACGGTTGAAGGTTTCCAGCCACTCCGGGCAAAACACCACCAGCGCACTGATTACCATGCCGTTGATGAACGCCTCGGGGAACATCATCAGCCACAGGTAGCCCACAAAGTCGCTAAGCCACTCCGGCATGGCAAACCGCCCATCCAGCCACAACACACCCAGCGCCGCAGGCACGCAAACAAGCACGGTCAGCGCGGCAGGAAAGAACCCCGAGCAGAAGATATAAACGAACAGATTCTGCGGCTGTGCACGCTCGACCGCTATCGCGCACACCTCGGTAATCAACACCGGCAGGCCCACCAGCAACAAGCCATTCACCCCCAGTGCCGCCAGGTCCTGGCGCCCCAGCGCCAGCAAACCAAGCTGGGCCATGAACCCACCCAGTACCGCAAGCGGCCAGTCCAGCAGCAGGGTCACCGCCGTCATGCCAATAAAGTGGTACGACACCCCGGTATCGAAATCACGCCTCACCAGCCACAACGCAAACAGGCAAAATACCGTGCCAAACAGCAAATGCTGGCGGCGCCGATCAGTGAACAGTTCAACCCAGCGAACCCGGCTGACCGCCCAGATCAGCAACGGCACGTAACCCAGCCAGCCAAGGGTAAGGGTGGTGCCGGACAACACCTGCGCGCTGATCACCTGAACAATGCCCCTTGCAACCCTGTGGATTAAACCGAGTCTACACCCATTCTCCCTTTCCTTCGGCTGCGGTAGGCTGGCGCACTCATTCGATGCAGGAAGCATTGGTCATGCTGGAAGGACTCAACCCAGCCCTGCTGCTGGCAGCAGCACTCAACGCCACCATCGGTGTATTGCACCTGGCGATCATTGCCGTCGGCCCGCGCTGGTACCGCTTGTTCGGCGCCGGCGAGCGCATGGCGCGGGCGGCTGAAAAAGGCCGCTGGTACCCGGGGCTGATCACTGCCGCCATCGCCTGCGTGCTGCTGAGCTGGTCGGCCTATGCCTTGTCCGCGGCCGGGGCAATCGGGCGGTTGCCGTTGCTGCTGCCAGCCATGTGCCTGATCACCCTGGTGTACCTGGCGCGTGGCCTGCTTGGGCCCAGATTGCTGGCCGGCACCGGGCGCTCGCAGCGCTTTATCGTGGTCAGTTCGCTGATCTGCCTGGGCTTTGGCGTGGTGCACCTGGTCGGGCTGCTGCAGCAGTGGCCGGTGCTGCGCTGATTCCCACGCACAAACAGCATCTTACCGTCATCGATTAGCGGCTAAGCTTGTCTGCATGGATGACTCAGACTACCTGCGCCTGCTTACCATCCAGGCGGAACAAGCCAATGCCTTCCTCTCCAACGCCCGCAAGTGGGAGCGGGAGCGGTGGGTGTGCCAGCGCCTGTTGCAAGGGCTGAACATTCCCTACCGCAGCGAAGACTTCACCCCGGCCGGGCAGGAACCGCCTGATGTGCTGTTCCGCGATGCGGCCTTCGAGGTGTTTTTTGTGCTCGACGAGGGCCGCCGGCTCAATGACGAATGGCGCGAAGAGCTGCAGCGCCGGCGCAGTGCGTTTTCCCTGGCGCAACTGGTGCGCCGCGAAGCGCGCCCGCGGCGCATCAGTGCCACCGAACTGCTCGGGCGCCTGGCGCCGACCTTGCGCAAGAAAGCGCACAACTACCGCGAGCGCGGCCTGGAGCTGAACGAGCTGGACATCATCGCCTTCTCCAGCCTCAAGCGCGAAGTGCTCGACCTCAACACCCACTTCCCGCCGCCCACCGAATACCTGCGCCAGGGCTGGCGCTCGCTGTCGCTGGTGGGGCCGACCTTTGCCCGGGTGCTGTTCGCCCACCCCGACGCGCCGGACTTCCTGCGCAGCAACCTGGGCCGCAGCATCGTGTTCGACGTGGGCATCAGTCTTTGATCCAGTGCAGCGAATGTTTGCGATGGCGTACACTCGGCGCCAGGGATAGAAAGCCTTATCATTTGTTTCAAGCGCTTGCGCGAACGCTGTAGCCTTCGCGCGATCACAAACGTCTACCTGACGAGGCCCACCATGACTAGCCGCCTGAACCCGGAAGATCAGCGTCGTGTCGATGAGTATCTGCGCGCCCCCCAGCACCAAGTCGAGCGTCGGCCTTTCCGGCCCTGGCTGCTCCTTGTGCTGGTGGTGGCCGTGACCATCGGGTTGGGTCTCGTCAGCCGCCTGCTGAGTGGACTGGTGCTATGAGCTGCTTCGCGCTCGCCCTCCCCTCGTGCAGTTTGCGGCCGCCCCTCAGGGGCACGAATTCCGTAAACCTTATGAGATATTCCCATGACTCATCGCATCGTGATTGTCGGCGGCGGCGCCGGCGGCCTGGAACTGGCGACCCGCCTGGGTAAAAGCCTGGGCAAGCGCAAGCAGGCCGAAATCACCCTGGTCGACGCCAACCTCACGCACATCTGGAAGCCGCTGCTGCACGAAGTGGCCGCCGGCTCGCTGAACTCCTCGGAAGACGAACTGAACTACGTGGCCCAGGCCAAGTGGAACCACTTCAACTTCCAGCTGGGGCGCATGAGCGGCCTGGACCGTGAAGGCAAGCAGATCCAGCTGGCCGCCACCCTCGACGAAGAGGGCCGCGAGCTGCTGCCTGCGCGCACCTTGGCCTACGACACCCTGGTGATCGCCGTGGGCTCCAACACCAACGACTTCGGCACCCTGGGCGCGGCGCAGCACTGCCTGTTCCTGGACACCCGCAAGCAGGCCGAGCGCTTCCACCAGCAACTGCTCAACCACTACCTGCGTGCACACGCCGGCGACGTGGCCAGCGAGCAGATCAGCGTGGCCATTGTGGGTGCCGGTGCCACCGGTGTAGAGCTGGCAGCCGAGCTGCACCACGCGGCCCACGAGCTGGCGGCCTATGGCCTGGACCGCATCCAGCCCAAGGACATGCACATCACCATCATCGAGGCAGGCCCGCGGGTACTGCCGGCGCTGCCGGAGCGCATCAGCGTGCCGGTGCACAAGACCCTGGAAAAACTTGGCGTGAAGGTGCTGACCAACGCGGCCGTCAGTGAAGTGACCGAAGATGGCCTGAAAACCAAGGACGGTGAAGTGATCCAGGCCAGCCTGAAGGTATGGGCGGCCGGTATCCGTGCACCAGCTTTCCTCAAGGAAATCGATGGCCTGGAAACCAACCGTATCAACCAGCTGGTGGTGCGCCCTACCCTGCAGACCACCCGCGATGACAACATTTTCGCCTTCGGCGACTGCGCCGCATGCCCGCAACCGGGTAGCGACCGCAACGTGCCGCCACGTGCGCAGGCTGCGCACCAGCAGGCTTCGATGCTGGCGCAGAGCTTGAAAGCGCGGCTGGAGAACAAGGCGCTGCCGACCTACGCGTACAAGGACTACGGCTCACTGGTGTCGCTGTCGCGCTTCTCGGCGGTGGGCAACCTGATGGGTAACCTGATGGGCAGCGTGAAGCTGGAAGGCTGGCTGGCGCGGATGTTCTATGTGTCGCTGTACCGCATGCACCAGATGGCCCTGTATGGGTTCTTCCGCACGGCGCTGATGATGCTGGGCAGCAAGATTGGCCGGGGTACTGAGCCGCGCCTGAAGTTGCACTGAAGATTGTTGGGGGCGCTTTGCGCCCCTTTCGCGACACAAGGCCGCTCCTACAACAGATCGCGCAATATGTGCCATGCGCGGTCCCTGTAGGAGCGGCCTTGTGTCGCGAAAGGCCTGCGAAGCAGGCCCAAAGATCTGCCAGGATAAAACCGAGGCAAAGAAAAAGGGCATCTCATGCGAGATGCCCTTTGTTCATGGTGGGTCGTGTAGGATTCGAACCTACGACCAATTGGTTAAAAGCCAACTGCTCTACCAACTGAGCTAACGACCCAAAAATGGTCGGGGTGAGGGGATTCGAACTCCTGACATCCTGCTCCCAAAGCAGGCGCGCTACCGGACTGCGCTACACCCCGTGGTGCTTCAAAAAAAAGGGCATCTCTTTGAGATGCCCTTCTTTACATGGTGGGTCGTGTAGGATTCGAACCTACGACCAATTGGTTAAAAGCCAACTGCTCTACCAACTGAGCTAACGACCCGGAAAATGGTCGGGGTGAGGGGATTCGAACTCCTGACATCCTGCTCCCAAAGCAGGCGCGCTACCGGACTGCGCTACACCCCGAGATGGCTCCGCGACCTGGACTCGAACCAGGGACCCAATGATTAACAGTCATTTGCTCTACCGACTGAGCTATCGCGGAACTGAACTTCGGTACTACTTTCCGATTTACTACTCCGAAGACTGTGTTCGCTTCGGACTCTTCAGCTTCGCTGCTTTCGCTTTGTCGCTGCTGAGGCCGGCTATTCTACATTCTTCGTTTTGCTTGTCAACCACTTTTTTTCATTCAACTTACTGATTTGTAAGTTGTTTTGCGGTCACCGTTGTTGCTGGTGATTCGCTTAGTGCCTGACAACGCGGCGTATATTAGGGGGACTCGTTTTTTGATGCAAGCAAAAATTTCAAAAATTTCAGCGGGTTATCCAGGTAGAGCTGAAGAGCCCGGATTTGCTGGGCTGTGCCGGCCCTTTCGCGGGTAAACCCGCTCCTACAGGGGATTGCATAGCCCGCAAAATCTACACCGACCTGTAGGAGCGGGTTCATCGAGGCGTCGAACCGCCGCGAAGAGGCCAGCACAGGAAAAACCCAAAAAAAAGCCCCGCAAATGCGGGGCTCATGGTGAAGCAAATCAGCCAAAGACGATTTCGTCGCCTTCCACCTTGGCGGTGATCGCCGAACCCGGCAGGAACTTGCCTGCCAGAATCAGTTGCGCCAGCGGGTTTTCGATCCAGCGCTGGATCGCCCGCTTCAGCGGCCGTGCGCCGTACACCGGGTCGTAACCCACGGCAATCAGCTTGTCCAACGCCTCCGGGCTCAGGCTCAGCGACAGTTCGCGCTCCAGAAAGCGGCTGCGCAGGCGGCCCAGCTGGATTTCGGTAATGCCGGCAATCTGCTCGCGGCCCAGTGGCTCGAACACCACCACTTCGTCGATACGGTTGATGAACTCAGGACGGAAGTGCGCACCCACCGCATCCATCACTGCCGCACGCTGTGCCTCGCGGTCACCTACCAGTTCCTGAATCTGCGCCGAGCCCAGGTTGGAGGTCATCACGATCACCGTGTTGCGGAAGTCCACGGTGCGCCCGTGGCTATCCGTCAGGCGGCCATCTTCCAACACCTGCAGCAGCACGTTGAACACATCCGGGTGGGCTTTTTCCACCTCGTCCAGCAGCACCACCGAGTAAGGCTTGCGCCGTACGGCCTCGGTCAGGTAACCGCCCTCTTCATAACCTACGTAGCCTGGTGGTGCACCGATCAGGCGAGCCACGGAGTGTTTCTCCATGAACTCGGACATGTCGATGCGCACCATCGCCTCTTCGGTGTCGAACAGGAACTCGGCCAGGGCCTTGCACAGCTCGGTCTTGCCCACACCGGTCGGGCCAAGGAACAGGAACGAACCACTTGGCCGGTTCGGGTCGGACAGCCCGGCACGCGAACGGCGTACGGCGTTGGCGACGGCAGTCACTGCCTCGCCCTGGCCGATCACCCGCTGGTGCAGCAGCTCTTCCATCTTCAGCAGTTTTTCGCGCTCGCCTTCCAGCATCTTGGCCACCGGAATACCGGTCCACTTCGACACTACTTCGGCAATTTCTTCCTCGGTCACCTTGTTGCGCAGCAACTGGTTCTCGGTCTTGCCGTGCTGGTCGACCATCTGCAGGCTGCGCTCCAGGTCCGGGATTACCCCGTACTGCAGCTCGGCCATGCGGCTGAGGTCGCCTTTGCGGCGGGCGGTTTCTAGCTCCTGGCGGGCCTGCTCGATCTTTTGCTGGATCTGCGCCGAGCCCTGCACTTCGGCCTTCTCCGATGCCCAGATTTCTTCCAGGTCGGAATACTCACGCTCCAGCCGCTCGATTTCCTCGGTCAGCTTCTCCAGGCGTTTTTTCGCCGCTTCGTCTTCTTCCTTCTTCAGCGCCTGCGATTCCACTTTCAGCTGGATCAGGCGGCGATCAAGGCGGTCGAGCACTTCCGGCTTGGAGTCGATCTCCATACGAATGCGGCTGGCCGCTTCGTCGATCAGGTCGATGGCCTTGTCCGGCAGCTGGCGGTCAGTGATGTAGCGGTGGCTGAGCTTGGCCGCAGCAATGATGGCACCGTCAGTGATGGCCACCTTGTGGTGCACTTCATAGCGCTCTTTCAGGCCACGCAGGATGGCGATGGTGTCTTCCTCGCTCGGCTCCTCCACCAGCACCTTCTGGAAGCGGCGCTCCAGCGCGGCGTCCTTCTCGATGAACTGGCGGTACTCGTTCAGCGTGGTAGCACCCACGCAGTGCAGTTCGCCACGGGCCAGGGCCGGCTTGAGCATATTGCCGGCATCCATGGCGCCTTCGCCTTTACCGGCGCCGACCATGGTGTGCAGTTCGTCGATGAACAGGATGATCTGGCCTTCCTGCTTGGACAACTCGTTCAGCAGGCTTTTCAGCCGCTCTTCGAACTCGCCACGGTACTTGGCACCGGCAATCAGCGCGCCCATGTCCAGCGCCAGCAGGCGCTTGCCTTTCAGGCCATCGGGCACTTCGCCGTTGATGATGCGTTGGGCCAGGCCTTCGGCGATGGCGGTTTTACCCACGCCAGGCTCACCGATCAACACAGGGTTGTTCTTGGTACGGCGTTGCAGCACCTGCACGGTACGGCGGATTTCGTCGTCACGGCCGATCACCGGGTCCAGCTTGCCTTCTTCGGCACGCTTGGTCAGGTCGACGGTGTACTTGTCCAGGGCCTGGCGCGACTCCTCGGCGTTGGGGTCATTCACTGCCTCACCGCCGCGCAGGTTGTTGATGGCGTTTTCCAGGGCCTTTTTGGTCACGCCCTGGCTCAACAGCAACTTGCCGAGCTTGCTGTTCTCGTCCATGGCGGCCAGCACCACCAGTTCGCTGGAAATGAACTGGTCGCCCTTCTGCTGGGCCAGGCGGTCGGCCTGGTTGAGCAGGCGCGCCAAGTCCTGCGACATGTTCACGTCACCGGTGGGGTTCTGGATTTTCGGCAGCTGATCGAGTTCTTTCACCAGCGCCTGGCGCAGGCTGTTGATGTCGAAGCCTACCTGCATCATCAGCGGCTTGATCGAACCGCCCTGCTGTTCAAGCAGTGCCTGCATCAGGTGCACGGGCTCGATGGCTGGGTGGTCCATGCCAACGGCCAGGGACTGGGCATCGGATATTGCTAATTGCAGCTTGCTGGTCAAACGGTCTATTCGCATGGTGTACCTTCCTTTAAAGGGCAGGTCGGAGCGATGGACAGCGCCTGTTTATGAAGAAACCTGCCTGAGATGACCTTATAGATAAGGCTGATTCTGGAAGATTCAAGCGTAGCGGGGTTGACCGGGGTCAACCTGTTGGATTAGTGCTGGGGCATTCGCGGGTGAACCCGCTCCTACAGGTTTCGCGTTCCCTTGTAGGAGTGGGTTCACCCGCGAAAGGGCCGGTACAGGCTAAAGCGGTTCCAGCCAAACCAGCGAAGCAAACCGCCCACCCTGCGGCGTACGCCGATAGGAGAAGAACCGCTCATCACTGACCGTGCAGAAGCCACCACCATAAACGGCCGTCACCCCACGCGCCGCCAGGCGGATACGCGCCAGCTCGTAGATGTCAGCGATCAGCTTGCCCGGCCGCTCGCCGTCGACAAACGCCCGCGCCGCTTCAGGATGAACAGCAGTAAAGGCATCCCGCACTTCCAGCCCGACTTCAAAGGCCTTGGGGCCAATCGCCGGCCCCAACCACACCAGCACGTCTTCCGGCGCCAGCGCCAGTTGGTCTAGCGTAGCTTCCAGCACGCCGCCGGCCAGCCCGCGCCAGCCCGCATGCGCCGCAGCCACACGAGTACCCGCGCGGTCGCAAAACAGCGCAGGCAGGCAATCGGCAGTCATCACGGTACAGGCTATACCCGGCTGGGCAGCCCAGCTGGCGTCGGCCTCGGCCACCACGGCCGGGTCGGCATCCGCCACCACCCGCCCATGCACCTGCTTTAGCCAGGCCGGCTGAATGGCGAACTCGTCGCTCAGGCGGCGACGGTTCTCGGCGACCGCCGCAGGGTCATCGCCTACATGGTCACCCAGATTGAAGGTTTCGTAGGGCGGCAGGCTGACGCCGCCCTGACGGGTGGTGACACAGGCGCGTACCGAGGCCGGGGCCGGCCAGTCGGGGAACAGCAGCGACTGTGTCAGGCCACTCATCCGATAAAGCTCTCGCGGTCCTGGTTGAGCAGCGACAGCAACCAGACGAAGTCGTCTGGCAGTGGCGATTCCCACTTCATGATTTCACCGGTAATCGGGTGAGCCAAGGCCAGGAAACGCGCATGCAGGGCCTGACGCGGGAAGGTTTTCACCGCCTCGACCATGGTTGGGCTGGCAGCCGGCGGAATGCGGAAGCGCCCGCCGTACGTCTGGTCGCCGACCAGCGGGAAACCAACGTGGGCCATGTGCACGCGAATCTGGTGGGTCCGGCCGGTTTCCAGCTTTACCCGCACGTGGGTGTGCGAACGGAAGCGCTTGAGCACACGGTAGTGGCTGACCGCCGGCTTGCCGCCGTCGGTTACCGCCATGCGCTGGCGCATGCCGCCGTGGCGGCCGATCGGGGCGTCGATCTTGCCGCCTGCGGTGACCACGCCGATCACGATGCACTCATAGATGCGGCTGACCTTGCGCGCCTGCATCTGCTCGACCAGCTTGGTCTGCGCCTGCAGGGTCTTGGCCACCACCATCAGGCCGGTGGTGTCCTTGTCCAGGCGGTGCACGATACCGGCGCGCGGTACGTTGACGATGTCTGGCACGTGGTGCAGCAGCGCATTCAGCAAGGTGCCACTGGCATGCCCGGCGGCAGGGTGCACAACCAGCCCGGCAGGCTTGTTGATCACCAGGATGTGATCGTCTTCGTAGACGATATCCAGCTCGATATCTTCGGCAATCCACTCACCCTGGGCCTCTTGTTCGGCCTCCAGGATAAGCTGCGAGCCACCATGGACAGGGTCACGAGGGCGCACGACGGCACCATCGACCGTCAGGCGGCCCTCTTTGATCCACGAAGTAAGCCGCGAACGCGAATACTCGGCGAACAATTGGGCGGCGACCTGGTCGAGGCGTTGGCCGCCCAGTTCGGACGGTACCTCTGCGCTAAGTTGAATGATCTCGGACATGCTCGATTCGGCGGGCGCACAGCCTTTGGTTTCGGCTGCGAGCTTGTGGTTAAATACGGCTTCTTTTGTCCCGGGCTTGGCCGGGGCGCTCATCATAACAGGACGGCACCGCCCAAAACAGCGGCCGTCAAAGGGACGCAAGCCGCCATGCAAGTGAAACACCTGCTGCTGATCGCCATCCTAGGGCTCACCGCGGCCTGTTCCTCCAATAAGGAAGTCATTGACGAGAACCTCAGCGAGGCCGAACTGTATCAGCAGGCTCAGGCTGACCTGGACAATTCCAGCTATACCAGCGCCGTGAACAAGCTCAAGGCCCTGGAGTCGCGCTACCCGTTCGGCCGCTATGCCGACCAGGCGCAGCTCGAGCTGATCTACGCCAACTACAAGAACTCCGAGCCTGAGGCTGCCAAGTCGGCTGCCGAGCGCTTTATCCGCCTGCACCCGCAGCACCCGAACGTTGACTACGCCTACTACCTCAAGGGCCTGACCTCGTTCGACCAGGACCGTGGCCTGCTGGCGCGCTTCCTGCCGCTGGACATGACCAAGCGTGACCCGGGTGCCGCCCGCGACTCGTACAACGAGTTCGCCCAGCTGACCAGCCGCTTCCCCACCAGCCGCTACGCGCCCGACGCCAAGCAGCGCATGATCTACCTGCGCAACCTGCTGGCCTCGTACGAAATCCACGTGGCCGACTACTACCTGAGCCGCCAGGCTTATGTGGCTGCTGCCAACCGTGGCCGCTACGTGGTAGAGAACTTCCAGGAAACCCCATCGGTCGGCGACGGCCTGGCGGTGATGGTCGAGTCGTATCAGAAGATGCACCTGGACGAGCTGGCCGCCAGCAGCCTGGAAACCCTCAAGCTCAACTACCCGGACCACCCGAGCCTGGCCGATGGCGAGTTCCAGCCCAAGCAGACCGAGTCTGATGGCCGCGGCTGGCTGTCCAAGGCCACCCTGGGCCTGATCGAGACCGACACCCCGCTGCCGCCGGGTGAAACCCGCGCCAACCAGGACGTGGTCAAGCAGTTCCAGGACGCACGTGACGAAATGCCGCAAGAACTGCTGCCCAAAGACGAGAACGGGGACCCGATCGTGCCGGAAGGTCCGAAAGAAGTCGAGAAGGACCGCTCCTGGTTCAGCTATATGACCTTTGGCATGTTCGACTGATCCGCAGCGATCCATGAAAGGGAGGCCTTGGGCCTCCCTTTTTTATTGGCCGCGTCCTAGACTATCGGCTTCTTCAACCGACAAGCTGGACACCATGGTTCGCCTACTTTTCTGGATCGCCCTGATCGCCGCCGCGTTCTGGCTGTGGCGCAAGTTCAAAGCCAGCCAACAGTCGCACCCCGAGGCGAAGCTCGACGCACCGCTGCAAATGGTGCGCTGCGCCCATTGCGGCGTGCACCTGCCCAACGACCGGGCGCTGCAGCAGGGCAACGAGTGGTATTGCAGCCAGGCCCACCTGCAGCAAGGCCCCGGCCGCCAAAACTGAACACAAATCCCCTGTAGGAGCGGGTTTACCCGCGAATGCTATTTTGAAGCTGCCGATGCATTCGCGGGTGAACCCGCTCCCACAGGGTTCGCGGCCGATTCACTTCTCTTCTTATCCCTCCCCGACCCTTTCACACCAAATACGACCCCTCCCCAGCTGCCAGCATTGACCCACCCCAGCAAAATTCGCTAAATCCTATTTATCCGCATAAATATGAAAAATAGCGAAATGCTTAAACCCAAACGCAAGCGCCAGAAGCTGTCCGATGTGATCGTCGAATCGGTCAAGCGCTCGATCGTCACCGAGGCGCTGCACCCTGGTGACCGGCTGCCCACCGAACGCGAGCTCATGGAACACTTCGAATGCTCCAAGGGCACCGCCCGCGAAGCGCTCAAGGCACTAGAGGTCGAGGGCCTGGTCAGCACCCGCACCGGCCCGACCGGCGGCGCCTACCTCAATGAAGTCGGCACCGAGCCGGCCAGCCGTGCGCTGCGCAATTACCTGCACTTCCAGCACCTGGACGGCGAGCAGGTGTACCAGCTGCGTAAAGTCATCGAGGTCGAGCTGGCGGTGTCGGTCATGGGCAAGCTGAGCGACGCCGACTACGCCGCACTGCAAGCCAACATCGACTTCTGCAGCGCGCCGGAAGACAGCGAAGAAGGCCAGCGCGAGCAGCGCCTGGCCGAGCTGGAGTTCCATACCCTGCTGGCCGACCGCTGCCCCAACCCGTTGTTGCGCTTCATGGCGGTGTTCCTCAACGACCTGCTGCGCGACCTGGTGGTGCTGAAAAAGGCCTACCTGCCCAAGCGCCAGCAGTTCGCCGCGGCCAACATCGACTTCCACAAGCAGCTGCTGAGCGCGCTGCGCGCCAGCGACGAGCCCGCCGTACGCCGGCTGATGCACGAGCACATGTGCGACGCCGAACACCACATGACCGCGCTGGAAGGCGAAGTTGCCCGTAACTTCCTGCTGGAGTTCAACCACCACCACTGATGCGCCTGGAAAGAGGCCTGCACACAGGCCCGGCCGTACCCGCTTTGTCATTGCCACTCCTGCCTAATAACCACAACCAAGGAGTTACTCATGCAAAGACGTACCCTGCTCAAGGCAGGCCTTGCCCTGGGTGCCTTAGGTAGCCTCCCGCTGGGAGCGCACCGGGCATTCGCCGACCAACCGCTGACCTTCTATGGGCTCAAGTCCATGTCGGGCGCCTTCGCCAGCTACGGCAAGTACGCCGACATGGGTTCGCGCCTGGCCATCGCCGAGTACCCGCAGCTGCTTGGCCAGCCACTCAAGTACAAAGTCATCGACACCGAAGGCAACGCCGGCAAGGCCGTGCGCAAGGTGCAGGAAGCCATCGGCCAGGATGGCGCGCGCTTCTTCCAGGGCTGCACCCTGTCGTCCTCGGCGCTGGCGGTGTCGAAGGAAATCCACAAGGCCGGCGGCGTGTTCATGACCCCGGTCGGCGCTGACGAGATCACCGGTAAAGACTGCAACGCTTCGACTTTCCGCTGGTCCGTGCCCACCTATGGCGCCATCCGCGAAACCCTGGTGCCGATGATCCGCCAGCTGCCGCAGGCCAAGCGCTGGTACACCATCACCCCACAATACGTGTTCGGCGATGCCCTGCTGGACAACGCCCGCAAGGTGTTCGCCGAGCTGGGTGTGGAACACATCGGCAACAGTTACCACTCGTTGCAGGAGCAGGAGTTCTCTGGCTACCTGACCAACGCCATCGCCGCCAAACCCGACGTGCTGGTGCTGCTCAACTTCGGCAGCCAGGCCTCCAACGCCCTACGCCAGGCGGTCAACTTCGGCATCAAGGACCGCATGAAAGTGCTGATGGTGTGGTCAGCCGGCCTCGACCAGTTCCAGGAGCTGGGCAGCGATGTGCTCGAAGGCGTGTACCTGGGCGCGCAGTACTGGCACCAGGTCGATACCCCGCTGAACAAGCAACTGGTGGCTGCGACTCGCAAGGCTTATGGCATCAACCCCAACTACCCGCTGGCCGCCGACTACATCGGCACCAAGGTCATGCTCGAAGCCATCGTCAAGGCAGGCAGCCTGGACGGCGCCGCCGTGTCTGCGGCGTTGCAGGGCATGCGCTTCCAAGGCCCGACTGGTGAAGAGCTGATCCGCCCGGGCGACCACCAGGTGCTCAAGGACTATTACCTGCTGCGCGGCAAGCCCCAGGGGCAGATGCGCGACGAAGACGACCTGGCCGAAATCATCAGCTCGGGCCGTTCGTTCGTCGAGGTCGACCACACCGGTTGCGCCCTGGCCTGAAGCCGCGGCGTTAGTCACACACACTCGTACAGGCAGCCGCGCCGCGCGCTGTCGAGGGCACGCTCATGCTCGATTTGTACCTGTTCCAACTGCTCAACGGCCTGGGCCTGGGGATGATCTACTTCCTCATCGCCGTGGGCCTGACGATCATTTTCGGCCTGTTGAACTTCGTAAACTTCGCCCACGGCGCGTTCTTTTTGCTGGGTGCCTACCTGTGCTACACCGCCGTGGCCCTCACCGGCAACTTCTGGCTGGCGCTGCTGATTGCACCGCTGGTGGTGGCTGCGCTGGCCTGGGCGGTCGAGCGCTTGTTGATCAAGCGTATCTACCACCTGCCGCATACCTTCCAGATCCTCGTCACCCTTGGCATCGCGCTGATCATTCAGGAAGCCTCGGTACTGATCTGGGGCCCGGTGGGCAAGAGCATCGCCGTACCGCCGGAGTTGCGCGGGGTGCTGATCCTCGGTGACTTCATCTACCCCTACTACCGCCTGTTCCTGATCGGTTTCGCCGCACTGATCGGCCTTGGCCTGTGGCTGCTGCTGGAGCGCACCCGCTTTGGCGCGCTGGTGCGGGCCGGCAGCGAGAGCACCGAAACCGTGTCGCTGCTGGGTACCAATATCTTCCGCCTGTTCTCGCTGACCTTCGCCCTGGGCGTAGGCCTGGCTGGCGTGGCCGGTGTGCTGTTTGCACCGCTACGGGGCGCCCAGCCGTTCGTCGGCCCGGAAATCCTCGGCATCGCCTTCGTGGTGGTGGTGATCGGTGGCATGGGCTCGTTCGGCGGCGCACTGGTCGGCGGCCTGCTGGTGGGTGTGGTGCAAAGCATGATGACCAGCCTCTGGCCGCAAGGCGCCAGCCTGATGATCTACGGCGCCATGGCCGCGGTGATCCTGGTCCGTCCCTATGGCCTGTTCGGGAGAGCGTGAGATGAGCGAGAAAAATCCAATACCCGTCGCCAAGGGGCGCGCCCCGGCGCTGCTGTTGCTGGTGGTCGCCAGCCTGGTGGCGCTGCCGCTGCTGTTGCCTTCGGCCACCCTGGCCACCGAGATCCTGATCTTTGCCCTGGCCGCGCTGGCCTGCAACCTGCTGCTGGGCTACACCGGCCTGCTGTCGTTCGGCCAAGGCATCTTCTTTGGCGTGGGCGCTTATGGCGCGGCGCTGCTGATGATTCACCTGCAGTGGGGCATGTTCGCCGCACTGCTGGGTGCAGCGGTGTTCGGCGCCTTCCTGGCGCTGCTGGTGGGCGCCCTGGCGATCCGCCGCACGGGCATCTACTTCGTCATGCTGACCCTGGCCTTCAGCCAGATGGCCTACTTCCTGGCCTATACCCTCAGCGGCTGGACCGGCGGTGACAACGGCCTGCTCGACGTACCCCGGCCAAATATCGAAATCGCCGGCCATGTGCTGGTCGACCTGGCCGACCCGCGGCACTTCTACGTGTTCGTCGCCGTGCTGTTCCTGCTGATCTTCGCCGGCGCCCTGCGGGTGATCCGTTCGCCGTTCGGCAGCACCCTGCTGGCCATTCGCGAAAACGAGACACGCGCCGCCGCCATCGGCTACGACACCCGCCACTTCAAGATCCTGGTGTTCATGCTGTCGGGCGCCATCACCGGTATCGCCGGGGCGCTGTACGCCATGCTGCTGCACTTTGCGCCGCTGTCGAACATCGACCTGATGATGAGCGAGAACATCCTGATCATGACCATCGTCGGCGGCACCGGCTCGCTGTTCGGCTCGCTGCTGGGGGCTGGCGCCATCGTGCTGCTGGGCGACGTGCTGTCGGAGCTGTGGCCACGCTGGCTGATGCTGCTGGGGGTGATCCTGATTCTGGTGGTGGTGTTCATGCGCGGCGGTCTGTGGGGCGGCCTGGCCGACCTTGGCAAGCGCCTGCTGGTCAGCCGCAATGCCAATGACAAACCCCAGGCCAAGACCAAGGAGACCCTGTGATGAGCGACTACCTGCTGGAAACCCGCCAGCTGGAACTGGCCTACGGGCCGTTCAAGGCCGTCGCCGGCGTAGACCTGAAAGTGCGCGCCGGCACCATCCACACCGTCATCGGCCCCAACGGCGCCGGCAAGACCAGCCTGTTCCACTGCCTGACCGGCGAGCGCCAGGCCACGGCAGGCAAGATCCTGTTCAACGGTCAGGACATCATCCGCAAGCCGTCCCACGGGCGTGTAGCGCTGGGCATGGCGCGTTCGTTCCAGCTCACCAGTCTGTTCCAGAACCTGTCGGTGCGCGAGAACCTGCGCCTGGCGGCCCAAGGCCGCGATGGCCTGGGTGCGCTGAACTTCTGGCGCAGCGTCGAGCACAAGCGCAGCCACTGGGACACCGCCGACCAGGTGCTGGAACGCCTGAAGCTGACCGGCCGTGCCGAGACCCTGGCCGGCGAGCTGTCGCACGGCCAGCAGCGGGTGCTGGAAGTGGGCATGTCGATCTGCGCCAAGCCCACCTTGCTGATGCTCGACGAGCCCACCTCGGGCATGGGCATCGATGACATCCCGGTCATGACCGCGCTGATCAGCGACCTGGGCCGCGACCACACCGTGCTGCTGATCGAGCACAACATGAGCATCGTCATGTCGATCAGCCAGCGCATCACGGTGATGAGCCACGGCCAGATCCTGGTCGAGGGTACCCCTGAACAGGTGCGCAACGATGAACGCGTGCGCACCGCCTACCTTGGAGAGGCCGCCTGATGCTCAACGTCGATTCGATCCACTCCTACTACGACAAGAGCCACGTGCTCGAAGGCGTCTCGCTCAAGGTCGAGGCTGGTGAACTGGTGACCCTGCTGGGCCGCAACGGTGCCGGCAAGACCACCACCTTGCGCAGCATCCTCGGCATCGTCCGCCCCCGGCAGGGGCAGATCAGCTTCAACGGCCAGCAGCTGGTTGGCCGAGAAATCTTCGACATTGCCCGGCAGGGCATTGCCTTGGTACCGGAACATCGCGGCATCTTCCGCCAGCTCAGCGTCGAGGAAAACCTGAAGATTGCCGTGCGCAAGACCAGCCGCTGGCAGCTGGAGGATGTGTACAGCATGTTCCCACGGCTGAAGGAGCGGCGCCGTAACGGTGGCTTCGCGCTGTCCGGTGGTGAGCAGCAGATGTTGGCCATCGCCCGCGCGCTGCTCAACGGGCCCAAGCTGCTGATCCTCGATGAACCGACTGAAGGTTTGGCGCCGGTGATTGTTGATGAGCTGGTGAAGATTCTGCGGCGGATCAAGGACGAAGGCCTGTCGATTTTACTGGTGGAGCAGAACCTGATGGTCTGCGATGCCCTGGCTGACCGCCATTACGTGCTGGAGCAGGGCCGGGTTGCCTATCAGGGCAGTGCGGCGCAGTTCCGGGAAGACCCGAGTATCAAGAACCGGTATCTGGCGCTTAGCGCCTGATAGAGACCTCGTTTTCCTGTGCCGGCCTATTCGCGGGTAAACCCGCTCCTACAACGGTATCACCACCCTGTAGGAGCGGGTTTACCCGCGAAAGGGCCAGCACAAGCAACCCAGTACTTTCAGGAGAGATGAACCATGAACACCCGCATCGATCCCACGCAGCACCTGCTAGGCCAAGGCCCTCTGGTCAGCCGCGAACGCCTCTGGCAATCACTGATGGACCTGGCCCGCCTCGGCGCCACCGCCAAGGGCGGTGTGTGCCGCCTGGCCCTGACCGACCTCGACCGCCAGGCCCGCGACCTGTTCGTGCGCTGGTGCGAAGAAGCCGGCTGCACCGTCAGCATCGACGCCATCGGCAACATCTTCGCCCGCCGCCCCGGCCGCAACCCTGCCCTGCCGCCGGTGATGACCGGCAGCCATATCGACACCCAGCCCACCGGCGGCAAGTTCGATGGCTGCTACGGGGTCATGGCCGGCCTCGAAGTGATCCGCACCCTTAATGACCTGAACCTGACCACCGAAGCGCCACTGGAAGTGGTGGTGTGGACCAATGAAGAAGGCTCGCGCTTCCCGCCGTGCATGATGGGCTCTGGCGTGTTCGCCGGTAAGTTCGGCCTGCAGGAGACCCTGGACAAGGTCGACGACCAGGGCCTGTCGGTCGGCGCCGAGCTGCAGCGCATCGGCTACGCCGGCCCGCGCGTGCCCACCGGCCATGCCGTCGGCGCCTACTTTGAAGCCCACATCGAGCAAGGCCCGGTGCTGGAAGACCAACGCACCACCATCGGTGTGGTCCAGGGCTGCCTGGGGCAGAAATGGTTCGACCTGGTGCTGACCGGCGTGGAGGCGCATGCCGGCCCCACCCCCATGCACCTGCGCAAGGACGCCCTGGTCGGTGCTGCCGAAGTGGTGGCGGCGGTCAACCGCGTGGCCCACGCCCACCAGCCGCATGCCTGCGGTACGGTCGGCTGCCTGACCCTGCACCCGGGCTCGCGCAACGTTATCCCCGGCCAGGTACACATGACCATCGACCTGCGCCACCTCGATCCCGAACACCTCGCGGCGATGGTCAGCGAAGTGCGCGCGGCCATCGAGTCCGCCAGCGCGAAGCACGGGCTGAGCTATCAACTGACGCCGACCGCCGACTTCCCGCCGCTGTACTTCGCCGAACAGTGCGTTGACGCCGTGCGCCAGGGCGCACGCGCGCTGGGCCTGAGCCACATGGATATCGTCAGCGGCGCCGGCCACGATGCGATCTTCCTCGCCGAGCTGGGCCCGGCCGGGATGATTTTCGTGCCATGCGAAGGCGGCATCAGCCACAACGAAATCGAGAATGCCGCACCGCAAGACCTGGCCGATGGCTGCGACGTGCTGCTGCGCGCCATGTTCCAGGCCGCCAACCCGGGAGCCCGTTGAGATGACCCAGAAAACCGCGATTGGCGAGTTCACCGCCGTCGAACTGCTCGAGCTGTACCAGCGCCGCCAGTTGTCACCTGTCGAGGTAGTCGACGACGTGCTGGCGCGCATCGACCTACACAACCCGGCGGTCAATGCCTACTGCCATGTCGACGGCGAAGGTGCCCGCGCCGCCGCCCGTGCCAGCGAGCAGCGCTGGCAACGTGGCGAACCCTGCGGCCGGCTGGACGGCGTGCCCGCCTCGATCAAGGACCTGACCCTGACCCGTGGCATGCCCACCCGCAAAGGCTCGCGTACGACCTCGGGCGCAGGCCCATGGGAGGTTGATGCGCCCTTCACTGCCTTCATGCGCGAAGCCGGCGCGGTGCTGGTGGGCAAGACCACCACCCCGGAGTTCGGCTGGAAGGGGGTCACCGACAACCCGCTGTATGGCATTACCCGCAACCCCTGGGATACCCGGCTGACCGCCGGTGGTTCGTCTGGCGGTGCAGCGGCAGCCGCCGCGCTGAACCTGGGCGTGCTGCACCAGGGCAGCGATGCCGGTGGCTCGATTCGCATCCCGTGCGCCTTTACCGGCACGTTCGGCATCAAGCCGACATTTGGCTATGTACCGCAGTGGCCGGCCAGTGCCATGACCGTGTTGTCGCACCTGGGGCCAATGACGCGCACCGTAGACGACTCGGTATTGATGCTCGACTGTGTGGCCCGCCCCGATCCACGTGACGGGTTGGCCGGTGCGCCACGACAGGCCCCGTGGTTGGGCCAGCAGCCAGACCTCAGCGGCCTGCGTATCGCCTACAGCGCCAATTTTGGTTACGTGCAGGTCGACCCGCAGATCCAGGCGCTGGTGGCGCAAGCAGTACAGCGCCTGGTGCGGCTCGGTGCGCAGGTGGAGGAAGTGGACCCGGGCTTCAGCGACCCGCTGGAAACCTTCAATACCCTGTGGTTTGCCGGCGCAGCGCGGCTGGCCAGTGCGTTGAGCGATGAACAGCAGGCATTGCTGGACCCCGGGTTGCGCTGGATTGCCGAACAAGGCGCACAGATCAGCTTGAGTGAATACACCCAGGCGCTGGAGGCACGGGCGGAGTTGATTGCAAAGATGAATGCCTTCCACCAGCGCTATGACGTGCTGGTGTCGCCGATGCTGCCATTGGTGGCGTTCGAGGCCGGGCATAACGTGCCGCCGGGGTCTGGCATGGCGCAGTGGATGGAGTGGACGCCGTTCAGCTACCCGTTCAACCTCACCCAGCAACCGGCGGCTTCAGTGCCTTGCGGGTTTACCCGCGAAGGGTTGCCGGTTGGGCTGCAGGTGGTGGCCGGGCGCTTCGCCGATCAGCAGGTGCTGCGGGTGTGCAAGGTGTATGAACAGCATTACCCAAGCCGGCACCTGCAGGCACCGCGTTGACATTCTGGGGCTGCTTTGCAGCCCTATCGCGACACAAGGCCGCTCCTACAGGGGATCGCGCACTCCTTGTAGGAGCGGCCTTGTGTCGCGATAGGGCCGCACAGCGGCCCCGGCAGACTCAGCCCAAACGCCCGGCTGGCGCATACGGCGCCGGGTCAATGATCGGCTCGGCACCGGTCAGTAAATCGGTAAACAGCTGGCACGAAGCCGGCGCCAGCACCAACCCGTTACGGTAATGCCCGCAGTTCAGCCACAACCCCGCAAGCCCTGGCACCGGCCCAATGTACGGAATACCCTCCGGCGACCCCGGTCGCAGCCCGGCCCAGTGCCCCACCACCGTGGCCCCTTCCAGCTCAGGCAATAACTCCACCGCCGAAGCCTTCAGGCTCTCCAGCGCATCCCCGGTCGGGGTCTTGTCATACCCGGCATGCTCCAGCGTACTGCCCACCAGAATGTGCCCATCACGCCGCGGAATCGCATAGCGCCCCTTGGCCAGCACCATGCTCGGCAGAAAGTCTTCGGCACACTTGAACAGAATCATCTGCCCCTTCACCGGCTCCACCGGCAGCTCCAAACCAAGCGTATGCAACAGGTCGCCGCTCCAGGCGCCAGCACTGAGCACCACCTCATCCGCTGCCAGCACGCCGTCGGCCGTCTGCACGCCGGTCACCCGCCCGCCCTGCTGGGCAAAGCCGGTGATCTGGCAATGTTCGCGCAGTGTCACATTAGGCAGCGCCAGCAGCGCCGCCTTCAGCGCCTTCACCAGGCGCGGGTTGCGCACATTGGCCACACCCGCCATGTAGATGGCGCGCTTGAAACCCGGGCCCAGCACCGGCACCGCGTCATAGGCTGCCGAGATATCCACGGCACTCAACGGCCGCTGCTCGCGCTTCGCCCAGGCCAGCGCTTCGGCTTCGTCGTCCAGGTCCAGCCAGTACAGGCCAGTGGTGTGCACTTCGGGGTCGACGCCGGTGCTGGCGAACAAGCGCTCGCCCAGCTGTGGATAAAAGTCCTGCGACCAGTGCGCCAGGGCAGTTACTGCCGGGCTATAGCGCCATGGGTACAATGGCGAGACGATACCGCCGCCGGCCCAGGACGACTCGCGGCCGACCTCGCCCTGATCACACACCAGCACCTGGCCGACCTTGGCCGCCAGGTTGAACGCGGTCAGCAGGCCGATCACCCCGCCGCCGACCACCACTACTTGCTTGCTCATCTGTCGATCCAACACCTGAAGTAAAACCGCGATGCACCGGGCACCATTCAACCTTCAGCTTCCCCAGCAGTGCGCGCCATGTTCAGCGGCACCCGGATTGCGCTGCACGCCGGCCTGGTCGAGCTGGAAATCGCCACAGCCATCCTGCGCCATCAGCCCATGCGGCAGCCGCCGCGCGCGCAGCGTGAAGGTGTCGCTGTCGCGTTGGGCCTGCAGGCTGTAGTAGCGGGTACCGTCGGGCAATGCCGGGTCGCCCTCGGCGTATTGGCCGGTGCGAACGCGGTGGCGCTCCAGGCGCAGGGCGGCATCATGCAGCAGGCCAACCACTTCGCTGCGCGCGGCTCGCCGAAGCTGGTCGCTGTAACTGGGGTAGGCAATGGCTGCCAGAATGCCGGTCACGGCCAGCACAATCAACAACTCGATCAGGCTCAAGCCTTGCTGCATGTCAGTCTCCTCGCAATCTTTGCCGCCAGCTGATACGTCGGGTTGTGCCGTTGGCCACGGCGTAGACCGCTTCCAGTGCATGTCGTGACTGGAGTTGCTTGCTGACAGCGGTTACCCGGAACAGGGTGACCGGCTGCCCGTCGGGCATGTGCGCGGCACGCTTACTCGTGCCAAGATTCTGCAGGTAGAAATAACCACTCTGCGTGCCTTGCCACTGCTCGGCCAGATCGTGCGGTCGAGCTGGCGGCAGGCACCCGGTACACGGCTCAGGAGGTGCCCGCTTGAGCTCACCCACCCCTGCGTGCAACGTTGCCTCAGCTTCTTCGAGTGCCAGCAGACCATCGCGCACGTAGCCGGCCATTCGCGTTTCCACCAGGGCATCACGCAGGGCCGAGGCAGTCAGCAAGCCGAGCAGCAGGCTCAGCACCAACGCCAACAGCATCACGACACCTCGCTGGCGCTTCATGACGCAGGCACCGCATTGCGCAGCGCCACGCTCACTTCATGGCGCTGTTCGACCTTGAGTGTGGGCTCATACAACGTCAGCGCGATATCTACCCGCTCCCCTTGGGGCATTTGCACACGCTCAAAACGCAGCTCTCGCACATTCTCGACCAGGGGTTGTGGGTTGCTTGTACCTCGCTTGAACTTCAGCCCATTGTCCTTGAGCTGATAGACGTACCGACTAATGGGATATGCAAAGGGGTAGCGCTCATCCCGTACTTTTTGTACGAGCACTTTCATGTTGCAGTCCGTTTGCACAAACCATTCAGGCGCGCCGGCTTGTCCTGGCAACTCCGCCACGACCAGGCTGAGGCTGGTGGTGTTAACTTCCAGCGGCTGGTCGAATGCCTGCCGTGCCACCGGGTCTTTGAAGTCATCAGGCTCGATCCGCAAGCAACCAAACATCCCGGCCATGCGGATATCCTGGGCCATACGCAGCAATGCCTGCCGCGCTTCATCCTGCATGCGTAGCGCAGTACTTTGCAGGCGCCAGGTCTGGTGAGCAGCTGTAAACAGCTGACTAGCCACCGCCAGCAGCATCAACCCAATAGCCAGCGCCAGCATCAGCTCAAGCAAGCCGAAACCACGTTGAACGCGCCTCATCGGCGCCCCCGCTCATGCTCACTGTGCACCGCCATTGCCGCCTGCCCATCGCGGCGCGCGCTGTCCACCGCCTGCAGGGCCTTCAACTGCAACCCCGCCGCTGCGAACATGCCCACGGCCACAACCACCACCGCCAACAACACTTCCAGGAGCGTCATGCCCCGTTGCCTTGCCTGCATCCCTGCACCTCCTGCGACTTTTCCCGCAATGGCCTTGAACTCGGGCGACTGGACCTCTTGCCCAGCGACCACGAAGCTATTAGCCAAGCACTTCCAGGGCGGAATGCACGGTGAAGCAACGCGGCGTAACACTGATACAAATGTTGTCGGCCTTGGCCGTGGCGATGTTGCTGACACAGCTCGGCATGCCGGCCTACGCCAGGATGAGCGATGACCTGCACAGGGCGGCAGCGGCGCGTGACTTGGCCCAGGCCCTGCGCAGTGCACGCAGCCATGCGCTATTGCAAGGGCAGCCGGTGCTGGTGCAGGCGTTGGACGGTAACTGGGGGAATGGTTGGCGGGTGGAGCTGGAGCATAACCGGCAGGTGTTGCGTGAGCAGCGGTTGGCACGGCCGCTGAAAATCACCAGCAGTAAAGGCGAGCAATTCAAGTTCAGTGCACAGGGGGTACCGATGAACCTGGCTAACAGTTGGTTCTCGTTTAGTCTGGAAGTGTGCGAGCGGTCATCTGCCACCAGCCGCTATCGAGTGGTGATGGCATCGACCGGAAGGGTCAATCTGCTCACAGAGAGCCGAGATAATAACCGGTGCCCCGGCTGACGCGGTCATTGTAGGAGCGGCCTTGCGTCGCGATGGGCCGCAAAGCGGCCCCGGCAATCTCAGCTTTGACGCGAAAATCCTGGGGCCGCTGTGCGGCCCATCGCGACGCAAGGCCGCTCCTACACGGGGACCGCGTAATCCCCGAGCACAATCAGATCAGCGACCGAACCCGCAGCTCTTTGGGCATCGAGAAGGTGATGTTCTCTTCGCGCCCATCCAGCTCTTCAGCGCCAGTGGCGCCCCAGGCCTTGAGCTGTTCGATCACCCCACGCACCAGCACTTCGGGCGCCGAAGCACCAGCAGTGATGCCGATCCGTGCAGCCTGGTCGAACCAGCCTCGCTGCAGGTCTTCGGCACCGTCGATCAGGTAGGCCGGGGTGCCCATGCGCTCGGCCAGCTCGCGCAGGCGGTTGGAGTTGGAGCTGTTCGGGCTGCCGACCACCAGTACCACGTCGCTCTCACCGGCCAGCTGCTTGACGGCGTCCTGGCGGTTTTGCGTGGCATAGCAGATGTCGTCCTTGCGCGGGCCGCCGATGTTCGGGAAGCGTGCACGCAAGGCGTCGATGACACGGCTGGTGTCATCCATCGACAACGTGGTCTGGGTCACGAAGGCCAGGTGGTCCGGGTCGCGCACCTGCAGGTTGGCCACATCGTCCTCGTCTTCGACAAGGTAGATGGCGCCGCCATTGCTGGCGTCGTACTGGCCCATCGTGCCTTCGACTTCCGGGTGCCCTTCGTGGCCGATGAGAATGCACTCACGGCCATCGCGGCTGTACTTGGCCACCTCGATATGCACCTTGGTCACCAAGGGGCAGGTGGCATCGAACACTTTCAGGCCACGCCCAGCCGCTTCCTGGCGCACGGCCTGGGAAACACCGTGGGCACTGAAGATGACGATGACATCGTCCGGCACCTGATCCAGCTCTTCGACGAAGATGGCGCCACGGTTGCGCAGGTCTTCCACCACGAACTTGTTGTGTACCACTTCGTGGCGCACATAGATCGGCGGGCCGAAAACTTCCAGCGCGCGGTTGACGATCTCGATCGCCCGGTCGACCCCCGCGCAGAAACCGCGAGGGTTGGCGAGTTTGATTTGCATGCTCGGCTCCAGGCTTACAGGGCCTTCACCTCGAGGATCTCCACCTCGAAGCTCAGGGTCTTGCCAGCCAGTGGGTGGTTGAAGTCGATGGTCACCTGCGCGTCATCGAAGGCCTTGACCACGCCCGGCAACTCGGCGTTGGCAGCATCGTTGAAAATCACCAGCAAACCTTCGGACAGCTCCATGTCGGTGAACTGCGAGCGCGGCATCACCTGCACGTTCTGCGGGTTAGGCTGGCCGAAGGCACTCTCCGGGGCCACGGTGACGGTGCGCTTGTCACCGGCCTTGAAGCCGAAAAGCGCAGCTTCAAAGCCCGGCAGCAGGTTACCGTCGCCGACCTTGAACACGGCCGGGGACTTGTCAAAAGTGCTGTCGACGGTGTCGCCGTTTTCCAGGTGCAGCGCGAAGTGCAGGGTGACTTCGGTGTTCTGGCCGATACGGGTGTCAGTCATGGACCGGATCCTCGGACTTTTTGCTCTTGAACATATCCAGCGCCAGCATCACCGCACCAACGGTGATGGCGCTGTCGGCCACGTTGAAAGCCGGGAAGTAATGGCGGTTCTGCCAGTGCACCAGGATGAAATCGACCACATGGCCCAGCACGACGCGATCGTACAAATTGCCAATGGCCCCACCCAGCACCAGCGCCAACGCCACGGCCAGCCAGGTCTCGTTGCGCCCCAGGCGCTTGAGCCATACCACCAGCACGGCACTGACCACCACGGCGATCAGGGCGAACAGCCAGCGCTGCCAGCCGGCGCCATCCGCCAGGAAGCTGAACGCGGCGCCGGTGTTGTAGGCCAGGGTCCAGCTGAAGTAGTCAGGGATGACCACAATCTGCTGGTACATGGTCAGGGCATTATTGAAGTACAGCTTGGTGGCCTGGTCGACGACCAGGACCAGCAAGCTCAGCCACAGCCATGCCAGGCGCCCGAGGCGCCCCGCTGCAGGGTTAGGCATAGTGGCGCACCTCTCCCGAACCGGTCAGGTTGTCGACGCAACGGCCACAGATTTCCGGGTGCTCCGGGTGGCTGCCGACGTCGGCGCGGAAGTGCCAGCAACGGCCGCACTTGGTGTGGCCGGACTTGACCACTTGCAGCTTGAGGCCTTCGACTTCGGTGGCTACCGCTTCGGCCGGAGCCTGGGCGAATGGCACCACACTGGCGGCCGATGTGATCAGCACGAAGCGCAGTTCGTCGCCCAGCTTGCCCAGGTCGGCGCTCAGGCCTTCGTCGGCGTACAGGGTGACTTCGGCCTGCAGGTTACCGCCGATGACCTTGGCGGTACGCTGGTTTTCCAGCTCCTTGTTGACCGATGCCTTCACCGCCATCACGCGGTCCCAGTAAGCGCGGTCCAGCTCGGTGCCTTCCGGCAGCTCGCTCAAGCCCTGGTACCAGCCGTTGAGCATTACCGACTCGTTGCGCTCGCCCGGCAGGTACTGCCAGATTTCGTCGGCGGTGAACGCCAAAATCGGCGCGATCCAGCGCACCAGCGCTTCGCTGATGTGGTACAGCGCGGTCTGGCAGGAACGGCGGGCGACACTGTTGGCGCCGGTGGTGTACTGGCGGTCCTTGATGATGTCGAGGTAGAAGCCGCCCAGTTCCTGAACGCAGAAGTTGTGCACCTTGGAGTAGACGTTCCAGAAACGGTACTCACTGTAGTGCTCTTCCAGCTCGCGTTGCAGCAACAGGGTGCGGTCCACGGCCCAGCGGTCCAGGGCCAGCATGTCTTCCGGGGCCAGCAGGTCGCGGGCCGGGTCAAAGCCGGACAGGTTAGACAGCAGGAAGCGCGCGGTATTGCGGATACGCCGGTAGGCGTCGGCGCTGCGCTGCAGGATCTGCTCGGAAACGGCCATTTCACCGGAATAGTCGGTGGCCGAAACCCACAGGCGCAGGATGTCGGCACCGAGGGTGTTGTTGACCTTTTCCGGCTCGATGGTGTTACCCAGCGACTTGGACATCTTGCGGCCGTTCTCGTCCACGGTGAAGCCGTGGGTCAGCAACTCGCGGTACGGCGCGTGGTTGTCGATGGCGCAACCGGTCAGCAAGGACGAGTGGAACCAGCCGCGGTGCTGGTCGGAGCCTTCCAGGTATAGGTCGGCGCGCGGGCCGGTGGCGTGACCGATGTCATGCGAGCCACGCAGCACGTGCCAGTGGGTGGTGCCCGAGTCGAACCACACGTCGAGGGTGTCGGTGATCTTGTCGTACTGGCCGGCTTCGTCGCCCAGCAGTTCAGCCGCGTCCAGCTTGAACCAGGCCTCGATGCCTTCCTTTTCGACGCGTTGGGCAACGGCGTCCATCAGCTCGACGGTGCGCGGGTGCAGCTCGCCGGTCTGCTTGTGCAGGAAGAACGGGATCGGCACACCCCAGTTGCGCTGACGCGAGATGCACCAGTCCGGGCGGTTGGCGATCATCGAATGCAGGCGCGCCTGGCCCCAGGCCGGGACGAACTTGGTCTCTTCGATGGCTTTCAGCGCGCGCTCACGCAGCGGCTCGCCGGTGGTTGGCTGCTTGTCCATGCCGACGAACCACTGCGCGGTGGCGCGGTAGATCAGCGGGGTCTTGTGGCGCCAGCAGTGCATGTAGCTGTGGCTGATGGTTTCGGTGTGCATCAGCGCACCGACTTCGCTCAGCTTGTCGACGATGGCCGGGTTGGCCTTCCAGATGAACTGGCCGCCAAAGAATGGCAGCGACTCGACATACACACCGTTGCTCTGCACCGGGGTGAGGATGTCGTCGTTGACCATGCCGTAGCGCTTGCAGGTGACGAAGTCGTCTTCACCGTAGGCTGGCGCGGAGTGCACCACGCCGGTACCGGCGCCCAGCTCGACGTAGTCAGCCAGGTAGATCGGCGACAGGCGGTCGTAGAACGGGTGTCGGAAGTTGACCAGTTCCAGCGCCGAACCCTGGGCGGTGGCGATCACCGAGCCTTCCAGGTTGTAGCGTTTCAGGCACGACTCGACCAGCTCTTCGGCCAGCACCAGCAGGCGCTCGCCGGTATCGACCAGCGCGTACTTGAACTCCGGGTGGATGTTCAGCGCCTGGTTGGCCGGGATGGTCCACGGGGTGGTGGTCCAGATCACGATGGCGGCTGGCTTGGCCAGCGAGGCCAGGCCGAAGGCGTCAGCCAGCCTGGCCTCGTCAGCGACCGGGAAGGCCACGTCGATGGTCTGCGATTTCTTGTCAGCGTACTCGACTTCTGCCTCGGCCAGGGCCGAACCGCAATCGAAGCACCAGTTCACCGGCTTCAGGCCCTTGAATACGAAGCCTTGCTTGACCATCTCGGCCAGGGCGCGGATTTCACCGGCCTCGTTGGCGAAGTTCATGGTCTTGTACGGGTTGTCCCAGTCACCCAGCACACCCAGGCGGATGAACTCGGTCTTCTGCCCTTCGATCTGCTCGGCGGCGTACTCGCGGCACAGCTCGCGGGTGCGGTCGGCAGACAGGTGCTTGCCGTGGGTAACCTCGACCTTGTGCTCGATCGGCAGGCCATGGCAGTCCCAGCCCGGCACGTACGGCGCATCGAAGCCGGCCAGGGTCTTGGAGCGGACGATCATGTCCTTTAGGATCTTGTTCAGCGCATGACCGATGTGAATCTTGCCATTGGCATAGGGCGGGCCGTCGTGCAGGACGAACTTGGGACGATCCTTGCCAATTTCGCGCAGCTTCTGGTACAGGCCAATGCTGTCCCAGCGCTGCAGGATCTGCGGTTCGCGCTGAGGCAGGCCGGCCTTCATGGGGAAGGCGGTGTCCGGAAGGTTAAGCGTGGCTTTGTAGTCGGTCATTTCAGGCTCTTGGTTAGCGGTTGAGCGTGCCAATGTGCACGTGCGGCGGCGATATCCGCATCGATCGCCGACTTCAGCGCCTCCAGGGAGGCGAATCGCTGCTCTTCACGCAGCTTGTGGTGGAACTCCACCGTCAGGCGCCGGCCATAAAGGTCGCCGGCATAGTCCAGCAGATGAATTTCCAGGTGCGGGCGCCCGTCACCGGCAACGGTGGGGCGCACGCCGATGTTGCCGACACCCGGCCAGGCCTTGCCGTCGATCTCGATGCTGGCCAGGTAGACCCCGGACAGCGGCACGCGGCGGCGCTTGAGCTGGATGTTGGCGGTTGGTGTGCCCAGCTGGCGAGCCAGCTTCTGGCCATGCAAGACACGGCCGGTAATGCGGTACGGCCGGCCCAGCAAGTGCTCGGCCAGCTCGAAGTCGCCTTCGGCCAGGGCCTTGCGTATTTCGGTGCTGCTGACCCGCAGGCCGTCCTGGATCACCGTGTTGGCGGCCTCGACGGTGAAACCGTATTGCTTGCCAGCCCCGACCAGGAAGCCGAAGTCGCCGGCGCGGTCGCAGCCAAAGCGGAAGTCATCGCCCACTTCGAGGTGGCGCACACCCAGGCCGTCGACCAGGATGGCCTTGACGAAGGCATCGGCGCTGAGCTTGCTCAGGCGTTGGTTGAACGCCAGGCACAGTACCCGGTCGATGCCTTCGGCGGCCAGCAGTTCGACCTTGTCGCGCAGGCGGGCCAGGCGCGCCGGGGCGGTGTCGGGGGCGAAGTACTCGCGCGGTTGTGGTTCGAAGATCACCACGCAGGTCGGCAGGCCTAAAGCCTGGCCGCGCTCGCGCAGGCGCGCCAGGATTGCCTGGTGGCCGCGGTGAACCCCGTCGAAGTTGCCAATGGTGGCGACACAGCCCCGGTGCTCGGGGCGCAGGTTGTGAAGACCTCGAACCAGCTGCATAACGCGCTTCTTGCTCATAAAGTGGCCGATTATAACCACACCCGGGCGCCGGTGACAGGCAGCAGCGCCCAAGGGCGGCGTGGAATGCGAAAAACCGACGCCTGACCCGCCCGAAGCCTTAGTGCAAGGCCTTGCGGGCAAAATGCCGCGGCCGGAAGCCGCACAGGTACAGGCAGCCAAAATAGGTCACGACGCCCGCCAGGATCAGCGCCCCCAGGCGCATGAAGCGCTCGAGCATGATGCCCTGCTCCCAGGCCGGCATGTAGTGCATGCCCGCCAGCAGTACGGCCGACATCAGCGCCACGGCCAATACCAGCTTGAGCAGGAACATGGCCCAGCCTGGCTGCGGCTCGAACAGCTGCTGGCTGCGCAGCTTCCAGAACAGCAAGCCGGCATTCAGGCAGGCACCGAGGCTGATCGCCAAGGCCAGCCCGGCATGTGCCAGCGGGCCGACCAGCGCCAGGTTGAACAGCTGGGTGCAGACCAGGGTAAACACCGCAATCTTCACCGGCGTGCGGATATTCTGCTGCGCATAGAAGCCGGGTGCCAGTACCTTGACCAGAATGATCGCCAGCAAGCCTACGGAATAGGCCATCAGCGCCCGCTGGGTCATGGCCGCATCAAACGCACTGAATTTGCCGTACTGGAACAGCGCCACGGTCAACGGCTCGGCAAGAATGGCCAAGGCCAGGGTGCACGGCAACACCAGCAGGAAGCACAGGCGCAGGCCCCAGTCGAGAATCCGCGAGTACTCTTCGCGGTCTTTGTTGGCGTAGGTCTTGGCCAGGGTCGGCAGCAGGATGGTCCCCAGCGCCACGCCCAGCACGCCCGAAGGCAGCTCCATCAGGCGGTCGGCGTAATACATCCACGACACCGAGCCGGCCACCAGAAACGAGGCGAAGATGGTGTTGATGATCAGCGAGATCTGGCTTACCGACACCCCCAGAATCGCCGGCAGCATCTGCTTGAGCACTCGCCACACGCCGGTATCGCGCAGGTTCAGGCGCGGCAGCACAAGCATGCCGATCTTCTTCAGTGCCGGCAGCTGGTACAGCAACTGCGCCAGGCCACCGGCCAGCACACCCCAGGCCAGGGCCATGATGGGCGGGTTGAAGTACGGCGTGAGCAGCACCGCGAAGGCGATCATCGCCACGTTCAGCAAGGTCGGGGTAAAAGCCGGTACCGAAAAACGGTTCCAGGTATTGAGGATCGCCCCGGCCAGGGAAGACAGCGAGATCAGCAATATATAAGGAAATGTCACCCGCAACAGGTCGGTGGTCAGCTGGTATTTTTCAGCGCTGTCGACAAAACCCGGCGCCGTCGCCCACACCACCCACGGGGCCGCCAGGATGCCGATGGCGGTGACCAGGGCCAGGACCAGGGTCAGCAAGCCACTGACATAAGCAATGAAGGTGCGTGTCGCCTCCTCGCCTTGCTGGGTCTTGTATTCGGCCAGGATCGGCACGAAGGCCTGGGAAAAAGCACCCTCGGCAAAGATACGCCGCAGCAGGTTGGGCAGCTTGAATGCGATGAAAAAGGCGTCGGTTGCGACACCTGCCCCAAAAATACGCGCCAGGATGGTGTCGCGAATAAAGCCCAGCACCCGCGAAATCATGGTGATCGAGCTTACTGCAGCCAGGGATTTGAGCAGATTCATCGAAAAGATTCACGCCAATGACAGAGGACGCTGCCAGACAGCGTCCGAATGTGCGATACTCCCGCGCCTTCGCAGGGGAGCCAAAAATTCCCGAGTGTACAGGTCGCGCAGCAGAAAGGAATCTTTCCGGCTTGTTGGCGCACCGCTCGGCGGAACCTTGCAAGTGGCCTTGACATCCGGTCGACTGATCGGCATGATTCGCGGCCTATTTTGTTTGCTATTTACCTAAAGTCTTTCGAGGAGCTCGACGGTGGCCAACACACCTTCCGCCAAGAAACGTGCAAAACAGGCTGAGAAGCGTCGCAGCCACAACGCCAGCCTGCGTTCCATGGTCCGCACCTACATCAAGAATGTAGTTAAAGCCATTGACGCAAAAGACGCCGAAAAAGCGCAAGCCGCTTACGTTCTGGCTGTACCTGTAATCGACCGTATGGCCGACAAGGGTATCATCCACAAGAACAAGGCTGCTCGTCACAAAGGCCGTCTGAATGGCCACATCAAGGCGCTGAAAGAAGCTGCAGCTGCCTAAGCGACGTGCAAGTCGAAAAGCCGACCCTAGGGTCGGCTTTTTGTTGTCTGCGATTTATGCATGCCCCGGGGGCGCAACGCTTTTTGTAGGAGCGGCCTTGTGTCGCGATCGGGCTGCAAAGCAGCCCCGGCAATACCTGCATAGCAGCTGAAATCGAGGGGCTGCTGCGCAGCCCGATCGCGACACAAGGCCGCTCCTACAAAAAAGCAGGCCTGTGTTTGCCCGGTGTTACTTGGCTATCTGAATTTTCGGCGCCCACTGCAGCCACTGGTCCTCGGCCTTGTCGAATAAGGCAAAGGTCTGCTGCGGCCGTGCCGGGTTGCCCATCTGCTCGCCATCCGGCGTCGCGAAGGCAATGCCACCATCGATCAGGGTCTCCACCGACTCGGTACGCACTGTAGCGCCCTTGAACAACCCCCAATCGAAGCCGAAGCCGCTGCTGTTCCAGAAGCGGCTGCCGCTGCGCACCAGGGCTGCATAGCGCGGTTCGATAAGGATATGGATCAGCACCCGGTCAGCACTCTGGCCCAGCTCGAAGCCCGTCACCTTGCCCACCGCCACCTCTCGGTAGGTCACCGGCACACCCGGCTTGATCGAGCCACGCCGCGGCGCGCTGAGCGTCAGTGGCAGGCCAACCTCTGGCCCTGCCACCTGCGGCGCATCGGCCAAGGCAATGAAATCGCGCTGCGGTCCACGGTCTTTGGCCGCCGGCTGCACTTCCAGATACTGCCCACCAATCAGCGTGTCAAGATTTTCAGTGCGCACCAGGCCCAAGGCCGGTTTGACCACCCAGAACTGCGTACCGGCACGGGCAATGCGGTTCGCCGCTTCGGTAATACGCGCCCGCAGCAGCACCGCCTGCAGGTCGTCAGTGAGGTCGACACTCTCGATGCTGCCCACATCCAGGCCGCGGAAGCGAATGGCCGTACCCGGCTTCAGGCCATCGGCGCGATCGACCCGAATGGTGATCAAGGTACCAGCACGGTTTACCGCCTCTT
Source organism: Pseudomonas sp. NPDC089408 (assembly GCF_044749445.1). Lineage (NCBI taxonomy): Bacteria > Pseudomonadati > Pseudomonadota > Gammaproteobacteria > Pseudomonadales > Pseudomonadaceae > Pseudomonas > Pseudomonas sp. NPDC089408. The sequence continues at coordinate 178,886 of NZ_JBIVHY010000012.1, forward strand.
GGCTTTCAAGCAGGCGGAAGCGCGGAATATGGCGCTTCAACGGCACATCGGGCCGCGGCGTATCGAATGCGATACCGCCAGCCATCAGCGTCTGTAGCGATTCACTCTTGATCTTGATGCCCGAGAGGCCGCCAGTCAGGGTAATGCCGCTGACGTTCCAGAAGCGCGACGACCCGTTTACAAGCTTCTCGTATTCCTTCTCGATGTGCACACCGATCAGGATGCGGTTGCTGTTGCGGGCGAACTGGTAGCTTTGCACACTGCCCACCTTCACTTGGCGGTACATCACCGGGCTACCGACCTCCAGCGAGCCCAAGGTATCGGCGAACAGCACCATGTGCAGGCCCGGCGCCTTGAGGTCGAGCGGTGGCGCCTTGGCGCGCGCTTCGAACTCACGTTCCGGCCGCTGCCCCCTCTCACCGGGGCGAATGGCAATGTAGTTACCTTTGACCAACGCTTCCAGGCCGGTGATACCCGCCAGGGAAATCGACGGCTTCACCACCCAGAACTGTGTGCCCTCAACCAGGTAGTCTTCGGTCAGCGGGTCCAGGGTCAGCTCAGCCGAGGCGCTGGCCAGGTTGTCTTCCATCTTCAGGGTTTTCAGCGAACCTACCTGGATACCCTTGTACATCACCGGCGTGCGGCCCGCCTGCAGGCCTTCGTAATCGCTAAGCTTCACCTTGACCCGGATACCGGCCTGGGCTGCGTCGAAGTCTTCATACAGGCGGAATGGCAGGCTCGGGTCGGTGGGCGGGCTGTCCTTGCGGTGCTCTGGCGTCGCAAAGGCAATACCCCCGGCAACGATGCTCGAAAGCGACTCGCTGCGCACCTTCACCCCGGAGAGCGACGCATCGATACTGACGCCGCTGGCATTCCAGAATCGCGTGTGCTTACGCACCAGGCTGGCATAGGCTGGTTCGATGAAGACCTTGACCTCGACGGTACTCTGGTCTTCGGATAAGCGGTAGCTTTTGACCCGGCCTACCTGGATCTGCTTGTAGAACACGGGGCTGTCACGGTTGAGCGAACCCAGCCGCTCGGCCTTGAGCATAAGGTGCAGGCCCGGCTCGCTATCGGACAGCGGTGGCGCCACTTTCAGTGCCTTGAACCGCTTGGTAGGCTCGCCCTCCCCTGGGCTGACTGCAATGTAGTTACCGGACACAAGCGTTTCCAAGCCAGAAATACCTGCCAGGCTGACACTTGGCTTCACCAGCCAGAAGCGTGTGCCCTTGTTCAGATGAGGCTCAGCAGCTTTGTTCATCTCGATCGTGGCGATTACACCCTGATTGTCGCCCTTGGCATCGAGCACCAGGCTCTTCACCTTGCCAACCGGCATACCTTTGTAGATGACCTCGGTCTTGTTGGCGACGATGCCGTCGCCCGACTCAAAGCGTACTTCAATCTCCACACCGGCATCACGGTAGGCCTGCCATGCGAGCCAGCCACCGATCATCAATGCGATCAAAGGCAGAATCCAGATAGCCGACCAGTTCGAAGCGGGGCGGGTTTTAGCCGTTGGCAAGTCACTCATGGTCGTCATCCGACTCCGTGTTATCCCAAATCAGTCGGGGATCGAAAGTTAAAGCGGCAAGCATTGTCAGGATCACCACAGTTGCGAAGGCGACAGCGCCCAGGTTGGCTTCGACACTGGCTATTCGGCCGAAATTCACCACGGCCACCAGAATGGCTATGACGAAGATATCCAGCATGGACCAGCGCCCGATAAATTCGATGAAGCGGTACATCAATATTCGTTGCCGGGCAGATAACGGCTGCCGGCGTTGCACGGAGTACAACAGCAAGCCGATGCCCACCAGCTTGAACGTGGGCACCAGGATACTGGCAATGAACACCACCGCCGCAATCGGCACCATGCCATGCTTGAGCAGGGTGATAACCCCGGACATGATCGTGTCCGGGCTGCCCTGGCCGAGGGTGCTCACAGTCATGATCGGCAGCAGGTTGGCCGGGATGTACAGGATCGACGCGGCAATCAGCAGCGCCCAGGTACGCACGATGCTGTTCGGCCGGCGCGCATGCACGATGGCGCCGCAACGCGTGCAGGTTTGCGAAGTGCTGCCTGGTTCTTGCCGGTTCAGCTCGTGACATTCATTGCAGACCAGAATGCCCGCATCAATCGCCCGCATGCAGGTCCTCCCCTGATAGCGCACTCCAGATCTGGTGGGGTGACATCACCACTTCGAGCCACACCTGGATCAACAACAGACTGATAAAACAGAACAGCCCCAAGCCTACGGTCAGTTCGGCCAAGTCCACCAGTTTGACGATGGCCACCAGCACGCCCATGAAATAGACCTCGAGCATGCCCCAGTCGCGCACGTGGTGATAGAGGCGGTAGAACACCAGCCCATAGTCCCGCCCTACGTTCAGGCGAATACTCAACAACACGGTCAGCTGGCATAACAGCTTGATCAGCGGTATGGCCATGCTGCACAGGAACACTACTACGGCGACGCCGCGCATTTCCGAGTTATAAAGGCCCAGCACACCGCTCCAGACGGTATCGTCCGAAGTCTGGCCGAGCAGGTGCAGCTGCATGATTGGCAGGAAATTGGCCGGGATGAACAGCAACAGTGCTGTAAGCACCAGGGCCAGGCTGCGGTTAACCACGTTGTGCCGGTGGGCATAGAGCTCGTAGCCGCAGCGCGGGCATTGGGCTTTTTCATCATGCTGAAGCACGGGTTTGCGCAGCAGCAGGTCGCATTCGTGGCAAGCGACAAGCTCGTCCAGTGGCAACTTGGCCAGTGATTCAGGTTCGACAGGATTGGACATATAGCGCTTCTGAATAGGTGCGTGGGACTATTCTAGTGTGATGGCTCGAATTGTGGGAGGACATCGCCTTCCAGGCTCACGCGATGTCTATCCTGTGGCGCGATCTTTGTAGGAGCGGCTTTAGCCGCGAAGCAGGCGACGCGTTGCATGGCACCGGCTTTGCCGGTGTTCGCGGCTAAAGCCGCTCCTACAGGGGATCTGTACAAGACCGGGGGATCTGTGTGGGGCCCGGCGCTTTCGGCCCAGAAAGACAAAACCCCTACCTGCATGTGCAGATAGGGGTTTTGCGAAATGAATCTTGACGATGACCTACTCTCACATGGGGAAACCCCACACTACCATCGGCGATGCATCGTTTCACTGCTG